>NZ_LAVA02000149.1 GCF_000974985.2 Streptomyces mangrovisoli | reverse complement strand
CCCACATCACGCATCGCCGACCGCTCCCCCCTGCGGCGCCCCCCGGCGCCGCTCAATTCCCTGCCGAACAGCGGGCTCAAACGTCGCGAAACCACGCGCACGCTGTCAAGACCATCAACCACAACCGACGACGCTTCGTGACGGTGCCAGAACCCCGGACGCGCAGATGACGAACTTCGGTGATCAAAAGCCCGCACAACATCGAGATCTCCGGACTTCCTTGCGCCAGTCCCTGGCAACGGGGGCACCGGCCGCGGACGCGCTCCGTACGGTTCACGGCACGAGGCGGATCGGGCACCACCGGTCCGTGCGGCAGGCATTCCGTCAGACAGTCAGGAGAAACACCGTGGCGAACGTGGAAGTCTCGCTCAAGGAGATGATGACCGCGATGGACGGCGCCCTGGGCGCCGCCGTCGTCGACTACAGCAGCGGCATGGCGCTGGGCACCCTCGGGGGCGGCAAGGACCTCGACCTGTCCGTGGCCGCGGCCGGCAACACCGACGTGGTCCGGGCGAAGCTGCGCACGATGGAGCACCTCGGTCTGGCGGCCGACATCGACGACATCCTCATCACCCTCGAGAGCCAGTACCACCTGATCCGGCCCGTGCGGGGCCGCCAGGGCAGCGGGCTGTTCCTCTATCTCGTGCTCGATCGGACCAGGTCCAACCTCGCCATGGCACGCCATCAACTCGCCCGCGTCGAGGCCGAGATCGAGGTCTAGACCCAACGCTCGACACCGGGGCCACGCACACCCTTGACTTGCAGAAGTTTTCATCTCGCGACTTCCAGATCAGCACATCCCACGGGTGTGCGGGGCCCCCAGCCAGGAGGATCGGCGCGCAGGACGATGTCCGTGGCGGCAACCGCCGGCCGCCGCACCGCCGACCACCCGTCCATGCAAGCGGCAGGGAGTGAGCGATTCACCATGCGGGTCCCCCTCTACCAGGCAAAGGCCGAGTTCTTCCGGATGCTCGGACACCCGGTGCGCATCCGGGTCCTGGAACTCCTGCAGAACGGGCCCGTGCCCGTTCGGGACCTGCTGACCGAGATCGACGTGGAGCCCTCCAACCTCTCCCAGCAACTGGCGGTCCTGCGCAGGTCGGGCATCGTGGTCTCGGTCCGGGAGGGCTCCACCGTCACCTACGCCTTGGCCGGCGGGGACGTCGCCGAACTGCTGCGCGCGGCGCGCCGCATTCTCACCGAACTCCTCGTGGGTCAGCGGGAGTTGTTGGCCGAGCTGCGCCAGGCGGACGAGCCGGTGGACATTCCCTGACCAGCGCGGGCGTTCCGGTCACGACCTGATCGTGTCACCGGGTTGTCACAGCAGCCGCACAGCGGAAACCCAGGAAGCGGCGCGGCTGTCTACCCCGGCGAGCGACCGGCGAACGTGCCGGGGCTCGTACGATCCGAACTCGGGGGAAGCACATGCGCAACGCAAGCGGCAGCCACATCTCTCTCGGCCTGGCGGTCGCCGTGGCCGCGGCGGCCATGGCGATGACCGGCTGCCGGACGACCGGCGACGACACGACCGGCTCGGCTCCGGCAGCGAGCACCTCGGCCTCCGACTCCTCCACGCCGGGCTCCGGCACGGGCAGTTCGGCCCCCTCCGGCTCCGGCGGCACCGCGTCCTCGGGCTCGGGCGCCTCGTCGGGCACGGGGTCCGGCTCGGGATCCGGCTCCGGGTCGGGATCGGGCTCCGGGTCCGGGTCCGGCTCTGGGTCCGGGTCCGGCTCGTCCGCCGCGCCCGCCACCCGCACCTGCAAGGTGGACGACGTGAAGGCGCGCGCCTACCAGGCCGCGATCCGGCCGCCGGGCACGGGCACCGGCGCGGCGGTCGTCGAGTTCACGAACGCCTCCGCCACCGCCTGTGTGCTGCGGGGGCATCCCACCGTCGCCGGGGCGGGCAACGGCTCCCCGCAGCACAACAAGCCGCTGGCGGTCACGCCCACCGGCACCGCGTCACCGGTCACGGTGGCGCCGGGCGGCAAGGCGTATGTGAAGCTCACCTTCGTGCAGGTCCAGGGCGAGGCCGACGGCTACTGCGTGTCGGGGTCCACGCCGGTGACGTATCCGACGCTGGTGGTCGGTCTGTCCGGCTCCGGCGCCCATCAGGTCGCCCTGGACGACGGCGTCTTCGCCGAGTGCGACAACACGGTGAAGGCCACCGCGGTGTCCGCCGCGAAGCCCTCCTGACGAACGCCGCGGCACCCCTGCGCGCACGCTCCGGGCCGGCCCGCGGCCGGCCCGGAGCGCGGTCGCGTCAGGGGAACGAGGTGACCTTCGAGGGAACGGTGTCCGTCCCTGAGGTCGGTGCGCCCGTGTCATTGATGACGTGGGCGTACTGGCCCTTGCCGCCCAGGGAGATCACCAGCACGTCGTGCATCTTGATGCCCGACTTGACCGGTACCTGGAACCCCTGGGCCTGCACGATGGTCGGGTCGGACGTGTAGTTGCAGTAACTGCCCAGCCCCCATGCCTCGTGCGTGGAGACGGTGTCGGCGACCTTGTAGGCCGCGTAGCCGACGATCCCGTCATGGGTGATGGCGGCCGCGTTCGGGGCGTCGTACGCCTTCTCGTTCTGGAAGAAGATCGTCTTGCCTCCCTCGCCCGACCACAGCACGTCGTACTTGTTGAAGTGTTCGACGAACAGGCCGGTGGCGAGGACGTTGTTGCCGTTGACCTTCAGACCGTAGTCGGCGCGGTTGGTCGTCCAGCCGACGCCGTCGCCGTGGTCGGCGCGCCACAGCCAGGTGTGGTCGATGATGACGTTGTTGCTGTTGACCACGACCGAGTTGGTGGCGAGGCCGGGTCCCGCACCGCCGATGCGGACGAACACGTCCTGCATGGTGGTCGGGTCGGCCGAGTGGTCGGCGGTGGAGCCGGCCTGGCCGATCTGGAGCAGGGTGTCGGAGTTGGTCGATCCGGCGTCGATGAGGAAGCCGGCCAGCCGGACGCCGTCGACGTCGGCGACATGCATCGCGTCGACGCCGTTGTCGGGCACCAGAGTCGCGTAGCCGAGGCCGAGGACCACGGTGTCGGCGCGGGTGACGTTGATGGTCTGGTCGAGGTGGTAGATGCCCGGGGTGAAGAGCAGGTTGAGGCCCTGGGCCAGGGCGGCGTTGATGGTTGCGGCGGTGGCGCCGGGCTTGACCACGTAGAACTGGCTGAGCGGCAGCGAGGTGCCGCCGGTGTTGGCGGGCCAGGAGACTCCGCGGGCGTTGGTGCGCTTGGCGGGCACGAACACCTTGTAGTCGTTGCCGTCGAGGTAGAGGAAGGGCTTCTCCCGCGAGACGGGCGTGGTGTCCAGCGTGGTGTACGGGCCCGAGTCGAAGTTGGTCGCCGGGGCGCCCTGGACTCCGCTGAAGGTCATGTTCCACACGCCGTTGGTCCAGCCGCCGACCGAGCTGTCCCGGGTGTACCACTGCTGCTGGGAGTACGGGCCCACGGTGCCGTCGATCTTGGAGTCCGCGATGTAGCCGCCGGACGCCCAACCGTAGCCGTTGGGGGCGAGGTTGAGGCCGCCGGTGACGTGGATGCGGCGGAACGGCGCGGCCTGGGCGACGGCCCACCGGTCGGTGCCGCTGACCGGGTTGAGGGAGAGGTTCTCGGCCGAACGCCAGAAGTTCTGCGTGGCGTTGCCGTTGAACCAGCCCGCGTCGACGGTGATGTCACCGTTGATCTTGACGTCGTCGGGGTTGAGCCCGGCGCCGGAGATCGAGGTGTAGAAGCCGAGTTGGGCGTTGATGCCGTTGTACGTCCCCGGCTTCATCAGGAACTGGTAGCGGCCGGTGCCGAACTGGGCCGACTCCTGCTGCGAGAAGACGTCGTCGAACTTCTGCTGGAGGTTCGGGGTGGACGGGTCGACGACGATGACGTTGGGGCCGAGGTCGCCGCCGCCCTGGATGGGTCCGGTGGTGGAGCCCGTGCCGGTGTGGACGCCCACCTCCCACAGCGAGTAGCCGTACTGGGTGGCGCGGACGGTGCCGTTGATGCGCACGTACCGGCCGGAGCCACTGACGTCGTACGACGTCGAGCCGCCGGTGCCGCCGGTCACGCTCTTGAGCGTGGTCCAGGTCTGGCCGTCGGTGGACGACTGGATCTGGAACTCCTTGGCGTACGCCGCCTCCCAGTTGAGGTCGACCTTGCACAGGCTCTGCACCGAGCCGAGGTCGACCTGGACCCACTGCGGGTCGGAGGCCGCGCTGGACCAGCGGGTGCCGGTGTCGCCGTCGAAGGCGGCGGAGGCGGGGGTGCCGGCGTTCTCCGTGGACGAGGCGGTGGCGGTCTTCCCCTTGGCGGCGTTGGCGGTGTCGCAGGAGCCGGTCGAGCCGCCCGCGGTGCCGTAGACCTGGAACTCCCAGAGGGAGTAGCCGTACTGGGTGGCCCGGTGGACGCCCTGCATCCGCACGTAGCGGCCGGTGCCGGAGACGTCGACGGTGTCGATGCCGCCGTCCCCGCCGGTGACGGACTTCAGGTCGGTCCAGGTGCTGCCGTCCGCGGAGATCTGGAGCTTGTAGTCCTTGCCGTACGCGGTCTCCCAGTTGAGCACGACCTGGGTGACGGTCGCCGAGGAGCCGAGGTCCACCTGGAGCCACTGGTCGTCGCTCGCGGCGGAGGACCAGCGGGTCGCGGTGTTGCCGTCCACCGCGTCGGCGGCCGGGGTGCCGCCGTTCTCGGTCGAGGAGGCGGTGGCCGTTCTGCCTTGCGAGAGCGGCAAGTCTGCCGCGGCGGCCGGGTGTTGCACCGCCGGAAGGGTGATGAGCGCCGCCGTGGCGGCCAGCGCAACACCCAGGGATCTGAGTCTCATGCCATGTTTCCCTGAGAGTGGGGTGGGTGAAGTGGCGTGCGGGTGCCGGAAACGTGAACTGGAAGCGGCTCAGCCTTAGTTCACGACTTGATTTAACTGATAAGTTGACGCCGCAAGCAAGCCCCAGGAAGCGAGAATCTGCTCAGCAATCAGCTCGGGGCGACTTCCGTCCCCCGCACCCCCCACCGAAGGAGCCGGTGTGCTTCGCACCGCACTCGCCTCTGCCCTCGGCGCACTTGCGCTGGTCGTCGCCCTCCCCGCCCCCGCCGGCGCGAGCGTTCTGCAACAGCTCCCGCAGAACGCGGACGGCCTGGAGCAGACGTTCTCGCCCGCCTACGACTACGACAAGGACGGCTGCTACGCGACGGCCGCCATCGGCGCGGACGGCACCCTCAACCCCGGCCTGAAACTGGGCGGCGACGTCAACGGCCACTGCCACGACTACGCGCAGCTGGCCAGTGCCAACACCTACTCACGGGAGAAGTGCAACAACGGCTGGTGCGCGGTGATGTACGCCAGCTACTTCGAGAAGGACCAGGCCACACTGGGCCCGGCGGCCATCGGGCACACCCACGACTGGGAGCACGTCGTGGTGTGGATCAGCGGGAACGAGGTGCAGTACGTGTCGGTGTCACAGCACACCGGCTACCAGGTCGCGGCCCGCTCGGCGATCCGCTTCGACGGCACCCACCCCAAGGTCGTCTACCACAAGGACGGCGCCTCCACGCACTGCTTCCGCTTCGCGAGCGCGGGCGACGAGCCGCCGGAGAACGCCACCGGCGGCTGGTTCTACCCCCGGCTGGTCGGCTGGAACGGCTACCCGGACGGCTACCGCGACAAGCTCATGAACGCCGACTTCGGCGCCGCGACCATCAAGATCAAGGACGCGGACTTCGCGTACGGACTGGCGCATTCGATGCCGTCGGGGATCTCCTTCGACCCCGATGCCTGACACGACCTCACACAGGCTCGTGGAGAGCTGACTTGAGGTGCCGCGGTTTCGGGCGGGGCGGGCGACCGCCCGTCCCGCCCGAAACCCGGGGCCGGGGGCCGCGGTCAGGCCGTGGTCTCCGGCCGGCCCGGCTGTGCCCACTGTGTGTGATGGGCACCGGGGCGGTCGACGCGCTGGTAGGTGTGGGCGCCGAAGTAGTCGCGCTGGCCCTGGAGCAGGGCGGCGGGCAGCCGGTGGGCGCGCAGGGTGTCGTAGTGGGCGAGGGCGGCGGAGAAGGCCGGGGCGGGGATGCCGCGCCGGGCCGCCGAGGCGACCGTCTCCCGCCAGGGAACCTGCGCGTCGGCGATCTCGGCGGCGAACTCCTTCTCGGCAAGCAGGCCGACGAGCTCGGGGTCGGCCGTGTAGGCGGCGCGGATGCGGTCGAGGAAGGACGCGCGGATGATGCAGCCGCCGCGCCAGATGCGGGCCACCGCGGCGAGGTCGATCGTCCAGCCGTACTCGGCGGCCGCGTCCTGGATCATCGTCCAGCCCTGGTCGTAGGCGATCACCTTCGAGGCGTACAGGGCGTGTTCGACCTGCGAGGCGAAGCGGGCCGCCTCGGTGCGGCTGAGCGGCGCGGTCGTACCGCCGGGCAGATCCGCGTAGGCGGCGCGCAGCGCGGTGCGGCCCGAGGCGGCGCGGGCGAAGGTGGCCTGGGCGATGGTCGTGACGGGCGAGGCGAGGTCGAGCGCGGTCTGCACGGTCCAGCGGCCGGTGCCCTTCTGGCCGGCCGCGTCGGCGACCACGTCGACGAACGGGCGGCCGGTGGCCGCGTCGGTGTGCGCGAGCACCTCGGCGGTGATCTCGATGAGGTAGGAGCCGAGCCGGCCGGCGTTCCAGGCGCGGAAGACCTCCGCGATCTCGGCGGGCGCGTAGCCGCCGACCTGACGCAGCAGGTCGTACGCCTCGGCGATGAGCTGCATGTCGGCGTACTCGATGCCGTTGTGGACCATCTTCACGAAGTGCCCGGCGCCGTCCGCGCCGATGTGGGCGGCGCAGGGTTCGCCGTCGACCTTCGCGCTGATCCGCTCGAACATGGGGCCGAGCACGGCATACGACTCCGCGGAGCCGCCGGGCATGACGGCGGGCCCGTTGAGCGCGCCCTCCTCGCCGCCGGAGACGCCCGCGCCGACGAAGTGCAGCCCGCGCCCGCGCAGGGCGGCCTCGCGGCGGCGGGTGTCGGCGAAGTGCGCGTTGCCGCCGTCGATGATCATGTCGCCCGGTTCAAGAAGCGGGGCGAACTCCTCGATCACGGCGTCGGTGGCGGCGCCCGCCTGCACCATGATCATCAGTCGGCGGGGGCGTTCGAGCGCGGCCACGAACTCCTGCGCGCTCTCCGCCGCGACGAACGTCCCCTCGTGGCCGAACTCCGCCATCAGCGCCCGCGTGCGTCCGGGAGTGCGGTTGTGGACGGCGACCGGGTAGCCGTTGCGCGCGAAGTTGCGGGCGAGGTTGCGGCCCATGACTCCGAGGCCGGTGACGCCGATGGATGCGGATGCGGATGCGCTCATGAGGGGTACCTGCTCCTGCGTTCGGGGACGTGGTGGCGCGGGTGTGGTGCGATCCCGTGCCCGCAGGTACGGGCGCGGGGCCGGTCTTTCTCGACGCGGGACGAAACCGGTGGGGGCGCGCGGTGGTGCGCGTGGGCCGCCGCCGTCCCCGGAGGCGCGGCTGCCGTCGCCCGAGAGGCGCGGCCCCATCGTCCCCGGGCGCACCGCCCCCGTCGCCCCGGGACGCACTGCCCCCGTCGCCTCGGGACGCACTGCCGCCGTCGCCTCGGGGCGCGCGGCCCCGTCGCCCCGGGACGCGCCGTCGCGCCTTCGGGCCGTGGCGCTCCGTGAGCCGTCATGGTGGTGTCCGGGGCTAACGCCCCCGCACCCCGATGACCTCAGCCGACCCCCGTCCCCCTCACCTCCTCTGCCTCTCGGAGATCGCATGACCACCATCGCCATCATCGGAGCCGGTCCCGGGCTCGGCGCCGCCGTCGCCCGTCGGTTCGGCCGGGAGGGCCACAGCGTGGCGCTCGTCGCCCGGGACGCCGGGCGGCTCGACGCGCTCGCCGGATCGCTCGCCGCCGACGGCGTCACCGCGCGGGGGTTCACCGCCGACGTCCACGACCCGGCGACCCTCGTCACGGCGCTCGACGCGGCGGCCGACACCCTCGGGCCGGTCGAGGTCCTCCAGTACAGCCCGCTGCCGCGGCAGGACTTCATGCGCCCGGTCCTCGACACCACGGCCGACGACCTGACCGGCCCGATCGAGTTCTCGCTCTACGGCGCCGTCACCGCCGTACGTCAGGTGGTGCCCGGGATGCGCGAACTGGGGCGCGGCACCGTCCTGTTCGTCAACGGCGGCTCGGCGGTGGTCCCGCACGCCGATCGCGCGGGAACCTCCGTCGCCTTCGCGGCGCAGAGCGCGTACGGCCATCTGATCCACAACACCCTTGCCCCGGAGGGCATTCACGTGGCGCAGCTGATCATCCCGGGGATGATCGAGCCGGGGCACCAGAGGAAGGATCCGGTGGTGCTGGCGGAGACGCTGTGGGGGCTGCACCGCGAACGCCATGGTTTCCGCCATTTCGCGGACGACCTGGGGGCCTGAGGGGGCTCGGCGGGCCCGGACGGTGTCGGACCGGGTCGACGGGCCGCGCCCGGTGTCGGTCTCCGGGCCGGTGAGCCCGTCCGGGCGTCAGTCCTCGGGCCGGTGGGCGAGGAAGAAGCCCTGTTGCCCCTGCCGGGGTCGCTCGGTCGCGTCGGGTTCGCGGATCAGCCGGCCCTCCATCGCGAGGCCGGCCCCGGTCAGCAGGCCGGCGATGTGATCGGGCTCCATCCAGTAGACGTCGAGGGAGACGTCGTGGCCGTAGGCGTGTGCCACGTTCCGATGCAGGTCACCGGCCTTGAAGGCGAGCAGCAGCCGGCCGCCCGGGGCGAGCACCCGGTGGCACTCGGCGAACACGGCCGGCAGCAGGTCCGGCGGGGTGTGGACGGTCGAGTACCAGGCGACGACACCGCCGAGGCAGGCGTCGTCGAGTTCCAGCGCGGCCATCGAGCCCACCTCGAACCGCAGGCCCGGGTGGGTCCGGCGGGCGACGTCGATCATCCCGGGAGACAGGTCGACGCCGAACGCGTCCACTCCGAGCGCCCGGAGATGGGCCGTGATGCGGCCGGGACCGCAGCCGAGGTCGGCGACCGGTCCGCGGCCCGGCGTCCGCACGAGTTCGGCGAACGCGGCGAGCATGGCGCGGTCGAGGGGTTTGGCGTCGAGGTCGCCCCGGGCGAGTGCTTCGTAGTCGACGGCGACGGTGTCGTATGCCGTACGGGTGGCGCGCAGATGGCTCGCTTCGGTCATGGGCGAGGACTGTAGCGGCGCGAACGGGCCCTGCAAGAAAGGCACTTCGCCCTGAGTGCGCACGCCGAACCGGCCGTTCTGAACCGGTCGTGAACACTCGGCCACGGCGGCGAGGGAATGCGCGGAAGGGGCTGACGGGGCAGGGGTGACCGGCGGTAAGTTCTGACATGCTCGCAACACCGCTGTAGCCACCCCCCACCGCTGCACCCCTGCACGTGTTCGTCCCCCACCCACGCACGTCACTCCCAGGAGACGTTTCCATGCGCGGACTCCTCGCCTGCCTGGCCGCGGCCGCCGCCGCGCTCGGCGGGCTCACCGCCGGCGCCACCCCCGCCTCGGCCGCCGATTCGGGCACGTTCAACGTGCTCTCCTACAACGTGGCCGGGCTCCCCGACGGCCTCTCCAGCGCCCCCACCCCCCGCCAGTCCGCCACCACGGCGATCGGCGGGCGGCTCGGCCCCTACGACGTCGTCCAGGTCCAGGAGGACTTCAACTACCACGCCTACCTGTACGCCGCCGACTCCCACCCCTACCGCACCGCCACCAGCGGCGGCGCGGGCATCGGCAGCGGACTCAACACGCTGTCCGACATCCCCTACGACACCGACGACTTCGAGCGGGTCGGATGGGACTCCTGCCAGTACGACTCGGGTGACTGCCTGACCCCCAAGGGCTTCACCTTCATGCGGGAGCGCCTCGCCGAGGGCGTCTACGTCGACTTCTACAACCTGCACACCAACGCCGGTACCAACGACGGCGATCTGGCCTCGCGCGCGGACAACCTCAGCCAGCTCTCCACATTCATCCAGAGCCACTCCGCGGGCAACGCGGTGGTCGTGATGGGCGACACCAACACCCGGTACACCCGCACGGGCGACACCATCGCCGAGTTCGCCGCGGGCAACGGACTCACCGACGCCTGGGTCCAGTTGGAGCGCGGCGGCAGCGCGCCCGCCAAGGGCAGCGACGCTCTCGTCTGCGACGAGGACGCGATCACCGACACCTGCGAGGTGGTCGACAAGGTCCTCTACCGCAGCAGCAAGCTCGTCTCGCTCAGCGCCACGTCCTACGCCAACAAGCACGCCGGCTTCCTCACCGACGACGGCCTGATGCTCTCCGACCACGACCCCGTAGCGGTCGGCTTCACCTGGTCCCGCAACGCCGCCTTCCAGTTCAGCGACCAGTTCGGCGGGCCGCACGGCGACTACTTCGACGACATCGACAAGGTGGCCGCGGGCGCCCAGGCCACGAGCGTCTCGCTGCGCAGCGGAAGCCGCGTCGACCAGCTGGGCCTCACGCTGGCCGGCGGCACGACGCTCACCCACGGCGGCACCGGCGGCACGGCGGCCTCACTCACCCTGGGCAGCGGCGAGTACGTGACCTCGGCGGTGCTGTGCGAGGGCCAGAAGGACGGCGACACCCGCATCTTCTACGCCAAGTTCACCACGAGTGCCGGCCGCACCCTGGCCGGCGGCACGACCACCTCGGACTGCGTGACCCGCACCGCGCCGACCGGCTGGCAGATCGCCGGCTTCCACGGCCGTTCGGGTGACGAGGTCGACAAGATCGGCTTCATCTACACCAAGCGCTGAGCGCGTTCGCGCGCGGCGCCGCCTGCTCCACCCCAACCCCCCACCCCCGCCCCTCCCGAAGGGAACCACCGTGCCCCTGCCGTCCCCGCGTGTGCTGAGCACCGCCGCCGTCCTCGCAATGACCCTGCCCCTGTTCTGCTC
>NZ_LAVA02000148.1 GCF_000974985.2 Streptomyces mangrovisoli | reverse complement strand
GGTCCAGGGGGCGGAGCCCCCTTGGGGGCGGGTGCGGTCCCCTCCCGCAGGGCACCCCGGCGGCTGCCCATGAGCCCACCCCCGCGGGTGGGCGGGTGGGAAAGCACGGGGGTCCAGGGGGCGGAGCCCCCGGGTGAAGCCCCGTTCAGACCTGGACGAGGGGTTCACGAGTGAACAGCGTGCCGAGCTCCGGCGCGTTCACCCGCCGGTCGGCCAACCGCAGCCCCTCCCACACCGACACCTGATTCGCCGTGAGCACCGGCTTGCCCAGCTCCTTCTCCAACGCCGCCACGTACGCCGCCGTACGCAACGCGTTGTCCGGCAGCAGCACCGCCTCCGCGTCCGGCCGGTCCGCCACCCGCGCGAGGGCGAACACCTCGGCCTCGCCCCACTCCGCCGCCTCGGCCGCCGTCATGACGCCCGAGTCGTGCACCCCGGCCACCTCCACGCCCCCCGCGCGCAGGAAGTCCGCGAACAGGGCGGCGACGTCGGCCGGGTAGGTGGCGCCGACCGCGACCCGGCGCGCCTGAAGCTCCCGCACCGCGTGCACGAAGGCGAAGGAGGTCGAGGAGGCCGGCAGGCCCGCGGTCCGGGCGAGGGTGCGCACCTGGTCCTGGGCGCCTTCCCAGCCGTAGACGAAACCGCCGCTGGTGCTGGCCCACACGACGGCCTCCGCTCCGGCGAGCCGGAGTTGCTGCACCCCCTCGGCGAGCCGTTCGGCGGCGCCCATCCGGCGCAGCGCGTCCACCCGGTGGGCGTCCTCGTCGAGCTCCGTGTGGACGAGGTCCACCCGGATGTCGCTGCCCAGGAGCTGTTCGATGCGTGGATAGTCGTCCTCGGCGAAGTGGCCCGGGTAGAGAAATCCGAGTGCGGTCATGTCGTCCCTTCCTGAGATTCCTGCTGTTCCCTGAATTTCCTGCTGTCCCTACGACCTTGTCGGCACACCCCCGTGGCCCGGGTACCCACTCGGCGCGCCCCGCCCCCATCTCCACCTGGTTGGCCGAGATCCCGGCGCCCGTGCCGTCCCCGTCCGCCCGGGAGCGCACCCGCCGTGTGCGCCCGTGTTGACGGCGCCGGTTCCGGCTGCGAGCGTGGTCCGTCCGCGCATGTCAGGCACCCGCTCGCCCCGGTTCCGGCGCTCCCCGGCCGCCCCGGTCCGGGCACCTCCGGTCAGCTCCCGAGAGAAACGGCCGCCCATGACCGCCCCCACCGTCCTGGTCCTCGACGCCGAGCCCCTGCCCCGGCTGGGCCGGCTCACCGGCCGGGCCCGTGTCGTGCACACCGACGCGTCGGGCCTCGCGGAGCGGCTGCCCGCCGCGGACGTGCTGCTGGTGTGGGACTTCACGTCGTCGGCGGTGCGCGACGCCTGGCCGGGCGAGGGACCCCGGCCGCGCTGGGTGCACACGGCGAGCGCAGGCGTGGACCATGTGCTCTCCCCCGCGCTGCTCGCCTCCGACACGGTGGTGACCAACGCGCGCGGGATCTTCGAGCAGCCGATCGCCGAGTACGTCGCCGCCCTGGTCCTCGCCATGGCGAAGGATCTGCCGCGCACCTGGGAGCTCCAGCGGGACCGGGCGTGGCGGCACCGGGAGACGCAGCGGCTCGCCGGCACGCGCGCCTGCGTGATCGGCTCGGGCCCGATCGGCCGGGCCGTCGCGCGCACCCTGAAGGCCCTGGACGTGACGCCCGCGCTGGTCGGCCGGGTGCCGCGCACCGGGGTGCACGGACCGGGCGACCTGGACCGGCTGATCGCCCGCGCCGACTGGGTGATCGCGGCGGCGCCGCTGACCGAGGCGACCCGGGGCATGTTCGACCTGCGCCGGTTCGGGGTGATGCAGCCGTCGGCGCGGTTCATCAATGTCGGCCGGGGCGCGCTGGTCGTGGAGGAGGCACTGGCCGAGGCGCTGTCGAAGCGCTGGATCGCGGGCGCGGCCCTGGATGTGTTCCGGACCGAACCGCTGCCCCCGGACAGCCCGTTGTGGTGCACGCCGGGCCTGCTGGTGTCCCCGCACATGAGCGGCGACACGATCGGCTGGCGCGACGAACTCGGCCGCCAGTTCGTGGAGTTGTACGAACGCTGGGCGGCGGGCAGACCCCTGGTGAACGTCGTCGACAAGAAACGCGGCTACGTCCCCGGCCACTGATCCGCCACCGGCCTCGCGCCGAGCTGCCACGGGTCCGCCACGGGACGCCCCCTTCCCCTCCACGAAGTGGCCCGCATGACCCGGATGCCATCGGGTAGCCGCGCCGCCATGGCTCCACCACTCGGCAGACACACAGCCCCATCGGACACGGGAGAACACTCCGGCACCACCCGCCGCCCGCCACTCGACGGCACCGCCCGCCGCCGCCCGCTCGCCGGCACCACCCGCCGCTCGCTGCTCGCGGGGGCCGCGGCGCTCGGCGCGCTCGGTGCCGCCGGATGCAGTCGCGTCGCCACGGCGTCGGCGCGCGAGGGCGGTGACCTGCTCGGCCGGCTGCGCGCGCAGGGCGTCGTACGACTCGGCATCGCGGGTGAGATCCCCTTCGGCTACATCGACAAGGACGGGCATCTCACCGGCGAGGCGCCCGAGCTCGCGAAGGCCGTCTTCAAGCGGCTCGGCGTACGCGAGGTGCAGCCCGTCCCGACCGAGTTCGGCTCCCTCATACCGGGCCTGAACTCCCAGCAGTTCGACGTCGTGGCGGCCGGCATGTACGTCACCCCGGACCGCTGCGAGCAGGTGGTCTTCGCCGACCCGGACTACCGGATGCTCGACTCCTTCATCGTGCGCAAGGGCAACCCCAAGGGCCTGCACGACTACCGGGACGTCGTGCGGAAGGGCGCGAGGTTCGCCACCGGTACCGGCTACGCGGAGATCCAGTACGCGGTGGCGGCCGGGTACAAGGAGAGCGACATCCTGATCGTCCCCGACCAGGTGGCCGGCCTCAACGCCGTGGAGGCCGGACGCGTCGACGTGTTCGCCGGTACGGCGCTCACCACCCGGCAGGTGGTGATGAAGTCGAGCAAGGCGGAGGCGACGAAGCCCTTCGCGCCGCTCGTGGACGGCAGACCCCATGTCGACGGCGGCGCGTTCGCGTTCCGCCGCACCGAGACCGCGCTGCGCGACGCCTTCAACGTCGAGCTGCGCAGGATGAAGAAGAGCGGCGACGTGTTCCGCATCCTGAAGCCGTTCGGGTTCACCGAGGACGAGATGACCGGCATGACCGCGAAGGAGCTCTGTCGCGGATGACGCCGGGTCTGTGGGAACTCGTGCTGGGGGGCGTGTGGACCACCGTGCAGCTGCTGCTGTTCAGCGCGCTGCTCGCCACCGCCGTCTCGTTCGCCGCGGGCATCGCGCGCACCCACCGGCGGTGGGTCGTCCGCTTCCTCGCCGGCCTCTACACCGAGGTGTTCCGCGGCACCTCGGCACTCGTGATGATCTTCTGGGTGTTCTTCGTGCTGCCGGTCGCGGTCGGCTGGCAGCTGGTGCCGATGTGGGCGGGCACGCTCGCGCTCGGCCTGACCTACGGCGCGTACGGCGCGGAGATCGTGCGCGGCGCGCTGGCCGCCGTCGAGCCCGCGCAGCGCGAGGGCGGCGTCGCGCTCGGCTTCACGCCGTGGCAACGGCTGCGGCTGATCCTGCTGCCGCAGGCGCTGCCGGAGATGATCCCGCCGCTGTCCAATCTGCTGGTCGAACTGCTCAAGGGCACCGCGCTGGTGTCGGTCATGGGCATGGGCGACCTGACGTTCAGCGCGAACCTGGTGCGCCTGGCGCTCCAGCAGAGCGCCGAGATCTACACGTACGTGCTGCTGATCTACTTCGCCATCGCCTTCCTGCTCACCCGCCTGATGCGGGGCCTGGAGCGGCGGCTGAAGGCGAACGTCGGCAAGGCGGCGCCCCGGCGTACGGCCGCCCGGCGGCCGCGGCCCGCCGACGCCGGGACCAAGCCCGTGGACGCGGCCGTCGGAGGGATGCGATGACCTGGGACTGGGGCGCCGTGAGCGCCTTCATGCCGCACTTCTGGGACGGCCTGCTGGTCACCCTCCAGGCGCTGGCGCTCGGTTCGCTGATCTCGTTCGCGCTGGGCCTGGTGTGGACGCTGCTGATGCGCGCGCCGACCCGCTGGGTGCGCTGGCCGGTGGGCGTCGTCACGGAGTTCGTGCGGGACACCCCGCTGCTGGTGCAGCTGTTCTTCCTGTTCTACGTGCTGCCCGAGTGGGGGCTGACGTTCTCCGCCCTGGCCACCGGCGTCTGCGCGCTGGGGCTGCACTACTCGACGTACACGATGCAGGTCTACCGGGCCGGCATCGAGGCGGTGCCGGCCGGCCAGTGGGAGGCCGCGACCGCGCTGAACCTGCCGAGGCTTCGGACCTGGCGGGTGGTGATCCTGCCGCAGGCGGTGCGCCGCGTGGTCCCGGCGCTGGGCAACTACGTGATCGCCATGCTCAAGGACACGCCGATGCTGATGGCGATCACCGTGCTGGAGATGCTCGGCCGGGCGCGGCTGTTCTCGCAGGCGCGGTTCCAGTTCACCGAGCCCCTGACCGTGGTGGGCGTGGCCTTCGTCGTCATCTCCTATCTGGCCTCCCTTCTCCTTCGAGCCCTGGAGCGTCGCCTTGTCCGTTGAGACCCGTACGCAGCCGGCCGAGACCGGCACCGGCCCCACCGAACTGATCCGGCTGGAGGGGGTCACCAAGCGGTTCGGGGACCAGACCGTCCTCGACGGGCTGGACTTCTCGGTGGACGCCGGGAAGCACGTCACCCTGATCGGCCCGTCCGGCTCGGGCAAGACCACGATCCTGCGGCTGCTGATGACCCTGACCCGGCCGGACGAGGGCACGGTCACCGTCGACGGCGAACGGCTCTTCCCGGCACCGGAGAAGCAGCTGCGCGAGGTCCGCAAGAAGATCGGGATGGTGTTCCAGCAGTTCAACCTGTTCCCGAACATGACCGTGCTGCGCAACATCACCGAGGCTCCGGTCACCGTGCTCGGCCTGGGCCGGGACGAGGCGGAGGCCCGCGCCCGCGAGCTGCTGGACCTGGTGGGCCTCGGCGACAAGTGCGACGCCCGGCCGACGCGGCTGTCCGGCGGGCAGCAGCAGCGGGTGGCGATCGCGCGGGCCCTGGCGATGCGGCCGAAGGTGCTGCTGCTCGACGAGGTGACCTCGGCGCTCGACCCCGAGCTGGTCGCGGGCGTCCTCGACCTGCTCAGGGACATCGCCCGCAGCACCGACATCACCATGCTCTGCGTGACCCACGAGATGGGCTTCGCCCGCGACATCTCCGACCAGGTGCTGATGTTCGACTCCGGACGCGTGATCGAGTCGGGGCCGCCGGAGAAGATCTTCGGCGACCCCGAGCACGAACGGACGCGGGAATTCCTGGGCGCCGTACGGTGACTTTCGCGGCCGCCGTACGCCGCCTTCACCCTGTGAACGCGGCAAGACCCGAGGTCCCCGGGGCGGGACATGACATTGGCATGTGCCAGCGGGTCTGCGTCGCAGATGGCAGGGGCGCAATCTCGCCAACAGCCGCCCCACGAGCGCCTTTTGCCGGTTATCGTGGAAGGGATTCGCTGTCCGGATCACGGCCCAGAAGGCGACCGCAGGGGGAACCGTGGCGCTGAAGCACGAGCCGACCGCGCCGTACCACTCGGCTCAGGACGCCCTGCGCGTCCTGGAGACGGTGGCGCGGCACTCCACCGGTGTGACCGACACCCTGATCTCACGCGAGACCGGACTGGGCACCGAGCGGCTGACCACGCTGCTGCGGATGCTGCGCCGCGAGGGCTTCGTCGAGCAGGTCGCGGACGGGGCGTACGTCTCCGGCGCCGCCCTCGCCCGCCTCGGCTCGGCGCAGGACCGCGAGGAGGCCCTGCGCGAGAAGCTCCAGCACACCCTGGACCGGTTGCGCGACTCGGTGGGCGCCGCCGTCTACATCAGCCGGTACGTCGACGGCGAGGTCCGCGTCACCCAGTACGCGGACGGCCCGGCGACGCCGGTGGTCAACGAGTGGGTCGACTTCCGGTTCTCGGCGCACGCCACCGCGATCGGCAAGAGCCTGCTGGGCCAGCTGGACCACAACGCCCGCCGCGACCATCTCTCCCGGCACAAGATGGCGCGCCTGACCTCGCGCACGATCACCAGCGACAAGCTGCTGCTGTCCCGGCTGGAGGCGCAGCCGCCGACGGTGCCGGTCCTCGACCTCCAGGAGTACGCGGTGGGCACGGTGTGCGCGGCCGTGCCGATCACCGCGGGCTCCGCGGTGGGCTGCCTCGCGCTCTCCCTGCCGGTCGAGCACGCCCACCGGCTGCGGCAGGCCGCCGACGCGCTGAACCGCAGCGCGGCGCCGGTGCTGCTGTCGCTGGCGATCTGAACCTCGGCGTCACCGGGCACACCCGGGGCCGGCCCTCCGACCTTCTTGATCGTCGGCGTGCCGGTCCCGAGGTGGTCGGAAGCACCCCTCGGGACCGGGTAGTATTTTCTTCGTCGCCGGCCGCGGAAAGCGGAAGGCGAGAGTCATGCGCCGCTAGCTCAGTTGGTTAGAGCAGCTGACTCTTAATCAGCGGGTCCGGGGTTCGAGTCCCTGGCGGCGCACCGGTGAAGGGCCTCTCGTGGGAGCGAGGGGCCCTTTCACGTACGGCCCCTCGCGGACGCGGGGGGCCTTTGCGCGTACGCCGCCGCCTCCGCCGCCGACAGCCGGCGGTAGGTGTCCTGCCCCGGCGGCCGCCACCACACCGGATCGGCGCAGCGCACCCCTTCCTTCCGCAGCCGGGCCCGATGGATCTTGTTCGTCGCCGTGACCGGCATCTCGGCCACCACCCGCACGAACCGGGGCGCCATCTTCGTGCCCAGATCCGGCTGGGCGGACAGGAAGCCGGCGAAGCCCACCGGGTCGAAGCCGCCCGCGATCGTCGCCATGACCTGGTCGCCGGTGACCGGGTCCGGTACCGCGTACACGGCGACGGCCACCGCGCCGTCGTAGCGCGCGACGATGTTCTCGATCATCGAGGCGGCCAGGTTCTCGCCGTCCACCCGCAGCCGGTCGTCGGTGCGCCCGGCGAAGTAGAGGTAGCCGTCCGGGTCCCGGTAGAACAGGTCGCCGGTCCAGTACCAGTCGCCGCCGGTCTCCTCACCGCCCCCGCTCCCCCGGCCCCGGCGCTCCGCCTCCGCCGCCGGGTTGCGCCAGTAGCCCTCGAACGGGTTCGGGCCCTTGTTGACCAGCTCGCCTATCGCGGCGTCGCCGTTCAGCAGCCGTCCGGCCACGTCGAGGACGGCCGGCGGGCACTCGCCGCGCGTGACGGGGTCGACGACCGCCAGCCCCGGCCCCCCGCGCCCCACGGCACCGGCCGGGGTGCCCGGCGTCCACTGGATCGCCGCGCCGCCCTCGGAGGAGCCGTAGCCCTCGACCAGCCGCACCCCGAAGCGCCGCGCGAAGGCGGCCGCGTCCACCGCGCCCGCCTCGGTGCCGAAGCCCGCCCGCAGCGGGTGGTCGCGGTCGTCGGGGGACGGCGGGGTGGCGAGGACGTACTGGATCGCCCGGCCGACATAGGTGAAGTACGTCGCCCGGAAGCGCCGTACGTCCGTGAGGAACCCGGAGGCGGAGAACCTCCGCCGCAGCGCCACCCCCGCCCCGGCCACCAGCGCGGGCGCCCAGTCGGCGATCACCGCGTTGCCGTGGAACATCGGCATGCAGATGTAGTGCACGTCGTCCGGGCGGACCGCGAACCGGTCGGCCAGCGCGCGTCCCGCGGCGGCCAGCCGGCCCTGCGTGCAGATCGCCGCCTTGGGCGCGCCGGTCGAACCGGAGGTGAAGTAGAGCAGCAGCCGGTCGGCCGGGCGGGCCCGACCGGGGTCGGGCACGGCGCCCGCGTACGGCGCGAGCAGGGCCGCGTACTCCTCCTCGTCCGTCACCAGCAGCCGTACGCCGGGCAGGTCGAGGCCGGCCAGCAGCGGCAGCCGGCCCCGCTCGGTGACCAGCACCGCGCACTCGGTGTGCAGGATGTCGCGGGCCAGCTCCGGGCCGCGGCGGGTGGGGTTGATCCCGGCGACGGCCGCGCCCGCGAGCGCCGCCGCGCCGAGCCACAGGACGAACTCGGGGGTGTTGTCGAGCAGCACCCCGAGGTGCGGCTCGGCGCCGGCCGGCAGCAGGTCGGCGAGGAGCGCCGCACGGGCGGCGGCGCCCGCCGCGACCTCGTGGTGCGTGAGCGGCGCCCCGCGTGTCCCCTCCGGGTCCGGGCCCGGCTCGAACCAGAGTCCGGGCCGGTGGTCGCCCCACCCCCGGGCGACCGCCTCGGCGACCGTGGGCCTGCTGGAGTCCATGGGCGCGCAGGCTAGCTGACGTGTCGTCAGATGTGGAGACTACGGCGCGAAGTCGTCCCCCGCGGAGAAGGCGGAGTGCGCGCCGATCATGAAGGCGACGGCGAAGGCGGCCAACACGCCGAGGAACACCAGCAGGAAGCCGGTGCCCGCCAGGAGCTTGCCGCGCGCCGGGGGCCGGGCCGTGGCCCGCTCCGGGTGCTCGGGCTCGTAGTGCACGGTGACGATGTCGCCGATGACCGTCATCGCCGGCCCGTCCTCCTCCTCGAACCTCACGAGGCGGCCTTCGCGGGTGGTGAACTCGTAGATGTGGTGCAGCGTCGTGGTCACCGACGTGTCCCCGCCGCCACCGCTCGTGGTGGTGTACGCCTGGAGGCACTTGGCCTCGGCGGTGACGCCGCTGTTCCAGGCCCTGTGCATCTGACGCGAACGGCCGACGACCTTGACGGCCCCCAGTACGACGACCGCGATGACGATCGACGGTATGACGTAGAAGAACGCTTCCATGACTCCCCCGTGGCCCCCCGGCCGGCCACTACCGGCCGGTACGGGACAGATATACCCGCACCGGCCGGAGGGTTCGCTCAAGGAATGCTCAGAACGTGACGTCCGAACAGGCGTAGAACGCGTTGCCCGTGTCGGCGATCGTCCAGACCGCGACGATGACGTGGTGACCGCTCAGCCCGGTGGGCAGGGTGCCGCTGTGGGTGAGCGTGGCCGGCGGGCGCTGGCCGTTGTAGGGGACGGTGAGGAAGGGCGTGGTGTTCAGGTCCGAGCGGGCCAGCGGATGGTTCTGGTTCCAGCCCTGCTTGGTGACGTAGTACGAGAAGTCCGTCGTGGCGTGCATCGCGGTGAACTGCCACCGGAACGTGTAGGTCTGTCCGCCCGTCAGCTTCGTCGTCGGCCATGCCCCGCCGGAGGGCGTGGCCGGCGAGCTCAGCTGGGCGAACCGGCTGATGCCGCCGTTGCAGATCTGGCCGTCGGCCGGCCCGGCGGCCGGGAAGCCCTTCGGCCCCTCGACGCTCTGCGGCTCGTACTGGATGTCGCCGCAGCCCGTCACGGTGCCGTTGGCGCAGAGTTTCTGCCTGCTGATGGGGAGATCGGTGTAGCCGTGGCTGCTCGCTCCGCCGGTGGAGAGGATGAACGCTCCGGCGGTGGAGAGACCCAGCACGGCCGCGTACAACCTGGCCTTTGTGCGCATGCTGCCGCTCCTGGAGAACGTGGGGGTGTTCACTGAGCTGTGCAGGTCTAGACCAAGTCTCAGATTATTGCCGCGAGTTGAACATGTCCATACCAATCGCGGGACGGGTGTCGGAGCTCCCCCGCGGGGGCCTCACGAGCCGGACTCCGTGCGCCCCGCACAGAACGCCACCGTGAGGTCCCGCACCAGCGACTTGCGCTCGTAGTCGTCCAGCTCCACCAGACCCCGCACGGTCAGCCGGGTCACCGTGTCCTCCACGGAGTCCACGACCGAGGTGAGCATGGAGGACCGCTGCCGGGCGTCCAGCGCGGCGATCCGGCGGCGCTGCATCGCCGCGGCGACCTCGGGCGCGTACTCCGTGCGCACCGGCCGCACCGAGAAGACCTCCAGACCCACCGGCGCCGCGTCCGCCGCCACCAGCCGGGTCAGCGCGTCGGCCGCCGCGTCCGTCCCGGCCCGCGCGGCCCCCGGCATCTCCACCGGCACCCGGGCCAGCGCCGCCTCCACGCACTCGCGCAGATAGCCCTCGTGGTCGTCCACCGCGAGCACGGCCCGTGCGGTGTCGCGCACCCGCCACACCACCAGCACCACCACGCGGGCCGCGACCCCGTTGGTGTCGGCCGCGGGCATCACCTCGCTGCGCCAGTGCCGCAGCCGTACGTCGACCCGGCGGCGCAGCAGCAGCGGGTTCACCCACAGCAGGCCGGTGCGCCGGACCGTGCCCCGGTAACGGCCGAACAGCCCGAGCACCCAGGCCCGCCCGGTCCGGCCGCGGGCCAGCCCGCCGAAGCCGAACAGGCCGAGCGCCCCGGCGCCCGCGTAGGCCGCCCACTGGGCCGGGCCGAGGCCCGCGCCGGCCGTCGCCGGCAGCCGCAGCGCCTCCACCGCGATCGGCGGCAGCACCCCCGCCCACCAGGAGGTGGCGAGGCAGCCGGCCGCCCCGCAGCCCCCGGCGAGCACGCCGGCCGCGCCGGGCAGCACCCGCGCCGGGCGCTCGGCGAGGTCGGCCTCCACCTGCGGCGCGGGCCGCGGCTTGGCCGGTGCCGGGCGGCGCAGCCGGGGCTGCTCACCGGTGCTCTCCCGGCGCCCCACGACGGCGGGCCGCAGCGGCACCGGCACCGGTTCGGGTTCGTCGCGGAAGAGCAGATGGACGGGGATCTCGGTGGTCGCCTCGTTGTGGATGAGACGGGCCGGCCGGCCCGGCCCCTCGGACTCGGGCGTATGTGCAGTGGTCGTCGTGCTCATGCGTGCCTCCAGCCTCCGCGCCAGATGCGTCATGACAGATGTGGGGGTGCTCGGGGTGCTCCTGGGACAACAGGGGGTGCTGCTGATGAAGGGGGTGCTGCTGGTGAAGGGAGTGCCGATGAAAGGAGTGCCGATGAAGGCCGGCGGACAGGGTCTGCCGGCGTGAAGGGTCGGCGGACGGCGGACGGCGGCTGCCGGCGAGAGGGCCCGGCCGGCTCAGGAGAAGAGGCGCCGCCAGGTCTCCGGGCCCGGATAGCCGTCGGCCGCGCCGCCGCGCCAGCCCTGGGCCCGCTGGAACGCCTCGACGCCCCGCCGGTCCGCCTCTCCCCAGCGCGGCCCCGGCCCGTTCGTGTAGTACTTGCCGAACCCCTTCTCCACCAGCCGGCTGCCGAGCCGGGTCACATGGGGGTTGTCCGCGCCGGGCCGGAAGTTCGCCCGGCCGGGGTAGCCCGGCACCCCGTGCGAGGCGGGCGCGCGCGTCCCCGCGCCGCGGGCGGCGGTGCCCGCGGCCCGGCGTCTCTTGGGCGCACCGGCCGGATCCTTCGCGTCCCGCGCCGCCTCGGCGCCCGCGGCGCCGGATGTCAGCCCCTTGTAGCGGTAGGGAACATATTTGTCGCCGTTGCTCCAGTAGGGGTACGGAGTGGGCTGACTGCGGGCCTGTGGGGGCGTCTCCTCGTAGACGGTGTAGGTGGTGTGCGAGGAGTCCGTCCAGCCGCCGAAGAGAACGACGTGCGAGCCTTTCTCGGGGTCGTCCGGATTGTGGAAGAGAAGCATGTCCCCGGGCTCCAGCGCGCCCTTGGAAATACGCGTCCCGTACTGGTCGAGACTGCCCGTCCATTCGTTTCCCGGCAGGCCCCAGGCCATCGAGACGAACCCCGAGCAGTCCTGCCGGTAACCGTCGGACCAGTACGCCTCCATGTCGTAGGGAACCCGCTCGGTGACCCACTTCCTCGCCCGTTTGATGATCTCGGTGCGGGTGGTGGCGGGCGTCCTGGTCGCGCCCGGGGGCAAGGCCGCGCTGCCGCCGGGGCCGTGCAGCGGAGCCGTGCCGCCCTGCGGGGTCGGGGGCTCCTCACCTGCGTCGACACGGGACCCGTGCGGCGGCTGCGGGGCGGCGACGGCGCTCGCCGGATGCCCCACGCCGACGACGGCCGTGGCCGCCGCGGCCACGATCAGGGTCCGCTGCGCGGCCGGCCGGCCGACCGGCCCGCCCGATCCGGAGTACGACGCCACGCGCCTGCGCCGGACGCATCCGGGGCAGTCGCAATCGCTCGCGGGATCGAATTCCTCGAATACCGGAGTCTCCATGCGATTCCCCTCACATTCCCGGTGGAGATGTCCGCGATCATGCACGTTGGCCAGTTTTCCAACTCTCTTCCCGGTTCGCATGTTGACGGTCCGAATGATGTACGGCGCTGTCGGCCGCCCGCGCGTCCGGCGGCCGCGACCCGCGGCACCCGGATGTTCTGTCGGAAGCACCCGCGCACGTCCTGTAGAGTTACGACGTCAGCAGGCGCCGCTAGCTCAGTTGGTTAGAGCAGCTGACTCTTAATCAGCGGGTCCGGGGTTCGAGTCCCTGGCGGCGCACCGACAACGGCAGGCCCCTCGTGCGAACGGGGGGCCTGTTCGCGTTTGGCCGGATACCCTCTGGCCATGGCAGCGCGTGACCTCCAGGAGCGGATCAAGAAGCTGATCATCGACCGCCGGCTGCCCTCCGGGGCGCCGCTGCCGACCGAGCCCGAGCTGATGGAGTTCCTCGGCGCGAGCCGGAACTCGGTGCGTGAGGCGCTCAAGGCGCTCCAGGCCATGGGCATCGTCGAGATCCGGCACGGCTTCGGCACCTATGTCGGGCCGATGTCCCTCGCCCCGATGATCGAGGGCCTCGCCTTCCGTACCGTCGCCGGGCACTACCGGGGCGAGGACTCCCTGCTCCAGCTCCTCGAGCTGCGCGAGGCGGTGGAGACCGGGCTGGTCTCCCGGCTGGCCGGACGGCTGCCGGAGGCGGACCTCGACGAGCTCGCGGCGCTGGTCGCGCGCATGGAGGAGCAGGCCGCGCAGGGCGCCGGCCTGGCCGAGACCGACCGGGCCTTTCACGCCACGCTCTACCGGGGCCTGGACAACGTCCTGCTGAGCGAGGTCCTGGAGGCGTTCTGGGACGCCTTCCACCGGGTGCGCTGCGATCTGGTGGAGGTCCCGCAGGATCCACAGGTCACCTGCCGGCAGCACCGGGAGATCCTGGACGCGGTGCGCTCGGGCGACTCCGCCCGCGCGGAGAGGGCCATACGCAGCCACTTCGGCCACGTGCGGGCCCGTCTGGACGTCTCCACAGAACGCTCACCGTCCCCACAATGAACGCGTATGACCGGTAAACAGCACGTTTCGCGTCTTGCGATCATGGTTGACGCCGTACAACCCTGTTTCCTCAAGCCGTCGCCGAAAGGCGGCACTTGGGGGGCAGTAGCCGGTTTTGCGGTCACGGCGCGGGGAGAGGGGCCCCGCGCACGGAGGATGCCTAGGGGGGCTTCCCGCAACCGGCGGAGCGCGGCCGTGTGTCCGTATGAGTGAGGGGACCGTGGCCCGCTCCTGACGCGTCCGCGAGGGTCGAGGGGGACCGGACCGGGCGAGACGGAACCGACGGAACACGCGGCCGTACCGCGTGTGGGGGGATGACTCATGACGTCGACGCCGACAGGCGCCCGGCAGGACCACGACCCGTCCCGGACACAGCAGCTCAGGATGACGGCACTGCGGTCCGGGCACACGGGAAGCCTGCGCCGGATCAAGAGAACACTGCCGAGATACGACTACGAGCACTACAGCCGGCTGGCCGGCCCGCTCACCGAACCCGACCCGGGCCGGCCCTACCGGGTCCGCTACCGCTCCCTGCTCGCGCAGGAGCCGCACCGCGTGCGCGCCGCCCTGATGCTCTGCGCCGCGCCGCTGCTCTCGACGGTCCTGCTGGTCTGGCTGATGCTGCCGTCGCACTGGACCGAACGGGACTACCCCGCCTTCGACTTCCTGCCGGTGCTGGACACCGTGATGCTGGTGTCGATCGGCCTCATCGAGCTGTTCCGCTGCCTGAACGTTTTGTCGAACGCGCACGCCACCCTGGTCGCCCGCGACCCGGTGCCGGTGGTGCCCGAGACCGGCACCCGGGTCGCGTTCATCACCACCTTCGTCCCCGGCAAGGAACCGCTGGAGATGGTCACCAAGACCCTCGAGGCCGCGGTCAAGCTGCGGCACCGGGGGCTGCTGCACGTCTGGCTGCTCGACGAGGGCGACGACCCGGACGTGAAGAAGGTCTGCGAACGCCTCGGCGTGCACCACTTCACCCGGTACGGCGTGGCCCGCTGGAACCAGCCGACCGGAGCGCACCGCGCCAAGACCAAGCACGGCAACTACAACGCCTGGCTGGAGGCGCACGGCGACGACTACGACTTCTTCGCCTCCGTCGACACCGACCATGTGCCGCTGCCCAACTTCCTGGAGCGGATGCTGGGTTACTTCCGTGACCCGAACATCGGCTTCGTCATCGGCCCGCAGGTGTACGGCAACTACGACAACCCCATCACCAAGGCCGCCGAGTCTCAGCAGTTCCTCTTCCACGCGCTCATCCAGCGCGCCGGGAACCGCTACGGCGCCCCGATGTTCGTGGGTACGTCGAACGCCGTACGCATCAAGGCGATCAAACAGATCGGCGGGCTGTACGACTCGATCACCGAGGACATGGCGACCGGCTTCGAGATCCACCGGCACAAGAACCCGGTCACGGGCCGCAAGTGGCGCTCGGTGTACACGCCCGACGTGCTCGCGGTCGGCGAGGGCCCGAGCGCCTGGACGGACTTCTTCAGCCAGCAGATGCGGTGGTCCCGGGGGACGTACGAGACGATCCTCAAGCAGTACTGGAAGGGCTGGTACTCACTGCCGCCGGGCAAGCTCTTCAACTACACCATGATGATCATCTTCTATCCGATGGCCGCCCTCAACTGGATTCTCGCGGCGCTGAGTTGCGCGCTCTTCCTGGGCCTGGGCGCCTCGGGCGTGGACATCGACCCGACGGTGTGGCTGATGCTGTACGGCAACGCCTCGGCGCTCCAGATCGGGCTGTACATCTGGAACCGGCGCCACAACGTCTCACCGCACGAGCCGGAGGGCTCGGGCGGCGTCGCGGGGATGCTCATGTCGGCGCTGTCGGCGCCGCTCTACGCGAAGTCGCTGTTCGACGCGGTGCTGCGACGCGAGAGCAGCTTCGTGGTCACGCCGAAGGGCGAGTCGGCGAGCCCGGACACCCTGTTCGGCACCTTCCGCATCCACTGGTTCTTCCTGCTGGTCTTCGGCGGTTCGCTCGCCGCGGGCTTCGTGTTCGGCCACTCCCACCCGGCGATGATCACCTGGGCCTCGCTGGCCGTGCTGATCACCGGCGCCCCGATCATCGCCTGGGCCTGGTCACTGCGGCAGCACCGGCGCGACGCCGCGGCGAAGGCGGCGGCGAAGGCCGCCGCCCCGGCCGCCGAACCCCGGGACGCCGTGCCGGCGCTCGCGCACGCGGCCGCCCAGGCGTCGCCCGCCCCGCAGGCGGCGGCCGAGGCCACCCCGGCGGCGTACGCCCCGCAGGCGCCCCACGCCCCGCACCGCAAGCCCAGTTGGGCGAGTTCGGACGGCAGCGACACGATGCAGATCGCCCTCGGCGGCTCCGGCGGGCCCGGGGGGCGTACGGAATGAGAGACCAGGCAGGGAATCGCCGGTTCCGCAGACTCGGGATCACCACGGTCGTGGTGCTCGCCATAGCCGGGATGAACGGACCGTGGCTCTACCGCTTCGGCACCGAGAGATACCACCAGTATGTGATCAACAAGCCCGAGTACAAGGCCGCCAACGGCCATTGGCAGGTCGTCGAGTTCCCCAAGGAGTACCGCCAGGACACCATCCACGCGGTGCTGCTGCACACCGGCAAGGTGCTGCTGATCGCGGGCTCGGGCAACGACCAGGACAACTTCGACGCGAAGAAGTTCGACTCGCGGATCTGGGACCCGGTCAAGGGCACCATCAAGAAGATCCCCACCCCGGCGGACCTGTTCTGCACCGGCCACACCCAGCTCGCCAACGGCAACATCCTGATCGCCGGCGGCACCAAGCGGTACGAGAAGCTCAAGGGCGACGTCAAGAAGGCCGGCGGCGTCATGATCGTCTACAACGAGAACCCCGACAAGCCGATGACCCTGAAGGCGGGCACCCGCTTCACCGGCAAGGCCAACGGCAAGACGTTCGTCTCGATGGACTCGGTCCTCATCCCGCGGGCGAAGAAGGTCTTCGACAAGAAGACCGGCACATGGCTGCGCAACGACCCCGGTTACGGCCGCGTCAACGTGGAGGCGCCCAAGGAGGGCACCAAGTACGAGACCGGCACCCAGGACAACTACAGCATCCAGGGCCTCACCGGCGCCGACGGCCGCAACACCTACGGCATCGCCAACAAGCTGGGCATGGACAAGCGCGACTTCGAAGGCATCAAGAACGCCTACGAATTCGACCCGGTGGCCGAGAAGTACATCAAGGTCGACCCGATGAACGAGGCCCGCTGGTACCCCACGCTGACCACGCTGTCGGACGGCAAGGTGCTCAGCGTCTCCGGCCTCGACGACATCGGCCAGCTGGTCCCGGGCAAGAACGAGGAGTTCGACCCGAAGACCAAGACGTGGACCTACACCAAGACCACCCGCCAGTTCCCCACCTATCCGGCCCTGTTCCTGCTCCAGAACGGCAAGATCTTCTACTCCGGCTCCAACGCGGGCTACGGTCCCGACAACGTCGGCCGCACGCCCGGCGTCTGGGACGTGGACACCAACCAGTTCACCGTCGTGCCGGGCCTGAGCGACGCGAACGCCATGGAGACCTCGGGGACCGTGCTGCTGCCCCCGGCGCAGGACGAGAAGTTCATGGTGATCGGCGGCGGCGGGGTCGGCGAGTCGAAGGTCTCCAGCAACAAGACCCGCATCGTCGACCTGAAGGCGAAGGACCCGGAGTTCGTGGACGGGCCGACGCTGGAGAAGGGCACCCGCTACCCGCAGACCTCGATCCTGCCCGACGACACGGTGCTGGTCTCGGGCGGCTCGCAGGACTACCGCGGGCGCAGCGCCTCCGACATCAAGCAGGCCAGGATCTACCACCCCGACACCAACAGCTTCGAGCAGGTCGCCGACCCGCTGGTGGGACGGGACTACCACTCGGGTTCGATCCTGCTGCCGGACGGACGGGTGATGTTCTTCGGCTCCAACCCGCTCTACGCCGACAAGGCCAACACCAAGCCGGGCGGCTTCGAGCAGCGCATCGAGATCTACACCCCGTCGTACCTGTACCACGGCTCGCGGCCGTCCCTGAGCGGCGGCCCGCAGACCATCGCCCGGGGCGCGTCGGGGACGTTCACCTCGCCGCAGGCCGCCGACATCAAGAAGGTCCGGCTGATCCGGCCGAGTTCGACGACCCATGTGACGGACGTGGACCAGCGGTCGATCGCGCTGGACTACACGGTCTCCGGGGACAAGATCACCGTGACCGTGCCGAAGAACAAGAACCTCGTGACGTCCGGCTGGTACATGCTCTTCGTGGACGACGACCAGGGGACACCGAGCGTGGCGCAGTGGGTCAAGGTGCCCTAGCGCTCCGCGCGTTCGGCAGCGGTCCGGGCCCCGCACCCCCCGATGGGCGGGGGGTGCGGGGCCCGTTCCCGTTCCCGGGTGCGGGCCCGTTCGTGGCTCCGGGTGCCGGGTTCAGTGCGAGGCGCGGGCCAGCTTCAGGGCGTAGTCGGCCCACCAACGGCCCGCCGTGGGGCCGCCCTTGCAGGTGCCGTCCGACTCCCCCGGCCGCTTGACCCACAGATAGGCGTCGACGAGCGGGTCCTCGGTCCGCGTGGTCGGCGCGTCGCCGAGCGCCCGGCCCGGCGGGTTGCACCAGCGCTCCTGCGGATCGCCCTCCGTGTACGGCCCGTTGCCGTTGCGGCTGGTGTCGACGACGAAGTGGCTGCCCCCGACCTTCGCCGACAACTGCTTGCCGTACGCGATGGATTCGGCCGTGGAGTAGAAGTTGGAGACGTTCACCGCGAAGCCGTCGGCCGCGTCGATGCCGGCTCTTCGCAACGGCTGGAATATCTGGTCCGGGTGGCCCCAGCCGGCGTTGCCCGCGTCCAGGTACACCTCGGTGTGCTTCTGCGCCTTGAGCCGGGTGATGGCGTCCTTGAGCAGGTCGTAACGTTCCTCCCGGAACTCGGCCGGCGTGCAGCCGTCCACCAGGTGCAGCAGCGCGTCCGGCTCCAGGACCACCACCGCCGAGCGGTCCCCGATGCCCTCGGCGACGGCGTCGACCCAGGCCCGGTAGGTGTCGCCGTCGGCGGCGCCGCCCTGCGAGTACTGGCCGCAGTCGCGGTGCGGGATGTTGTACAGGACCAGCAGCGCGGTGCGGCCGGCCCGGTCGGCGGCCTCGGTGAAGCCCTCGGCCTCCGCGCGCGGGTTCTCCGGGCCGATCCACTCGCCCGTGGGCTGTTCGGCGATCTTGCGGATCTGCTCGGCGTCGTCCTTGCGGCCCGCCTTGAGATACGCGGCGAGCTGGCGCGCCGCGTTGCCGTCCGGGTTGACCCAGAACGGGTCCGCCTCCTTGGACTGCTGGGTCACGGTGGCGCTCGGCGCGCCGTCCGCGTCGTCCCCGCCGTCACCCGACGAACAGCCCCCGACCAGCAGCGCCGCCCCCAGCACCGCCGCCGACACCCGCGAACGGGCCTCACTGGTGTACATCCAACCCCCCTTGGGTGCACCACGACGAGCCTTAATGCTGACATAAGTGGTACTGGGGATACGAGGTCGTTCGCGGCTTCTTCGTGAGCTGTTTCGCGTTCCGCGGGCGGGGCCCGTCCGGTGTCCGGACGGGGTCCGGGCGCCGGACGGCCTCTGGGCCTGGGCGGGCATCCGTTCTAGAGTCGAACCGACGGCCCCGGCCGGCCACAGCCCCACCATGCCTCCCGCGCCGGTCGCCGGGTTACTCCCGCAACCCGAGCGCGCGCGGTCGAGGACCTGCCCGGTCGGCGGCCCCGGGGAGAGCGGGCCGCCGACCGGGTCGGGTACCCGGGGCGACTGCTCGGCGGCCGTCGCTGCCGCCCGTCAGATACGCGGAGACGACGACGTTCGCCGAGTATCTGCGGTGCGCCCGGTCGAAGGTGCCGCCGCAGGTGATCAGCCGCAGCTCCGCGCGCCCCGCCCTGCGGACGCCGTAGGCCTGCCGGGCGTCGAAGCCGTCGCGCGGCAGTGTCCGTACGTCCTCGACGGTGAACCGGGCGACCTTGCCGTCCCCCCGCACCACCCGCACCGTGTCGCCGGGGCGCAGCGTGCCGAGGCGGTGGAAGACCGCGGGCCGGGTCCGGGTGTCCACGTGCCCGACCATCAGCGCCGCCCCCGCGGAACCCGGCGCCGTACCGGCCGCGTACCAGCTCACCACGCCCGGCTGGTCGAGCGGCGGGGAGGCGACCGCGCCCCGCGTGTCGAGCCCGCGGGCCACGACCGGCGCCTGCACCCCGAGGCGGGGGATGTCGATGCGCTGCGGCACCGCCCGCGCCAACGGCCTTTGCGCGGGCGGCAGTCGTACGGCGGGCTGCTGCCCGGCCGCGCCCGCGTCACCTGCCGTCGCCACGGACCCGCCGTCGGACCCCGTTCCCCGCAGGCCGGTCACCTCGCTCCCCCACAGCCACAGCCCGAACAGCAGCACGGCCCAGGTCAGGGCGGTCAGCAGGCGGCCGGTGAGCGAGGAACGCCGGTGCTCCGACACGGCGTTCAGTCCGTTCCGCGGCGGCGCCGCCAGCCCCGCACCACCACGACCACCGCGGCGACACCGGCCAGCACCAGCCCGGTCACCGCCTGCGCCCGGCCGGGCCCCGCCGGACGGGCTCCCGCCGCGTCGAGCGGGGCCGTACCCCCGCCGCCCGCGTCCACGGGGGCCGCCGGGGAGGCGGGCGCGGACGACCGCGAGGCCGCGGCGCCGGGCGCGACGACGGTGACGGTGCCGGTGAGGCGGAGCGTGCCGCAGGCCACGGTCACGGCGTAGGTGCCGGGCCGCGCGGCGGAGCGGATGCGGCTCTCGCCGACGAGGGTGCCGTCCACCCCCGTCGGCCGGGCGTCGGCGACGAAGGCGGTGGAGGAGGCGGTGGCCGTACGGCCGGGACAGCCGTCGACGCGCAGCACGACCTCCGTGCCGGGCGCGGGCGAGGACGGGTTCACCGACACCCCGCCGGCGGCGGCGTGCGCGACCGTGGGGGTGAGGGCGGCGAGGGCGGCGAGGGCGGGCAGACCGGTACCGAGAGCGGTACGGCGGTGGTGTGCGAGGCGCGGTGGGCCCATCGTGAACCTCCAGACAACTGGAGGCTGCCCGCCCGCACCCCGTCCCGTATCCCTACCGGGAGCGGGATGGTCCGTACGGAGTCACACCGACCGGCAGGTACGGGGCGGTACCGCGCGGGCGGGACCGGAGAAGCGCCGTACCGCCCGCCCGGATCCGCCCGCCCGGATCCGGTCGCTCGGATCCGGGTCGCTCGGATCCGGGTCGCTCAGATCCGGTCCACGAGGTCCGCGATGGAGTCGACGATCTTGGACGGCCGGTAGGGGAACTCCTCGACGTGCTCCGGCCGGGTCAGCCCGGTGAGCACGAGGAAGGTCTGCATCCCCGCCTCGATGCCGGCCAGTACGTCGGTGTCCATGCGGTCGCCGATCATCGCGCTGGTCTCGGAGTGCGCGCCGATCGCGTTCAGACCGGTGCGCATCATCAGCGGGTTGGGCTTGCCCGCGAAGTACGGCTGGCGGCCGGTCGCCTTGGTGATGAGGGCAGCGACCGCGCCGGTGGCTGGGAGCGGGCCCTCGGTGGAGGGGCCGGTCTCGTCCGGGTTGGTGCAGATGAAGCGGGCGCCGGCGTTGATCAGCCGTACGGCCTTGGTCATGGCCTCGAAGGAGTACGTACGGGTCTCGCCGAGGACCACATAGTCGGGCTGGTGGTCGGTGAGGATGTAGCCGATGTCGTGCAGCGCGGTGGTGAGCCCCGCCTCCCCGATGGCGTACGCACTGCCGCCCGGCCGCTGGTCGTCGAGGAACTTGGCGGTGGCGAGCGCGGACGTCCAGATGTTGTCGATCGGCACGTCCAGGCCCATGCGGCTGAGCCGGGCGTGCAGGTCGCGCGGGGTGTACATGGAGTTGTTCGTCAGCACGAGGAACGGCTTGCCGGACTCGCGCAGCTTCTTCAGGAAGGCGTCGGCGCCGGGGATCGGCACGCCCTCGTGGATGAGCACCCCGTCCATGTCGGTGAGCCACGACTCGATGGGCCTGCGGTCTGCCATGTGCCGGTTCTCCTGACGTGCGCCGTCCTGCGAGGACCCAGCCTAGCCATTGCGCGGATCATGCGGGAGCGCCCCGGTCGCCGCCCGGCGCCTGCGGGCCCGCAGCAGGAGGAGGCCGGCCCCGGTGAGGACCAGCGCGGCCCCGGCGACGGAGCCGGTGGTGAGGCCGGTGCTCGCGAGCTCGTCGTCGGCGAGCAGGCCGCCGGTGGTGGCGCTGGGCGTGACGGCGGGGCGGCTCCCCGGCGGCACGGCCCCGTCGGGCAGCCGCCCGGCCTCGGCTGCGGTACCGCCGCCGGACGCCGAGGCCGCCGCGGTGGCCGTCGCCGTCCCGTCGGGTGCCGGAGTGCCCGGGAGCACCCCCGCACCCGTGTGATCCGGGTCCACGTCCGGGTCGGCGGGCTCCTCGTCGATGCCGAAGCGGTACGCGTTCGACTCCCCGATCCAGTCGCCGTCGTCCCCGCGCTTCTGTACGACGGCGGCGGTGGCGGTGACCTGGTCGGCGGCGGTGTCGGCGGTGAGCGCGAGCCGGACCCTGACGGTGAGGGTGCGGCGGGCCGGGACGGTGAATCCGGGGAACCCGTCGTCGAAGGCGCCGACCAGCTCGGCCTCGTCGGTGGTCTCGAAGCGCACGGGGTGGGCGTGCGGGCCGTCGTAGAAGTCCATGCGCGCCTGGCCGGGCCGCAGCCGGCGCCCGGTGTCGACCAGCACGACGACCGGATGCACGCCGGCGCAGGCGCGGGAGGTGGTGTTGGTGAGATCGAGGTACCAGGTGCCGTAGTCGCCGCCGGCCGCGTACGAGCGCGGGCCGCCGTGGATGCGGGAACTCAACGGAAAGTCACGGCCCGCGCCCGTGCAGCGGGGCAGGGAGTCGGCATGGGCCGGGCTGGGAAGTAACGCGGCGGCGGCCGCGAGGCAGAGGGACAGGCGTGTAGACAATCGCATGAACACATGACCATCCCGGAGCCCCGGCGGAATCCACGACACCACGCCGCCCGGACCCGGCCGATCCACCCGATCGCCCACCAGCGCCCCCGCCCCGCCGGGAGACCGAGCCCGCCCGACCTTGAGCCACCACCCCAGCCACCCACCCCCAGCCCGTCCGGCGTTTGAGGACGAGGCCGTTCAGGCCGAA
>NZ_LAVA02000147.1 GCF_000974985.2 Streptomyces mangrovisoli | reverse complement strand
GCCTCCTGCCACAGCGCGACGGCCGCGCGGCGCAGATTGCGGGCGCCGGGCGAGTCCAGTCCGGTGGTGTTCTCCGGGAACGTCTCCCGCATCCGCAACAGGCTCTCCTGCGGCAGGAAGTCGACGAGGACCTGGAGGGCCCGCACCGGCAGGTCCCCCATCGCGGCGGCACGCTCCAGGAGTTGGGCGGCGAGCAGATAGTCGCCGGTGCGCAACTGGGTCGCGGCGCGGCGCATTTCGTAGTGCATCTCGCACCACGCGTACTCGGTGATCAGATGGACGGTCTGGAACAGCCGCTGGTCGGGGTGGACCAGGCCGTCCTCGGGCAGCAGCGCGGAGAGCGCGGCGGTGAGCCGGGTGTCCTCCTCGTAGTTGCTGCCGCGGTCGTACTCGTAGCGGAACAGGCGGTTGCTCTCCTGGGGGTTCATCACCCGCCGTGCCGTGCCGGGCCTGCCGGTCTGTGCTCGTTTGCTCATCGTGGGGACGCCTCCAGGCGACGGTGCGGGCGGAACGGGCCGGTTCAGCCGACGAGGGCGCCGTGCCGGTCGGGGGCCGGGAACAGCCGGTTCTCGAGGACCGCCGCGAGGTAGGGCACGCCCTGGGTGTATCCGGTGCCGGAGCGCAGGCCGATCATGCGGACGGCCAGTCGGTAGTGGGTCTGCTTCCACCGCTGGTGGACCGATTCGAGCCGCGCGGCCGCCGCCTCGAGCGCGGCCTCTCCGTCGGCGTCCAGCCGCTGGGCGGCGATCAGGTCCTGCCAGGTCCCCTGCACGGTGGGCTGCCCGTTCAGCACGCGTTCCCGTACGGCGGGAACGGAGGTGTAGGCGGAGGAGGCGAGCCGGGCGAGGCCCGGCGTCGAGCACAGCGACTCGAAGGTCTTGTAGCCGGCCGACTGGATGGCGCTCGCCCCTTCGGTGAACTCCCGGAAGGTCTGGAAGGCCTCGGGACGCATGGTCGCCAGCAGGGAGAACAGCGGCAGGGACTCCTTGAGGATGTCCGCCACGGCCCCGACCAGTTCGGCGGCCTCCTCGGCGCGGTCGGCGGCCAGTCGGTGCACGGCCGTGGTCAGGGCCGCCGACATGAAGGTGAACGTCGTCTCGAAGGACTGGAGGGTGCGCAGGAAGAGGTACTCGTCGTGCAGGACGTACACCGGCTGCACGCTCGCGGCCAGCACCCGCTCCCGCTCCGGGCCGGCCGCGCGCAGGATCGCCGACATGAGCGGGCCCACCGGGGTGCGTCCCGGTACGGCGGCGACCGCGACCGGGTCCACGCTGCCCGCGGGCAGTGCGCGCAGCGCCGCGGGTTCCATCACCCGCACCGCCAACCGGGCCCGCTTGGAGACCAGTTCGGGCGTGGGCGGCATGTCGTGGGGATCGGCCGGGGTGTCGGTCAGCGCGCGCTGCTCGAAGCGGACCAGGTCGGCGAGCAGGAGCAGCAGCGTCTCGTCGCGCGAACGCCGCGCCGCACGCCAGTCGGCCGGGGCGGGACGGGTCAGCAGCGGCAGGGCGGTGTAGCTCGGGTAGTCGTAGAGGTCGTCGTACTTGTCGAGGACGACGTCGAGGAAACCGCGCAGGAACGAGGCGTCGACGGTCTCTCCACCGGTGGGCGCGAGCCCGTCGGCGTCCTCGGCCCGCGCGGCGGGCGTCCGGAGCGGGTCGGCCGTACCGGGCAGGCGGTCGCGGATCGCGGCGAGCCGGTCGAGGAGGCCGGTGGACAGGAAGTGCTTGCCGACCGACCGCAGATGCCCGAGCAGCAGGGCGTAGGGAAAGTCCGCGGGTGCGCCGGACGCGGCCCATGCGTCGAGTTCCGCGAGGACGTCGGCCCGGGTGGGTGCCTCGGCCGGCGGAAGGACCGCCGGAACGGTTTCCGTGGCACGCATCAGAAAACCCGGATCTTCGATATGCGAGCGAACATGAGGGAGTCCTTTGCTCGGGGAGAACGGGGCGCTGGTGAAAATACTGCGCCGTTCTCCGCGGACTCCCAAGTCACCTCTATGCGGTCACGACGGTACGGTCACGATCGTACGGCCCTTCCTTTCCGGTGCCTTATTACCGGGGCCGGACATACGGCACCGCAATTGCGGCCCCGCATTCCCGGAACCGGATTCCAGGTGCCGTATACCCGGTGCCGTGTGTCAGGCCCCGCATTCGAGGAGCCGTATGCGAGGTGCCGTATTCCCGGTCCCGTGGTCACGTGACACGCGATCACGGGACACGCGAGACAGCACCGCCCCCGCCACGGCGACGACCGTGGCGGGGGCGGTGTGCGAGGGCGTCAGTGCGCCCCCGGGACCTCTTCCGTCACCCCGTTGAGCGGCGAGGCCGGATCGGTGCCGTACGGACGGGTGAACGCCTCCATGCCGTGACCGGCCGGGTCCCTGAAGTAGACCCCGCGCCCGCCGTCGTTGCGGTTGATGCGGCCCGGGTGCCTGCCGTGCGGGTCGGCCTGGATCGGGACTCCGGCGGAGACCAGGCGCGCGAGCACCTGGTCGAACTCCTCCTCGGAGACCAGAAAGGCGTAGTGCTGGGCGGGGATGTCGACGGCGACGGTCGCGAAATCCAGGGTGACGCCGTTGGCGGTGCGCACCGGCAGGAACATCCCCGCGGGTTCGCCCACCTCCAGACCGAGGATCCCGGCGAGAAAGCGGGCGGACTTCTCCCGGTCGCGGCTCAGAACAATGGTGTGATTGAACTCGACTGACACTGGTCAATGCCTCCGTGGGCATCTTCGCGGCGCCTCCATGCCTCACCCGGCCGGTGACCGACACGCGATGCCGCGCCGGGGATCATAGGCAGGGGATGGCACCCGAGTCGAGCGACCGTCCGGGCGTCCGCCTCATTCGGCCACGCCTCATTCGGTCGCACAGACTTCGGTCACGCCGATTCGGTCACGCCGACTTCGCTCACACCGATGTCATTCCCCGCGCGGTCCGCGGCCGCCGGTGCGCAGTGCGCCCACCGTCTTCAG
>NZ_LAVA02000146.1 GCF_000974985.2 Streptomyces mangrovisoli | reverse complement strand
ACAGCTCGCTTCATGAAAGCGCGAGGCTAGGGGTGGGGTGTGCGTACACGTACACGTCTGACAGGAACGCTGGCGGCAGTCGCCGGCGTGATCCTGGCGGCGTCGGGGATCGTGACGCTGGGGTCGCCAAGCGCGGCAGCGACCACGTGCACGGCTGGGACGACCAGCGACTTCAACGGCGACGGCGTGACCGACACGGTCATCGCCGACCCGGAGGCCACAGTCGACGGGGTCAAGAGGGCGGGACTCGTGAGGGTCGTGCTCGGCGGCGGCAAGGGCGTCTCGGAGATCTCCCAGGCGACCGCCGGCATGAACGCGACGCCGGAAGCCAACGATCATTTCGGTCTCTCGCGCACCTCGTACGACGCCGACGGGGACGGATGCACCGATCTCGTGGTCGGCACGCCCTACGAGGACGTGGCCGCATCGGGCAAGCAACTGGTCGACGCCGGCGCGATCTACGTGATCCACGGCACGCCGACCGGTATCGGTGCAGGTTCGAAGATCGAGGCCTACACGCAGGCCCAGCTCGATCCTGCCACCTCCACCGAGGCTTACGACTGGTTCGGCTACTCGATGCGAGCAGGCACGACCGCGGCCGGTGAGCCGTACCTCGTGGTCGGTGTGCCCGGCGAGGACATCACCGTGGACGGCAAGAACAACACGGATGCCGGTGGCATCGAGTACATCCAGGGCACGACGGTCGTGTCCGTGAACGAGGACTCCCCGGGTGTGTCCGGCGTCGTCGAGTCCAACGACCGGTTCGGGTACTCCGTGACGGGCACGAACCGCTTCTTCGCGGTCGGTTCGCCCGGCGAGGCGATCGGCGACCAGGAATTCGCGGGCGGCGTCTCGGTCTTCAGCCACACCTTGTCCGGCGGGCTGCCCACCCCGCTCGTCGGCCTCGACCAGGACGCCACCGGTATCTCGGGCGTGCCGGAAGCCGGCGACGGCTTCGGCACCGCGGTCTCGATAGCGAGCTACCGGCCCAGCGGCCAGACCTACAACTCCGATGCGATCCTCGCCATCGGGATCCCGGGCGAAGACATCGGCACGGTGGCGGACGCCGGGAGCGTCGCGGTGGTCCGGGTGCAGCCGTCCGGCGCGTTCACCCAGGTCACCGCCTTCGATGCCAGCAGTACGGACGTCGAGGGCGACCCCGCCGCCGGTGACTTCATGGGACAGCACGTGACGATCAACAACACCGACACCACCGTCGTCACCTCGACCGCCACCATCCGTCTCGCCGCCGGCGTCCCCGGCAAGGACACCGCCACCGTGAAGGACGCAGGCGCGATCCAGATCTTCCGGCCGATGGACACCGCGATCGGCGCCAACGACAGGCTGCTGACGCGTGGTTCGGGGCTGCCGGGCACCGCAACGGCACGTGACTACGTCGGCACCACGCTGACCTCGGGCACCACCAATCTCTACGTGGGTGTGCCTTGGAGCAAGTCGTCCGACGCACCGAAGGGCGCTCTGTACGTCCTGCCATGGACCGACGTCGACGGGACGACCAGCACCGGCACGAAGACCTATCTGCCCGGCCAGGACGGGCTGCCCGACGCCGGCACTGCGTTCGGATTCGTCGGATGAGAGACGACCGGCAGACTCCGAAGAGAAGGAACCGCCGCACCATGAAACTCCGCAGAGGCGGAACGGGCCGCACCGCGGCAGCCGTCACCGCGCTCGCCGCGCTGCTGACCGCCGGACTCGGCGCAGCCCCCGCCTTGGGGCAGCCCGCCGCGGCCGGACACAGCGCGCGCTCCGCCCAGAGCGCGGGCGCCGCCAAGGGCACGCCGTCCCTGACCACCTCCGCCGCGCAGGCCGCCGCCGCTAAGTCGGGCGACCGGGTGGAGATCCTCAGCCTGCGCGACGAGCGCAGCACCACCTACGCCAACCCCGACGGCACGTTCACCACCGACGAGTACGTCCAGCCCGTACGCACCCGCGTCGACGGGAAGTGGACGGACATCGACACCACCCTGGTGCGGCAGAAGAACGGTTCCTACGCGCCGAAGGCCGCGCTGTCCGCGATGTCGTTCTCCGGCGGCGGCGACACGACCTTCGCCGAGATCCAGCAGGACGGGCGCTCCCTCTCGCTCGACTGGCCCGAGAAGCTGCCCAAGCCGACGATCGACGGCTCCACCGCCACCTACACCGACGTCCTGCCCGGCGTCGACCTCAAGGTCACCGCGAGCGCCGAGGGCTTCTCGCACGTGCTGGTCGTCAAGAACGCGAAAGCGGCCGCCAACCCTGAACTGGATACACTCCAACTCCCCGTCGACACCTCCTCGGTGAAGCTGAAGGAGACCGCGGGCGGCGGCCTGACCGCCACCGACACCGGCTCCGGCGGTACCGTCTTCGAGGCGCCGCAACCGGTGATGTGGGACTCCAGCCACACGGCCGCCGACGAACCCACCACCGACCAGGAGAACACGCAGACGCCCCCCCGAGGGCGCCCAGGTCGCCGACGTAGGCGTGGACGTCACGTCGGACACGATGACCCTCACCCCCGACAACAGCCTGCTCACCGACAAGGACACCGTCTACCCGGTCTACATCGACCCCGTGGTCAAGACCGCCAACCGAAGCTCCTGGACCATGGTGTCCTCGCACTACGCCGGCACGTCGTTCTGGAAGTTCGACGACGACGAAGGCGTCGGCCTGTGCCCCTCCGACGTGTCGGTGCGCTGCTCCAGTTCCTCCGACGTGAAGCGGCAGTTCTTCGCGATCCCCACCGCGACCTTCGAGGGCAAGGACATCGTCGACGCGGAGTTCGCGGTGACCCAGGTCTTCACCTACAGCTCCAGTGCCCGTGAGGTGCAGCTGGCCCGGGTCAACAGCACCGGCGCGAGCGCGATCAGCTCGTCCACCACCTGGTCGAACCAGCCCGGCTCCAAGGAGACGATCGCCACCAAGTCGCCCACGGAGAAGGCGGGTTCATGCACGTCGACCAACCAGAACGTACGATTCGGCGTTACCGGCACCATCCAGAAGGCGGCCGACAACGGCTGGGGCACCACCACCTTCCGCCTCAAGGCGGGCAGTGAGTCCGACACGTCGTACTGGAAGCGGTACTGCGGCAACGCGCACCTTGAAGTGACCTACAACAGGCCTCCGTTGGAGCCCGCGCAGAGCCAGCTGGTCATGGTCCCCGGCGACACGTGCGAGTACGGTCACGCCACCGACCACTACGTCACCCAGGCCCCCACCCTGCACGCCGTCATCAAGGACTACGACCACAACGACGTCAACGGAAACACCGAGAGCCTGCAGGCCCGCTTCAAGATCTGGTGGATGAACGGGTCCACCGAGGTCGACCATTACGCGACGACCGCGAAGAAGACAACCACAGGTACCGGCCAGACAGGCCAGCAGACCTTCAGCTACACGGTGGGCGACGACCTCTCCGGCGACGGCGAGCCCGGCTTCACCATCCCTGAGAACACCACCATCGCCTGGGCTGTCCAGGGCTACGACCAGCAGGCGTACGGGGCCTGGTCCAGTGACGGCGACCAGACCCGCTGCGAGTTCATCTACGACCACACCAAGCCCAAACCCGCCACCATCACGTCGGCCCAGTACCCGGCCGACGACACCGCACACGCGGGCGTCGGTGACTACGGCTCCTTCACCGTGGCCTCACCCGACGCGGATGTCACCTCCTACCGCTACTACTTCACCGGCGACTCGGACAGCATCACCTCCGGCAACGACTCGACCCCGCAGACGGTGTACCCGGCTACGGCCGGCGGACCGGCGACCGTGCGCTGGATGCCGCCCTCCGAAGGCCCCTACATCCTGCACGTCACCGCCGTCGACGGCGCCGGCAACGCGCAGAAGCCGGCCAGCTCCTACGTCTTCATCGTCAGCGACGGCCGCGCGCCGGTCGCCGGCTGGACCCTCGGCGACGCCAAGGGAGCGACGAAGGCGGCCGGCAGCAGCGGCGCACCCGACGCCACCGCCGGCTCCGGGGTGACCTTCGGCAACACGGGACCGCTCGGCTCGACCGACACCGCCGCCTCCTTCGACGGCACCGCCAACGCCTACCTCGACGCCGGCGCGCCGGCTGTTGATACCGGCAAGACCTTCTCGGTCAGCGCCTGGGTCATGCTGCCCACCCTGCCCACCGACAGCGTGACGGTCGTCAGCCAGGACGGGACGGCGCAGCCGGGCTTCGAACTCGGCTATGACGTGGACACCGCCTCCTGGACCTTCCGTATCCCGGTCAGCGACATGGACAACCTGGGCACCTGGAAGGTCTCCGGCGCGACGGCCGTCGCGAACACCTGGACCCACCTCATCGGCGTGTACGACGCCGAACTCGGCAAGATGATGCTGTACGTCAACGGGAACCTCGTCGAGGAGGACGTCCAGGCCCGCCACACCGTGTGGAGCGCTACCGGCAGCCTCCAGATCGGACGCAAGATCTGGCCCGGCGGCTACACCAACGCGCTCAAGGGCAGCGTCGCCGACGTCAAGCTCCACGACCGGGTCATCCCGCCGACCGAGGGCCAGGAACTCGGCGGCATCACGCCGCACCAGCTCGCCTACTGGCAGCTGGACCAGGCGACGGCCGGTATCTCGCCGGAGACCGACGGCGGCACCGGGCTCACTCTGGGCGGCGGCGCGTCCGTCTACGTCCCCGACGAGTCCTGCGACCCCGAGGCCGACCCCGACTGCGTGCCCCCGGCGGCCCCGCTGTGGGGTGACGGCAACCTGGTCCTCAACGGCACGGACGCCTACGCCACCCGCGCCGCGGCGGGACCCCTCTCCGCGCAGGACAGCTTCACCCTGACCGCCCGTGCCCGGCTCACGTCGGTCAACCCCACCACGGACGAGACGGTGTTGTCCCTGTCGGGCACCAACGGCAGTGCGATCAAGGTGGGTTACCAGGCCGCCACCGACCGTTGGCAGTTGACGGTCACCAGCGCCGACAGTGCGTCCCCGGTGGTCACCAGCCTGCTCGACAACGCCGACCCGCCCACCTCGGAGGGCGACGGCGACCACCTCGCGCTGGTCTACAACGCGGTGTTCGGCGATGTCCTGCTGTACGTCAACGGCTCCGCGGTGGCCCAGGCCGCCTGGGACAACACCTGGGACTTCACCACGACAAGCCTCCAGGTCGGCCGCGCGCTGACCGGGAAGACGGCCGGCGAGTACTTCGCCGGTGCCGTCGACGAGGTGCGCATGTACCAGGGCCCGCTGGACGCCTCCCTGGTGGCGACCGTCGCGGTCCTGCCCGGCGGCGCCAGCATCGACGAGTCCGAGGCGTAAGCCTCCCCGTTTCACGGGCGGGCGGCCACAGCGCCGCCCGCCCCTGTCGCCATGCGCATTTCTTCCTCCATCTCCCCTGATCGAATGGAGAGTTCATGTCCTCGCCTCCCTGGTTCCGGTCATGGAGACCGGCCCGGAGACGCGGCCGCAAGCGGACCGCGATCGTCCTCGGACTGGCCCTGTCCATAGGGCTCCTCCCCGCCTACGCGCCCCAGGCCCTGGCCGACGACGGCCTCACCAAGCCGAAGACCCAGACCAGTCTCGACAAGCCGGTGCGCGGCAAGAACGTCACCGCCAAGCACTACACGAAGACCGACCAGGCCAAGAAGGCCGCGGTCAAGACCACCCACAAGGCCGACTGGCCCACGGCCGGCACCGCCGAGGTGAAGCTGTCCGCCAAGACGGCGAAGGCCAAGGACCTGCCGATCACCGCCAAGGCGGCAGCCGGGAAGACGAGCGCCCGCTCGCTCCAGGTCAGCGTGCTCAGCCGCAAGGCGGCACAGGCGGCGGGCGTGGACGGCGTGCTGTTCACCGTCGCCCGCACGGACGGCGCCACCGCCAAGGGTGCCGCCCGCGTCACCATGGACTACTCGGGCTTCGCCGGCGCCTACGGCGGCGACTACGCCTCCCGGCTGCGGATCGCCCAGTACCCGGCGTGCGTCCTGACCACCCCTGAAAAGAAGTCCTGCGCCACCCCCACCTACCTCAAGAGCAGCAACGACGCGGCCAAGGAGACCGTCACCGCGACCGTGCAGGCGGCCGGCGACACCTCCGGCACCTCCACCCAACTCGTCGAGGCAGGCACCACCGACTCCTCGGCCACCGTCCTCGCGGCGACCGCGAGCAGCGGCGGCGGCGGAGGCGACTACAAAGCCACCAGCCTGTCGGCATCCGCCCAGTGGGGCGTCGACACCAACTCGGGCGCGTTCACCTGGTCGTACCCGATGAACGTCCCCCCGGTCCCCGGCGGCCTCACCCCGTCCGTCGGTCTCGCCTACAACTCGCAGTCCATCGACGGCCAGACGGCGACCACCAACAACCAGGGCTCCTGGGTCGGTCAGGGCTTCTCCTACGACCCGGGCTACATCGAGCGCAGCTACAAGGCGTGCGCCGACGACGGTCACGACGCCACCAACGGCGACGAGTGCTGGGCGTTCGACAACGCCACGCTCTCCCTGGCCGGCGGCACCTCCGGCGAGCTCGTCAAGGACGACAAGACCGGCGAGTGGCGCATCAGCAACGACGACAACTCCAAGGTCGAGCACCTGACGTCGGCCACCAACGGCGACAACAACGGCGAGTACTGGCGGATCACCACCTCCGACGGCACCCAGTACTACTACGGCCTCAACCGCCTGCCGGGCTACGCGAGCGGCAACGAGGAGACCAACTCCACCTGGACCGTCCCGGTCTACGGCGACGACTCCGGTGAGCCCTGCTACAACGCCACGTTCGCCGACGCCTACTGCACCCAGGCCTGGCGGTGGAACCTCGACTACGTCGTCGACCCGCACGGCGACGCGATGTCGTACTACTACGGCACCGAGACCAACTACTACACGCAGGGCCTGAAGACCACGGAGAACGGCAAGGCCTACATCCGCGGCGGCTACCTCAAGCGCGTGGACTACGGCCAGCGCGACCTCACGGTCTACTCCACCAAGCCCTCCGCACAGGTCGTCTTCACCACCGCCGAACGCTGCGTCGGCTCCCTGACCGACTGCTCCGCGGGAGCCTTGAAGGACGACACCGCCGCCGACTGGCCCGACGTCCCGTGGGACCAGAACTGCGCCTCCGGCACCAAGTGCCCCGGCCAGAACTCACCCACCTTCTGGACCCGTAAAGAGCTCACGAAGGTCACCACGCAGATCCGCACCGGCGACGCGACGTACTCGCCCGTCGACGAGTGGAGCCTGACGCACGTCTTCACCGACAACGGCGACGGCTCCAAGTCGCTGTGGCTCAGCAAGATCGACCACACCGGCAAGGTCGGCACCGACGCCACGGTGCCCTCCGTCGAGCTGTACGGCACCCAACTGCCCAACCGCGTCGACCAGAGTGGCGACGACCTCCAGCCCTTCTACCGCTTCCGCCTGTCGGGCGTGCAGAACGAGTCCGGCGGAGCACTCAGCGTCAACTACGCCGCAAACCAGTGCACGGTGAGCAACGTCCCGGCAGAGGACTCCTCCACCAAGCGCTGCTTTCCCGTGAAGTGGACCCCGCCCGGCGCCACCGACCCGATCGTGGACTGGTTCCACAAGTACGTCGTCGAGTCCGTCGTGCAGACCGACCTGACCGGACAGAACCCCGACCAGGTCACCTCCTACACCTACCTCGGCGACGCCGGCTGGCGAAAGACGCAGCCCGACGGCATCACCAAGACCGAGGACCTCACCTGGGGCGACTGGCGCGGCTACGGCAAGGTGCAGGTCGTCACCTCCGCCGGCACCAACGACCCCTCCAACACCAAGACCGAGCACGTCTTCTTCCGCGGCCTCGACGGAGACGTCGACAAGGACGGCGACACCCGCTCGGCGACGGTCACCGACTCCAACGGCGTCTCCTACGAGGACACCGACTGGAAGGCCGGTGACGAACTGGAGACGACCACCTACAACGGCTCGGCCGTCACCGAGAAGTCGGTGACCGTGCCGTGGACCGCGGTCACCGCGACCGAGACCCACGACTGGGGCACGCGCAAGGCCCGTTACACGGGCACCGGTTCGACCGACACCTACACCGCGCTCGCCGTCGGCGGCTGGCGCCACACCGCCTCCACGACCACCTTCGACGACGCGACCGGCCGTGAGAAGCAGGTCGACGACTCCGGCGAGGTCGGCGTCGCCGACAACCAGTGCACCCGCACCGAGTACGCCGACAGTGTCAGCGCGCACATCTACTCGCTCGTCTCGCGGGTGGAGACGGTCGCCGTCTCCTGCAGCGCCACGCCCGACCGGTCCAAGGACGTCCTCTCCGACGACCTGACCTACTACGACGGTTCGACCACCCTGGGCGACGCCCCCACCAAGGGCGACCTCACCATGACCAAGCGGCTGTCCGCCCACGACGGCACGACGGCCACCTACCAGACGACCGCCACCACCACCTACGACACCTACGGCCGCCCCCTGGTGGTCAAGGACGCGGACACCGTCGCCTCCACGACCAAGTACGCCTCCTCGACCGTCTACACCGACACCTACGGTCTCGCGACCAAGTCGGTGGTCACCAACGTCGACGGCTGGACCTCCTCGACGGAGTACGCGCCCCAGTGGGGCCAGCCCACGGCGAAGACCGACGAGAACGGCAAGCGGGCCGACCTCGCCTACGACGGCCTCGGCCGCCTGGTCTCCGTCTGGCTGCCGGACCGCCCGAAGGCGTCCAACTTCACGCCCTCGCTCAAGTACGAGTACCTGCTGCGCGCGGACGACGGCCCCACCGCCGTCCACACCCTGAAGATCCAGGCTGACGGGACGACGTACGGCAGCGAATGGTCGCTGTACGACGGCTTCCTGAGGCCTCGTCAGGACCAGACCGAAGGCGTCGGCGGCGGCCGCATGGTGGCCGACACCCTGTACGACGGATCCGGCCGGGTGGTGAAGGTCAACGACACCTACTACGCCTCGGGCGCCCCGTCCTCGACCCTGTTCCAGCCGGTCAACGCCGACCTCGACGCCCAGACCGTCACCGAGTACGACGGTGCGGGCCGCACCACGGCGACCATCACCAAGGTCCAGGGCACCGAGCAGTACCGCACCACGTACGCCTACGGCGGCGACCGCGTCACGACCACCCCGCCCAAGGGCGGCGTCAAGACGACGGCCGTCACCGACGGCCGTGACCGTACGACCGCGCAGATCCAATACCCCGCCGACGGCGACGCGGTCACCACGTCCTATGGCTACGACCCGGCAGGCAACCTGCTGGACGTCACGGACGACAAGGGCAACAAGTGGTCCTATACCTATGACCAGTTGGGTCGGAAGAAGACTGCGACCGACCCCGACACCGGCGCGTCCTCGTACACCTACGACGACATGGACCGGCAGACCTCGGTCACCGTCAACGGCGACAAGACGTCCACGCTCTACGACGAGCTCGGCCGCGCCGTCTCGACCTGGCAGGGCGAGGCGACCACCGGCACCAAGCTCTCGGTGACGAAGTACGACACCGTCGCCAAGGGCGAGCTCTACGGTGCCTACACCTACAAGGACGGCGCCGTCTACTCGTCGGTGACCTACCCGGTCCTCGACGCCGACAACGACTACCAGCCCACCGACACCAAGTACTACCTGTCCAAGACGGCCGAGCCCCAGTTGGGCGGCACCTACGAGTACACCACCCAGTACAACCGCGACGGCACACTCCAGGGCCAGGGCCTGCCCGCGACCGGCGACCTCGCCGCGGAAGCCCTGTCGTACACCTACGACGGCCTGCAACGCCTGACCGGCCTGAACACCTCCCTCACGGGAGGCAGTTACGTCACGAACGCCTCGTACTCGCCCACGTCCAACCTCGAACAGCTGGAACTGTCCACCGGAGTCTCCGGCACCCCGAAGACCTGGATCACCAACTCCTACGAGGCGGGCACCGACCGCCTGACCAACTCCCGCGTCGACGTCGAGGGCGCCTCCAGCGTCGCCTATGACGCCAACTACACCTACGACGACGCCGGCAACATCCTCTCCATCGCCGACACCCCGACCGGCGGCACCAGCGACGTCCAGTGCTTCACCTACGACGGCCTCGGACGCCTCTCGACGTCCTGGACCTCCTCGGTGAACTCCAACGACGCCAAGGGCACCGGCAGCACGGACGCCTCCTGCGCCGCGGGCGCCTCGTCCTCCACGGTCGGCGGCACCTCGCCCTACTGGACCGACTACGGCTACGACACGATCGGCAACCGCAAGACCGAGGTGCGCCACGGCCTGAACGGCACACCCACCTCAAGCCGGCAGTACGCCTACGGCAAGGCCTCCGGCCCCAACGGCACGGACTCGGGTCCGCACACCGTCTCGTCGATCACCCAGACGACGGACGCCACGAGCACTACCCCGCAGATCGTCTCCCAGGACAGCTACCAGTACGACAGCTCCGGCAACACCACCAAGCGCATCCTGGACGGCGACACCCAGTCCCTCGACTGGGACAAGCAGGGCGAGCTGACCAAGGTCACCAACGCGGACAGCTCGGTGACGAACTACCAGTACGACGCGCAGGGCACACGGATCCTCCGGGACACCCCCGACGAGAAGACGTTCTACCTGCCCGGCACGGAACTCCACCTGGACAAGTCCACGTCCAAGGTCACCGCCACCCGCTACTACAGCTTCGGCGACACCACGGTGGCGATGCGGGAGGCGGACGGTGTCCACTTCCTCGCCTCGGACCACCAGGGGACGGCGGAACTCGCGGTCGACGCGAAGACCGGCGCCACGACCCGCCGACGCACCGACCCGTTCGGCAACAGCCGGGACGAGTCCTCGACCTCGGGCTCGGACTGGGTCAACGACAAGGGCTTCGTGGGCGGCACGATCGAAGCCTCGACGGGCCTGACCACGCTCGGCGCCCGTGAATACGACGCCGACACCGGCCGGTTCATCTCGGCCGACCCGGTCGTCGACTACACCGACCCCCAACAGATCAACGGCTACGCCTACGCCAACAACAGCCCCGTCTCGTACAGCGACGCCACGGGCATGATCCTGGCCGACTGCACGGGCGGCTGGCAGGAGTGCGGCCCCGGTCCACACACCGGGGGCGGCACCACCTCCGGGGACAGCGACACCAAGGGTGGCACCGGCAATACGACGACCACGCCGGCCCAGGAGAAGGCTGCCGCGGCCAAGGAGAAGGAGGACTCGGCCAAGCAGCGGGCCATCGCGATCGCCAAGGAACTCGGCAAGATCGCCGCGGACGAACTCGGCATCACGGATGCCCTCGACTGCTTCACCACCGGAGCCCTCGGCGCCTGCGGCAACACCGCGTTCAACGTCGTGTCCTCCTTTATGGGAGGCGGGCCTCTGGCCAAGCTGGCGAAGAAGTACTTGTTCCGCTGGAACAAGGCGGCAGCCCTGGCGAAGCGGGTCTACGGTCTGGGCAAGAAGCTGCTCAACGTCTTCCAGGACTGGCGGAAGAGCCGCAAGGAAGCAAACGCGCTGGCCAAGCTGGCCAAGGAGTGCGAGGAGTTCAACAGCTTCACACCAAGCACTCTGGTGCTGATGGCCGACGGTTCGACAAAGAAGATCGCGGACATCGAAAACGGCGACAAGGTCCTGGCGACTGACCCGAAAACGGGGAAGACCAAGGCCGAAACCATCACTGCCGAGATCACGGGCGTGGGACTGAAGCACCTGGTCAAGGTCACTGTCGACGTCGACGGCGACAAGGGGTCCAAGAAGGCATCGGTCACCGCGACCGACGGTCACCCGTTCTGGGTTCCCGAATTGCACGCCTGGCTGACCGCGACGGACCTCAAGGCCGGCGAGACGCTGCGCACCAGTGCAGGGGGCCGGGTCCAGATCACTGGGATCAAGCGGTGGACTGCGCAAGCGGTGGTCCACAACCTGACCGTGGCCGACCTGCACACGTACTATGTGCTGGCTGGGGCTACGCCGGTCCTGGTTCACAATTGCAGCGTTTCGCTAAGTCAGAGGGAGGCGGATACGCTGCGCGTTGGTCCGTATGCCGATGCGTCGGTCCCTGCGACCGGGCCGGTAGTTACCACGGAACAGAGTGCGGCCATGCAGGGAAGGCCGTGCCACTCTTGCGGTGGGAGCAGTCCGACGATGACGGGGGACCACCAGCCGTCGACTGGAATTGGACCGACTAGCCTCGCGCTTTCATGAAGCGAGCTGT
>NZ_LAVA02000145.1 GCF_000974985.2 Streptomyces mangrovisoli | reverse complement strand
GGGCACGGCGGGGAAGCCGGGAGGGTGGGGAAGGGCGGGCTCGGCGGGGGCGCCGGGCCCGGCGGGCCCGGCCGGAGCGGCAAGCGGGGCCGGAGTGTCGGGCTCAGCCGGAGCGGCGGGTACGACCGGGGTGGCGGGCCCGATCGGAGCGGCGGGCCCGGTCGGAGCGGCGGGCACGGCCGCGGCGCCGAGCTCAGCCGGAGCGGCGGGCTCGGCCGGATCGGCAGGCGGGGCCGGGGGGTCGGGCTCAGCCGGAGCGGCGGGCTCGGCCGCGGCGCCGGGCCCGGTCGGCGGGTGGGGGTCGGGGAGGTGGCCCGGTGCGGCGGGGGCTTCGGCGAAGGTGTGGGTGAGCCTGGACAGGGCCTGTTCGAGGACCGTGACCATGCCCGCGTGGTCGTCGGCGCTCCCCCACAGCACGGCCAACTCACCTGTTCCGACGCCTGGTTCGACGTAGGTGCCGGGCCGCACCCGGGTCTCGTAGCCTTCGAGGCCCGGCAGGGCGAGCACGTCGGCGACGCCGTGCACGGCCGTCAGCAGGCCGCCCCCGGCGGGCGTCGGCACGGCCCGCGCGAACACGACCCGGTCCTGCGGGACCCAGCTCGTCGGGGCGGGACCGCCGAGCGCCAGCGTGGCCGCGAGGACGACCGGGTCCAGGCCGCCCGCGAGCCGACCGAGCCCGCTCTGGAAGCCGCCCAGCCGGCCGTTGACCTCGATCAACCGCGGTCCGTCCGCGGTCAGTTTGACCTCGGTGTGGGTGACGCCGGTCCGTACGCCGAGCGCCCGGACCGCGCGCCCCGCGAGATCGACGACGGCGGCCTGCTCGTCGCCCGCGAGGGGGGCGGGCCAGTAGTGGCCGACCTCGCGGAAGGGCGGGGCCAGCGGGAATTTGCCGGTCACCGCCCAGTGCGTGACCCGCCCCTCGACGACGGCGCTCTCGACGGAGACATGGTCGCCGAACGGTGTGCGGTCGACGCCCGCGAGGTACTCCTCCAGGACGAGCGCGGACTCCGCGGCGGGCCCGCTCAGCAGCCACTCGGCGAGTTCGGCGCCCGTCGCCGCGTCCCGCACGAGATGCGTGCTGCGACTGCCCTCGCCGCGGGCCGGCTTGAGGACCGCGGGCAGACCGACCGCGGCGAGCGCGGCCGCCCAGTCCCCCGTGGCGCGCAGCAGCGCCGAGCGCACCGGGTCCACGCCCCGATCCCGCAGCCTGCCGCGCTGCGCGTACTTGTCGGTCAACAGCCGTACGGTGTCCGTGTCGTGGTACGGCAGCCCGAGGCGTTCGGCGAGCAGCGCGGTGGTGCCGAGCCGGCGCTCGCTGAAGGTGAGCACGGCGTCGGGGCCGTGGGCCCGCAGCTGCGCGGCGGCCTGGTCGAGTTCGTCCGGCCCGTCCCCGTCGACCGGCACCACGTCGGCCAAGTCGGCCAGGAGCGGGGCGAGTTGCTCGGTGTGTTCCGATCGGCACACGGCGAGCACGACAGCGCCGAGCGGTTCGAGCCGGTCCACGATGTCCGCGGGCGCGACGGACCCGAAGTCGTACACGACGGCGATGACGGGGCGGGACATGCCGGGCTCCTCTCCCTTCCTCAGGCGTCGACGTGGTCGGGGTCCGGCGCGAACCGCACCCCGGAGAGGGTGGCGGCGAGCGCGGGCGCGGCTGAGGGGGACGGCGCGGCCAGGGCGGGGGTCTCCGTCGGGCCGGTCAGGCCGAACAGGCCGAGCGCCGGCTCCAGCCCGGTGATCTCGGCGGGTGTCCGACGTGACGTCGTCCACGCGTCACGGCCGAGCCGGTACCGGTCGCTGACGACGCGCTCCCCGCGCACGGCGTTGACCTGCGCCCCGTCGTGCGTGAAGCCGAACTTGCGGCACACGGCCTGCGAGGCGTCGTTGCCGCGTCGTACGACGGAGAACGCGTCGTGCGCGCCGAGTCCGGTGAAGGCCAGCTCCAGGGCCGCGGCGCGGGCGTGGCCGCCGAGCCCCCGGCCCTGGTGGCGCAGGCCGAGCCAGGAGGTGAGCAACACCTCGCGGGTGACGACGAAGTCGCGGGCGCCCAGCGACTGGGAGCCGATCACCTCGCCGTCGTGCACGGCGACGAGGTACAACGTCCAGTCGTTCGGGCCCCAGTTGGCCATGGCGTTCCAGTGGCGCTGCAGGACCCGGCGGGCGACGGTCGCGGGGTCGCCGTCGGTCCACTGGGAGAAGAAGGGCATGAATCCGGGCACGTGGACACCTTCGGCTCCCAGGCTCGCGAGCGCGTCGAGATCCTCCGGTGTGGGGTGGCGCAGCTCCACGAGCGGGGTGCGCACGGTGATGCCGCTCGGCGGCCAGTGCTGCATGACGGGTGCCTCCTCAGGGGTACGGCGGCGGGGCAGGGCGTGGCGGGTCAGGGCGTGGCGGTCAGGAGGTGCGGTCAGGATGTGGCGGGCAGGGGCGCGGATCCGGGGGTCGATTCCGCTTGCGGCTCCGTGGCGGGTTCCGCTTGCGGCTCCGTGGCGGGTTCCGATCCGGGTTCCGCTTCGGGCGCCGGCAGGTCGGCGGTGGCCGGCAGGGCGCGGCGCAGGGCCGGGCCGACCAGGGCGACGACCGCGCAGATCCCGATCAGCGCGGCGACGAACGGCACGCCGTCGGCGAACGGCAGGGCCACACCCGCCAGCAGGGGCCCGGCCACCGAGCCGGTGGACACGGCGACGGACAGCATGGCGTTGGCGCGCCCGCGGGTGCGCTCCTCGGCGAGGTCGTTCAGCAGCCCGGTGACGACCGGGAAGACCAGCGCCTCGCCGACCGACAGCAGCAGCACGCCCGCCATCGCGAGGACGGTCGCGGTCGCGCCGTGGTGGCGCCCGGCGACCAGGACGAGCGCCCAGGCCGCCGCCCACAGCCCGCCGCTCGCGCCGAGCACCGTGCTGCGCCGTACGCGCTGCATCCGCTCGCCCAGGACGACCTGGGTGGCGACGGCGACGACGATGTTCACGGCGAAGGTCCCCGACAGGCCCTCGGCGCCGACCGCTCCGCCGGCCGTGAGATAGCCCGGCAGTCCGCTCCTGAGCTGCCCGTAGGACACCAGCGAGCACAGGGTCAGGGTGGCCAGCAGCACGGCGACGGAGCGCTGTGAGAGGACCTGGCGGTAACCGACCTGGTCGGCTGCCTCCGGCCGCTTCCCGCCGGTCCGCTCGATGCGCGGCAGCAGCAGGACGAACGCGGCTCCGGCGGCCAGGAAGGTGGCGCCGTCGGCGACGTACAGCGCGGCGAAGCGGGCGGCCCGCGAACCCGGGCCCGAGGCGGCGACCAGGCCGCCGACGAGGACGCCGAGCCCGGTCATCGCGTTGAACACCGCGTAGTCGGCGGAGAAGGCGAGGCCGCGCTCCCGGGCCGAGGGGGCGCCGGCGTACAGGTAGCGCATCACCGTGCCCACCCCGCTGATGCCCAGGCCGTACACGACGGCGGCGGTGAGGGCGAGCGGCGCGGACGTGGCGGTGGCGTAGAGCGCGGTGCCCACGCCCGCCACGCACATGACGAGCGTGACGACGGGGCGCGGCGCGACCCGGTCGAGCACGGCTCCCCACACCAGCCCGCCGACGACCGCGGTGGCGGCCTGGACGGCGAGGGTGGCGGCGGGGACCCAGGTCGCGAGGGAGCGTACCTGGCCGAGGTAGATCCACAGGAACGGCAGGACCAGGCCGCCGCCGAAGGAGTTGACCGCGTTGACGGCCAGCACCGCACGGGTGCGCGGGGAGAACTCCCGTACGACCGCGAAGGGGTTGGTGCTCACCGCGCCTCCAGCACGTACAGCCACGAGTGCGGGGTGCCGAAGGCGACCGTGCGCACCGGGTGCAGATCGGCCGCGGCGAACAGCTCCTCGTACGTCTCCTTGGTGTGCAGCGGTACGCCCATGAGCGCGTGGGCGAGTTCGTAGCCGAGGGAGAACACCGGCAGGCTGGTGGAGTGTTCGGCGTCGGGGCGCAGCATGGTGTCGGCGAGGACGAAGGTGCGGGCGGCGGGGAACGCCTCGCGCAGCCGGGTGAACAGCTGCGGGCGGGTCACGGGGTCGGCCAGCAGGTCGTGCAGCAGGAAGAAGCTCATCACGGTGTCCACCTCGGCGATGGCGTCGCGGTGGGCCTCGCGGTGGCAGACGTCGAGGACGTCGGCCTGGACCGCCCTGACCCGGTCCTCCAGTCCGGCCTCCGCGATGGTGCGATGGCCCAACTCGGTTGCGGGGCCGCTGATGTCGAGGCCGAGGCCGCGGGTGCCGGGGCGGGCACCGACGACTCGGCTGACCCGTGCGGAGATGCCGCTGCCGAGGTCGGCGATGGTCCTGAAGTCGACGCCCGCGAGCACGTCGTCGAGGGTGCCCGCCATGAAGGAGCGGTCGTTCTGGCCGGAGCCGAGGGCGACCATGGCCTCGTCGCGCAACAGGTCGGCGCCGAACGTGGCCTCGCCGGTGGCGAGTCGGGCGGCGCCGGCGAACAACTCGCTGTAGCCGCCGACCGCCCAGGTGAAGTAGCCGCGCATCCGGACCGTCTCGCGGCCCGCGTCGGTGAGGACGGCGGTGTCGCCGTCGTCCTCCAGGCGGACCCAGCCGCAGACCGCCGCGGCCCGCAGGACCTCGCGGACGACGCGCTCGCGCACCGCGGGTCCAGCGTCGAGCACGAACTTGGTGATGTCCAGGCGGGGTTCGTCGGCGAGACGGTCCAGGACGCCGAGCCGGTCCAGGGTGTGCACGACGGTGGCGGCGACATAGCCGTTGAACGCCTGGTCGACACCGATCGGGGCGGGGGCGGCGCCGTACCAGTCGGCGGGCAGGACGCTGGGAGGAGTGTGCAGGAGTGTCATCGTGATCCGATCTGCGG
>NZ_LAVA02000144.1 GCF_000974985.2 Streptomyces mangrovisoli | reverse complement strand
CCGCCGCCGCCCGCGCGCCCGCCCCGCACAGCGGCAGCACCGCGCTCCGGGTGCCGAGGGCGCCGTCGCGCACCGCCGCCCAGCAGACCGCCGCCGTCGGCTCGACGTACAGGCCCCGCGACGCCAGGTCGCGCCGGGCGTGCAGGACCTGATCGTCCGTCACCGTCAGGAAGCTGCCGCCGGACTCCCGTACCGCGCGCAGGATCTGCCGGGCGCGCGGCGGGTTCGGGATGGCGATGCCCTCCGCGAGGGTCGGGGCCGGGTCCGGGACCGCCGGGCCGGCCAGGTCCTCGGCGCCGTCGGCCCACGCGCGGGCCAGCGGGTCCACCGCGGCCGACTGCACCGCGTACAGGACGGGCCGGCGCTGCACCAGCCCCGCCGCGTACAGCTCGGCGGCGGCCAGCGCCGCCCCCAGCAGCAGCGTGCCGTTGCCCACGGGCAGGACGAGCACGTCCGGGAGCCGGCCGCCCAGGTCCTCCCACACCTCGTGCACATAGGTCTTGGTGCCGTGCAGGAAGTACGGGTTGTACGCGTGCGAGGCGTAGAACGTGCCCGGCTCGTCCGCCGCCCGCCGGGCCGCCCGCGCCGCCGCCTCCCGGTCGCCGGAGACCACCTCGGCCCGTGCCCCGTGCGCCGTGATCTGCTCCAGCTTCTTCGCGGACGTCTCCTCGGGGACGTACACCGAACAGGGCAGCCGTGCGCGGGCGCAGTACGCGGCGACGGCCACCCCCGCGTTGCCGCTGCTGTCCGCGACGACCCGGTCCGGCCCCAGCCGCAGCGCCAGTTCGGCGAGCAGGACCGCCCCCCGGTCCTTGAACGACAGCGTGGGCATCAGGAAGTCGAGCTTCGCCGAGACGCCGTCGCTGAGCGGCACGAGCGGGGTGCGGCCCTCGCCGAGCGAGACGGACGGGTCGGCGAGCGGCAGCGTCTCGGCGTAGCGCCACAGCGAATTGACGCGCCCGGTCAGGGACTTGAGGGACGCGGGGGTGGGGGAGAAGTCGAGGTCCAGCGGGCCGTGGCAGTGGGGGCAGCACCAGGCGAGCGAGTCGGCGGGGACCCGGGTGTGGTCCGTGGGGCAGAAGCGGTCCGGCAGGGCGGTCATGGGGGCAGCGTAGGTGAGTCGTCCGGTGATGGGCCGTCATGGCCGATATGTGCGCCGGGTCGTCGCGTCCGGTGCTCCTTCGGCGCCGCGGCCCAGGTCCGACCCGCGATTCCCGGCCCGCCCGCCTGCTGCTTACCATGCGGCCAGTCGTACGCCAGTTCTTCCGCGCAGCAGCTCGCGCACCCGCCGCCCGAAACAGGAGCACGGTACCCGTGTCCATACCGCCGTCCCCGGAGCCCCACCAGCCCCAGGAACCCCAGGATCCTCAGAACACCCAGGACTCTCAGACGTCTCAGGACCCTCAGGGATCCCAGGAGGACCGGAAGCCCCTGGACCTCCAGAAGCCCTTGGACCTCGAGAAGCCCTTGGA
>NZ_LAVA02000143.1 GCF_000974985.2 Streptomyces mangrovisoli | reverse complement strand
GCCCCAGGCATCCGGCGGATACGCCTACCCACCCCAGGACGGGCAGGCCGCCCAGCAACCCCCCGCGCAGCCCCAGCCGCAGGCGCAACCGCAGCCCCCGGCCCCCATGGACCCGCGCTCCGGGTCCGCCTGGCCGCAGCCCATACAGCACGACCAGCGCCAGCCCGTGAACCCCGGTATCGCGCCGATCGGTTACACCGCGGCCGTCGAGCTGTCCTCCGACCGGCTGCTCAACAACAAGCGGCAGCGGCCGAAGAGCGGGCGGCCCGCCGCCGCGGCCGCGCGGTTCAAGATCGGCGGCAAGAAGGAGGAGGCGGAGCGGCAGCGGAAGCTGGACCTGATCCGCACGCCGGTGCTGTCGTGCTACCGGATCGCCGTCATCAGCCTCAAGGGCGGCGTCGGCAAGACGACCACGACCACCGCGCTCGGCTCCACCCTGGCCACCGAGCGGCAGGACAAGATCCTCGCCATCGACGCCAACCCGGACGCGGGCACGCTCGGCCGCCGGGTGCGCCGCGAGACCGGCGCGACCATCCGCGACCTGGTGCAGGCGATCCCGCACCTCAACTCGTACATGGACATCCGCCGGTTCACCTCGCAGGCGCCGTCCGGCCTGGAGATCATCGCCAACGACGTCGACCCGGCGGTGTCCACGGCCTTCAACGACGAGGACTACCGGCGCGCGATCGAGGTGCTCGGGCGGCAGTACCCGATCATCCTGACCGACTCCGGCACGGGCCTGCTGTACAGCGCGATGCGGGGCGTGCTCGACCTCGCCGATCAGCTGATCATCATCTCGACTCCGTCGGTGGACGGCGCGAGCAGCGCGAGCACGACCCTCGACTGGCTGTCGGCGCACGGCTACCAGGACCTGGTGGCGCGCTCCCTCACCGTCATCTCCGGGGTCCGCGAGACCGGCAAGATGATCAAGGTCGACGACATCGTGTCGCACTTCGAGACCCGCTGCCGCGGCGTGATCGTGGTGCCGTTCGACGAGCATCTCGCCGCGGGCGCCGAGGTCGACCTCGACATGATGCGGCCCAAGGTGCGCGAGTCGTACTTCACGCTGGCGGCGATGGTGGCCGAGGACTTCGTACGCCATCAGCAGGCGCACGGCCTGTGGACCAGCGACGGCAACCCGCCGCCGGTGGCGGCCCCGCCGATGCCGGGCCAGCCGCTGCCCCCGCAGGCGTACGCCGCCCAGCCCTACGGCCACCAGCCCTACGGCCACCAGCCCGACGGCCGGCAGCCCTACGCCCCGCAGCCGCCCCACCCCGGGCAGCCCTACCCCGCGCAGCCGGGCCAGGGGCAGCCGGGCCAGGGTCAGCAGCCGCCGAGCCCGCCGTACCCGGGACAGCCGGTGCCGGGGCAGCCCGCCCCGTACCCGCCGCAGCAGGCGCAGCAGCCGCAGGCGCAGCAGCCCGGCGGGCAGCCGTATCCGCCCGCCGCGCCGCAGCCGGGCGGGCCGCAGTACGCCCCCGGGCAGCCCTACCCGCCGCAGCCGCAGCCCGCCGGGCAGCAGGAGCAGCCGTATCCGCCGTTCCCGGGCCAGCCGGGTCCGGCGGGGCAGCAGGGTCCGGCGGGCCAGCCGTATCCCCCGTTCCCCGGACAGCAGGGCCAGCCGGGGCAACCGGGACAGCACGGACACCCGTACCCCCAGCCCCAGCCCCAGCCGCCGGCCGAGGCCCCCCAGCCCCCCGCGGCCCCCGCACCGCAGCCGCAGCCGCAGCCGCAGCAACCCCCGCAGCCCCCGCAGCAGTAGCCGCCGCGCACGCGAAAGGGCGGTCGGTGCCCGTGGGCACCGACCGCCCTTTCGGCGTCGTAGGACAGGGGATCCGCGACGCTACTCCGCCGCGACGATCTCCCGGCAGCGCTTCACGTCCGCCGCCATCTGCTCCAGCAGTCCGTCGAGCGAGTCGAACTTCGCCTGGCCGCGCACGAAGGCGAGGAAGTCCACGGCCACGTGCAGGCCGTAGAGGTCGAGGCCGACGCGGTCGATCGCGTACGCCTCCACCGTGCGCTCGGTGCCGTCGAACTGCGGGTTGGTGCCGACGGAGATGGCGGCCGGCATGGCCTCGCCGGCGACGTGCAGGTATCCGGCGTAGACGCCGTCGGCGGGGATCGCGGTGTGCGGCAGGGTCTCCACGTTGGCGGTGGGGAAGCCGAGTTCACGGCCGCGCTGGGCGCCGCGGACGACCACGCCCTCCACCCGGTGCGGACGGCCGAGGATCTCGCGCGCGCCCTCGACGTCGCCCTCGGCGACCAGCCGGCGGGTGAGCGTGGAGGAGAACGGCTCCCCGCCGCCCGCCTCGCCGGACACGTACAGGTCGACGACCTCGACCTCGAAGTCGTACACCGCGCCCTGCTCGGTGAGGAAGCCGACGTTTCCGGCGGCCTTGTGGCCGAAGCGGAAGTTGGGGCCCTCGACGACCGCCTTGGCGTGCAGTTTGTCGACCAGCACCTTGACGACGAAGTCGGCGGGCGACAGCTTCGAGAACTCGGTGGTGAACGGCAGGATCAGCAGCGCGTCCACGCCCAGGTCGGCCATCAGCTCGGCGCGGCGGTGGTGCGGGGCCAGCAGCGGCGGGTGGCTGCCGGGGCGGACCACCTCGCTGGGGTGCGGGTCGAAGGTGACGACGACACAGGGCACGCCGAGGTCGCGGGCGCGGTCCACGGCGTGCTTGATGATGAGCTGGTGCCCGCGGTGCACCCCGTCGTAGGACCCGATGGTGACGACGCTGCGCCCCCAGTCCTGGGGGATGTCCTCCAAGCCACGCCAGCGCTGCACTGTGACCGCTCCTCGAACCCTTGTCCGTATCCAACGTTGCCTCTTGCGCAGGTCTAAGGGTGCCATGCCGGGTGGCCCCCGCCCGCATCGGCATGGGGGCTGTGACGGGCTCCACCCCCGCCGAGGCCACCCGCCCGGCCGGCCGCCCGGTCCCGCGGCCACACCTCGGCCGCGGCACGACCGGACCCCTCAGGCCCGACGCCGTCGCACGAACGGTCCCCATGGACTCCTACGGCACCGCACGAGCGGGCCCCATGGACTCCTACGGCACCGCACCAGGCCACCTCATCAGCTCCTACGGCAGCGAACGAGCGAACCTCATCGGCTCCTGCGGCAGCGAGCGAGCGGACCCCCTCGGCTCCTGCCGCAGCGAACGAGCGGACCCCCTCGTTTCCTTCGTCGCCGCTCAGGCCGGTACCCGGGGTCCGGCCAGGTGCTCGATGGTGCGGCGGGTCGCCGGGGCCACCAGCACGGCCCACCGGCCCGGCGTGTCGGTCAGCCAGCGGGCCATCAGGGCGGCGAAGCCGGGGACGTGCCGGGCGAGGTCGACGAGCCCCCGGTCCAGACGGGCCGCCCCGGCCGGGGTGCGGGCCAGCAGCCGCGCGGTGTGGTGCACCAGTTCCCGGGCGTCGGCGTCGTCGGGCCGGGCCGCGGCACGCAGCACCGCGTCCAGGACGGCCGGTTCCTGCTCGCGGGCGAGGAGCACGTCGAGCAGTTCGCGGCGCAACGGCCGCGAGGCGGGTGCCCCCGCGGCGGCGAGGACGGTGCCGAGCGCCGCCCGCAGCGGTTCGGGCCCGTCCGCCAGCAGGGCCGTGACCAGCGGGTGCAGTACGTCGCGGGTGGCCGGGCCCTGGTCGAGGCGGCGGTCGACGTGGGCGGCGACCGGGCCCGCCGTCTCCGGCCGCCGCCGCGCGGCCTCGCGGACGAACACGGCGACGCGGCGGGCGAGAGCGGGCGTGGCGACGTCGGCGAGGGTGCGCAGCGCGTCGCGGGAGTCGGGCAGCAGCAGCCGGTCCCGGAAGGCGTCGAGGACGGGTTCCGGGTGGCTGGCCAGGGCGGTGGCCACCGCGTCGGCCGGCACCCGCGGGTCGCCCTGCGCGAACCGCCGCAGCGCCTCGGGGAGGTGGCGGTCCCGGGTGCGCGGGTCGCGGACGAGCAGGGCGAGCGCGCCGCTGTGCACGGCGTCGTCGCCGGGGCGGGCGAGCAGGGCGAGGGCGGCATGGCGCAGGAGGTCGCGGTCGGCGCCGGTGCGGACGTGCGGGGCGGCGCGCAGCCCCTGGACGGCGGCCGCGGACCGGCGCGCCGGGCGCTCGTCGCGCGCCCATCGGTCCACCGCCCGGCAGACGGCGGACGGCTCCTCCTCGGCGAGCACGGCGAGCAGTTCGTCGGCGCGCGGGTGGACGCTGTCCGCGAGGGCCTCGGTGAGGTCGTCCGGGGCGCCGTGCCGGTGGGTGTGCAGCAGCGCCTGCGCCGCGGTGGCGACGGTCGCGTGCGGGGTGGCGGGCAGTGGCCGCTCGTCGTCGAACCAGCGCACCAGGCACGGCTGTACGGCGGCGGGGGCGGCGGCCAGCAGCCGGGCGACGGTGTCGAGATGACGGGGTGCGCGGTCCGCGCGGGCCGGGGCGCCGTCCGCGCGGACGAGCCGGCGCAGCAGGTCGAGGCGGTCGGCCTCGGGGAGCGGGAGCGCCTCCCAGAAGTCGGGGGTGAACTCCCCTGCCACGGCGCGTCGTTCGTCGCGCCACGCGACGATCCGGTCGGCGAGCAGCCGCAGTACGCGGGTGTACGGCGTCGCGTCGGGCACGGACACCAGGGTCTGGGCGAGCAGCCGGACGGCCCACCAGGCGCCGGGTTCGGAGCCGGGGTCGGGTTCGGAGCCGGGGGCGGGTTCGGAGCCGGGGTCGGATACGGAGCCGGGGTCGGGATCGACGTTCGGAGCGTCCAGGGCGTCCAGGGCGTCCACCAAATCCTCCAGCCGACAGGCCAGTTGGGCGGTGCCCTGCTGGCGGCCGAGGTGGAGCAGCGCCTGCACGACGGGGCCGATGCGGTGGTGCGGCACGGGCAGCGGGTGCGCGGCCTCGGGGGTGCGGGGGCGGTGGACGAGGACGCGCAGGGCCCCGTCCAGGTCGAGGTGCATGCCCTGGATCCAGTCGGCGAACTCCTCGTGGGCGAAGCGGTAGCCGTCGCCCGCGGGGACGAAGAGGCCCTCGGCGAGCACGGCGTACGCCCAGCCGCTGCCGCCGCCGAGCCGGCGGGGCGCCCGGCCCCAGGGGAACAGCGCCTCGAACGCCGCCCGGTCCAGTTCGCCCTGGCCGGGTCCGAGGCTGCGCCGGGCGGCCTCGTGCACCTGCCCGGACACCCTCGCCGCGAGCCGCCGTACGGCGGTGCCGTGCGGACCGTTCGCGGGCGCGAGGCGGACGGCGACCCGCAGGCACGCGAGGTCGAGCCAGGCGGCGAGGACGTCGCCGCGGGCGAGGGGGGCCGGGAGGCTCTCACACGCCTCTGGCGCTGCCGCGCGGACCTCGGCGAGGAGCCGGAGGGCGAGCGGGTGGCGGGCGTCTCGGTCGTGCAGGTCCGTCGGCGCGAGGCCGTAGCGCTCGCGCGCGAGACGGGCCTCCGCGGTCCGCAGGTCGCCGAGCGGCACGCAGGGCGGTGTCGGCGGAGGGGCCGAGGCGAGGCGGGTGTCCGGCCGGTGCAGCAGATCCGGCGGGAAGGCCGCGCCCGCGCTCTCCCAGTGCTCCGCGCGGCAGGCGACCACCAGCCGGGCACCGGCGGCCGCGAGCCAGGAGGCCGTGGCGCGGGTCCACTCGGGGAGGCGGTGGGCGAGGCCGGGGGGCATCTCCTCGGGGCCGTCGAGCAGGATCAGGAGGGGGCGGCCCGCGCTCCGGGCGAGGTGGGCGAGGCGGTCCGGGGCGAGGTCGCCGAGGTCGCCCGGAGCTACTCCGCGGGCTGTGGCGACGACCCGGGCCGCCCGCCCGAGCGTCCGTTCCACCGCGTCCGCGACCGAGGTGTCGTCGTCGCGCAGGTCGGCACCGCTCAGCCACAGCGTGGGCGCGGGTGCGGGGCCTCGCCCGCGCCGTGCGGCGAGCACCGCGAGTTCCGTCGTACGACCGCTGCCGGGCGCCCCGACGAGCCCGAGGACGGCCGCGGGACCGGTGAGGAATCGGGCGAGCTCCTCCGCGATGTCGGCCCGTTGGACGAGTTCCGGCCCGGGGTGCGTCGCGCGCGCACCGGGCGGTCCGTCGGATGCGGCCGAGGCCGCGGCCAGCTCCAGGACGGCGGCCGGATTCAGATCGGCACCGTAGGCGGCGACGGTGGCGGCGTTCCGGCCCAGCAGCGCGGCGAGGGGGCAGGGCGCGGGGGCGGTGTGCGCGGGGGCTTCGGGAGCGCCCCCGAAGCCCCCACAGCCGCCGCAGCCCCCGCAGCCGAACGCCCCGAAGCCCCCGCCGCCCCCGCCCGCGCAGCCCTTGCAACCGTCGCAGCCCCCGCCGCAGGCGGCCGCGCACGGCCCCGCAGCCCGTCGTAGCGGCACCGCGAAGCCCGTGTCGCGGTCGCCGGAGGTCAGGGCGGTGCCGAGGGTCGCGATCACCGCGCCGGTCCTGGCATCGAGCACCGGGCCGCCCGCCGCGCCGCCGCCCAGCCGCAGCGCGTCCCGCCCCGTGGTGCCGATCGCGAGTTCCACGGCGTCGTCGACGGGGTGGAACCGGTCCGTGGCGGTGTACGTGACCGCCCGCGATCCGAGCACCCGGGCCTCGCGCCAGCCGCCGGCCGCGATCTCCACATAGGTGCCGGTGTCGGTCCGGGGGCGGACGGTGATGGGGAGCGGCTCGGCGCCGAGCCCCACCGTGCGCACCAGCGCCAGGGCGAGGGCGGGCAGCGGGGTGACGGCGTCGGCCGCGTCCACGACGCAGGTCCGCCCGGCCGTCGTGGTCAGCACCAGCTGGGCGAGGCCGTCGACGACCTCGTGGGCGGTGACGACCGTGCCGTCGTGATCGGCGACGAACCCGGCGCCCCGCAGCCGTCCGGCAAGATCACGGACCCGTACGAGAGAGCGACTTGGTCCCGGCATCGCGAACCTCCCCGCCGTACAGCCGTACCACCTCTGTCGACGGTAGGCCGGGGATGATCAGCGGGACAGATCCCGAGGTGAACGCGCCCCCTTCCGCTCCCCCGGTTCACTCCGAGCGCCTGCCCGGTCGGGTGAATAGGCGCGTGCCGTCGGTACAGGCTAGGGGTGGGGGAACCGAGGGGGGACCGTGGAGCGGCGGGACTGGAACGACCCCGTGTCCGCCGCTCCACGGGCAGGTTCTGGACGAACACCGCCTGGACGAACACCGCCTAGACGAACACCGCGAGGCTCTTGGCCTTGCCCTTGTGCTCCTCGACCAGCGCCAGGAAGCGGCCCTCGGGGTCGAGGACGGCGACCGCGCCGCGGCCGGCGTACTCGTCGGGCATCTCCAGCCGTACGCCGTTGGTGAGCAGCCGGGCGCGCTTGGCGTCCACGTTCCAGCGGGGGAACGCGGCGATGGCGGCGTCGGCGATGGGCATCACCGTCAGCTCCTGCTGGAGCTGGTCCAGGGTGCGCGCCGCGTCCAGCCGGTAGGGGCCCACCCGGGTGCGCCGCAGCGCGGTGAGGTGGCCGCCGACGCCCAGGTCGGCGCCGAGGTCCCGGGCCAGGGCGCGGATGTAGGTGCCGGAGGAGCACACCACCGACACCACGAGGTCGAGCACGGGGGTGCCGTCCTCGGCGACCGCGTCACGGACGTCGTACACATCGAAGGAGGAGACGGTCACCGGGCGGGCCGGGATGTCGAACTCCTCGCCCTCGCGGGCCCGCTTGTAGGACCGTACGCCGTCGATCTTGATGGCGCTGACCTTGGACGGCACCTGCATGATGGCGCCGGTCAGCTTGGCGATGCCGGCGTCGACGGCGTCGCGGGTGACCTTCGAGGCGTCGACCGACCCCGTGATCTCGCCCTCGGCGTCGTCGGTGAGCGTGGTCTGGCCCAGGCGGATCGTGCCCAGGTACTCCTTCTCGGTGAGGGCGAGGTGCCCGAGGAGCTTGGTCGCCCGCTCGATGCCGAGGACGAGCACGCCGGTCGCCATCGGGTCGAGCGTGCCGGCGTGGCCGACGCGACGGGTGCGGGCGATGCCGCGCATCTTGGCGACCACGTCGTGCGAGGTGAAGCCCGACGGCTTGTCGACGATGACAAGGCCGTCGGGCGGGGTGGGCTTGCTGCTCATTCGGCGGCGTCGTCCTTCTCGGCGGTGTCGTCCGCCTCGTCGTCGCCCGGCTTGCGGTAGGGGTCCGCCTCGCCGGCGTACGCGGCGCCCGCGGACGCCTCGCGCACCTTCTCGTCGGAGGCCCGCGCCTTGTCGAGGAGGTCCTCGATGGTCCGGGCGGTGTCCGGGAGGGCGTCCGCGACGAAGGTGAGGGTCGGGGTGAACTTCACACCCGCGGCCCGGCCGACCTCCGAACGGAGGATGCCCTTGGCGCTCTCCAGCCCGGCGGCCGCCTCCTTGCGCTCCTCGTCGTCGCCGTACACCGTGTAGAAGACGGTCGCCTCCCGCAGGTCACCCGTGACCCTGGTGTCCGTGATGGTGACGTGCGTGCCGAGCCGCGGGTCCTTGATCCCGCGTTGCAGCTTCTGGGCCACCACCTCCCGGATGAGGTCCGCCAGCCTTTTCGCCCGCGCGTTGTCGGCCACTGGTCCGTCTCCCGTTCTTTCCTGATCTTGTTCGTGGTCAGTCGTCGTCGTCGCCGTGGAAACGCCGCCGCACGGACAGCAGTTCCACCTCGGGGCGGCCGGCGACCAGCCGTTCGCATCGGTCCAGTACATCGCTGAGATGCCCGGCGTCGCCGGAGACCATCGCGAGCCCGATGCCGGCCCGGCGATGGAGGTCCATGTGGTCCACCTCGGCCGCGCTCACCGCGTACTTCCGCTGGAGCTCGGCGACGATCGGGCGGACGAGGGAGCGCTTCTCCTTCAGCGACCGTACGTCGCCGAGGAGGAGGTCGAAGGACAGAGTCCCCACGTACATGTGTGTAACCGGTTCACCCGCCGGTACGGGATCGATGGCCCTGCCGTTCGTGTGCGCAGGGACATCAGAACCGTACAACGAACGGGCCGGGGCGATCGACGGATATTCCCCGCCGCACGCCACGGCCCCCGCCGCACACCGTGGTGGCCGGCCACCACGGCCCGGGCACGGCAGCCGCGAACGGCGGCCGTGCCGCAAACGGCGCGCCGGCCGGTGGAAGCGGACTCCCACCGGCCGGCGCGCACCGTCGGCCTTACACGCGAGGCTTCTCGCGCATCTCGTACGTCGCGATGACGTCGTCGATCTTGATGTCGTTGAAGTTTCCGAGGTTGATACCACCCTCGTAGCCTTCGCGGATCTCGGTGACGTCGTCCTTGAAGCGGCGCAGACCCTCGATGTTGAGGTTCTCCGCGACCACCTTGCCGTCGCGGATGAGTCGGGCCTTGGTGTTGCGCTTGACCTCGCCGGAGCGGATGAGGACACCCGCGATGTTGCCGAGCTTGGACGACTTGAAGACCTCGCGGATCTCCGCCGTACCGAGCTCGACCTCTTCGTACTCCGGCTTGAGCATGCCCTTGAGGGCCGCCTCGATCTCCTCGATCGCCTGGTAGATGACCGAGTAGTACCGGACGTCCACGCCCTCGCGCTCGGCCATCTGCGCGGCACGGCCGGCCGCGCGGACGTTGAAGCCGATCACGATGGCGTCGGAGCCCATCGCCAGGTCGATGTCCGACTCCGTGACCGCACCGACGCCGCGGTGCAGGACGCGGATGTCGACCTCTTCGCCGACGTCCAGCTGGAGCAGGGAGGACTCGAGGGCCTCGACGGAACCAGAAGCGTCACCCTTGATGATGAGGTTGAGCTGCTGGACCTCGCCGGCCTTGAGCACCTTGTCCAGGTCCTCGAGCGAGACGCGGCGCGTGCGCTTGGCGAACGCGGCGTTGCGCTCACGGGCGGCGCGCTTCTCGGCGATCTGACGGGCCGTACGGTCCTCGTCCACCACCAGGAAGTTGTCGCCCGCACCCGGGACGTTGGTCAGGCCCAGGACCTGGACCGGCGTCGACGGGCCGGCCTCGGCGACGTTGTTGCCGTTGTCGTCGAGCATGGCGCGCACACGGCCGTAGGCGTCGCCCACGACCATCGTGTCGCCGACCCGCAGCGTGCCTCGCTGGACGAGGACCGTCGAGACGGCACCGCGACCGCGGTCGAGGCGCGACTCGATGGAGATGCCCTGCGCGTCCTGGGACGGGTTGGCCCGCAGGTCGAGCGAGGCGTCCGCCGTCAGGATCACGGCCTCCAGCAGGGAGTCGATGTGCAGACCCTGCTTGGCGGAGATGTCGACGAACATGGTGTCGCCGCCGTACTCCTCGGCCACCAGGCCGTACTCGGTCAGCTGACCGCGCACCTTGGTCGGGTCGGCACCCTCGACGTCGATCTTGTTGACCGCGACGACGATCGGCACGTCGGCCGCCTTGGCGTGGTTGAGCGCCTCGACCGTCTGCGGCATGACGCCGTCGTTGGCCGCGACGACCAGGATCGCGATGTCGGTCGACTTCGCACCACGGGCACGCATGGCGGTGAACGCCTCGTGACCCGGGGTGTCGATGAAGGTGATCTTGCGCTCTTCGTCGTTGACCTCGGTCGCCACCTGGTAGGCACCGATGTGCTGGGTGATGCCGCCGGCCTCGCCCGCGATGACGTTCGTCTTGCGGATGGCGTCGAGGAGGCGGGTCTTGCCGTGGTCGACGTGACCCATGACGGTGACGACCGGCGGACGGACCACCAGGTCGTCCTCGTCGCCCTCGTCCTCGCCGAACTCGATGTCGAAGGACTCGAGCAGCTCGCGGTCCTCCTCCTCCGGGCTGACGATCTGAACGTTGTAGTTCATCTCGCCGGCGAGGAGCTGGAGGGTCTCGTCGGACACCGACTGGGTCGCGGTGACCATCTCGCCGAGGTTCATCATGACCGCGACGAGCGACGCCGGGTTGGCGTTGATCTTCTCCGCGAAGTCCGTGAGCGACGCGCCACGGGAGAGACGGATGCTCTCGCCGTTGCCGCGCGGCAGCATCACGCCGCCGACGCTCGGGGCCTGCATGGCCTCGTACTCCTGGCGACGCTGGCGCTTCGACTTGCGGCCACGACGCGCGGGACCACCGGGACGGCCGAAGGCGCCCTGCGTGCCACCACGGCCACCGGGACCGCCGGGACGACCGCCGAAGCCGGGACGACCGCCGCCGCCACCGGCACCGGCACCGCCGCCACCGAAGCCGCCGCCGCCACCACCGGGACGACCGGCGAAGCCGCCGCCGCCACCGGGACGACCGGCACCGCCGCCGCCACCGGGACGACCGGCGAAGCCGCCGCCACCGCCGGGACGACCGGCACCGCCGCCGGGACGACCCGCACCGCCCGGACCGCGGCCGCCGGGGCCACCGCCGGGACGCGGGCCGGCAGCGGGACGCTGCGGCATCATGCCGGGGTTGGGACGCGGACCCGCGGGGCCGCCACCGGGACGCGGGCCGCCCTGCGGGCGGGGCATGCCGGACGGCGAGGGACGGGGACCGCCCGGAGCCTGCGGACGCGGACCGCCGCCACCCTGGGCGCCGGGCGCCTGGGGACGCGGACCGGCGCCGGGGGCACCGGGACCGCCCGGACGCGCGCCGCCCTGCGGACGGGGCGCCTGCGGGCGGGACATGCCGGCGTTGCCGCCGGACGTGAAGGGGTTGTTACCCGGACGCGGGCCGGCCGGACGGGCGCCCGGACGGGCACCACCCTGGCCGGCGGGGCGCGGCGCGCCCTGGCCGGGACGCTGTCCCTGACCCTGACCCTGACCCTGCGCGGGACCGCCGGGGCGGGCGCCGGGACGGGCACCGGGGCCCGGACGGGCGCCGCCGGGGCGCTGTCCCTGACCCTGAGCCTGGCCCTGGGCCTGACCCTGGCTCGGACCCTGCGCGGCCGCCGGGGGCTGCGCGGGAGCCGACGGCGGGGCCGTGAACTCGGGCGCGGCCGGGGCCGGGCGCGGCGCGGGCTTGGGGCCCGGGACCGGACGCGGGCCGGACGCCGCCGGGGTGACCGGCGCCGAGGGGGCCGCGGGAGCCGCGGGTGCCTGCGCCTGCGGCTGCGGGGCCGCGGCGGGCTTGGGTGCGGCCGGCCGCGGTGCAGCCGGACGCGCCGCCTGCGCCGGGGACGGCGCGGCGGGACGGGGGGCCGCCTTGCGCGGGGCCGGCTTGGCAGACTTGCCGTTGCCGCCCTGGAAGGCGTCGGTCAGCTTTCGTACTACGGGCGCCTCGATCGTCGAGGACGCCGAACGGACGAATTCACCGAGTTCCTGGAGCTTGGCCATGACGACCTTGCTCTCCACACCGAACTCCTTGGCGAGTTCGTAGACCCGGACCTTAGCCACTTCGCTCCTTTGAGGTCCGGGTTGCGGCCGGACCGTCGCTAGTTCATGGGCGTACTCATCGCGTACTCATCGAGTGCTCATCGCAATCTCGACCTGCTTTCGACTCGCGAGGTACCGGGCCGCACGGGGACTTCCGCACGGCACCGTGTTGCTTACTGTGTCGCCTGCTGGGCAACTGTCATCTGCTCGACATGTCGGCGCAACGCCTTTGTGTCGAGCGCTCCCGGGGCGCGCAGCGCCCGCGTGAACGACCGGCGACGATCCGCCTGATCGAGACAGACCAGGACGGGATGCACATAGGCACCCCGGCCGGGCAGCGTACCGCGAGGATCGGGGACGCATTCGTCCTTGATCGCCACGATGCGCAGCAGCTCCGTCTTGGCCGCCCGCTCCCGGCACCCCAGACAGGTGCGCTCAGGGCGTGATCGGGCGTGCGTCCGGCCAGACACCCTAAGTCTACCTCCCCGCGGCGACCTCACCCTTTTGGGCCAGGTCTCGAACAGTTGCCGCGCCATAACTGACGTGATCCGAACGACTACGGGCCGAGATCTATTCCCCGGCCCCGCCCGGGGATCTCCCCGGCCCCGCCCGGGGGTCTCCCCCGGGCGGATCGGCGTGCTACTCCTCAGGCTGCTCGGTGTCCGGGCGGATGTCGATGCGCCACCCGGTCAGCCGCGCCGCGAGGCGGGCGTTCTGCCCTTCCTTGCCGATGGCCAGCGAGAGCTGGTAATCCGGCACGGTCACCCGCGCGGACCGGGCGCCGAGGTCCACGACCTCGACCTTCGAGACCCGCGCCGGGGACAGCGCGTTCGCCACCATCTCGGCCGGGTCGTCCGACCAGTCGACGATGTCGATCTTCTCGCCGTTCAGCTCGCCCATCACGTTGCGCACCCGGCCGCCCATGGGGCCGATGCAGGCGCCCTTGGCGTTCAGGCCCGAACGGGTGGACCGTACGGCGATCTTGGTGCGGTGGCCGGCCTCGCGGGCGATGGCGGCGATCTCGACGGACCCGTCGGCGATCTCCGGCACCTCCAGCGCGAACAACTTCTTCACCAGATTGGGATGTGTCCGCGAGAGGGTGACGGACGGACCGCGCACGCCCTTCGCCACCCGCACGACGTAGCTGCGCAGCCGCATGCCGTGCTGGTAGCTCTCGCCGGGCACCTGCTCCTGCACCGGCAGGATGGCCTCCAGCTTGCCGATGTCCACGAGCACGTTCTTCGGGTCGCGGCCCTGCTGGACCACGCCGGTGACGATGTCGCCCTCGCGCCCGGCGTACTCGCCGAGCGTGGCGTCGTCCTCGGCGTCGCGCAGCCGCTGCAGGATCACCTGCTTGGCGGTGGTGGCGGCGATCCGGCCGAAGTCGGACGGGGTGTCGTCGAACTCGCGGGGCGCCTGGCCCTCCTCGAGGTCGTCGGCCTCCTCCTTCGCCCACACGGTCACATGCCCGGTCTCCCGGTTGAGCTCCACGCGCGCGTGTCGGCGGCTTCCCTCGGTGCGGTGGTAGGCGATGAGGAGGGCCGACTCGATCGCCTCGACCAGCAGGTCGAAGGAGATCTCCTTCTCCCGTACCAAGCCCCGCAGGGCGCTCATGTCGATGTCCACGGCTACGCCTCCTCTTCCTTACTTGTCCTTGCGGTTGAATTCGACCTGCACGCGCGCCTTGGCGATGTCGCCGAAGGCGAGCCGCCGGGAGGTCGCCTTGCGGCCCTTGACGCCGGGCACCTCCAGATCGAGGCCCTCGTCGTCCACGTCGAGAATCCGGGCGACCAGTTCGCCGCCGTCGCCGAGCTGGAACTTCACCAGGCGGTCGACGGCACGCGTGTAGTGGCGGTGCTCCGTCAGGGGGCGTTCCGCGCCCGGGGTGCCGACCTCGAGCTCGTACTCGCCGTCGCCCATCGCGTCCGTCTCGTCGAGCTTCGCCGAGAGCGCGCGGCTCACATCGGCGATCCCGTCCAGGTCGGGACCCTCCTCGGAGTCGACGACCACACGCAGCACTCGCTTGCGCCCTACGGAGTCCACGGCGATCTCTTCGAGATCCAGGCCCTGGGAGGTGACGAGCGGCTCCAGAAGTGCTCGCAGCCTCTCGCTCTGGGTCGTGCTCATCCGGGTGACTCCTCGGCCGCGTGTGCTGTTGTGGGACGGTGCGCGTGTCTGGTCAAAGGGTATCCGGTCGCGGGGTGTGTTGCCGTCCACGTGCGCGTGCGCGGTTGCCGGCGGGTGGTGCCGGTGGGTGGTGCCGTGACGGCGCGCGGGTACCGTGATCACAGGCGTGCGCGCCCCCTTCCCCGCCCGTTGGTCGTACGAGCTCCCCGAGGACGTCTGCCGTGTCCCTCCCCCCACCGTCGCGGGCCCTTGCGGGGCCGCGCAGAAGAACCCTGCTCGCCTCCGCGGCGGGCGCCGTCGTACTGGCGGGCTGCTCCGAACGGCCCAAGGACACCGGCTCCGACGAGGGATCGGCCGGCAGCCCCCTGACCCTGACCGAGCGGGCACGCGCGCGTGCGGCCCGGGACAGCCAGTCGCTGGTCGCGCGCTACGACGCCGCGATCGCCGCCCACCCCTCGCTCGCGAAGCGGCTGGGACCGCTGCGCGCGGAGGCGGCACGGCATGTGACGGCGTTCGGCGGCGCGGGGAAGGCGTCCGGGGCGGCGGGAGCGTCCGCGGACGCGACGCGGTCCGCCACGGGGACCGCGAGCGGCTCGGGTTCGGCTTCGGGTTCGGCTTCGGCTTCGGCTTCGGCTTCGGCTTCGGCTTCGGCTTCGGCTTCGGCTTCGGCTTCGGCTTCGGCTTCGGCTTCGGCTTCGGCTTCGGCGACAACGACTCCGGACGCCTCCGGATCGGCGTCCGGGGCCTCGGCCGGGGTGTCGGCGGGCGCGAGCGCGTCGGCCGCCCCGGAGACCGAGAAGCAGGCCCTCACCGGGCTCGCGGACGCCGAGCGGGAGCTCTCGGCGCGGCGGATCACGGCCCTGCTGGACGTGCCGGGCGAACTGGCGCGGCTCATGGCCTCGGTGGCGGCGGCCGGAGCGGTGCACGCGTATCTGCTGACGGAGGGCGCGAAGTGAGCGGGACCAAGGAACAGCGGCTCACGGCGGTGCAGGCGGCGCTGGCCGCCGAGCACGCGGCGGTCTACGGCTACGGCGTCGTGGGCGGCCAGATCGACGAGGAGCGGCGCACCGAGGCACGCGCCGCCTATGACGCGCACCGGGCGCGCCGGGACGCGCTGGTGCGCGAGGTGCGCGACCTGGGCGGCTCCCCGGCGGCCGCGTCCGCCGCCTACGCGCTGCCCTTCCCGGTGCACAGCGCGGCCTCCGCCGTCCGGCTCGCCGCCGAACTGGAGCGGCGCGTGGCCGACGTCTACTCGGACCTGGTGCGGGCCACCGAGGACGCGCGGCGGCGCGAGGCGGCCGGGGCGCTGCGCGAGGCGGCGCTGCGGGCGGTGCGCTGGAGCGGCGAGAGCGTAGCCTTCCCTGGTCTCGCCGAGCGGGCCGCGACCCCGTCGGCGTCCGCGTCGGATCCGGTGTCCGCGTCCGCGTCCGCGTCGCCCACGGCGTGACGGCAGAGGAAGGGAACCACTCGCGTATGGCTTTCGAACCGCCGCGGCGTCTGGTGCGGGCGCTCGGCGAGAACGCACCGGACGGTGACGACTGGCTGGAGAAGCTGCCGGAGGCGGCCCACCAGGCGGTGGCGCTACGCGAGTTGACCGTCGAGCGGATCCAGGTGCCGGGCGGGCGCAGCAGCATGGTGCTGCTCGTGCGGCGCGCGGACGGCTCCCCCGCCGTGCTGAAGCTCGCCCCGCCGCGGGCCCGTCCGGAGAGCGAGCGGGCGGCGCTCGCCCACTGGGGCGGCCTGGGCGCCGTACAGCTGCTGGAGCCGTACGTCGGCGAGGGCGTGCTGCTCCTGGAGCGACTGCACCCCGATGTGTCGGTGCGCTCGCTGCCCGAGGCGAAGGCGTTGCTGGAGGCCGCCGGGACGCTGCGCCGGCTCTGGGTGGAGCCGCCCGCCGGGGACGAGGGCGCGGTCTTCGAGACCGTGGCCGAGCGGACCGGGCGGCAGGCGCGCGCGATGCGGGCGAGCGCGGAGCGCGACCCCGACGTGGCACCGCTGGTGGACACGGCGCTCGCGGCACGCGCGGAACTGCTGGAGGCGCCGCCCGAACACCGGTTGCTGCACGGCACGTTCCGGCAGAGCAAGGTGCTCGCCGGGGACCGGCTGCCGTGGCTGGCCGCGGGGCCCGACCCGGTGGTGGGCGAGTGCGCGTTCGATCTGGCGCGGCTGGTCCGGGACCGGGTGGAGGACCTGATCGCCACCTCGTCCGGGGCGTCGACGACCCGGCGCCGGGTGAAGCGGCTCGCGGAGGCGTTGGAGGTGGACCAGGAGCGGCTGCGCGGCTGGACGCTGTTCCGGGCGGTGGAGTCCGGGGTGCGGGCACGACGGGTGGGCCGACTCCAGGACGCCGAGCTGCTGCTCGAATTCGCCGGGTGGCTCTGAGAGTTCGGGCGGGGTGGCCCGGTGCGCGAAAAGGGTTCGCGCCCCCCTGCCGAGCCAGGGGCAGGGGGGCGCTGGGGTCCGGCCGACGTGCCTCCCGAGCTTGCCAACCGGAGTCTGAGGGGGGTGGCTCAGTGACAGTCGAGCCCCTCGGGCGGACACGCTCCGGCCGGGACCTTGTGGAGGTTGCCCTCCAATGCGAGCAGATGGGTGTGCCAGCGGATCCGTGCGTCCTGGTCCACGCCCTCCTCGGCGTTACGGCCCACAGCCTGCTCGGCATAGGGCACGTGAGGGAAGAGGGCCAGATCGGCCTGCGGCACGGTCCAGGACATCTGCCAGCCGCCGGCCATCAGGCACAGACAGTGGCCGCTCTCCTGTCCGGCACCGCCTGCCGGGGTCATGACGGCGCTCGCCGGGTGCAGCGCCGCGAGCCACGCCAGCAGGTGGGCGCGTTCCCGTGAGGCCCGCCCGAGCTCCTGGGCGTAGGAGTCGGCGTACTCCTGCCAGCGCATCAACTCCTGTCGACAGACACCGAGTTCGTCCTGCGAGTGAGGGGGCGGGCCGCTCGGGACCCGCCGCCCGCGGCGCCACCGGCGCGAGTCGCGCCGGTGGGCGGCACGCGCCGGCACGAGCAGCCGGAACGGCAGCAGCAGGCAGGAGGTCAGCAGCACCCCCGCGGCGGAGACCGAGACGGAACGGGCGCCGCCGGAGCGGCTGTTCGAACGTCGGGCCCGGTCCGGAGAGCGCCGGGACCGGCCGGGGCCGCTCGGGCGGCCGGACCGCCCGGTACGGTCGGTACGGCCGAGGGACACGAGGTGACCGAGGTGACCGAGGCGGCCGAGTGACACGAGGTGACTGAAGCGGCCGACAGCGGCGAGGTCGGCGAGGTGGTGCAGGGGGCCGGGGCGACGGGACGGCGTCGGCGCCGCGGCGGGTGAATCGGTGGCAGAAGTACGGTCGTTCGCTAAATGTCCGGATTCGTGCGAGCCTAACGGGCCCGTCGAGATCCAGCCATTTCCGAGTTCGTCCGGCACTTCGACCTCCCAAGCCTCTCTGGACCCCTCAGTCACAGCGCACACATCGTTTTTCCCGCAGTTCCGGGAGTCCTCAAACCCCGCCGGCCGATCAATGTCCTCGGCGCGATCCGACGGATGTCCCGCGGTCACCGGGCGGAGGGGGCGGGCTCGGGCTGCTGCCTGCGGGTGGAGCCGGTGCGGCGATAGCGGCCCGCGCTACGCGCGTTGGCGGCGCGGCACGCCTCGTCGACCGGCTCACGGCGGCGCAGGTGCCGCTGGTAGGCCGCCCGGGTGCCGCACGGCGCGGGCTCCTGCCGGATCCGGTCCGCGACGCCGACCGCCGCGGACGCGATCTCCGCCGGCGGCAGCGTCGCGCCCGCCGCCGCGCGCGCCAGGTCGTACCGCTGGGACCCGGTGAGTCCGGCGATGATGCCGCTGCGCTGGCACCGGGGCAGCCCGTCCTCGCGCTTGAGGACCGCGGCCCGGCACAGCAGCAGCACCGGGCAGGTCCGGCAGATCTCCACCGCCCTGGCCTGGGTGCGGCTGGAGAACCACAGCTCCGCGTCCTGGTTGCGGCAGGCGGCGCTCAGCTCCCAGTCACGCTTCATCGCCGCCCTCCCTCGGCCTGCCGGTCCTCGCGCACCGGGGTCAACGGGCCCACGTAGGCAGCCACGTTGGCGAGCGAGCAGCGCTCCATCCGGCCGTCGAGCGACATCATCGGCATCCCGTCGGCGTCCCGGCTGCCGTGGAAGTACCAGACGTCGCCGTGCGCGTCCCGGTACGGCAGTACGAGGTCGTAGACCCGCTGCCCCAGGCGGTAGGGCAGGTGCCCGCTCCCGCCCCGGGCCGGCTCCGCCCGCTCCTCGCCGGACCCCCCGGGCCCGGTGAACTCCGCGACGTCCGCGGGCCCGACGCGCCCCGCGGCCTCCGTCCGCCCGGGGAGCCCCGCGACGTCCGCGGCCCGGCCGTGTTCCGCGGGGACCGCCTCGGCGCGCGCCGCCGGGATCGTCGCCGCGGTGACCGCCGGGGCCGGCTCGGCGTACAGCACCGAGGCGGGCGCCGGCGCGGCGTGCAGGAGCGAGGCCGCCGTCTCGACGTTGACCACCGGGACCGCTCCCGGGCTCACCACGGGGAGCGTCCGCACCCACGCCGCCGGTAACCCGGCCGGTTCGGAGCCCGCACCGAACTCCCCCGGTTCCGCTTCGTGTTCGGGCCGGCGCTCCGGCTCCGGCTCCGGCTCCGGCTCCGGCTCCGGCTCCGGCTCCAGAAGCGTGCGCAGCGGCACGACGAGCGGCTCGTCCGGCAGCGGCACGGACACCGGCTCGCCGTGGATCCGCCCGTGGTCCGGGTACGCCCGCCCGTGGTCCGCCGACCGCGTCTCGGGACGGCCCGGCGCGTGGCCCTCCGCCCCGGGCTCGGCCCAGTCCCGCCCGTGGCCCGCCGTCTCCGGCTCGGCCCAGGCCAGGTCGCGGCCCGCCGTCTCCGGCTCGGCCCAGGCCAGGTCGCGGCCCGCCGTCTCCGGCTCGGCGTACGCCCGCCCGTGCTCGGCCGGCTCCTCGTCGGCGTAGAGCGGTCCGTACCCCTCCGACTCCTCGCCGGAGTGGGCCCGCCCGTGCTCGGCCGGCTGCTCGTCACAGTGGGCCGGTCCGTACTCGGCCGACTCCTCCTCGGCGCGGGCCGGTCCGTGCTCCGTCGACTCCTCGTCGGCGTGGGCGTGGGCGTGCTCGTGATCCGCCGGCTCCGGCTCGACGAGGACCAGGTCCTGGTCCCGGTCGGCCGACACCGGCTCGGTGTACGGGAGTTCGTGGTCCGCGGGCTCGGGCCAGACCTCCGGCTCCGCGGCCGGCTCCGCCTCCGGACCGGCCGTCCCCCCCGGTCGGTCCACGGCCGTAGGCACGCGCAGTTGCCTGCGCACGGTGGGCGGTACGTCCACCGGCTGCGGCCGGCCCCCCGGGCGCACGTCCTCGGGCTCCGGCCGCGCCGGGGCGTGGTCGCGCCGGGCGGGGGCCGTGCGCACCTGCCGTACGCCCAGGGCGGGCCCGGTGTCGAAGGCGACCACCGACACCCGCACGCCGTCGCGTCGGCCCTCGCCGGTCACGGTGTGCGGCCGGGTCCGCTCGCCGACCAGGGTGATGCCGAAGTACAGCCGCCACTGGGCCCATTGGGCCGGGCTCGCGATGTCGAGGAGCACCCGGACCTTGTCGCCGTCGGCACGGATGCCCCGCACGCCGGGGTGCGCGCCGATGCTCCGCTGAAGGGCGACGGCCACCCGCCGGGCCTGTACGCACGCGGCGTCCCAGGCGAGCGCCTGCCGCTCCAGGTCGGTCAGCGGGCGCGGGACCCTGCTCCAGGTCCCCTCGGGGGTGCGGTGCAGCACCAGGCCGGGCGACCGGTCGGGGTCGGTCAGCAGCCGGGCGGAGTCGAGTGCGTGGGCGATCGCCGCTGCCTGCTCGGGGGGCACGGAGACCATGGCCTCGCGGATCACGCAGACGACCTGGGAGAGATTCCGGTTCATGCGGGCACCGCCCCGACCGTGCCGCGCAGCTGCCGCATGGCACGGTGCGTGAGCGCGCGGACGGCGCCCACGGTACGGCCCATCTCGACGGCCGTCTCCTCGGACGAGAGGCCGCCGAGGTAGCGCAGTTCGAGGCAGTGCCGCTGGGGCCCGTTGAGCGTGCGCAGGGCGCGCTGGAGGGTCTCGCAGGCCTCGATCGCCTCCATCTCGCGCAGTACGGGCGATTCGGTGCCGAAGGCCGGGCGAGCCGGGTCCCACAGTTCGGGGACCAGGGTCTCGCGCCGGGTGCGGCCGCGGCCCATCTCGTCCAGATAGAGGTTTCTGGCGATGGTGATGAGCCATGCGGCGAACTGCCGCCCCTGCCAGGTGTAACCGCCGATGCCACGGAGCGCGCGGGTGAAGACCTCTTGGGCCAGATCCTCGGCCAGATGCCGGTCACGTGTGCGGAACAGCAGGTAGCGGTGCACCAAGCGGTAGTGGTCGCGGTAGAGGACTGCGAACGCCTCACGATCGCCGGCGCGGGCTCGCGCGACCAGGGCGGGCTCCGGACCGCTGGGCGCGGTCCGGAGGTCGGACTGTAGGGACACGATCGACAGCTCCTTTGACATCGGTGAGCCGAAATCTTCAATATTCATGTAGATGTAGATTCCTTGCCGACGCTTTTGGCGCCACCTGCACGAGGACCACATCAATTCCTGGAGTCATCTACAGTCTTCACGTAGATGCATATAGTGTCAAGTCACATACGGAGCGCAAAGTTCACCCCCGAGCTCGGCCGGTTCGCGCCGGTTCGACATGGCTCATAGAGCTCGCAAAGGGGGCGCACGGAAGCAACGATCTGCGATCTACTTGCGCCTGTAGATATTGATGGCCGATCCTCTGACGTGTGACGAGTGAGCCGATCCCCCCAGAAGAGCCCGAACCAGGCGATGATCCCGCGCGCCGCGGCGAGGATCTGGCGGCGCTGCTCGAACGTCTCCTCGACGCCTCCCAGGGCAGGACCCAGAAAGACCTGGCGTCCGAGTCCGGTATTTCCTATCCGACCCTCAACGCCTGGATGAACCGTACGCGCGGCACGTCCAGAATCGACCCGGAACGGCTGAGGGCGATGGTCGAGGTGTTCCGGCGCTGGGGCGTGCGCACCACACCCAGGGAGTTCTTCGAAGCCGCGGGGCGTCCGGTGCCCGGCCCCAGCAAGGACGAACGCGAGGCGCGCCTGCTGAAGTTGTACCGGCAATTGCCCGAGGCGCGGCAGCGCGCGCTGCTCAAGGACGCCGAAGCGATGTTGCAGGTCAGCCGGATCACCTGAGGTGAACGCGGCGTTCCGCGCCGCGCGTTGTCGGCATATGCGGCAACCCGGCTCGCGCGTACGGGAAATGCCGAAAGTCCCACAGCTTCACGCAGACATCGGTACCATCAGTGCGCCGCTGGCCTCCCGAAGCGGATCACAAGATGTCGTCGTGCATCCCTGGGGAGACAGCTGTGTGCATCCACGTTTCCGTGACCGACGATCTGCCGGCAGTGGTCGTGTGGGACCCGGACGAGGTGAGTGTCCTCGTCGCGAGAGGTTCCCACGTACTCGATGTGTTCCGAGAAATGCGCGCGCTCCTCACGATCGACCTGGGAGCGCCAGAAGGTCCGGGCAACGTTCTCCTGTGCTTCTGCGGCACCCGGCTGCGGCTGCCCGCGGAACTGGTCACGCGCGGCGTCACGGCGGAGGCGTGCTGATGGCGGGCCGATACGGCCGGGCGATCAGGCAGCGGTCACCCACCTGATCCGTCACCCACCCCTGTGAACGGGAAGGCTCCCGTACGGTGCCCCAGGCGGGCGGGGCACCGTACGAGAGCCGCGGAAGCCGGGCGCGGCCGCCGGGTTACGCGCCGAGCGCGCTCAGGCGGGCGATCGCCTCGTCGACGGCGAGCTCCTCGCGCTCACCGGTCCTGCGGTCCTTCAGCTCCAGGACGCCCTCGGCGGAACGCCGCCCGGCGACCAGGATCTTCGGGACGCCGATCAGCTCGGCGTCGGTGAACTTGACGCCCGGCGACACCCCGGCGCGGTCGTCGACCAGGACCCGCAGCCCGGCCTCGCGCAGCTTCTCGGAGACCTCCAGGGCCAGTTCGGTCTGGAGCGCCTTGCCGGCCGCGACGACGTGCACGTCGGCCGGGGCGACCTCCGCGGGCCACACCAGGCCGTGCTCGTCGGCGGTCTGCTCGGCGAGGGCGGCCACCGCGCGCGAGACGCCGATGCCGTAGGAGCCCATGGTCACGCGGACCGGCTTGCCCTGCTGGCCGAGCACGTCGAGCTTGAGGGCGTCGGCGTACTTGCGGCCCAGCTGGAAGATGTGGCCGATCTCGATGGCGCGGTCCAGCTTCAGGCCGGTGCCGCACTTGGGGCAGGGGTCGCCCTCCTGCACGACCACGACGTCGACGTACTCGTCGACCTCGAAGTCGCGGCCCGCGACGACGTTCTTCGCGTGCGTGTCCGCCTTGTTGGCGCCGGTGATCCACGCGGTGCCGGGGGCCACCCGCGGGTCGGCGACGTAGCGGACCTTCTCCAGGCCCTGCGGGCCGACATAGCCGCGGACCAGGTCCGGGCGGCCCGTGAAGTCCTCGGCGGTGACCAGTTCGACCTGGGCCGGGGCGAAGTGCGCCTCGACCTTGTCCAGGTCGACCTCGCGGTCGCCGGGCACGCCCACGGCCACGATCTCGCCGTCGACCTTCACCAGCAGGTTCTTCAGGGTCGCGGAGGCCGGCACGCCGAGGTGCGCGGCGAGCGTCTCGATGGTCGGGGTCTCGGGGGTGGGGATCTCCTCGGCCGCGGGCACCGCGGAGCCGTCGACCGGCTTCAGCTCGTAGGTGATCGCCTCGGTGTTGGCGGCGAAGTCGCAGTTCGGGCAGTCGGCGAAGGTGTCCTCGCCGGCCCCGGCCGGGGCGAGGAACTCCTCCGACTTCGAGCCGCCCATGGCGCCCGCGGTGGCGGCGCAGATCCGGTAGTCGAGGCCGAGACGCTCGAAGACCTTCTGGTACGCCTGGCGGTGCAGCGCGTAGGACTGGGCGAGGCCCTCGTCCTCCAGGTCGAAGGAGTACGAGTCCTTCATCAGGAACTCGCGGCCGCGCAGGATGCCGGCGCGGGGGCGGGCCTCGTCGCGGAACTTGGTCTGGATCTGGTAGAGGATGACCGGCAGGTCCTTGTAGGAGGACGCCTGGTCCTTCACGATCAGCGTGAAGATCTCCTCGTGGGTCGGGCCGAGCAGATAGTCGCCGCCCTTGCGGTCCTTCAGGCGGAACAGCTCCGGGCCGTACTCGTCCCAGCGGCCGGTGGCGTCGTAGGGCTCGCGGGGCAGCAGCGCGGGCAGCAGCACCTCCTGGGCGCCGATCGCGTCCATCTCCTCGCGGACGATGCGCTCCACGTTGGCGAGCACCCGCTTGCCGAGCGGCAGCCAGGTCCACACACCGGCGGCGGTCCGGCGCACGTACCCGGCGCGGACGAGCAGCTTGTGGCTGAGGACCTCGGCGTCCGCCGGGTCGTCGCGCAGGGTCTTCGCCATCAACTGGGACATGCGCTGGACCGGTGCGTTGGCCATGGTTCTCGTACTCCTGCCGGTGGGATCTCCCCGGCCCGGCGGGTGACCGGGCGCGGAGGGGTTTATGGCTAGGAGGTTAGCCGGGGGTGCTGGGCCGGTGGAAATCGGTTAGGAGGTGGCGTGCCCCTCAGCGGCGGCGCAGCGGCAGGGGGGCGCCCATGACGGCGTACGGCTTGGGGGCGCTGGGGAACAGGACGCGGCGGGCCAGGTCCTCGTAGCCGAGGGAGTGGTAGAGGCCGCGGGCCGGGCTGTCGGTGTCGATCGCGGAGAGGATCGAGCGGGGCTGGGCGGCGCTGTCGGTGATGGTGGTGATGAGGGAGCGGCCCACGCCCCGGTTCTGGTGGTGCGGGTGGACGTGCAGCTCGGTGATCACGAAGGAGTCGTCGAGCCAGTCGGTGTGGCCGCCGGAGCGCAGATACGGCTCCACGACGGTGGACCACCAGTGGGTGCGGTCGTTGGGCATCCCGTAGACGAACCCCACGAGCCGCCCGCCGGCGGTGGCGCCGAGCGCCCGCGCGCCGGGGTAGGTCATGTGCCGCACCACGATCTGACGGCGTACGGCCACCTCGTCCGGGCCGAGTCCGAAGGCCACGGCCTGCACGGCGAGGGCCTCGTCCACCCGGGCGGACAGGTCCAGCGTGCCGATCACGATGTCGTCGTCGGACCGGCGGCGTTGGTCGTGACCTGGAAGGCGCATGGGGGGAGAGTACAGCGCGCCGGTCCGCTTGTTCGCTCCCCGGAGCAGACCGTCCGGTCCGGCGAGCGGCCAGGACCTGTCGCCCTAGAACAGCACGCTCATGAACGCGCCGGTCTCCTGGAAGCCGACGCGGGCGTACGTGCGGCGCGCGGCGATGTTGAAGTCGTTCACGTAGAGGCTGACGACCGGGGCCACGTCGGCGAGCGCGTAGCGCAGGACGGCCGCCATCGCCGGGGCGGCCAGGCCCCTGCCGCGGTACTCGGGGGCCACCCACACGCCCTGGATCTGGCACGCCTGGGGGGTCGCCGCGCCGATCTCCGCCTTGAAGACGACCTTGCCGTTGTCGTCGAGGCGGGCGAAGGAGCGGCCGGAGCCGACGAGTTCCGCGACGCGGGCCTGGTAGAGCAGGCCGCCGTCGCCGGCCAGCGGGGAGACGCCGACCTCCTCGGTGAACATGGCGACGCAGGCCGGCATGATCGTCTCCATCTCGTCCTTGCGGATGCGGCGGACGTAGGGGTCGGGGACGATGCCGGCCGGCATCCCGTCGGTGACCATCAGCGGCTGGTGGGCGCGGACCTCGCGGGCGGGGCCCCAGCCGGGCTCCAGCAGGCGCCAGAGCTCGGCGGTGGGGCCGGCGGGTCCGACGATGGAGGAGCAGCGGCGGCCGGCCCGGCGGGCGCGGTCGGCGAAGGCGCGGACGGCGCGGGGGGTGGCGCAGATGGGGACGAGGTTGGCTCCCGCGTAGCACAGGGAGGTCAGCATCCCGTCCTCGTACCAGCCCCACATCTCGCCGCCGAGGCGCCACGGGTCGAGGCCGGCGACCTGGACCCGGGAGGTCACGAAGGCGTTCTGGACGGGCTCGCGGTCGAGGACGGCGAGCGCGGCATCCAGGTCGCTCGGTTCGAGCACGCGGGACGTGGTCTGGGTCAACACGTACGGGGCCTCACCCTGGGGTTCTGCTGATCTCCGCACTATAGCTGCGCTGCTTTGGCGGTGCGCCTCGGAGTCGGGGGTCCCGGTGTTCGGGCGGCTGCCCGACCGCGGGCCTTCTGGTCACCCCAGGGGGCGGGCGGTCCGGTCGTCCGGCGGCCGCCCCGCCGTGGTGGCTGGTCGCGCAGTTCCCCGCGCCCCTGGTGGGCTGCCCGGAGCCGGGGCGTCCGGCCGGCGGGGTGCGCTGGTCGCGCCGACGGGCGGGCGGATCGGTCGTCCGGCGACTGACCGTCGTGGTGGGCTGATCGCGCAGTTCCCCGCGCCCCTTGGGACGCGTGCGGCTCAGCCCCCTCAAAGGGGCGCGGGGAACTGCGCGGACGGCCACGGACGGCCCGCAGCCGACGAACAGCCAGCCCCGGCACCCCCTGAAGGGGCGCGGGGAACTGCGCGACCAGCCACGGACGGCCCGCAGCCGACGAACAACCGGTCCCGGCACCCCCTGAAGGGGCGCGGGGAACTGCGCGA
>NZ_LAVA02000142.1 GCF_000974985.2 Streptomyces mangrovisoli | reverse complement strand
TCACCGGCGAGGAGATCACCCAGAACGGCCTGGGCGGCGCCGACGTGCACGCCGAGACGAGCGGTGTCTGCCACTTCGCGTACGACGACGAGGAGACGTGCATCGCCGAGGTGCGCTACCTCCTCTCGCTCCTCCCGCAGAACAACCGCGAGAACCCGCCCGCGGTCGTGTGCGAGGACCCGGCCGGACGGCGTGGCGACCTGCTGCTGGACCTGGTGCCGGCCGACGGCAACCGGCCGTACGACATGGCGCAGGTGATCGAGGAGATCGTCGACGACGGCGAGTACCTCGAGGTGCACGAGCGCTGGGCGCGCAACATCGTCTGCGCCCTCGCCCGGCTCGACGGGCAGGTCGTCGGCATCGTCGCCAACCAGCCGCAGAGCCTGGCGGGCGTGCTGGACATCGAGGCGTCGGAGAAGGCCGCCCGCTTCGTGCAGATGTGCGACGCCTTCAACATCCCCCTGGTCAGCCTGATCGACGTGCCGGGCTTCCTGCCCGGCGTGGACCAGGAGCACGGCGGCATCATCCGCCACGGCGCGAAGCTGCTCTACGCGTACTGCAACGCGACCGTGCCGCGGATCTCGCTGATCCTGCGCAAGGCGTACGGCGGGGCCTACATCGTCATGGACAGCCAGTCCATCGGCGCCGACCTCACCTACGCCTGGCCGACGAACGAGATCGCCGTGATGGGCGCCGAAGGTGCCGCGAACGTCATCTTCCGCCGCCGGATCGCCGAGGCCGACGACCCCGAGGCCATGCGGGCCCACATGGTCAAGGAGTACAAGTCGGAGCTCATGCACCCCTACTACGCGGCCGAACGCGGTCTGGTCGACGACGTCATCGACCCCGCCGAGACCCGCGAGGTGCTGATCCGGTCGCTCGCGATGCTGCACACCAAGCACGCCGACCTGCCCTCCCGCAAGCACGGCAACCAGCCCCAGTGACCCCCCGCCCGCCCGGGGTGCATCCCCCGGGGCCCGGGGACGGGTGACGGACGGGCGGGGAGCGGGAAACAGGGAGAAGAGGGGGTCGCCCGCAATGGCGCGGGCGGCCCCCTCCGCCGTGCCCGCCTCCGCGTCCGGTCATAACCACCCAAAACGCCGCGCGACTTCGTCCAGTCCGCGTCAGTAACAGACTTGAGAGTCGGTTTATGTGGACTCAGGGTGCGCTCGCCGGGCTCTCGTTGTGCGCCGGGGGCGGGAACCCGGGACTCCGACCGCCCCGTTGACAAACCGCCCGTGCTGTTTTTTAATCATGGGGTTTGGTGCGGAGCGTGAGCAGGGGAGGCGGGCGGGTGGACATCGACGTTCTGGGTGCGCTGGACGTGCGGGAGAACGGTGTGTCGATCACGCCGACCGCCCCGAAACCGCGTCAGGTCCTTGCCCTGCTGGCGCTGCACGCCGATCAGGTGGTGCCGCTCGCGGTGCTGGTGGAGGAGCTCTGGGCGGCCAGCCCGCCGCGCAGCGCGCGCACCACCCTGCAGACGTACGTGCTTCAGCTGCGCGAGCTGATCTCCGCCGCCCTGCGCCGGGACGCTCCCGGGCACCCGGCACGCTCCGCCAAGGACGTGCTGGTCACCGCGCCCGGTGGCTACATGCTCGTCAGCGGCGGCGGCGCCAGCGACGTGCGGGAGTTCGACCGGCTGGCGGGAGCCGGCTACCGGGCCATGGACGCGGGCGACTTCCCCGGCGCCTCCCGGCTGCTGCGCGAGGCGCTCGACCTGTGGACCGGCACCGCGCTGGCCGGGGTACAGCCGGGCGCGCAGCTTCAGATGGAGGCCAGGCGGCTGGAGGAGAGCCAGCTCTGCGCGCTGGACCAGCGCATCGAGGCCGACCTCAAACTCGGCCGCCACCGCGAGCTGTTGGCCGAGCTGACCGTGCTGGCCAGCCGCTATCCCACGCACGAGAACCTGCACGCCCAGTTCATGATCGCCCTGTACCGGTCCGGGCGGCGCGGCGAGGCCATGGACGTCTACCGCACGCTGCGCACCACCCTGGTCAAGGAACTCGGCCTGGAGCCCTCCGCCCGGCTCAGCCGGCTGCACACCTCCCTCCTGGAGGCGGGCGCGGACACCGTCGGCCCCGGACCGCACCTCGACGACGGCGACCTCGTCCCCGCGGTCTGATCTCCGGCCACCTCCCGGGCGCCGCCGACGGCGGCCGGTTCTGGTCCTTTCGGGCGCTGTCCTCCCTCCCGGGACGGAGGTCCGGTCCCGCCCGCTCCCTCCAACAGGCGGGCGCGCGCCGGGGTGTTCACCTCCCACGGCGATGCGAGCGCCGGGGCGTCTTGCGCAGAATGTGGCCCACGCCGGCTTCGGCAGCGCGATTCTCGGGAGACGATCCTCATGACCAGCGACGTACGCCCGACCGGGGCGTGGGACCTCGCGGCGGGCGAGGAGAAGGTGTTGACGGCCGTCACGGACCTCCTGGCGGGCCTGCTCGGACTTGCGCCCGGGGCGATCGACCCCCGGCGGCCCTTCAGGGCACTGGGGTTCGACTCGATGCTGACGGTGTCGTTCGTCGCCGCCCTCAACGCCCGCCTGGGCACCCGGCTCGCGCCCGCCGCGCTGCTGGAGCACCCCACGCCGGACGATCTCGCCCGGCATTTGGCCGCCGTACCGCCGCCCGCCGTCCCGCACGGCGAACCGGGGGCCGTGGCGACGGGCGGTGCCGACCCGGAGGAGGTGCTGGCCGAACTGCGCCGCCAGCTCGCCGGGTTGCTGCACCACGCGCCCGATCCACGCACCCTGGACGCCGAGGCGGAGTACTCCGCGCTCGGCCTGGACTCGCTGCTCGCGGCCGAGTTCGTCGCCGGCGTCAACCACACCTACCACCTCGCCGAGACACCCTCCGTGCTGCTGGACCACCCCTCCCTGGCCGCCCTGGCCGCCCATGTCGCCTCGCGCGTCCCCGCCCGAACGGCCCCCGTTCCGGAGCCTGTTGCGGCCGCGCCTCTGTGGGGCAGCGCGCCCGACGCGCCGGTACCCGCGCTTCCGCCCGCGTCTCTGCCTGCGTCTGTACCGCTGCCTGCGCCTGCGCCTGCGCCCGTGCCCGTGTCCGTCCCTCGGCCCGTGGTCGAGGGTGGCGGGACGCCGGGTACGCCCGGTGTGGACCTGGAGGCTCTGCTCGACGCCGTACGCGACGACGTGCTCAGCGTCGAGGAGGCGGCGGCGCTGCTGACGGGCCGTGGCTGAGGCGGGGCGGACGGCGGCCGGCATGGACGACCGGGAGATCCTCACCCGCTTCAAGAACGGCACTCTCGACCGTTCCCACGCGCTGGCCCTCCTGAGCCGCCGCGCCCTCCTCCCGCCCGCTCCCACCCCCGGTCCCGCACCTGTCCC
>NZ_LAVA02000141.1 GCF_000974985.2 Streptomyces mangrovisoli | reverse complement strand
CAGAAGGGCACCGGCCGCTGGACCGTGCAGATCGCGCTCGACCTCGGGGTGCCGGTCTCCGGCATCGCGGAGGCCGTCTTCGCACGCTCGCTGTCCGGCCACGCGGCCCTGCGCGAGGCCTCCCGCGACCTGGCCGGCCCCAAGCCGTCACCGCTCGGCGAGGCGGAGGCCGCGGCCTTCGCGGACCGCGTCGAGCAGGCGCTGTACGCCTCCAAGATCGTGTCGTACACGCAGGGCTTCCACGAGATCGCCGCGGGCAGCGACGAGTACGACTGGGACATCGACCTCGGCGCGGTCTCCGCGATCTGGCGTGGCGGCTGCATCATCCGCGCGGCCTTCCTCGACCGCATCCGGTCCGCCTACGACGCCCGTCCCGACCTGCCGAGCCTGCTCTCCGACGCGACGTTCGCGCAGGAGATCGCGGCGGCGCAGGACGACTGGCGCGAGGTGATCGTCGCGGCGACCCGGCAGGGCGTGGCGACCCCCGGCTTCGCCGCGGCCCTCGCCTACTACGACGGCCTGCGCGCCGAACGCCTGCCGGCCGCGCTCACCCAGGGCCAGCGCGACTTCTTCGGCGCGCACACCTACCGGCGCACGGACCGCGAGGGCTCGTTCCACACGCTGTGGGGCGGGGACCGGTCGGAGGTGACGGCGTAGCGACCGCCGTCTTTCGGCGGTCCGGCTGTTCGGCCGCTCGACGGTGAGGGGCGGCCCGGCCGGGTTCACGGCGGGGCCGCCCCCTCGGCGTTCGGAGGCTCGGGCGCTCGGATGCCGGGGCGCCCGGCTCATGGGCGCTCGGGCGCTCGGCTTGCGAGTGCTCGGACGCGCGGGCGCTCGGCGCGTGAGTGGTCAGGTCAGCGGGGGTCCGGGTTCCGGGTTCGGTACGGGTTCCGGGCCGGGCGGCACCGGGGACGGACCCGGGGCCGGTGGGCCGGGCGTCGGCGGGGGCGTGGGCACGGGGCCCGGTGCGGGTGGCCCGGGGGTGGGCTCCGGGCCGGGGACGGGCGGCCCGGGGGCGGGCCCGGGGCCCGGGACCGGCTCGGGCGGACCCGGGGCCGGGCCGGGCGTCGGACCCGGCGGCACCGGGTCGGGGTACGGGTTGGTCATGGTC
>NZ_LAVA02000140.1 GCF_000974985.2 Streptomyces mangrovisoli | reverse complement strand
GGGTGGGGCGCCGCGGCCGTCAGCGGGCCATGGCGTGGCGCGGCCGGGAGCGCGGCACTTGGGCGAGGGTGCGGGCGCGGCGCCGGGGTGCCGGAAGGCGTACCCGCCGGGCGTCGGAGTACGTCAGTCCCGCCCTGAACAGGCCGTGGATGACGCGTCGTTCGGCCGCCGCCACCAACTCCTCGCGCAACGGCCCGTCGCGGAGCACCGCGTCGGGACCGAGCAGCCGTTCCACGGCGTCGAGCGCTCCGGTCACGTCTCCGTGGCGCAGGCGTTCGCGGACGTCGGGCAGGCAGTGCGGTGCGCGGAGGGCCCGGTCGACGGCCGCGAGGCAGGGCAGTTGCGGTCCCCCGAACGCCCTCAGCAGTTCCTCGCGACGGATCTCGTCGGGATGGTGGTCCGGTGCGGACAGCACTCCGTCGACCAGCCCGATCCGGTGCAGCGCGCCCTGGCACTCCACGAGGTACGGATCCGATTCGCCTGCCGCGGGTGGCAGTTCGGCGACGTGGCCCGGGGCGAGGGCGGCGGCGACGAGCGGATGCAGCCGGCCGGGCTCGATCAGCCCCGCGGCGAGCAGTTCGAGATCGGGCGGCAGCCAGGTGGCGGCGTCCGGCAGCACCGGCAGGCCGTCGGGCATGCCGTCCGCACGGGTGATCGTCAGGGCGGGCGGAACTCCGGGGTGGCCGGCGGGGCTCATGTCGTGGTCGCCGGGGTGCAGTTCCAGGATCAGCCGGTCACGGCGGCTCAGCCGTACGGCCACCCGGCGGGCACCGGTCGGCCCGCATGCGGGGGCGCGCCCGCGCTCGCGCTCGCGGGAGGGGCCTTCGGCGGACGCCTCGGCGCGCAGCAGGATCAGCGCCTCCTCGGCCCAGCGGTCCACCGCGGGACACGGCTCACCGTCCGGGATCCCCGCGTTCGGGTCGAAGTCCCCCGCACGCAGGCGCAGTTCGTGCGCCCGGCCGGCGTCCCACAGATGTCGGTGCAGGTCGAGGCGGAAGCGCCGGCTGGGATTCGGGTGCGGATGGGCGCGGTCGGCCGGAGTGGAGCGCGAGCCGTCCCGGACGGTGAGGCTGACGCGCTGCCCGCCGTCGGCCCAGGCCGGTGGGGTGCGGACGACGAGGTGCACCGGGCGGGTGCGGTCGCCCTCGATGTCGTAGCGCGCGAGGGCGATGGTGAGTTCCGGGCGCAGCAGTCCGTCCGGGGCGATCCTCGGCAGGTGCCAGCGCAGCAGGTCCGGTGCCAGGCGGCGCAGGTCCGCGCGGATCCGGCCGGCCAGGTCCCGCCCCCAGGTGCGGGCAACCGTACGCAGGTCGAGGTCGACGTCGAGACGCGCGGCGGCGCAGGCCCCGGCCCAGTCGCCGACTGTCCGCCGGGCGGTCGCGGTCTCGATCATGGAGGGCGGCACGGCGAACTCGCGCACGCGCAGCCAGCGGGTGAGACGGGTGTCCCCGTTCGCGACGGGAGTGCTCATCAGCACTCACCTTGCGCGGACGGGACCCCCATTCCTTGAGCGGAGTGAGTGGTCATCGCGGCGAGCGTAGCGCCCGCCGCCCGGCCGTGTCGTGCGGTTTTCCGCCCGTGACCACTCCGCGCCGTCCGCGCCGCTACGGCTTGATGCCCACGCCCACCCACAGGCTGACGTGCGCGTCGCTCGGGGAGTCCGGGTCGTCGACCGGGTCGGTGTCCGGACGCCAGCGGTGCGCGACGGAGACGCCGGGCTCGATCAGGTTGAGTCCGGAGAAGAAGCGGGTGACCTCCTTCTTGGTCCGGAACTGCACCGGGGTCCCGGCGCCGGTGTAGATCTCGGTGATCTTCCCCCAGGCGATCGGGTCGAAGTCGGGGGTGCAGTGGCTGAGCGCGAGGGCGCTGCCCGAGGGCAGGACCTCGAGGAACCGGCTCACGATGCCGTACGGGTCCTGGTCGTCCGTGATGAAGTGCATGAGGGCGTTCATCGACAGGGCGACGGGCTGGTCGAAGTCGAGGATGTCGGCCAGCTCGGGCGCCTCGATCAGCGAGGCCGGGTCGTTGACGTCGGCCTCGATGTACGTGGTGCGGCCCTGCGCGGTGCTGCGCATCAGACGCTCGGCGTACTTGAGCACCAGGGGGTCGTTGTCGGCGTACACGACCCGCGCCTCGGGCACCACGGACTGGGCGACCTGGTGCAGGTTGGGCTCGGTGGGGATGCCGGTGCCGATGTCCAGCCACTGCCGGATGCCGTGCTCGCGGGCGAGCACCCGCGTGGCCCGGTGCATGAAGGCCCGGTTCTCCCGCGCGGCCACGTAGACGGCCGGGAACGCCTGGGCGGTGGCCTCGGCCGCCAGCTTGTCGACCTCGAAGTGGTCCTTGCCGCCCAGGTAGTAGTCGTACATGCGGGCGGAATGGGGCTTGCTGGTGTCGATCTCCCGCGCGGCCCGGGTGCTGGTCATCCTGTCCCCTTCAAGTGAAGTACACGGAATCGGTGGGGGGGTGTACATCGGTGCGAGGGTCAGGCCGTGGCCCGGGGGCCGGGTCCTTCCCGCTCTGGTGCGGCCCGCCGGGTGGCGGGCCATCGGGTGGCGGGCCGCCGGGTGACGGAACGCCGTTTGGCGGGCCGCCGGTTGGCGGATCGCCGGGTGACGGCCCGCCGGACGGCGGGCCGCCGGTGCGCCTCAGCCGACCATGAGATGGTCCGCCAGGCCTCGCTTGACCCCGAGGACGAAGGCCCTGATCTCCTCGGGTGTGTAGATCAGGGCCGGACCCGCGGGGTCGGTCGACTGCCGGAGCGCCACCCGGCCGTCGGCGAGTTGCTTCGTCTCCACGCACTGACCTCCGTTGGGGCCGCTCCACGGGCACTCCCAGCCGTGTTCGCCGAGGTCCGAGGCGGGCATGCCGTTGTAGAAGCGGCCGTCGGTGGGGGTCATGAGTACTCCTTGCGCATACGGTTCAGGAGTGCCTTGCTGTCCGCCGACGAGGTCAGCAGCGACATCCGGTTGTGCGCCTCCAGGTGAGCGACGACATCGGCGCGCTCGTCCAGATATACGGACGCGGACAGGATTTCGCTGTAGACGATGTCGGGCAGCTCCGGCTCCTCGAACCGGAAGTAGGTGAACGGGGCGCACGCTCCGACGTGGGCACCCGCGGTGAACGGCACGATGTCGACGCTCACGTGCTCCAGTTCCGAGACGGCCAGCAGCTTGTCGATCTGCTCACGCATCACCTCGGAACCGCCGACCACCCGGTGCAGCACGGCTTCTTCCATCACCACCCACAGGGTGGGGGCGTCCGCTCGTTCCAGCAGACTCTGGCGGCGCAGCCGCAGGTCCACGCGCTTCTCCAGCTCCGCCTCGCTGCCGTTGGGGAAGCCGCCGCGCAGCACGGCGCGGGCGTACCCGTAGGTCTGGAGGAGGCCGGTCACGTAGTGGGGTTCGTACGTGCGTAACATCCGCGCGCCCGTCTCGAGGCTGACGTACGCGGTGAACCAGCTGGGCACCACATCGCGATAGGCGTGCCACCAGCCGGGCTCGTTGGCGCGCTCGGCGAGCTCGACGAACTCGTCGATCTCCTGCCGGCCGGCGCCGTAGGTCTCCAGCAGTTTCTCGACGTACAGCGGCTTGAGACCGACCTCCGCCTTCTCCAGCCGGCGGATGGTCAGGGGCTTCACCCGCAGCGCGCGGGCGGCGTCGTCGAGCGACACGCCTGCGGCCAACCGCATGTCCTGGAGCCTTTTGCCCAGGATCATGCGCAGCACTGTGGGGGCACTTGTACCGGCACCCGGACGGGCCTCGCTCACACCCACACCTCCTGAGTGACCGTCATCAGTGCGCGCGGTCACGCGACTTGATGATGCCACCATGCGGACATCTTCTCGATGAAATTATCAGGGAGACGGTTGCATCGTGAACTCCCCTACGAGCATAGTTACTTCTGTGAGCGATCCAACCGAGCGCGCGCACTTCGTCGACAACTCCCGTGACATTGGGCGTAGTTGGCGTGATCGGTCGCTCCTGAGCGGGGCCTCCGCCCGGAGGCGTCCCGGTCGGGTCCATCGCCCGCCGTCGCCACCCGGCACTCCCCCGTCTCGAACCGCGCCCGATGGAAGGCGAACACCTTGACCCCCCACACCGCTTCGTCCCTGCTGCCGTTAGCACCCGCGCACCCCGGCCGGTCGCACTGGCTCGACCTGCCGACGCACCGGGCGAGTGTGAAGGCCGCGCGGGACGCGGTGCGGGAGCGGCTGTTCGCCTGGGGGCAGCCGGGTGATCTGTGCATGGACGCGGTGCTGCTGGTGTCGGAGCTGGCCACCAACGCCGTGCTGCACGCCGCCGGCGGCACCATGCTGTGCGGGCTGGTCCTGACGGGGGACGGCTGCCTGCGCCTGGAGGTCCACGACGAGGAGCACGAGCGCATCGCTCTTCCCGACGGACGGCCGGACCGCGACGCCGAGAACGGCCGCGGACTGCTGCTGGTCCGTCAGATAGCCACCGCCTGGGGGGTACGCCGCTCCACACGGACGACGGGGAATGCCGTGTGGGCGGTGTTGAGGGCGGGGGGGTAGGAGGCGGGCACCGGGGCCGCGTACACGTGAGCGCGATCCCGGTGCCCGCCGGGGCCCTCGGGCCCGTCCTCCGGATCGGGTGCCGCGGGCAGCCGCCCCCGCTGACCCGGAGCGACCGGTCGTCATACTGGGCGCATGGAACGCATTGGGGGGTATCTCGTCGAGCGCAAGCTCGGTGAGGGCGGGATGGGAACGGTGTTCCTGGCCCGCACACGGGGCGGACGCGCGGTGGCCCTGAAGGTCGCCAAGCCGGAACTCGCGGAGGATCCCGTCTTCCGCGAGCGGTTCCGCACCGAGGTGGCGGCCGCCCGCTCCGTCGGCGGTTTCCACACGGCGCCGGTCGTCGACGCGGACGTGCACGGCAATCCTCCCTGGCTCGCCACCGCCTACATCGCGGGGCCGACCCTCGCCGCGCGGCTCGCCGCCGAGGGGCCCATGGACGAGCCCCGGCTGCGCGCGCTGGGTGCCGCGCTCGCGGAGGCGCTGGAGTCCATCCACGCCTGCGGGCTGGTGCACCGCGACCTCAAGCCCGGCAACATCATCATGGCCGAGGACGGGCCGCGCGTGCTCGACTTCGGCATCGCCCGCGCGGTCGAGTCCACCCGCCTGACCGCGACCGGGTCCGCCTTCGGCACGCCCGGCTATCTCGCCCCGGAACAGGCGCTGGGCGAGGACGTCAGCGGGGCGACCGACGTCTTCGCGCTCGGCGTGGTGCTCGTCGCCGCGGCGGGCGGCGCCGCCTGGGGCGAGGGCACCCCGATGGGTCTGATGTACCGCGCGGTCCACGAGGCGCCGGACCTGGCGGCCGTCCCGGCGGCGCTGCGGCCCACGGTGGCGGCGTGCCTGGCGAAGGACCCGGCCGCGCGCCCGACGCCGGCCGCGCTGCTGGACCGGCTGGCCGGGGCGCCCGCACCGTACCCGCCCACGCTGCTCGTGCCTCCGCCGCGACCCGACGTGCCGCCGCGGCCGGTCGCTCCGCCGGGGTTCCTGCCGGTGGGCCCACCCGCCGACGCGGTACCCACGACGGCCGACATGATGACCACGACGGCCCACGCGGTACCCACGACGGCGCACGCGGTGCCCTCGACCGCCGACGCACCGCCCACGACCGTCGAAGCACAGGAGCTCGTCATCGCCGACGGCACCGCGAGTCTGATCGCCGACGGCGACGGGATCGTGCTCGAAGTCGACGGGGTGGAGGCCGACTTCGACTGGCCGGAGATCGCCTCCCTGCACTATGCGGCGGCCCGCCGCGGCCACCGGCTGACGGTGACCGTGGCCCTGACCGACGGCACCTGGTACCCGTGCGAGATCAACGCCCGCCGGGCGGAGGTCCTCCACGAATGGATGTGGCAGCTCGGCCATCTGGTCGCCCGGCGCTTCGGCCGCTGACCCCCGCGCCCCGGTCCCGGCCCGACGCAGCCCCACCCGGCTCCACTCCTTGGCGCGGCCCGACCCGGCCCGGCTCGCCCCCTTGGCGCGGCCCGCGCCGGGCGGCATCCTGGCAGCACGCCGCCGCGCCGACAGGGCCCGGCCGCGCGGATGTTCAGCGTCAGCCGCCCGTCGGGCGCCGCACGTGGCTCCGGCGCCGCATGGCAACTCCGCACCTCCACCGCGCTCCACCCCAGCGGGAGGCAACCGCCGTGAAAGCCGTCGTACAGGACGTCTACGGGGACGACGTCCTGGAGCTCAGGGACATCGAGCGACCGGTGCCCGGCCCGGACGAGGTGGTGCTGCGGGTGCACGCGGCGGGCGTCGGTCCGGACGTGTGGCACCTGGTCACCGGGCTGCCGCTGCCCATGCGGCTCGTCTTCGGACTGCGCAGGCCGCGCAACCCCGTCCCCGGGTGGGACGGCGCCGGCGAGGTCGCGGCGGTCGGCACGAAGGTCACCCGCTTCAAGCCCGGTGACGCGGTCTTCGGCCAATGCCGGGGCTCCTTCGCCGAGTTCGCCCGCGCCAAGGCCGCCAGGATCGCGCCGAAACCGGTCGGCACCACCTTCGAGCAGGCCGCCGCGCTGCCGGTGTCCGGCGTCACCGCCCTCCAGGCGCTGGAGGGACACGGCCGCATGACGGACGGTCAGAAGGTGCTGATCGTCGGCGCGTCCGGCGGCGTGGGCAGCTTCGCCGTCCAACTCGCCGCGGCGCGCGGGGCGGAGGTCACCGGTGTCTGCGGTACGGCCGCGGTGCCCTTCGTGCGGTCCCTGGGCGCCCGGGACGTCATCGACTACACCAGGGACGAGATCACCGCGGGGCCCGGCCCCTACGACATCGTCCTGAACGCGGCCGGCAACCGTCCCCTGGCGACCCTGCGCCGCGTCCTCGCCCCGGACGGCACCCTGGTCCACGTCGGCGGGGAGACCGGCGGCCGCTGGAACGCCGGCGTGGGCACGCAGCTGCGGCTGGCCCTGCTGTCGCCGCTCCAGCGCCAGACACTTCGCGGTCTCGTCGCCTCCGTCCGCCACGAGGACCTGCTGGCGTTGAAGACACTCGTCGAGGAGGGCGCCGTCGCACCGGTGGTGGACCGCACCTTCCCGATGGAGGAGGCCGTCGCGGCGGTCCGCCACCTGCGCACGGGACACCCGCGGGGCAAGGTCGTGCTCGGCATCCCGCTGGACGGCTGAGGGGGCCGGCCGGGCGGCTCGGGGGCAGCGGGTCCGGCAGTTCAGCGGCGCGGCGTCACGCCCGGCGGCAGCGGCCCGCGCCATCCGCCGCCCAGGGCGCGCGGCCGTCGCCGTGCCGGGGTGACCCGGTCCGGCGGGCAGCCCGTGTGGGTCACGAACGCCTCGGTCACCTCGGCCGCCGGCCGGTGCGGCGCCACCGCCAGCAGGACCGCGTCGTAGCCGTCCGGCAGCGGGGCCGCCACCAGGGCGACCTCGTCGCCGGAGCGCAGGCGCAGGACGACCGCGCGCAGCCCGTGCGGATCGTCCGGCACGGTCCGCAGGCGCGCGTGCAGCACGTCCTGGCTCGGGGCGCGCAGCCGTACGTGGGCCAGCGGGGTGCCGCAGCGGTACGCGTGCCACCGGTCGAGGCCGAGCGCGCGGTACGGCGGCTCCGCCCAGGGGCGCAGCGCGTCCAGCCGCGCCAGCAGACGCCGCAGGAACTGCCGTACGGACGCGGCGTCATGGGGCTGCCAGGCGAGGTCCCGCTCCCAGTCGTCCGTCGCGAGCGCGGCTTCGAGGTCCGCGTACTGCTCCTCGGCGGTGAGGTCGGAGAACGGGCGGTCGAGGACGGTCCGGGCGATCCGCTCGACCTCGGCGTCGCCCAGTTCCCGGCTGAACTGGAGGCAGTACAGGACCGCCGTGAGCACTCCGCGTGACATGGGCCCAGTATGACCGCGCGGTGGCACCCCTCACCGACGAGCCTGGTCGACTTCGTCCCCGAGTCGTTCGAGATCAAGGGCCGGGAGCAGGCGGAGGCCGGCGCGATGCTCATGGGCCGGGTCAGCTACGAGGCGTTCAGCCCCGTGTGGCCGGCCATGGAGGAGTTCGCGCAGTACAAGGTCATGCCGAAGTACGTCGTCTCCACGACCCTCACGGAGGACCGGCTGGTAGCGGACTGGGGCGGGACGACGATCCTGCGCTCGCTCGACGACGTCGCGGCGCTCAAGGAGACCGAGGGCGGGCCGATCATCGTCCACGGGAGCGCGTCGCTGAACCAGGCGCTGTCGGACGCGGGGCTGATCGACCGGTACCACCTGCTGGTGTTTCCGCTGCTGCTGGGGGCCGGGAAGCGGATGTTCAGCGTGGCCGATGTGGATTCCGTGGCGCTGGATCTGGTCGAGCACGAGGTGTACGGCAACGGGGTGCAGAAGCAGGTCCTCGACGTCCGCCGGTGAGCGGAGCGGGTCGGCCGGCGCCGGGCGAGGGTGCGTTGCTGCTGTCCGCGCGCGTGCGGGTCGAGTGGGGCTGGTCGCGCAGTTCCCCGCGCCCCTTGGGAGTGGCGCCGGACGTCAGCTTCACGCCGAGGCCCCTCGGAGCTCGCTCGACCGCCACCCCCTCAGGGGCGCGGGGAACTGCGCGACCGGCCCCACGCGACCCGCAGCCGAACCGGCGGGGCCGCCCCGCGAGGTCCGGCCGGAACCGGCAGGGTTCCGGCCGGACCGCGGCATCAGCCGTCGATACGGTGCGTCGTCCAGAACGACGTCAGATCCGTGCTCGTCGCGGCCTGCGCGGCCGCCTTGAACTCGGCCGTCGTGGAGACGCCGTACCAGTGCGCCGAGGCGTAGTTCTTCAGGAGCGTGGTCATCGCGGTGTCACCGATGGCCCGCCGCAGGTCGTGCAGCGCGCACTTGCCGTACGTGTAGACGACGGTGGAGTAGCGCGAGGAGTGGGCGTCCCAGTAGGCCATCGAGTTGGTGATCTTCTCCGCCGTGGAGGCCCAGGAGACGCTGTTCCAGCAGTTGGTGCCGGTGATGCCCTGCGCGAGGTCGGTCGCGTAGTCGGTGAACGCCTCGTCCAGCCAGGGGCTGTTGTACTCGTCGTCGCCCACGATGCCGTACCACCACTGGTGTGCGATCTCGTGCGTCAGCGCCGTGGTGCTGACGAGGTCGAGGACGAAGCCGGGGTACTCCATGCCACCGAACCAGTAGTTGTTGTCGATCACGGCGTCCAACTCGCCGTACGGGTAGGCCCCGAAGCGGCCCGCGTGCGCGTCGACCGCGGACTTCGCGGTACTCAGCATGGACTGGGCGCTGGAGGAGCTGATCCCCGTGACGGAGTAGATGTTCACCGCGACACCGTTCGGCGAGGTGCCGGAGATCTTGGTGAACGGCCCCGCGGCCCAGGCGAAGTCGCGCACCTTGGTGGCGGTCGCCGTGGTGACGGTGCGCCCGCTGGAGCCGGCGGCGTCGGTGGAGGTGCCGGTGGCCGGGACCAGGAGGCTCGTCGGGTGGTCGAGGGTGACCTTGAAGTCGGCGGCCAGGGAGTAGAAGGACTCACCGTTGTTGGTGTACGGGTCCAGGTGCCAGCCCGACCCGTCCTTCACCGCGAGCACCGGAAGGGCGTTGCCGATGTTGACGAACGACCCGTCGTAGCCGAACCGGTCGGCGCCGCTCGGCACGGTGATGCCGAGGTCGAAGCCGATCGTGGTGCTCTGCCCCTGTGCGAGTGGCGAGGACAGCGAGACCTGGAGGGCCGTGCAGGACACGGAGAGCGAACCGGCGGTGCCGCCGGTGACGTTGGTGACCGTGATCGGCATCGCCGAGCAGGTGCCGTGGTAGTTGTCCCACAGCCTCAGGTACACCTCGCTCAGCGCGGTGGAGGAGGCGTTGGTGAAGGTGACGCTCTCGTGTCCGGTCCACACGGTGCCGCTGGTGTTGCTCGTCAGACTGACGGTGTACGACGGCGAGGCCGGGGTGCGGGTGGAGTCGGCCGGCGGGGTCGTGTCGCCCGAGGTGTTCAGGGCGATGTCGTCGAGGACGAAGCTGGTCTGGAGGCTGGAGTCCTCGGTGCCGGTGAAGGCGACGGTCACCGTCTGCCCGGCGAAGGAGGAGACGTCGAACGTCTTCTGCACGTACCCGGTGTTCTTGTTCAGGTTCGAGTACGTCGCGAGCGTGGTGCTGCCGATCTTCGCCGTGAGCTTGTCGTACGCGGTCGACGTGGTCGTCTCGGCGGTGTCGATGTGCAGCCAGAACGTGAGGCTGGCCGAGGCGCAGCCGGTGGGGATCGTGACGCTCTGCGAGAGCGTGTCGGTGTGGGTGCTGCCCACCCCGTCCAGCCAGGCGTAGCTGCTGCCGGCGTGGGCGCTCTGGCCCGTGCGGCTGGTGATGACGGTGGACGACGACTGCGTCCACGGTGAAGTGCCGCTCTCGAAACCGCCGTTGGTCACGGCCTGGGCCGGGGTGCAGGCGGCGGCCGCCTGGGGGGCGGCCTCCGTCCGCGCCGACGCCGGGGTGGCGGGCAGGGAGACGGCGGCCAGCGCGAGGGCGGTGATCGCACCCATCGCGAAGGCCTTGTGGGGGATGGATCTCACGCAGAACTCCTTTACGGCGACCGGGGTTCCGGTCTGCTCGGTGACCGCCCCGTCGGCTGGGGTCGCGTCGGCGGGCGGTCGCGGGATGCGCGATCGGCCAGGCGATCGCTGGGGTGAGATGTCCGCCGCGCCCTCATGGGGTCAGGACGTGGCTGCGGGAAGCGTGCCAGATTTGACACGCTCATGCCATGAGGATGAAGAAAACGGCCGTGACCTGCCGTTGTCCGGAAGATGACCTTCCCCTGGACGACAGCCGTCGGATCAGGCGTCCTGCACCGTGAAGACCGTCAGCCACTCACCGTCCGCCGCGTGATAGCCGAGGGCCGTCAGGGCCTCGCTCGCCGCCCGCATGTGGACGGCTCCGTAGACCACCCCGACGGTGAACGGCACCTGCCGGTGTCCGTGCGCCCGGTGCTGGTCGGTCAGGGCCTTCACCAGCAGCTGGTCGCGGCGGCGCACCAGCAGGTCGTCGAGGCCGGGCCAGAAGTCGGCCGCCGTCTCCTCGGCCTCGCTCAGCAGGTCCTCGGTGGCCAGATGGCGGGCCACCCAGTGCCGGGTGCCCAGCAGCCGCATCCCCGCGGTGATCGCCGGGACCACCGTCGCCACCAGCGCCCGTTCCTTCAACGGCAGCCGCTTGAAGCCGCGTTGGAACTCCGCTCCGGCCATGTCGGGGTTGACGACGGGCACCCCGAGCGCGTCGAGGTCGATGTCCTGGACGACGAGCCCCATGCGTTCGTTGCCGCTGAGCCGCTGGTACGACGCGACCAGGGCGTCCGCGCCGGCGGAGCCCTCGCCCACCCCTTCGGCGATCACCAGGTCGCAGCCGCGCAGCCGCGCCCCCACCTCGCGATAGAACTCCGCCTCGCCCAGGTGGATCATCGGGAAGAGCAGGAAGGCGAGTCCCGTGCCCGGCCTGGTGAAGCGGATGACCGCCGACCGCACCCCCGCGAGCCCCGTCACCTCGATGAACTGCACACCGACCGCCTCCCCTCGCGCCGCGGCGGTCGCACGGGGCGCCGCTCACGGCGCCCCGCCGACAGGCCCCTTGCCGACCATCACGCACACCGGTGGGCGGGAGGTTGCACCCGGCCGGTCAGGAGCGGAGAAAGTCCGCGAGACCCGTCAGGAGGCGGTCGACGTCCGAGGTGTCGTTGTAGGGCGCGAGGCCGACACGCAGTCCGCCGGTGTCTCCGAGACCGAGCCTGCGCGATGCCTCGATGGCGTAGAACGACCCCGCGGGCGCGTGCACTTGGCGCCCGGCGAGGAAGTGGTAGGCGTCGGCGGGCGCACGGTCCTCGAAGGTCAGCAGGACGGTCGGCGTGCGGTCGGCGGCACGGGAGTGCACGACGACGCCGTCCAGTTCCGCGAGCCCCTTGTCGATCTGCGCGCGCAGCACGGCCTCGTGCGCTTCGAGCGCGGCGGAGCCCGCGACGAGGCGCGCGCGGCGCGAGCCGGTGGCGTCGGCGTCCAGTCCGGCGAGGAAGTCGACGGCGGCGCGCGTTCCGGCGAGGAACTCATAGGGCAGGGTGCCGAGTTCGAAGCGCTCGGGGACGGCGTCGGTGGAGGGGAGCAGCTTGTCCGGGTGGAGGGTGGCCAGCAGCTCCGGCGCGGCGGCGAGGACGCCGTGGTGCGGGCCGAGGAACTTGTAGGCGGAGCAGGCGTAGAAGTCGGCGCCCAACGCGCCGATGTCGACCGAGGCGTGGGCCGCGTGGTGGACCCCGTCGACGTACAGCAGGGCACCCGCGTCGTGGACCAGGCGGGAGATCTCCCGGACCGGTGGGCGGGTGCCGATCAGGTTGGAGGCGGCGGTCACGGCGACCAGCCGGGTGCGTTCGCCGAGCACGGCGCGGATGTCGTCGGCGGTCAACTCGCCGGTCGCCGGGTCGAAGTCGGCCCACCGGACCGTGGCGCCGGCCTGTTCGGCGGCCTGCACCCAGGGGCGGATGTTGGCGTCGTGGTCGAGCCGGGTGACGACCACCTCGTCACCGGGCGACCAGTCCTTGGCGAGGGTGCGGGAGAAGTCGTAGGCGAGCTGGGTGGCACTGCGGCCGAAGACGATCCCCGCCGGGTCGGCGGCGAGCAGGTCCGCGACGGCCCCGCGGGCCTCGGTGACGATCGCGTCCGCGTTGCGCTCCCCCGCGACCTCGTGGCCACGGTTCGACAGGGGCCGCGACATGGCATCGGAGACGGCCCGGACGACGGACAGCGGGGTCTGCGTGCCGCCGGGCCCGTCGAAGTGGGCGATGCCCGCGGTCAGGGCGGGGAACTGGGCGCGAACGGCGGAGACGTCGTAGCTCACGGGGCTCCTGTCGGGGACTCGGGGGTGGTACGGCCGTGCGCACGACGGTAGCCGAGGCCGAGGGGGCGCGCCGCGCCGGGTGACCTCGGGCGGGGCCTCGGGCCGGCGCCACACGGGGGCGGTCGGGGGCGGTCGGCAAGACGCGTGGGCGATCGGCCGGTCCTCCGGCCGGCTCGGCACGCGGGCGGTCGGCCGGGACGCTTGGGCGGTCGGCTGGGACGCTTGGGCCGTCGGCCGGAACGCTTGGGCGATCGGCCGGGACCTCCGTAAGGACGCCAGGTGACCGCGGGGCACGGTTTCAGGGAGCCGGGGGGAACCCGGTCCCGGGAGTCCGCCGAACACCCCGCGCTCCGACGATCGTTCGTTCCCGGCGGCAAGGAACGATCGTTCCCGCTCGCGGCGCTGGCACCCGAACAGGCAAGGCAATAAGGTCTGTCCGTGCCTCGCCCCCTCGGAAGACAGGAGGTCTGTCCGTGAGCCACTTGCCGCCGTCGTCCCAGCCGCTGCCCGAGGCGACGCTCGCGACCCTGGACCGGCTCGGCCACCCGGGTGAGCCGCTCAAGGCGCTCGACGTCGCGGACCTCGCCCGACGCTCGGCCCTGACGCCGCACCAGGTGCGGTCCCTGCTCGAAGGCAGGACCGTGCGGGAGCCGAAGACGCTGGAGGAACGGGTCGCCCGGCGCATCAAGCAGGTCTTCGACCTTCATGTGAAGGAGACGGCACAGACCGAGGGCGCCGTCCGCAAGGAACTGGCACGGCATCTGAAGATCTCCGAGAAGTGGGCGGCGGCCCTGTGCACGGGGCGGAATCTGCCCAACGTGCGCGCCCTGTACGAGCTGGAGCGGTTCTTCGACGTCGGGCGCGGCTTCTTCACCCTGACCGCGGCCGAGGCCCTCGATCTCGCCCTGGCGCCGGTGCTGCGGGAACTGTGCCCCCCTGCCTTACCGGAGTCCGGGCCGCCGCCCGAGGCCGACGCGGCCGAGACCCTGCAGGCCGTCCTGCGCCGCTTCCGCGACCTCCCCGAGGACGAGCAGCTGCGTGCCCTGATGCAGCAGCTTCAGGTCGACCCCCAGACGGTCGCCTTCCGGGGGACCAAGCGCCCCTCCTCCAGCCAGATGGCCGCGCTGCTGATCCTCGCCCTGGGAGACGACGAATGAGCCAGAGAAAGCCGAAGGCCTTCATCGACCGGCTGTTACGCAGTACCGCGCCGACACTGCCCCGGGCGTCGAACCCGCGAGACGTCCTGCAGGCCGTGTGCACCACCCTCAGCCCCCAGCTGGACCGGCCGATCCGGCTGAAGTTCGTGGAGTTCCCCGTCGGCATGGACGTATCGGGGATCACTCTGGCCAAGGACGACGAGTACATCGTCGTCGTCGAGCGGAACGCCCCTCCGAAGCACCAGTTCGTGATCGCCGGACACGAGTACGGCCACTGCTACTACCGGACGCTCAACGTGCACTACCCCGGAAGCCTGCCCACCGCCGCGCGCCGGCTGCTGGACCAGGCCGACGACGACATCCCCTGGGACGAGGTCATCGCCATGGCCACGCGGTCGGCCGACGCGCTCGACCCGGCCGCCGAATGGGAGGCCGAGCAGGTCGGTCTCCACCTGGCGTCGAAGTTTCCGAAACTGGTAGGCCCGCAGGCCGGAAGGGACCCGCTGGCACAGCAGACGCTCTCGGACCGGCTGTCGTCGTCACTGGGCCCCCTCGGCGGCCTGTGATGCCCCACGACATAACCGGCTCCTTTCTCGCCTACGCCATCCCCGCGGGCCTGCTCGGCACCGCGTTCGTCATCAAACTGCCGGTGCTGAGGCGGGCCTGGCGCGATCCGATTCTGCGCGCCACCGCCCTGCTGCTCGCCATCGGTGCCGTCGTCTTCGCCTCGCTGCCCCCGAGCAATCTGCACCGCATCAACGAGATCACCGGCGTGCCCAACTTCGCCGGTGTGTGGGTCTACTCGCTGCTGTCGGCGTACTGCGGGGCCTGTCTGTGGCTCATCATCGTGTGGCGGGAGCCGCCCTCACCGGCCCGCGCGCGGCGCACGCGGATGGTCTGGATCGTCTACGGCTTCATCATCCTCGGCCTGTGGGTGACGTTCGCCCTGGGCCACCCGCGCGTCGAGCGGCTCCGTGACCTCGACACCTACTACGCGAACACGCCGTGGATGCGCGAGCACACGATGCTCTACCTCGTCGCCCACATGATGTCCGCCGTGGTCGCCGCCGCCATCCTGTGGGCCTGGTTCAAGGAGCTCACCCACAACAAGTGGCTGCGGCGGGCCGTGGTGTCGCTGCAGACGGCCTACGCCCTCGGCTTCGTCTTCGACGTCTGCAAGATCATCGCGGTCGTGGCGCGCTGGACCGGCCACGACCTGGACTGGCTGTCCACGTACGTGGCTCCGCCGTGGGCCATCGCCGAGGCCGTCCTCGTCGCCGTCGGCTTCATCGCGGGGCAGGCCGGACCCGTGGTGGAGACGTACTGGAGCGAGCGCCGCAGTCACCGCAGGCTGGAGCCGCTCTGGAGCCTGATGGCGACGGTCTGCAAGCCCCCGGCCACCGGCCGGATCAGCGGCGCCTCGCTCAAGCTCGAACAGCGCAAGGCGCACATCAACGACGGACTGCTGCGCATCTCCCCGCAGTTGAACGGCGCCCGCCGGGACACGGCCTACCGCGACGCCCTGGCCGCCGGGCACTCCGAGTGGGACGCCCGGGGCATCGCCGGTGCGGTGGACATCCTGGTCGCCGTCGACCTCCTGAACAACCGGGCCGTGAACCACCAGGCCCTGAGCCATCGGGCCGTGAACCACCAGGACATGAACCCCAAGCCCCTCGAACACCAGGCCGTGAACCACCCATCCCTCGACCACCAACCCCTGAACCACCAGGCCGTGAACCACCAGGCCGTGAACCACCAGGCCGTGAACCACCAGTCGGCCGACGACGCGGCCAAGGACGCCAGGCATCGCGAAGAGGGACTCCTGCCCGACAGCGACCTGGAGGCCGTGGCCCACGCCCTGCGGGCCCACTCCCACACGATCGACCCGTTCCGCCGGCAGGCGGCCGCCTCGGAAGGTCTTGCCTCCCATGTCTGACGGACTTCACGACCGCCCCAGATCCGCCGTCGTCATCGGCGGCAGCACCACTGGGATGCTCGCGGCCTCGGTCCTCGCCACACGCTTCGACGAAGTGACCGTCGTCGAACGCGACCGCACACCCTCGGGAGCCGAACGACGCAAGGGAGTACCGCAGGCCCAGCACGCCCATCTGCTGTGGTCCGGTGGGGTCGACGCCCTCGACGACATCCTGCCGGACATCACCGGGGCCCTCGTGCGCGCGGGCGCCGAGCGCATCGACGTCATGACGGATCTCGTCAGCAAGGCCCCCTCGGGCCAGTGGTTCCGCAGGTTCGGCCACTCCCGTCACCCCGTGATCACCTGCAGCCGGGATCTCCTCGACGCGGTCATCCGCGGCGAGGTGCTGGGCCGCCCGGGCATCAAGGTCATGGACGCGACGGCGGTCGACGGTCTGCTCGGCACCAAGGAGCGCGTGACCGGTGTCCGGGTGTCCGCCGGCGACGGCACGGCCGGCACGCTCGCGGCGGACCTCGTCATCGACGCCGGCGGCCGCGGCTCCCGCTCCGGCACCTGGCTGGTCGAGCTGGGCCACGCCCCGGTCCTCGAACGGACCGTGGACGCCGGTGTCGTCTACGCCAGCCGCATGTACGAGGCACCCCACAAGACCAGGTCGATGCGCTACCCGGTCGTCAACGTGCAGGCCGATCCGCGCAGCGCTCCCGGCCAGGGCGGCATCATCGTGCCGATCGAGGACGGCCGCTGGCTGGTGACCCTCTCCGGGACGCGCGGCGGTGAACCCACCGCCGATCCCGACGCGTTCCGGACCTTCGCCCTCACGGGCCTGAAGGACCCCATCATCGGGGAGCTCATCGGACGGGCCACTCCGCTCACCGACCCGGTCCTGAGCCGGAGCACCGCCAACCGGCGGCGGTACTACGAGAACGCCTCCAGTTGGCCGGAGGGTTTCGCCGTGCTCGGCGACGCCGTGGCGGGCTACAACCCCGTCTACGGCCACGGCCTGTCGGTGGCCGCCCAGAGCGTGATCGCCCTGCGCAAGGTCCTCGACCGGCACGGCCCGCTCGCCACCGGCAACGGACGGCGTATCCAGCAGGCGGCCGCCAAGCCCGTCTCGCACGCCTGGAACCTCGCGGTCGGCCAGGACTCCTTCTACCCCGGAGCGGCCGAACAGCCCCCCACGGCCCTCGAGCGCGCGCTGTCGTCGTACGTCGACCGCGCGGTCGCGGCGGGTTCGGAGAACCCGCGGGCGCTGCGGGGGCTGCTGGACGTCATGAGTCTGAAGACGTCTCCGGCCCGCCTCTTCGGCCCCGACATGCTGTGGAACATCTTCTTCGGCAGCCGGAAGGGTCCGCTGGCCGGCCCGCCCCTCAGCCAGGAGGAGCGGGAGGCCGCCGGTCTGACCTGACGGATGCTCAGGCGCCGTCGAAGGCGATCGGGACGCAGCGGACGCGGTCGTCGAAGATGAGGTCCGTCTCGGCCATCGACTGCCACGGCGCGATGATCAGGCCGGCGGCGCCGCCGCTGCGAACTGCCGCGCGCCAACGGCTGCTTGTCTCCATCGTGCCCTGGTAGAGGATCTGCCGGTCGGGGCGGCGGATCAGCAACGCGCCCGACGGCAGGTCGAGTCGGCCGGACCAGCCCGGTACCGGCCGCAGGGCGACGGCCCCCTGCCAGATGGCGCGGTAGGCCACCGCCGCCCGCTCCCACTCGTCCAGGGCGGCTTCTGGCGCCTGCGCCGACGGCGCAGGCGCCAGAAGCCGCTCCGGCAGCATGATGAGGGGGTGCAGGGGAGGATCGGGCGAGCGCCGGGATAACGGGCCGCATGCCGTCAGGACGACCGCGATCGGGCCGTCCACGCAGGTGTGCACGGGAGTACTCCTTCTGCCGGGTCGCTCAACCGGCGAGCCGGTGCCGTATTCCCATGATTGTCGCCGATGGCCCGGCCGATCGAAAGATCGGCCCCGGCGGCGATCGAGACACCCCCGTGACCGCCCGCCTCATGCCCGCCACGCCTGCCGCGCGCCCTCCTCTCGCACGCCTCACGACCGCCTCTCGCCCGCCGCTCACCTCCCCGCATGCGGGCGTGAGGGGATCCGGCGTGCGCCGGGCGTTTTGAACCTGTTGCGCCGTACGGGTGGTGTTGACCGTCTCGAACCTTTAGCGTTTCAGTTGAAAAGCCGCCAAGCGGACATCAAGCGGCCGGGAGCACCTATGTCACGACGCACTCTGGCGACCGCCGTCGCCCTCACCACCACGGCGCTGCTGACGGCAGCCATGACGACGGCCGCGCCGGCGGCGACGCGAACCGTGCCCGCGGCGCACCCCGCGGCCCGGCAGAGCGGCCCGACCGTGCTCGTGGACTGCGCCTTCCACCCGAAGGTCAAGCCGGCCCAGTTCATCCTGGCCTGCGGCGACGGAAACAGCCGCCTCGGCTCCCTGCACTGGTCGCACTGGGGCCGGTACTCGGCGTCGGGGTCGGGCGTGAACGTGGTGAACGACTGCAAGCCCTACTGTGCGGCGGGCAAGTTCCACTCCTACCCGGTGTCGGTGCGGCTCGACAGCCCGCGGCCGTGGAAGGCGCACCCCAGGGAGCTCCAGTACAAGCAGCTCACGCTCACCTACACGCACGGAAAGCCCCCCGGTTTCCCCCGCGTGCTGACGCTGCCGCTCTGGAGCTGACCTCGCCCGGCCGGACCCTCCCCGCCGCGCCGCGGAGAAGCGTTTTTCTCCGCGGTGCGGCATTCGGGTGACTGCTGCCGGTTCACGTATTTTCCGGTGATTAAGATCCACTTCCGTGACGGAAGGCCACCATCTCCGGGCTGCCGACGACGGCTCCCCCACGTCCACCTCCACTTTCACCTCCACCCCGGGCTCCGACCCCGAGGTCGCCGACGTCGTGATCCTCGGCGCCGGGCCGGCCGGGCTCGTGCTCGGCAATCTGCTCGTCGCGGCCGGGATCGACTGCGTCGTCCTGGAGCGCGCGAGCCGCGACCGGGTCCGCACCCGCGCGCGGGCCGGGTTCCTCGCCGCGCACACCGTGCGGATCCTGGAGCGGCACGGCCTCGCCGAGGGCCTGCGCCGGCACGGCCGGCCCCACGCCACCTGCGAGTTCCGCACCGACGACGGCCGCTTCGTGCTGGACTACGGCGCCCTCGGCCGGGGCGAGCGGCACACCGTCTACCCGCAGCAGGACCTGGTAGCGGACCTGCTGGGGCGGTACCTGGCGGCCGGCGGGCGGATCCGCTTCGAGACCGAGGCGGTGGCCGTACGGGACGCGGACGGGCCGCGGCCCGAGGTCGCCGTGCGCGACGCGGAGGGACGCCCCGGCCGGTGGCGGTCCCGCTACGTCGCCGGATGCGACGGACAGCACGGCGCCGCCCGGCGCTCGCTGCCGCCCGGCGCGGTCCGCCACCACCGCGACCACGGCGTCTCCTGGCTCGGCCTGCTCGCCGAGGCACCGCCGAGCCTGGACGCGGTCGGCTACGCGACGCACACGCGCGGCTTCGCCGGGCACATGGCCCGCACTCCCGAGATCACCCGCTACTACCTCCAGTACGCCCCCGGCCGCCCGGCCGACGCCTGGTCCGAGGAGCGGATCTGGGACGAGCTGGAGCTGCGGATGCGCGCCGCCGAGCACGGCCCGCTGCGCCGCGGCCGTATCGTCGGGCGCCAGGTCGTCGATCTCCGGTCCGACGTGCTCGAACCGCTGCGCCACGGGTCGCTCCTGCTCGCGGGCGACGCGGCCGGGCTGATCAGTCCGTCCGCGGCCAAGGGGGCGAACCTCGCGGTGCTGGAGGCGGAGATCCTGGCCGAGGCCCTGATCGACGATCTCACCCACGGTGACAGCGTGGGTCTCGACCGCTACTCCGCGCGCTGCCTGACCCACATCTGGCGGGCGCAGGAGTTCTCGCAGTGGATGATCCGGCTGCTGCACAGCCCCTCCGGCGCCGGTGGCGAGGCGTCGTTCCACGATTCCCTGCGGCGGGCCCGCATCGATTCCCTGCGCACCTCGCGCAGTCAGCAGGACTGGTTCGCCGAGCACTACGTCGGTGTGTGACCGCGAACAGCACGCCTGCGGACGTACTCGGGCACCGAGTCGTGCCCTCCCTCCGGCCGGCGGCACGCCACCGTGCCTTCCGCCGGTGCGCGCGCACGGCCGCGCTCGTCCCCTCCCCGTACCGAAATGAGGATCCCCCCTCGATGATGACCACGATGGCAGGCGACACCGCGCGTCTGCGCGCGACGGTCGACTTCGTCCGCGAGCAGGACAGTGCCACCCTGCTCTCCCTCCTGCTGCCGGGCCTCGACGGCCCGGAGCTGCGGATGCTCACCGACCGCTGCCGCTTCGCGCACGCCGCGGTGCTTCTCTGCCCGCCCGATCAGGGGGCGCTGCGCGCCGCGCTCGCCGACTGCGGGCTGTCTGCCGACACTCCGGTACGGCCGAGTGTCGTCGTCCGGGACCGGCTGGCCGCGCGGCACGGGCGCGCGGCCTCGGAACTCGACGTGGGGATCCTGCGCCCCGCGGTGGTCGGCCCGGACGGATCGCCGCGCACGGTCGAGGTGTTCGCGCTGGCCGTGCCACCCGGCTCGCCGCTCGCCCCGGTCGCCGAGCGGGAACGCGCCCGGCAGCACGAGTCGCATCTCGCGTTCGAGGTCGACCGGCCCGACCCGCTGACGCTGCGCGGGCTGTGCGCACTGTTCGCCGCGCACGGCGCGCTGCCGGACGGCGGCGGCTACAACCCGCACGAGGACGGCACCGTCTTCTACTTCACGGCGCCCGCCGACTCCAAGTCCGGTTACGGGCGGGTGGAGTTGTACGTTCCCGGCGACCACCAGGACGTGCTGGCCGCCCATCTCGACGAGCACCGGGCGCGCATGCCCGCGGAAGCCCTCCTTCGGCTGCTGACCGGAGCCTGGACCACGCAGGCTCTGGCCGCCTGCGCGCAACTGCGCCTGCCCGACGCCCTGTCGGAGGACACCGCGACCGGAGTCGCGGCGCTGGCGCGGGAGGTGGGCGCCGTCCCGGACCACCTCGCCACGCTGCTGCGCCATCTCGCGATGCTGGGCATGGTGGTGGAGGAGCACGACGGTTTCCGTCTCACGGGGACCGGGGCGCTGCTGCGGGCTGACGCGCCGGGGTCGATGCGGCCCCTGGCGCTGCTGTACGGCGGGCCGTTCTACGAGTCCTTCGCCGGGCTCGGGCACACCGTGCGCACCGGGCAGGTCGCCTTCGAGCACCGCTTCGGCGAGAACCACTTCGACCACTTCGCCCGCCACCCCGAACTGGCCGCGCTCTTCGACGAGTCCATGGCGGCGAGTTCCCCCATGTTCGAACCGCTGCCCGCGCACCCGGCTCTGGTGGCCGCGGCCGAGGGGCCCGGTCCGCGCACGGTCGTCGACGTCGCGGGCGGCAACGGGGAACTGCTCGGCCGTGTCCTCGCCGCCCATCCGGGTCTGCGCGGGGTGCTGTTGGAGCGCCCGCACGTCGTCGAGTCCGCGCGCAGGTCGCTCGACGCGGCGGGCGTGGGTGACCGATGCGCCACGGTGGCGGGCGACTTCGCGGACGTACCGCCAGGCGGGGACGTCTACGTCCTCTCCCGTGTGCTGCACGACTGGGACGACGACCGCTGCCGGGAGATCCTGCGCCACGTCGCGCGGGCGATGCCCGGCCACGCCGACCTGCTGATCGTGGAGCGGGTGCTGCCGAGCGACGGCTCGGCCTCGCTGGCCACCGCGTGGGATCTGCACATGATGTGCAACGTCGGTGGCCGGGAACGGCGTTACGAGCACTTCGCGCGCCTGCTCGGCTCCGCGGGGCTCGTGCTCATGGGCCGTACGCCGCTGCCGTTGGACGGGAACGTGCTGCACGCACGCCGCGCGGCGCGATAGCGGACCGCGCCGGACGGCATCCCGGGTCCGCGCCGCCGCTTCGGCGGCGCGGACCCGGGAGTTCGGTCAGGCGCGGCGCTTGCGGGTGGACATCCACACGGCGCCCGCACCGGCGACGACGACGGCTCCCGCGACGCCCCCGATCAGGCCGAGCGGGGCGCCGGCGCCGGTCTCGGCGAGCGGCTTGCTGCCACCGTTCGCGGAGGGCGACGGGCTGGCCGACGGCGTCGAGTCGAGCGGCGGCACCTTGGAGGTGGTCGTCGGCGTCGAGACCGGCGTGGGCGTCTTGGAGGCCGTCGCCGGGGTGGACGGGGCCTCGGTGGTGGGCGTCGCCGACGCGCCGCCGGGGGTCGACTCCGACGCGCTGGGGCTCGGGGAGTCGGAGGCGCCGGTCGTGCACGCCTTGTCGCCGCCGTTCCAGGCCGCGATGAGGTGGTAGGGGGTCAGGACGTTGTCGGGCTGGGAGGGCGCCGGGCCGTGGCCGTCGCCCGTCTTGCCGTCGTAGGTGACGTCGTCACCGTAGAGGTCGATCTGGCCGTAGCAGTCGGGGGACTTGACGGACAGCTTCTGCCAGGTGTGCCCGGAGTCGTCGTTGCCGGCGACGTCCGCGGAGGTGAGCCGGACGGTGGCCTTGTCGACCAGGGTCTGGTGGCCGGAGGTGTTCCAGTTGGGGCCCTCGGTGGTGTACTCGGCGAGGGAGACGGGGTAGGTGCAGCCGTCGGCGACGGTCTGGCCGGGGGCCAGCCGGACCTCGACGGTGCCGGGCACGGTGTCCCAGGCGTGGAAGCCGCCCTGCGAGGTCCAGTCCTGGCCGACGACCTTTCCGTCGGAGTCGACCAAGCGGTACTGGACGGTGGCGGACTGGCAGCCGCCGGACGTCTCGGCGCTTGCCTGGGCCGCCCCGAGCAGGGGTATGGCGGCGCCGGCCAGAGCGGTCACGGCGAGCGCGGAGAGGGTTCTGGTCTGTTGCGAACGCGACAAGATGTGCCTCTGTCAAGGTGGTGTGGGAGGTGGCAGAGCGCGTGCGACCGTCACGGGGCAGACGCCAGGGGGACGTGTGCGGCGAGGTCACGCGCGCAGCTTCGCGCGCCTCGGCCGATGTGACGCACACGGCCGCCGCAGGCACGGCGTAGCAAGCGGAATTCTTGTCACCTTTCACAACCCCCGTCAATCCTGCACCAGTTGAGCACACAGTGCGGGATTCACCGGGGCGCACCGACCGGCCCGCTGGACGAAACTCCAGCGAGGAAAGGCAAGTTGGCCGACCTGGCGATCATACGACGGTGCCTGTCGGCCTGTTCGTCCGCCCCCACGCCGTCACCCGGCGTCCCGCAGGGCGACGGCGCGTCCGTCCGCGCCCCACTGGACCTCCTGGATGCGGACGACCGCGTCACGGTTGACGGGACCGAGGACATGGGGGAACAGGGCGCCCGCCGCGACCCCGGGCGGCGGCACGGGCGCGGCCTCCTCCCAGACGCACTGAGCGGTGAGCCGCTCCTCGTCCAGGAGCAGCGCGAGCAGCGGCCGGGGCGCGTCCCGGTAGAACGCGTTGACGACGGCGAGCGTCACCTCGGTGTCGGGCGAGCAGTGCACGAAGCCCTCCTCCTCGAGGGAGGCGGGGGCGTACGGGCGGTCGGGGGCGGCGGCCCATTCGGCGAGGGGCACGACGTGGTAGATCATGGCCGCATTGAACAGCAGTGTCAGCCCGTGGACACGTTGGCGGTGACGAGTCGCAGCAACTCCTTCGCCGCGGTGTCCTGTTCGGCCGTCAGTCCCATGGCGTCGCCGATCGCGCAGGGGACCGCGCGGGCCCGTTCCCGGAGGGCGGCGCCGGCCTCGGTGAGGCGGATGGCGACGGAGCGCTCGTCGTCCGCGCGGCGCTCACGGCTGAGCAGGCCGCTCGCCTCCAGGCGCTTGAGCAGCGGAGAGAGGGTGCTGGACTCCAGCTGGAGGGCGGCGCCCACCTCGCGCACGGAGACGGCGTCCCGCTCCCAGAGCACCAGCATCACCAGGTACTGCGGATAGGTCAGCCCGAGCGCGTCCAGGAGCGGCCGGTAGCGGGCGGTGACCGCGCGGGAGGCGGCGTAGAGGGCGAAGCAGAGCTGGTCCTGAAGGAGCAGGGAGCGTCCGGCGGTCGGCTCGGAGTCGTTCGCGGTCATGTCATCCTCCCGTTGCCCCGGCGCGGCTCACCGGGCAACGGGGCCAGCCTACCGTTTCGAGTCTCTCCGACTCCATCGAACACGAATAAGTTGTGCACGACTTAATCGAGCGCTACTGTTACGTCCGTGCCGCCGCCTCCGGCGCAGGCCCCACCCCGCCTGCCCCGCGCGGCGCCCGACGCGAGGAGAACCGTCATGACCGACGACACCACCCGGCGCCCCGTCCTCGAACCCGCCGCCCAGGCGTTCGCCGACGCCACCGCGCATCCGCCCTACCTCTTCGACCTCGGCCCGGTCGAGGGCCGCAAGACCGTCGACGAGGTGCAGTCCGGCGAGATCGAGAAGCCCGCCGTCGACGAGGAGTGGATCACCGTCGCCGGCGGCCCCACCGGCAGCGTCCGCGTCCGCGTCGTCAAGCCCGCCGGCACCACCGGGAGCCTCCCGGTGATCCTCTACATCCACGGCGCGGGCTGGGTGTTCGGCAACGCCCACACCCACGACCGCCTGGTGCGCGAACTCGCCGTCGGCGCGGGCGCCGCGGTCGTCTTCCCCGAGTACGACCTCTCCCCCGAGGCCCGCTACCCCGTCGCCATCGAGCAGAACTACGCCGTGGCCCGGTGGATCGTCACCGAGGGCGACGCGCACGGCCTGGACGGCGGCCGGCTGGCGGTGGCCGGCGACTCCGTCGGCGGCAACATGAGCGCCGCGCTCACCCTCATGGCCAAGGAACGCGGCGACGTGCCGCTGGTGCAGCAGGTGCTGTTCTACCCGGTGACCGACGCGAGCTTCGACACCGGCTCCTACCACGAGTTCGCCACCGGCTACTTCCTGCGCCGCGACGCGATGCAGTGGTTCTGGGACCAGTACACGACCGACCCCGCGGCCCGCGCCGAGATCACCGCCTCCCCGCTGCGCGCCACCACCGAGCAGCTCACCGGACTGCCCCCGGCGCTGGTCGTCACCGCCGAGGCCGATGTCCTGCGCGACGAGGGCGAGGCGTACGCGGCCAGGCTGCGCGAGGCGGGCGTACCCGTCGTGGCCGTGCGCTACCAGGGCGTGATCCACGACTTCGTCATGCTCGACGCCCTGCGCGTGACCCACGCGGCCGGCGGCGCGATCGCTCAGGCCGTGGCGGTGCTGCGCGACGCGCTCCACGCCGGCTGAGTTCGCTCCAGTTGACGCCGCACCTCTGGACGTCCAGCATCAAATCAGCAGACTCGTAGCCAATGCGCCCATCCTCTAACAAGTGGAAGGCGGTGCCACATGGCAGGCGGGACGCCCAGACGGCAACTGATCGGCGAGCTCCTCGCGGAGTTCCTGGGCACCATGGTTCTGATCCTCTTCGGCGTCGGCGTGGTGGCCCAGGTCGTCGCCGCGGGGATCGGAGATCACGACAGCATCACCTGGGCCTGGGGCTTCGGTGTGACCCTCGGTGTGTATGTAGCCGCACGCACCAGCGGCGCTCATCTCAACCCGGCGGTCACCGTCGCCCTGGCCACGTTCAAGGGTTTCTCCTGGAAGAAGGTCGCCCCTTACTGCGTGGCCCAGACGATCGGCGCGTTCGTCGCGGCGCTGCTGGTCCGCTGGAACTACAGCGAGGTGCTGGCCAAGGCCGACCCGGGTCACACCATCAAGACCCAGGGAGTCTTCTCGACGCTGCCCGGCAACGGAGCGCTGCCGATCAGCGAGTGGGGAGCTCTGCGCGACCAGATCATCGGCACGGCGATCCTGCTGATGCTGATCTTCGCCATCACGGACCTTCTCAACACCCCGCCCGGCGCCAACCTGGCCCCGCTGATCATCGGGTTCCTGGTGGTGGCGATCGGCATGGCCTGGGGCGCCGACGCCGGGTACGCGATCAACCCCGCCCGTGACTTCGGCCCCCGGCTGGCGAGTTATCTGACCGGATACGGCACGGCCTGGCGGGACCAGTACGGCAATCTGTATTTCTGGGTGCCCATCGTCGGACCGTTCATCGGCGGTGTGATCGGTGCCGCCGTCTACCGGCTGGTCATCACGCCCTACCTGCCCAAGCCCGGGGACGAACTTCAGGAGCCGGGCCGTGTCCCGGCCCCCGACCGGGAGTAATCGGATCCCAGCGGCACCATGCGGAAGCCATTGATCGCCGGGAGGCGCACACTGGTCACTGAGGGCCGTCGGTACTCACGAGGGGGTGTCGAAAATGGCACGTCGTACGGGAGTCTGGCTGTGGCGGTGGCGGCGCAATCCACTGCGGCGGCGCAGTGACGTCGTCGAGGGCTGGATCGTGGCGGTGGCCTGCCTGCTCGCCTTGGCCGGTGCAGTGTTCGCGGGGATGCTCACGGCGGGCGCGATGGAGCACAGCTTCGATCGCGCCCGCACCGAGAGTCACGCCGTCTCGGCCGTGATCGCCAAGGACGCGGCCAAGCGGTCCGCCCAGTCGGCGAGCGGAGCGGTGGTCTGGGCCTCGGTGAACTGGACCGACACGCACGGTACAGCGCACAACGGCCGGGTCGAGGTGCCCGCGGCCGCCGCGCCCGGTTCCCATGTGACCGTGTGGACGGACGCACACGGGAACCTCACGGCCAAGCCCTCCTCTCCCGGCGACGCGGCGATCCAGTCCGCGCTCGGCGGGGTCTGGTCCGCCGCGGCGACCATCGCCGTGGTGTTCGGCCTGGCCCGGATCGCACGGGCCCGGCTGGATCACCGGCGGATGCAGCAGTGGGCCGAGGAATGGGCGACGGTCGGGACACGCTGGGGCCGCAAGACGGGCTGAGGCGCCCGGCGGAAGCCGCCGGCCCACGAGGTCAGCGGGTGCCGGCCGTACGGCGGCGGATGCCGACGGCCAGCGCGCAGAAGGCCGCGGCGCCCGCCGCGGCGAGCAGGCGCTCGGCGAGTCCGTCCAGCTCGACGGCGTTCGACAGTCCGTCGAGGAGGAGCAGCGCGAACAGGCCCGTCGCCACCCACCGGGTGGGGCGGGCCCAGTCCTGCCAGGCGGGCAGTCGCCGCATCGCCGCGGCCAGGAAGAAACCGGCCGCGATCAGCGAGAACACCCCGGCCGTGCTCAGCACGTTGTCGAGCGTGCCGCCCGCGTTGGCGAGCTGGTCGGAAGCGCTGCACCCGGCGTCCGCCTGACGGCACGCCTCGCGCTCGAACGGGGTGAGCAGGTCGCCGAGGCCGTAGATCGAGGTCGCGAGCAGGATCGTGCCCACGAGGGCGGGACGGCCGGCTGCCCGCAGCGCCGGCCAGACCGACAGGCGGACGAACAGCAGGGTCGCGGCGCCGCACAGGGTGATCACGACGACGAGGAAGGCGCCGCCGGGTGCGTGCTCGGCGTACATGTCGCTGATGGTGTGGGCGGTCACGCTGTAGCGCGCCCCCTGCCAGGACGCGGCGAGCAGCCAGGACGCCACGAAGGCGATGTTCGCCGCGACGACGACGGCCGCCCAGCGCCGTATGCGGGCCGTGCGGAGGGGCGGGGTGTGCGGTGCGGCTGACACGGCGACGGGGTCCGACACGATGACGGGTCCTTCCTCGGAAGTGCGGCCCGCTGGGGCGGGCGCGCGGTGCATCCGCACGCTACGAGCCCACGGCACCGCCGCGCCGCCCCCCGGGGTGGGCAGTGCGCTGTAGCTCGCACGGGGGACACCCGCGGTCCGGGTCCCCCTGACCGGGACCCTTGTCCGCCGTCAACTCCCGCCGTCCGCCAGCCCGGTGCGGTAGGCGAGGACCACCGCCTGCACCCGGTCCCGCAGATCGAGCTTGGTCAGGATGCGGGACACGTACGTCTTCACGGTCTCCGGGCTGAGCACCATCGCCGCGGCGATCTCCGCGTTCGACAGGCCGACGGCGATCAGCCGCAGCACCTCGGTCTCGCGGGGCGACAGCGCGGCGAGCGCGGCCCCCTCCGGCGCGGTCCGGTCGGCGTGGGCGGGCCCGGCCGGGGCAGGTGCGGGCGGGCTCACCCGGGAGGCGAAGCTGCCGACCAGACGCCGTGTCACGGCGGGCGCGAGCAGGGCCTCCCCCGCGGCCACCGTCCTTACGGCGCCGACGAGTTCGGCGGGGCCGGCGTCCTTGAGCAGAAAGCCGCTGGCACCGGCCCGCAGCGCCTCGTAGACGTACTCGTCGAGGTTGAAGGTCGTCACGACGAGCACCTTCACCGGGTCCGTGACACCAGGCCCGGCGAGCAGCCGGGTGGCCTCGATCCCGTCCAGCCTCGGCATCCGTACGTCCATGACGACGACGTCCGGGCGCGCGGCCGCGGCCAGGTCCACGGCCTCCCGGCCGTCCCCGGCCTCGCCGACGACCTCGATGCCCGGCTGCGCGCCGAGGATCGTGGCGAAGCCCGCGCGCACCATCGCCTGGTCGTCGCAGACCAGGACCCGGATCGGGGTGGTGGGCGCGCCGGTCACCGGTCCTGCCCCAGCGGCAGCCGGGTGTGCAGCCGGAAGCCACCGCCTGGACGGGGGCCCGCGGTGAGTTCTCCGTCGAGTACGGCGACGCGCTCGCGCAGTCCGGCGAGACCGCGGCCGCCGCCGGCGGGGGTGGGCGTGGATGCGGGGGCATGGGCGTGGGCGGATGTGGGTGCGGGCGTGGATGCATGGGCGTGGGCGGATGTGGGTGCGGGTTGGGGTGCCGGCGTGGTGAGCGCGCCCTCGTTGCTCACGTCGATCTCGATCCCGTCGGCGTCGTAGCGGATGCGCACCTCGGTGGGCCGGCCGGGCGCGTGCTTCACGGCGTTGGTCAGCGCCTCCTGGACCACGCGGTAGGCGGCCGCGGTCAAGCCGCCGTGCTCGGCACGGGGTTCGCCCTCCTCGACGAACTCCACGGGCTGACCGGCGGCCCGGGTCGCCTCCACGAGGTCCGCGGGGTTGCCCGGCACCGGTCCGGTCGGCGCGGGGCCGCGTCCGGTGGGGGTGTCCAACACGTCGAGCAGACAGCGCAGTTCGACCAGTGCGCGGCGGCCTGTGCGGCCGATCGCGGCAAGCCCCTCGGTCGCCCGGTCCGGGCTGTCCGGGAGCAGGAACTGCGCCGCGTCGGACTGCACCACCATCGCGGTGACGTGGTGCGTGACGACGTCGTGCAGCTCGCGGGCGATCCGCGCACGTTCCTCCGCCACCGCCAACTGCGCGCTGTGCAGGCGCCGTTCCTCCTCGCGCGCCTGCCGGCCGCGTATCCACGCACCGGCCGCCCAGCAGCCCGCCAGCACCATCCAGAAGGTCACGAAGTCCATGGGGCGTTCCGGTGATCCGCGCAGCCGCAGGGCGAGCGCGAGGACCGCGTACGCCGTGCTCGCGGTGACGGCGGCCGCGGTGCGGTGCCGCCCGCCGCGGGAGCCGGTCGAGTAGAGGGCCACCACGAGACCCTCGCTGCCGAATGACGGCGGATAGCCGATGAGCTGGTCCACCGAGAACGCGGCGGCCACCAGGGCCAGGCAGAGCACGGGCCGCCGTCGGCGCAGCACGAGGGGCAGACACTGGGCGAGCCCGAGGAACACCCCCCAGCCGTCGAGCGGGCGACGGGGCAGCAGGCCCAGCGCGATCCCGTTGGCGGCGAGACCCGGCAGGAAGGCCGCCGCCGCGAGGGTCAGCGCGAGGATGATGTCCTGCGTGAGCGGGCCGCGGGCCCGCCACCGATCCGACACCGGGCGCAGCGCGCGCTCCAGCGAAGCTTCCCGTCGTTCTCCCGGCACGGGTCCAGCCTAGAGCCAACTCCCTTTCGGGCGGGCGGCGTCGGGATGCCGACCGGAGCGGGAGACCCGGCCGCGGGGCTCGGCGTGCCCGTGCCCCTCGGCGTGGCCTACGATCCACACGCTCGCCCCTGCCGTCCCCGAGATCTCTGCCGTCTCCGCCGTCTCTGTCGTCCCTCCCCTCCCTGCCGTGCACACCGCACCGCCCCGGCGCCCGCCGGATGCGAGAAGAAGGTTCCCCCGACGTGAACAACCCCGCCATCCAGAGTCCCCGGCTCCTCGCCCGCCTTGCCCAGGTGGCGGTGGCCGCCGCCGCGGTCGCCGAGGTCGGCCGCGCGGTCTACCTCCACCAGCACCGCCTGCTCTCCGGTGACGACTCGTCCGGCGAGCCCCGCCTCACGCTGCTGCTGTACTCGTACGCCCTGATGGCGGCGATCGTGCTGTTCCTGCTGTGGTTCGCCCGCTGCCGCGACAACGCGGCCGCGCTGGCCCCCGAGAGCATCAAGGGAACCGGTTTCCGGGCCGTCGTCTGCTGGCTGATCCCGGTGGTCAACCTCTGGATGCCGCGACAGCTCCTCCTCGAACTGCGGCGGGCGAGCGCCGCGGCCGACACCGCGGCGGGCCGCGCGGAGGCGGTCGTCAACCTGTGGTGGGTCGCGTGGGCCGCGCACATGGTCCTCAGTGTGGCGCTCCAGGCGACCGGGGGGACGTCGCCGCCGCTGCTCGCCGCGGCCCAGGTGGCCAACCTCGCCGCGGCGGCCCTGGTGCTGTGGCTGATCGAGCACATCACCGGCCTTCAGAGCGAGCGCGTCGCGGAGGCACCGGCCGCGGAGGCGCTCTCCGAGCCGTGACGGGAGGCGCCTTCCGAGCCGTGACGGGGGGCGCCTTCCGAGTCCTCACGGGGGCGCTCACGAGGCATGACGGAGGCGCCCCGCGCGCCGTCACCAGGAGGGCGGGTGCAGCGCGAGGACGAGCAGCGTGCAGGGTGAGCGGGTCCCGGCGAGGGTGTAGCCGAACCCCCGGGGCACGTAGAGGGCCTCGCCCACGCGCAGCCGTACCTCCAGGGCGCGGGTGAGCGCGGCGCGGGCGCGGCCGGGCGGTGCGGGGTCGACCCGGCCCGCGCAGCCGCCGAGCACGGGCAGCACCACGAGGTCGGTGGCGGCCGTCGCCGGGCCCTCCGCGCCCGTGGGCAGCGTGACGTAGCGGCTGCCGACGCGGCAGCCGAGCAACTCCCCGAGCCCGGTGGTCAGATCAGCCGTTCCGGCGGCCACGCCGGGCAGTTCGGCGTCCGCCCGCTGCCGCGGCACGCCGCGCATCCCGGCCAGTACGGTGTCGACGCCGTCCGGCCACACGAGGGCCGGGCTCCGGTCGCGGTGCACCGACAGGCACAGGGCCAGGTCCCTGACGAAGAGATCCAGGCCGGCGCCGTCCTCGACCCAGGCCCATCCGTTGTCCACGTCCGCTCCCGCTCCGCCTCGCACCGGGCGAGCGGCGCCATCGCCCCGCCCCGCGAGCGTTGTGCGCAGAACTCTGCTGCACGGGCGGGGGTTTGCGGTAGTCCCGAGTTCACGGTACCGAGACGGATGACGGCCTGTCGCCCGAACTCCCGCAGCTCACGCGCCCGTCGCGGCCTCCGGGCTTCCCGGCGAGTCGTCGAGCAGGCCTTGCTGTGCGGCGAGCACGCCCGCCTGGAAGCGGCTCTCCGCGCCCAGCGACTCCATGATGTCGGCGATGTGCTTTCTCGCGGTCCGCAGCGACATGCCGATCCGGCGGGCGATGCTCTCGTCCTTCAGACCGGCCGCGAGCAGCCGCACGATGGTCCGGTGGATGTCCTTGGCGACCAGTTCCAGGCCGTCGGCCGCCGCGTCGGAGAAGGGCGCGGCCTGCGTCCACGCCTGCTCGAAGACCTCGCAGAGGTAGTGCACGACCGAGGGTTCGCGGATCACCACCGCACCCCAGGTGTCGCCGCGTTCGGGTACGAAGGCCGTCTTGCGGTCGAAGACGATGAGGCGGCCGAACAGTTCGTGGGCGGTGCGGTACTCGGCGCCGAGGGCGGAGACGGTCGCGACGTACGCCTGGCTGGGGCCGTTGAAGCGGGCCGTGTGGTGGTAGAGGGTGCGCATGCGCACGCCGCGGGAGAGCATCGCGGTGTCGCGGGCCAGGGCCTCCTGGAGCACCTCGGGCACGCGGTTGCCGCCGGGCTGGCTGGTGAGCATCTCCTCCGTGCACTCCGCTCCGGCCCGGTTGAGGGCGGCGCGCACCTCCTCCACGCCGGGGATGACCTCGAAGTCGACGGAGCCGCGGCTGAGGCTGTCCAGGTAGTGACCGCGCAGCCCGGCGAACTGGTCGCGGATGTGGTGCAGTTCCGCCTGCTGGGAGCGGATGGCCGCCTCCATGGAGGTGGTGACCACCGTGGCGACCAGATCCGGGTCGACCGGGCGCAGTCGCGCGGGGTCGTGTAAATCGGGCTTGAGCAGCCCGAGTTCGGTGAGGGAGGCCACGGCCGCGTCGAGGTCCGCGTGATCCAGACCCAGTTCGTCGGCGGCCCGCTCCGGGTCCATCCGACCGTTGACGGCGACCCATCGATACAGAGCGACTTCCCTGTCACTGGGCCGGGCGGGCGAGTCGATCGCCCGAGTTTGGTCCGATATGAACACTCTCGTCCCCTGTTCGTTTTGCTGCGCTACAGCTTGGTGAGCCCCGACATGCCTGGCCAGAGATGTCTTCGCAAGCGACTCTAGAAGCAACGGAGATTCATTCGTTCGACACTGAACCACCAGAAGAAAATCCAGAACCAGGAGCGCCTCACATGACTTTCTCCCGTGCCGCCGTCGCCGCCACCGCAATTTTGTGCCTGCTGTCCGGCACGGGTGCGGCCGCCGCCCGGACCGGGTCCGCGCATCCGGCCGGTACCTCCTCGACATCCGTGCGTACCGGCACGAGCGTGACCGCGGGAGACAGCGGCTGGGGCGGGCGCCGCATCAACGACACGACGACCGCGGCGATCGCGGTCCCGCTCTCCGACGAAGACAGCGGCTGGGGCGGCGCGGCCGTCTGAGGCCGACGCCCTCACGGGCGGACGCCGTAGCGGGCCGACGCTCAGCACCCGGTCAGCACCCCCACCACCGTGTCGTCCGTCGTCCCCCGCCCACGCGCGCACCCTAACCCGCCTCACCGGCCGACGGCCCGGCGGCGCGCGCAAGGTCCGAGCCACCGGCGCCGGGCCGCACACATCGGCTTCGGCGTCCGCCCCACGGCCTCGCCCCCTCGAAAGGCACACAAGATGAGTCCGTTCGCCACCGACACCCTGAACCTGCTCAGCGATCGCGAGCTCGAAGTGCTCGGGCACCTCGCCGAGGGCCACACCTACACCTCCATCGCCCGCCGGATGAACCTGAGTCCGCACACCGTGGACACCTACCTGCGCCGCATCCGCGGCAAGGCGGGCGTCAGCAACCGCGCCCACCTCATGCTGCTGGCCCTCCAGGCCACCCGGCTCCCGGAGTTCGGCCTGACCCAGGTCTGACCGCCGTACGAGCGACGTCGGAGGGCGCCGGTGGAAGTCTCCACCGGCGCCCTCCGACGTCGCTCGTGCCCCGCCTCACCCGCGAGGCGCCACACCCCTCATCCGGTGGCTCCGGCGGCCCCGGCGGACATCGCGGTCCGCGCGCGCCGCGCCGCCTCCTCGCGCACCATCGGCAGGAGGGTGCGCCCGAACTCGGCCGCATCACGGACCGGTTCGTAGCCGCGCAGCAGGAACGTGGTCACACCGATGTCGACGTAGTCCAGGAGCGCCTGCGCCACGGTCTCCGGAGTGCCCACCAGGGCAGTGGAGTTGCCCGCGGCGCCGGTGGCCGCGGCCGGCGCGGTCCACAGCGCCCGGTCGTGCAGCTCGCCCTTCGCGGCCGCGGCCAGCAGCCGCTGTGATCCGGTGTTCTCGGGACGGGCCGACGGCCCGAGCGGCAGCGGCGGACGGCCGCGGTCGAAGAACGAACCCGCGGTGCCGCGGCTGCGGATGGCGTCCAGGACACCGTGCGCCCGCCGCCAGGCCTCCTCCTCGGTACGGCCGAGCACGGGCCGGAACGACACGCTGATCCCGGGCGGTTCGGTGCGTCCGGCCGCGCGGGCCGCCGCCCTCACCGCGGCGATCTGCTCGGCCGTCTCCGCGAGCGGCTCGCCCCACAGCGCGAAGACGTCCGCGTGCCGGCCGCCGACCCGCAGGGCGGCTGCCGACGAGCCCCCGAAGTACAGCGGCACCCGCGGCTGCTGCAGGGGGCGCACCTCGGAGCGGAAGTCGTCGAACCGGTAGAAGCGGCCCTCGTGCCCGAAGCCTTCCGGCTCGCTCCACGCCCGCTTCACCACCTCAAGGAACTCGTCGGTGCGGGCGTACCGGTCGTCCTTGTTCAAGTAGTCCCCGTCGCGCCGCTGTTCGGCGTCGTTGCCGCCGGAGATGACGTGGACGGCGAGGCGGCCCGCGCTCAGGTGGTCGAGGGTGGCGAAGGTGCGCGCGGCCATGGTGGGGAACACCGCTCCCGGCCGGTGGGCGAGCAGCAGGCCGAGGCGTTCGGTGCGTGCGGCCACGTACGCGGCGAGCTGTGCGCCGTCGGGCGAGCTGGAGCTGTGCCCGATCAGCACGCGGTCGAAGCCCGCCTCCTCGTGCACGCGCGCGAAGCGCAGGGTGAACTCCGGGTCGACGGCGGGCCCGGGTGCCGCGCTGTCGGAGTCCTTGGCACCGATCATTCCGATGAACTCGACGGACATGGTGGTCACCGCTTCATGTGCTGGGGAGGGCGGGGGCGGTGGCGGGTGCGCCCGCCGTGGTGGGTCCGGCGGTGTGTGCGGCGGCCAGCGCGGCCCGGTCGAGCTTGCCGTGCGGGGTGACCGGCAGCCGGTCGAGGTGGTGCAGGCGCTGCGGCAGCATGTGCGCGGGCAGCCGGCCGGCCAGCCGTTCGCGCACCAGGGACGGCGGCAGCGCGTCCCGGTCGGCGACCACGAACGCGGTCAGGGCGGGCGTACGACCGCTGTCGTCCACCAGGCAGGCGGCTCCGCTCACCCCGGGCAGGGCACGCAACTCGGCTTCGATCTCCCCCAGTTCGATGCGGAAGCCGCGGAGTTTCACCTGGCCGTCCATGCGGCCCGCGTAGTACAGGCGGCCGTCCGCGTCGGCCACGGCCCAGTCGCCGCTGCGGTAGCGGCGGCCCGAGCCGTCGGGGGCCTGCGGGAAGCGTTCCGCGGTGAGTTCGGGGCGTCCCAGATAGCCGTGGCTCAGGCCGGCCCCGCCCACCCACAGTTCGCCGGGTTCGCCCGGGGCGACCAACCGGCCCTCCTCGTCGCGCAGTTCGACGTCGAGGTGTCCGAGGGGCCGTCCGATGGGGGTGCGTCCGGGCGTCGCCTCGCTCAGCGTCTCGGGCGTGAGGACGCAGTGGGTGACGTGGACGGTGGTCTCGGTGATGCCGTACATGTTGGTGACCGTGGCGCCCGGCGATATCCCCGCGGCCCACCAGCGGCGGATGTCGTCGGGCACGAGCGCCTCGCCGCCGAGGACGACATGGCGCAGCCCCGGCAGCCGCGCACCGCTCGCGGCCGCCTCGGTGACGAGGTTGCCGAAGGCCGACGGGACCTGGTTGAGGACGGTCACGCGCTCCGCCGCCAGCAGGGCCGCCAAGGCGTCGGGGTCGGCGGCGGTGTCCCGGTCGACCACGACGGCCCGCCCGCCGTGCAGCAGCGGGCCCCAGATCTCCCAGACGCTGAAGTCGAAGCTCCAGGAGTGGAACAGCGTCCACACGTCGTCGGCGCCCGTGCCGAACAGCGGCAGCGCCGCGTCCAGCAGCGCCAGGACCTGGCCGTGCCCGACCACACAGCCCTTGGGGGCGCCGGTGGAGCCGGACGTGTAGATGGTGTACGCGGTGTCGGCCGGGAGGACGGGCGCGCCGGGTGCGGGTGGCCGGGAGGCCAGCCGGAGCGGGCCCAGTTCGGCGAGCGGTGTCTCGTCGGGCTCCAACGGGCCGTCGGTGAGGACGAGTCGGGTGCCGGAGTCCGCCAGCAGATAGTGCCGGCGCTGCTCCGGGTAACCCGGGTCGACCGGCAGGTAGGAGGCGCCTGCCCCCAGGATGCCGAGGAGCCCGGCCAGCGCGTGCCGGGTGCGGCCCGCGCGGAGGGCGACCGGCTGCCCGGCGGCCGTCCGGCCGCGCAGGGCGTGGGCGATGCCGTGGGCCGCCGCGGCCAACTCGCCGTAGGTCATGGCTCCTTCGGCGTCGGTGACGGCCACGCGTGCGGGTTCACGCGCGGCGGCCGCGCGGAAACGGGTGTCGAGCCGGTCGGCGGGGGCGTTCATACGGCACTCCCGTTCCGGGCGACGGCGCCGACGGCCGCGTCCACGTCCACGTCCACGTCAGTGTCCGCGTCCGCGTCCGCGTCCCGCGAGGGCGCGGTGCCGGGCTCGTCGGCGACCCGCACCGGCGCGCCCCCGGCCGCATCAGCCCCCTCGCCCCTCGACGGCCGTACCGCGTGGGCGAGATAGCTCGCCACGTCGTCGGGGGTGGTGCCGCGGCCGAAGACCCGGTCGACGCCCAGTTCGGCCGCCATCGCCGGGTCGAAGCGGGGCCCGCCGACGACGAGCAGCGGCCGGGTGCGGCCCGCGTAGGCCAGGTCGAGTTCCGCGCCGAGCTCGCGCACGTTGGTCAGGTGCGCGTCCCGCTGGGTGACCGCCTGGGAGACGAGGACCGCGTCGGCGCCCTCGTCGACGGCGCGGCGCGCGAGGTCGGCCACGGCGACCTGGGCGCCGAGGTTCACCACCCGCATGGAGTGGTAGTACTCCAGGCCCTTCTGGCCGGCGAAGCCCTTGATGTTGAGGATGGCGTCGATGCCGACGGTGTGGGCGTCCGTGCCGATGCACGCGCCGACCACGACCAGATCCCGGCCCAGCCGGGCGTGCAGGGCCTCGTCGACCTCCTGCGCGGACAGCAGCGGGTACTCCCGCTCCACCACGTCGACGTCGCCCGGTTCCACGCGGTGCACGACGGGGCCGTAGACCACGAAGAAGCTGAACTCGGTGCCGACGGGGCGGGCGTGCACCAGCAAGGGGCGCTCCAGGCCCATCTGGCGGGCGAGTTGGAGGGCCGTCGCCTCGGCGAGGGATCCGTGCGGCAGGGGGAGGGTGAACGACAGCTGGACCATGCCGTCGTCGGTGGTGTCGCCGTAGGGGCGGACCGCGGACGGCGGTCCCGCGGGGGTGGTCATGGCTGGTCTTCTCCTTCTCGGTCTCGGTCTCGGTCTGGGGCTGGAGCTGGGTCTCCGTCCCGGTCGGGATGCGGGGAGGCTTCGAGCAGTTCGATCGCCGGATTGCGGTAGCCCGGGGCGCGTTCGGCGACCCCGTCGCGGCCCCGGCCGCCGTCGACGGGCCGGCACATGCCGCCGAAGGTGCCCGCGGCGATCGCGTCGAGGAGGCCGCGGTCGGTGAGGCGCTCCAGCAGGCCGACGGCCTCGCGCAGCACGTGGTCCGCGCGCCGGGTGATCAGCCCTCCGGGCGCGGGGCGGAAGTCCTCCTCCAGCGAACCGGCGGCGTCCATGACGTACCGGACGTTCTGGAGCGCGAGGTCCCGGTCGGACAGGAACGGCGTGACGACGGCCTCCGTCATCATGCCGACCAGCAGGATGTTCTGCTTGGTGAGCGCACCGGCCAGGTTGAAGAAGCCGTTGAGCAGATAGCCGCGGAAGACGTCGCCGGTCATGTGGCGGGTCGGGGGCATCCACTTCAGCGGCGCGTCGGGGAAGAGTTCGCGGGCCAGCAGCGCGTGGGCGAGTTCGAGGCGGAACGAGTCCGGCAGGTCCGGGTCGATCTCGAAGGCGTGGCCCAGGCCGAGTTGGGCGTCGGTGAGGCCGGCCTCCTTGCCGAAGTACTCGTTCAGCAGCTGACTGGCCGTCACCGTGTGAGCGGCCTCGACGGCGTCGGCGGTGGTGAGGTAGTTGTCCTCGCCGGTGTTGATGACGATGCCCGCGCGGGCGTGCAACTGGCGTGAGAAGCGCTGGTCCACGAAGGTGCGCACCGGGTTGATGTCGCGGAAGAGGATGCCGTACATCGAGTCGTTGAGCATCATGTCGAGGCGTTCGAGGCCCGCCAGGACGGCGATCTCCGGCATGCACAGGCCGGACGCGTAGTTCGTCAGGCGTACGTAGCGCCCGAGTTCGGCCGACACCTCGTCGAGCGCGGCCCGCATCAGGCGGAAGTTCTCCTGCGTGGCGTAGGTGCCCGCGTAGCCCTCCCGGGTGGCGCCGTGCGGCACGTAGTCGAGCAGCGACTGCCCGGTGGAGCGGATCACCGCGATGACGTCGGCGCCGCCGCGGGCCGCGGCCACGGCCTGCCGTACGTCCTCGTGGATGTCCCCGGTGGCCACGATCAGGTAGACGAGCGGCCCGGTGGGCTCGCCCCAGGTGCGGATGAGGCGTTCACGTTCGCGGCGGCGGGCGTCGATCACGCCGAGGCCGCCGGCCATCGCCCGCCGCGCGTCCCGTACGGCCACTTCGGCGTCGGCACCCTCGGGCAGCCGGAAGTCGACGTCGCGGGCGGTGGCCCGGGCGGCGAGCTCGGCGAGGTCGCGTGTGCCGCCGCCGCGCAGGGCGTGCCACACCGGCAGCGCCACACCGTGTTCCAGACCGACCTGATCGCGTACGGCGTCCACGAGCCGGTTGGCCCAGGGGATGCCCTCCGCGTCGGCCCCGGACAGACCGGCCAGGCGCAGCGCGGCCCGCTCGACGGCGACGGTGGTGTGCGAACGCGCGAGGTCGACGACGGGGCGCCCGGCACGCACGGCCAACTCGCGGGCGCGGCGCACCAGATCGGGGTCGAGGCCCAGCTTTCCGGTGGGGGTGGGGTCGGTCCGCGGGAGCGCGTCCGTCGGAGCGCCGTGCGGGGCCCGGGTGGTCTGCGGCGTCGGTGCGAGCCGTCGGTCGAACAGTGCCCGCACCCCGGCGTCGGTGCGCACCAGGTCCAGGGCCGTCTCCGCGTGCCCCGGCTGGTAGCCGTTGCCGATGAGGAGGGTGACGTCGGCGCGCAGGCCCTCGGCACCGAGCGCGGCGGCCGGGAAGGACGTGGCCATCGAGAAGAAGAGGACCGTGCCGCCGTCGCGGGTGACGAGGATCGCGGGGTGCTCGCAGCCGGGCACGTCGGTGCAGACGACGGTGATGTCGGCCGGTCCCCCGCACGCGTCCAGCCGCTCGGCGAGCGCGACCGCGTCGCGGGCGTCGGCCCGTACGACCGTGTCGGCCAGCGCCGAGGCGGTCAGGGCGGCTTCCTCGGCCGCGTCCGGGACCACGCCCACGAGCCGTCCGGCACCGGCGCGGCGGGCGGCGGCGAGGGCGAGACTGCCGGACTTGCCGGCCGCGCCGAGGACGGCGACCGAGGGCGCGTTGCCGGTGCGGGCGGCGTGCTCGGCGACGGTCCGGGCGGTCAGGGCGGGCGCCCCGCACACGTCCAGGACCGCCAGCGACAGTTCGTCCGGCAGGTCGGCGGGGAGCGCCGCGGCCACCGAACGGCCGAACAGCACCGCGTGGCCCCGGGCCGGGACCCGCTCGCCGAGGCCGTCCCAGTCGCGCAGCCCGTCCGTCAGGGCCAGCGGGGTCAGGGTGAGCGAGACCAGGCTCGCGACCCGGTCGCCCGGCGCGAGACCGAGCGGCGAGCGGGGACCGGCCTCGGCCACCGTGCCGATCAGCATCCCGCCGGAGCCGGTGACCGGGTTGTGCATCTTGCCGCGCTCGCCGACGATCCGGCACACCGCCGCGCGCACGGCGTCGCCGTCGCCGCCGTGCTCCTCGTGCAACTGCCGGTAGGAGGCGGCGTCGAGGTTGAGGTACTCGACGTCGACGCGGACCTCGTCGTCGCGCAGCGGGGAGTGGGGGTCGAGCCGGGTGGCGGCCTGCGGGAGGACCCCGGCGGGTTCGAGGACCCGGTGCAGTCCCAGCGGCGAACCCGGCACCTCCGGCGGGGCCTGCCTGCTCTGTGCGGTGCGCGGGGCCTGCCCGCTCTGTGCGGTCCTCGGGGCCTGCCCGCTCCGTGCGGTCAGCGGCGCGCCCGCGGTGGGTAGGGCGCGCGGCGCCTGCGTGGTCCGTGCGGTGCCGGTCATCGCTCGTCCCCCGGCTGCCAGTCGGCCCAGTACGCCTGCCCGGTCTCGGGGAGGGTGTGCAGCGGGTCGTAGTAGTGGTGGACGCGGCGCAGCGCCTGCGGGTCGTCGTGCTCGACGGAGGTCAGATAGTTCTTCGACCAGTCGGAGACGCCGAGTTCACGGTCGTAGGCGTCGGCCTGGTGGACCCAGCGCTTGCCGACGTAGGGCACGTCGCAGACCAGGCGGGGCGTGGCGAAGCCGGGCAGGTAGCCCATGATGGCGTGCTGGAGCCGCTGGGCCTCGGCGAGCGGCAGCCGCCAGTGCTCGGCGCCGGGCACGATGTCGCAGAGATAGAAGTAGTACGGCATGATCTGGGCGCTGTCGAGCAGGGCGAAGCACAGGTCGAGCAGCGCCTCGGGGGTGTGGTTGACCCCGTGGAGCAGCACGCCCTGGTTGCGTACGTCGCGCAGGCCGGCGGCGAGCAGTGCCCGGGAGGCCTCGGCGACGAGCGGCGTGATCTGCTGGGCGTTGTTGGCGTGGGTGTGCATCGCGAGGGAGACACCGCGTGCGGACGCCTTGGCGGCGAGTGCGGCCATGCCGTCGAGCACGTCGGGCGCGAGCCAGTGCTGGGGCAGTCCGATCAGGCCCTTGCTGGCGAGCCGGATGTCGCGGACGCTGTCGATGTCCAGCAGCCGGTCGAGGAACGAACGCAGGCGCGGCCAGGGCACGTTGGCGACGTCCCCGCCGGAGACCACGACGTCGCGCACGGTGGGCGTGGCGCGCAGATAGGCGATCATCCGGTCGAGGCGGTCGGCCGGGCGCAGCACGAAGCGGTACTTGTCGACCTGCGGGGTGGAGGTGCCGACCAGGTCCATGCGGGTGCAGTGGCCGCAGTACTGCGGGCAGGTGGTGACGAGTTCGGCGAGGACCTTCGTCGGGTAGCGGTGGGTGAGTCCCTCGACGACCCACATCTCCGCCTCGTGCAGCGAGTCGCGCGAGGCCAGCGGGTGGCTGGGCCAGCGCGGGTGGCGGTCGCTGGCGACGGGCAGCATGTAGCGGCGGACGGGGTCGGCGTACCAGGTCGCGGCGTCCGGCGCGGAGTTCGGCCCGATCGTGTTGAGGACCTGCGGGGTGAGCAGGATGGGCATGGTCGCGAACTGGCGCTGGTCGGCGTCGAGATCGTCGTAGAAGGTGTCGTCGAGGCCGGGGCCTGCCACCTCGCGCAGCTGTCGTGCTCCCTTGACGCAGTGGGCACGCTGCCACTGCGGGTCGCGCCACTCGGCGGCGGTGACGTGCCGCCAGGCGGGGAAGCGCCGCCAGTCCGGCTCGATCGCCTCGTGGCGCCGGTAGCCGTAGGGCTGGGCGAGCGCGTCGGCCGCCTCCCGGACGAGCGGCGCGGGTGCGGTTTTCACGGGGTGCCTCGGTTTTCTCCCGGCCGCTGACGGCGGGTGGGTCGGGGAGGGACGGGGCGGCGTACGGCCGCGGTGCGGGTGCGGGCCCGACGTGCGAGCCGAGGCCCGAGGTGCGGGTGCGGACACGACACAGGCGCGGGCGCAACGGCCGTACGACGCCACCGGATCGACTGTTGCCTGACGGTCCGTCAGTCGGTGAGGGTGTAGAAGAACATGCCGTCGCGGTCGGGGCCGCGGTCGAACCCGGCACGCTCCATGACGCGTTGGGAGGGCGTGTTGTCGGCCGTGGTGGTGGCGACGACCGTGCCGACGGCCGGGTCGCGCAGCGCCCAGCGCGCCAGGGCCACCAGGGCCTCGGTGGCGTAGCCGTGGCCGCGCGCCTCGGGGTGCAGGTCGAAGCCGATCTCGACGGAGTCGTCCTGCGGCGGGCCGTGGAAGCCCATGCCGCCGACGACCACGCCGTCCTCCTGCCGGACCAGGGCGTACATGCCCCAGCCGGGCCGGTGCAGGCCCGCGCCGTGCGCGGCGACGAGCAGCCCCGCCGCCTCCCGGGAACCCTCGCCGGGTGCGCCGCCGAGCCAGTCGAGGCCCGCGCCGCGGCCCTGCTTCAGCTCCTCGGCCTCGGCCGGCTGCACCTCGCGCAGCCTCAGGCGGTCGGTGTCGACGGAGGTGGGGCTGATCATCGCTGCTCCTTGGGGGTGGGGAGGGGAACGCCGACGGGGGCGACGGCGTCGAGGGCGTCGAGGAGGCGGCTCCGCGCCGATGCCTCGCCGACGGAGATCCGGAGGTGCCCGGCGAGGCCGAACCGGCCCGCGTCGCGGACGAGGATGCCGTGGTCCCGCTCCAACAGCCGTTCGGCCTCGGCGGAGTCGGGCACCGGCACGGCGAGGAAGTTGGTCACGGACGGCAGCGCGAGGCGGCCGCGTGCGGCGAGTTCGGCGCGGAACCGCTCGCGGGCGGCCGCGTTCCCCTCGCGCACCCGCTCCAGGTGCGCGCGGTCCGCGAGCGCGGCGACGGCCGCGGCCTGGGCGGCGCGGTTGACGCTGAACGGCATGGTGCCCTGGGCGTCGCGCAGCCGGGCGAGCAGGCCCGCGTCGCCGACGGCGTACCCGATGCGCAGTCCGGCCAGGCCGTGCGCCTTGGAGAAGGTGCGCAGGGCCACGACGGGCGCGCCACCGCCGATGTGGTCGAGCACCGAAGGGGTGCCGGGCGGCGCGAAGTCCAGATACGCCTCGTCCACCACGAGCGGGGTGCCGGTGGCGGCGGCCCGCTCGACGAGGAGGTCGAAGGAGGCCCGGTCCAGGGCACCGCCGGTGGGGTTGTGCGGGTTGCAGACGTAGGCGATCCCGGCCGTGGCGAACGCGTCGGCGAGAGCGCCGACTTCACCTGCGGGGACCTCGCGGCAGCCGCGGCCGACGTTCTCCAGGCAGATCCGGTAGCCCGGGAAGGTGCCCGCGGTGGTCACGCCGGGGCGGCGCCGGTCGCCCAGCGACAGCGCGCTGAGCAGGACGAGTTCGTCGCTGCCGTTGGCGACGGCGACCTGGTCGGGGCGCACCCCGAGCAGGTCGGCGATCGCGTGCGCGGGCGCGGTGCGGGTGGGGTCGGGGTAGGTCCCCGTGGCGTCCACGGCCTCGTGCGCGGCGCGCAGGGCGTGCGGGCTCGGGCCGTAGGGGCTCTCGGAGAGGTGCAGCCGCAGCAGGGTGCGGGGCACGGCCGGCGCGGTCATCGGGCATCACCGAGCAGCAGACCGAAGCAGTAACTCCCGGGCTCCGCCTCCAGGGTGAGGAACCGGTGCTCGGCACCGGCCGGCACGCGCAGCAGGGCGGGCGAGGCCAGCTCGTGCCGGTCGCCGTCGACGAGGACCTCGATGCGGGCGCCGCCGGGGTTCGGCGAGACGAGGAAGTAGATCTCGTCGACCTGGTGCCGGTGCGGTTCCGCCACCGGGCGGCCGACGAGGTGGTCGATGGGGCCGCCGGCCAGCTCGACGGGGACGCCGCCGAACATGTCGGCGGTGAGGTAGAAGGGGGCGGGGGCGTGGTGGCCGGCGACGGGGAGGAACCGGGGGATGTCGGTGCGGACCTCCGCCCGGTCCGGCCGGCCGGCCGACGCGCTCCCGGCGCCACCCGCCGGGCGGCTCCCGCCGCAGGGTTCGCGGACGGTGCCGCCGGTGTTGTCGCCGCGGGGTTCGCCAGCGTTGCCGCCGGGGCTCTCCCCGCTGATCTCAGGTGCGACTGTGCCGGCCGGCGTCTCGGTGGTCATGTCGGGGCCTTTCATCGGTCGAGGGGGGCGAGGGTGCCGCGGGGGCGGTCGGGCAGGGCCCGACCGTGAGGAGGGCTGGGGGG
>NZ_LAVA02000014.1 GCF_000974985.2 Streptomyces mangrovisoli | reverse complement strand
GGGGTGCGGCGGGAGGTGGGGGAAGTGGCCGGGGAGGTGGGGGAATGGGCGGAGGTGACAGGGGGGACAGGGGTGACGGTGGTGACGGGAGGGTGGTCGTGCGGGGTGGTGCGGGCCATGCCGCGCCTCCTGTTGGTGACGTGCCGTAGCCGTGCGGGCTCATTGCGCCACCACATCTAGCATTGGTCTAAACCAGTAGGGAAGAGCGGTCGGGCGGTTCGGCCGAAAGCGGCCCGCACGCACCGGAGTTCAGAGCGCGCCGTAGAGGGCGTCGACAAGCGCCGACTTACGGGGATCGTCGGCGATATGCGGCCCCATCCGGTTCATCACATACCCCAGTGAGACGCCCGCCTCCGGGTCGGCGAGACCGCAGGAGCCGCCGAAGCCGTCATGTCCGAAAGCCTTCGGGTTGGGTCCGTACGAGCCCTCCGCGCCGCTCAGCCACACCCCGAGCGCGATCTCCGTGTCATGGCCGAGCCCCGCCCCGAGCACCAGGTCCCGGCAGCGTCCCTGTCCCTCGCGCACCCGCTCGGCCGCCTGCGGCGACAGCACCCGGCGGCCGCCGTGGCTGCCGCGGCCCGCGAAGACGCCGTAGAGCGCGGCCACCGCCCGCGCGGTGCCGTGTCCGTTGGCCGCGGGGATCTCGGCGGCCCGCCACTGCGGGGTGTTCGCCTCGGCCGCGCCGGCGAGCGGATTGGCCAGCGCGGCGATCGCCATGGGTGTCAACCGGCCGAGGACCGAGCCCTGTTCGGCGCTCGCGACGGCCGGTGCGTGCACCAGCTCGGCCGCCCGCCCGGACTCCTTCTCCGGCAGGCCGATGGTGAAGTCGATGCCCAGCGGCCCGGTCACCTCCTGCTCCAGCAGCGCCCCCGGCAGCATCCCCGAGACCCGCCGGACCACCTCGCCGACCAGGAAGCCGTAGGTCAGGGCGTGGTAGCCGGAGACGGTCCCGGGCTCCCACCAGGGCTCGGTCGCGGCCAGCCGCCCGGTCGTCGACTCCCAGTCGTACAGCTGCTCCAGCGCGTGCGGCTGCCGCAGTCCGCACAACCCGGCGCGGTGCGACAGCAGATGGCGTACGAGGACGTGCTCCTTGCCCGCGGCGGCGAACTCCGGCCAGTACGCGGCCACCGGGGCGTCGAGGTCCAACAGCCCGCGGTCGGCGAGGAGATGGGCGCACAGTGCGGTCGGGCCCTTCGTGGTGGACCAGACGTTGACCACCGTGTCCCGCTCCCAGGGGCGGGTGCGGGCGGGGTCGGCCCAGCCGCCCCAGAGGTCGACGACACTCTCCCCGCCGACCGTGACGCTCACCGCCGCGCCGAGTTCGCCGCGGGCGCGGAAGTTCTCCGCGAACGCCTCCCGCACCGCCTCGAATCGCGGATCGCAGTGACCGTGGACCTCCGCGCCGGGCACGGGCGTTGTCTCGGGCATGGGAGTGACCTCCGTCGTCCGCCGGGGCCGGTCCGCGCCGCCGCGGCCGGGATCACCCGAACATACCGACTGGTCGGACAGGGCGGAAGGCCCGCTCGCCGTCCCTCGTCAACCGCCCCCCCGTCCCGCGTCTCCGTCCCCCGCCCGTCCCGCGTCCCTCGGCCGTCCTCGTCCCCCGCCCGTCCCGCCGGTCTCAGGCGTACGCGCGCAGCCAGCGCAGCTTGGTCTGTTCCTGGAACGGGCCGCCGCCCTCGTGGTCGTTGAAGTCGTACACCTCGATCCGCTTGTCCTCGTGCGCCCAGGCGTTGAACGCCGCGAAGACGGTGGACGGCGGGCAGGTCCGGTCCTCCAGCGCGGTGGAGAACAGCGCCGGGGCCCGGCCGCGGGCGGCGAAGTGGACGCCGTCGAAGTAGGACAGGGTGCGCATCACGTCGGCGGTGCGGTCGCGGTGCGTCTGGAGGAACAGGCCGACCTCGCGGTAGGGGTGACGGTCCGTCAGGGTTGTGCCGCGTGGGAAGTCGACCAGGAACGGCACGTCCGGCGCCACCGCCACCAGGTCCGGCACGAGTCCGCCGACGGCGAGCGTGATGCCGCCGCCCTGGCTCGCGCCGAGCGCCACCGTGCGCCGCGCGTCGGTCAGCGGATGGGAACGCGCCGCCTCGATCGCGCGGACGGCGTCCGTGTACACCCGGCGGTAGTAGTAGTTCTCGGGAGCGTCGACGCCCCGGGTCATGAAGCCCGGGTACGCGGGCCCGGCGCCCACCGGGTCCGGGGTGCCGCCCCCGCCGCCCCACGCGCTGCCCTGGCCGCGGGTGTCCATGAGGAAGTGGGCCCGGCCGGTCGACGCCCACAGCAGGTGCTCGTGCGGCAGCCCGCGCCCGCCGCCGTACCCCAGGAACTGCACGACGAGCGGGAGGGGTTCGTCGGCGTCCGCGGGCAGCGTGAGCCAGCCCTTCACCGGATGGCCGCCGTAGCCGGCGAACGTGACGTCGAGGACGCGCACCGTCGACAGGCCCGAGTCGACCGGCTCGAAACGGGCGTCCAGGTCGTGGGTGCGGGCCTCCGCGAGGGTCGCGGCCCAGAAGTCGTCGAAGTCCTCGGGCTCGGCGGACTCGCTGCGGTAGTCGCGCAGTTCGTCGAGCGACAGGTCGAACAGGGCCATCGGCAACCGCCTCGGGGGAGGGGACACGGGACACCGCGCGTCGGACCCGCGGATGATCACACCGTACGTGCGGGATCTTCGGAGCCGCCAGGGGCCCGCCCGCCACGGCGGTGGCCGGATCGGCGGGTCGCGCGCGCCGGGGCACGCGTCGTGCCGCCCGGTCGTGCCCGCGCGCGGCACGTTCCGCCAAGCCGTCCGGGATGTCTCAGGCAGGGCGCCGCGTCGACGTCTCCGGCCCTGCGCCGCGTCAAGGTCTCACGCCCTGCGCCGCGTCAAGGTCTCACGCCTTGCGCCGCGTCCACTCCGGCCCCGTGCGGGCCCAGTCGCGTTCCCACTCCGTCAGCCGGTTGCGCAGGGCGAACCGCCGCACGAGCCCGTGGCCGAGGAGGATCAGCGCCACCATGCCCGCCGCCACGCACGCCCCGATCGTCACGGTGTGCTGCCAGACCGCGGCGTCGCCCGGGGGAGCGGTCACGCTGCGGCCCGCGCCGTCGAGCCAGACGGCCACGGTGTCGCCCTTGCCGCTGCCCGCGGGGACCCGCGCCGTCGTCGTCCGGGTGCCCGTGTCCGGATCGGTCCAGCGCACCAGCGCCAGATAGGAGTGCTCCCGGCCGCCCGCCACCGTCGGCAGCTGGTCCGGCTGGTCGTGGAGTATCTCCGCCGACACCTGGTGCCGGTCGGCCCGCTGGGCCGCGGCGACCGCCTGCGCCCCGTGCCGGGCCCACAGCCCGGCCGCCGCACCGGCGGCCGGGGCGGCCACCAGCAGCAGGACCGCCACCGCGACCGCCGTCCAGGTCTCCACGACATCCGACCTGCGGCGCAGCGGATTGCGCCGCCAGCGCCAGCCGCGCACCCGGGTTCGCATGCCGACCTCCTCGCCGTCACCGGAGCCGGAAGGACCGCGCTCCGGCCGTCACCGGCCGCCGCTCCTCCACGCCGCGCCCGCGCGCGGACGTCCCCACGGATCAGTTACCCCGTGCGGAGGCGCTCGCGCACACTCCCAGCACGATGGCCGGGAACGGTACGGCGCCGCTCGACCCCGGCTGGCGCGCGACCGCAGCGCGCGCTCGCGCGGGGGCGGTCGCGGGCGGCCGGCCTGCGGGCCGATGGCTCCGCGGGCCTGCGGATCTGCGGGTCTGCGGGCCGACGGGTCTGCGGGCCGGTCTCAGCCGAAGCGTTCGATGCGGATCCGGTCGACCGGCTGGCCCGCCGCCACCAGCAGCCGCGAGGCGTGCTCGGCGAAGGCGTTGGAGCCGCACACGTACGCCTCCCACCCGCCGGGCGGCCGCTCGGCGAGCAGCGGCGCGACATGCGCGGCGGCCAGCCGGCCCACCGGCACGCCTTCGGGCGCCCCGCGCGTGAACACGGGCGTCGTCTCGGCGCCGTACTCACGCGCGTAGACGAGCTCCTCCGGCGTGCGCGCCGAGACCAGCAGGCGCAGCGGCACGGTGAGGGCGCGCGCCCGGTGGTGGCGCACCATCGACATCAGCGGTACGACGCCGGACCCGGCCCCCAGCAGCAGCGCGGGCCGGTCACCGGGCCAGGCGAAGAAGCCGCTCGTCGGGCCGCGCACCTCGACCGTGTCCCCGGGCCTGGCCTCCGTGTGGAACCAGCCGGAGACCTCCCCGCCGTCGACATGGTCCAGGGTCAGCTCCACCTGGCCGGATCCGTCGGGCGCGGACGCGATCGAGTAGTGGCGCTGGGCGGTGTAGCCGTCGGGCGCGGTCAGCCGCAGCATCAGGTGCTGCCCCGGCAGATGGCCCGGCCACGCGGGCACCGCGAACCGGAAGGTGGCCGCGCGCGGGGTCTCGCGGCGGATCTCGGTCAGGGTGGCGCGCTGCCACACCGAGGCCTCCTGCTCGGCGACGGCGATGCGGCCCGGCACGGCGAAGCGCGTCGGGGGAGTGAAGACGGCGGTGGTGCCGACGGAGGGGGCGGTGGTTGTGCCGGCGGTGGTGGCGGGGGCGGTCTCAGTCACCGGCGTACCTCTGCTCCTGCCAGGGGTTGCCGCGCTCGTGGTAGCCGTTGCCCTCCCAGAAACCGGGCTCGTCGTGGTCGAGGAGCCGGAGCCCGGCGACCCACTTGACGCTCTTCCAGAAGTACAGGTGCGGCACCAGCAGCCGCGCCGGGCCGCCGTGCTCGGGATCGAGCGGCCGGCCGTCGTACTCCCAGGCGATCCAGGCGCGTCCGCCGGTGACGTCCGCCAGCGGCAGGTTCGCCGTGTAGCCGGTGTGGGAGTACGCCACGACATGGGTCGCCGCCGTATGCGGCCGCACCAGGTCGAGGAAGGAGTCCAGGGACACCCCGGCGAACCGCACCCCGAACTTGGACCAGGAGGTCACGCAGTGGATGTCGCCCTGGTAGCCGGCGGCGGGCAGCGTGTGCGCCTCGTCCCAGTCCCAGGTGTGCGGCGCGTCCACCAGGCCGTCGATCCGGAAGGTCCAGTCGGCGGCGGCGAGGTCGGGGGTGACCTCGGCGGACAGCACGGGCCAGGTGTCGCCCGCGTCGTACTGACCGGGTGGCAGCCCGGCGTTCGCGACGCGTGGACGGCCGGTGAAGCCTCGGGTGACGTTCATGCGGGTGGTGGAGCCTCCGTGCTCGCGCGCCGGCGGCGCGCGTCCGTCCGCCGGACGGGCCGGCGGGATGCGTTACGGGTTCAACCGTACGTCGCCCGGGACGGTGCCCCCGCCACGGGCGTCCGGGGCGGGGCGAGGGCGGGGCGCGGGCGGCAGCCGGCTCGCCGGGAACCCCTCCGACCTGCCCGTTCGTTCCGTCCCGGCGCGCCGGAGCGCGATCATTAAGGCCGTATGAACTTCCCCGTCGTGCGGGAATAGGCCGCCGGGCGCGTGACCTTGGACCTGACGTGCCGGTTCCGGTGGCCCCGCCTCCGGTGCCGCGGCGACTGCGAAGGAGAGTGGGAAACCATGCCGAAGGCGTACGTCTTCACGCGATACGGCGGTCCGGAGACCGAGGAGCTGACCGAGATCGAGCGGCCCGTCCCCGGGCCCGGGGAGATCCTCGTCGCCGTGCGCGCGGCGGGTGTGAACCCCGTCGACTGGAAGCTGCGCACCGGTTTCCGGCGCCCCGGGGACACCGGGGAGCCGCGGTTCCCGCAGGTCCTCGGCAGCGAGGCCGCCGGTGTCGTGGTGGCGGCGGGGCCCGACGTGACCGGTTTCGCGGCCGGTGACGAGGTCTTCGGCAACACGGCGGCCGGGGCGTTCGCGGAGTACGCGCTGCTGTCGGCGCCCGTGACCGCGCACAAGCCCGCCGGGCTGTCCTTCGCGGCCGCGGCCACCCTGCCGGTGGCGGCGGCCACCGCCTACGACGGCGTACGGCAGCTCGACCTGCCCGCCGGCGCGACCCTGCTGATCACCGGCGCGGGCGGCGGGGTCGGCGTCGCGGCCGTGCAGATCGCGCGCGCTCTCGGGCTGCGGGTGGTGGGCGTCGCGAGCGAGGCGAAGCAGGAGCTCGTCGTATCGCTCGGGGCCGAGCACGTGGCGTCCGGGCCGGGCTGGGCCGAGCGGGTGCCGGGTCCCGTCGACGGGGTGTACGACCTCGTCGGCGGCGAGGTGCTGGCCGAGGCGGCGGCCCTGCTCGCCGACCGCTCGAAGCTGATCACGGCCGGGGCGTCGCCCGCGGACGCGGCGGCGCTGGGCGGTGCGCGGGTCGCCCGGGCCCGCACCGCCGAGGTGCTCGACGAGGTGGCGCGGCTCGTCGTGAAGGGCGAGCTGGACCCGCTGGTGACCACGGTCCTCCCGCTGGAGCGGGCGGGCGAGGCGCTGCGCACGGTCGAGGCCGGGCACGCCCGCGGCAAGGTCGTGATCGAGGTCGCCGCATGAGCGAGAGCCGCGTGGAGGCCCCGCACGTTCTGGACCGTCCCGCGCTGGCGGCGCTGACCGGCCCGCACGCGCACTTCGCCGAGTGGCACGGCCGGCTGGTGCGGTATCCGGTCGAGGTGACGCCGTGGCTGGCGCTGCCCGACGACCCCGGTCCGGACGACTGGGCCGACCTCGCGGCGCTCGCCGGTCCGGGCGGGGAGGTCCCGCTGCTCGGCTACCGGGGTCCGCTGCCCGACGGCTGGGAGTTCGTCTTCTCGGTGGAGGGCGTGCAGCTCGTCGACGAGGGGATGGAGGCCGTGCCGGACCCGGAGGCGGTCGTGCTCGGGCCGGCCGACGTGCCCGAGATGCTCGACCTGGTCGAGCGGACCCGGCCGGGGCCGTTCCTGCCGCGGACCGTCGAGCTCGGCACGTATCTGGGGCTGCGGCGGGACGGTGCGCTGATCGCCATGGCGGGGGAGCGGCTGCATCCGCCGGGGTGGACGGAGATCAGCGCGGTCTGCACGGACCCGGCGTACCGCGGCGAGGGGCTCGCCACGCGGCTGATCCGCGCGGTCGCGCATGGCGTCCGGGCGCGGGGGGAGACGCCGTTCCTGCACACGGGGGCGGCCAACGCGGGTGCGATCCGGCTGTACGAGTCGCTGGGGTTCCGGCTGCGTCGCCGGACGGCGTTCAACTCGGTGCGCCCTCCGGGCGGGGCGGGTGGGGTGGCCGGAGCGGGGGCCCTTGCCGGGCGGGGCGGGGTGGCTGGGCCCTGAGCGAGCCCTCGCCCCGGCGGGGGGCTGATCGCGCAGTTCCCCGCGCCCCTGGAGGCGCCTCCGGCCGGTCGTCGTCCGGCGACCGCCGGCCGGGGCTGGTCGCGCAGTTCCCCGCGCCCCTGAGGTGAGCTGGGTGGCGCCCCGCCAGGGGCGCGGGGAACTGCGCGCATCAGTGCCACCGGGGCGCGGCTTTCAAGCGACGGCCGGAGGCGCCCTGTCAGGGGCGCGGGGAACTGCGCGCATCAGTGCCACCGGGCCGCGGGGAACTGCGCGAGTCCGTGCCGCCGGGGCGTCGCTTCAGACCGCAGCCGGAGGCGTTCACGCGTTGTAGCGGGTCAGGTAGGTCGCGAAGCGGGTCAGGTCCTCCGGCGGCCAGCCGGACAGGCGTTCCCGGAACGCCGCCCGGCGGCTGTCGTGGACCTGGGAGAGGATCTCCCGGCCGGCCTCCGTGAGGTCCAGCACCTGGACGCGGTGGTCGTCCGGGTCCACCCGCCGCGCGACCAGCCCCGCCCGCTCCAGCGCGGCGACCTGCCGGCTGACCGTCGACTTGTCGAGGGCGTAGTGCGCGGCCAGGTCCGTCGCCCGGCAGCCGCCCCGCTCCTCCAGATGCCCGAGCAGCGTGTACGACACCAGCGACAGCTCCGGATGCATCCGCCCCGCCGACGCGCGGGCCCGCCGCGCGAAGACCGTCATCTCGCGCTGGATGGTCTCGATCGCCGTCTCCGCCGCCGTCACGGGCACCCCTTCCGCTCGGCCGTGAATCCGGTTGCAGAATACAACTTGCCGGGCCGTACGGCCGCTGGGGTATGTTGACCTCCGGCCGCGGGATCGACCCCGGCCCGGTCCGGCCGAGGAGGTGAGACCCATTACCGCTGTGTCAGTACGGGTGCTCTCCCCTCGAGTCCGCGCGGACCACCGGCCGTAGCCCGGCCGCGCGAGCGCCCTTCGCCCTTCGAAAGGCTCTCGGCCTCCATGACCTCCCTGCCCTCCCTTCCGCCCGCCGACGTCGTCACCGCGCTGCGCGCCGCCGGCTGCGTCTTCGCCGAGGACGAGGCGGAGTTGCTCGTCGCGGCCGCCCGCGACCCGCGTGAACTCGCCGCCCTGGTTACCCGGCGCGTCGCCGGCGAACCCCTCGAACTCGTCCTCGGCTGGGCCGAGTTCCACGGGCTGCGGGTGACCGTCGCGCCCGGCGTCTTCGTCCCGCGCCGCCGTACCGAGTTCCTCGTCGAGCAGGCGCTCGCGGGCGCGCCCGGTGCGTCCGTGGTCGTCGACCTGTGCTGCGGCTCCGGCGCGGTCGGCGCCGCGCTGGCCGCCTCGCTCGGCCCGGTCGAACTGCACTGCGCCGACATCGACCCGGCCGCCGTACGCTGCGCCGCCCGCAACGTCGCCGCCGCCGGCGGCCGGGTGTACGAGGGCGACCTCTACGCCGCGCTGCCCGAGCGGCTGCGCGGCCGCATCGACGTCCTCGCCGCGAACGTGCCGTACGTCCCCACCGGCGAGGTTCCCCTGCTGCCCGCGGAGGCGCGCGACCACGAACCGCTGGTCGCCCTCGACGGCGGCACCGACGGCCTGGACGTGCTGCGCCGGGTCGCGGACGCGGCCCCCGGCTGGCTCGCGCCGGGCGGCCTGCTGCTGATCGAGACGAGCGAGCGGCAGGCGCCGCGGGCCGTCGACGTCTTCACCCGGGCCGGGCTGGCGACCCGGCTCGCGGTGTCCGAGGAGTGGTACGCCCACGTGGTGATCGGCGCCAGGGGCTGACCCGGGACCGGGGCCGGGAGGAGGACCGGGGCCGGTGCCCCGGCCGACGCTCCCCGGAGCCCCGGTCCCCAAGGTGTGCGGGGCACTCCGTCGGTTCGGTCGTGTTCGGTCCGCGGCGGCGTGGGGGTCGGTCGCGCAGTTTCCCGCGCCCCTTGCGGGGCACGGTCGGCGCGGGCAGGGGAGAGCCGGTCCGGTGTCAGGTGCCCTCGCCGCTCTCCGACGGGCTCGGCGAGGGCTGCTGCGACCGGTCCCCGCGGTCCCACGGTCCGTGGCCGCCGCCGAACGGGCGCTGTCCGTCGCCGGGCCCGCTGCTGCTGCCGCCGCCCGGCCGGTTGCCGGTGAAGTCGCCCTCCACCGCGGTCGTCGCCGTCCGCGTGTCGCCGCTGCGGGTGCCGACGAGCAGGACGGTGTCGCCCTTCGCGAGCGCGCTCGCCCCGGACGAGGACGAGTCGTTCTTGCGCACGGAGACGCCGGAGCCGACCGTCCACGTCCACTGGGCGCCGTCGTCGCTCTTCACCGTGACCTGGTCGCCGCTGATCTGCTGCACGGTGCCGCGCTGCCAGATCCGTACGACGTACTTGCCGGTGCTCTGGTCCTTGACGGTGGCCTCGCCGTGCACACCGTCCCCGACGGCTCCGAACCCGAACCAGGAACCGGGCCCGTGGCCGTCGCGGCCCGGTCCGCCCTGTGACGGGGACCCGGAGGGCGAGGCGGCCGCGGCGGGCACGCCGTCGGCGCCCGACTTCGCGGAGGTGGCGGCGTAGGCCACGGTGCCGCCCGCGGCCAGCGCGACCACGGCGGCCGCCACCGTCAGGGCCCGCGCCCGGCCGGACTGCCGCTCCCAGCGGCTGCGCAGCGCGGCACCGAGGGGCTCCCGGTCCGCGCCCGGCGCGGCGAGCACCTCCCACTCGGCCTGCGGCGGATGCGGGGGCACAGGGGGAGGCGGGGGTGCGCCGTCCGGCATCCAGGGCGACGGTTCGCGGTCCGCCGCGCCCGCGGAGCCCTGCTCCGGCGGGCGTCCGGCGTCCGGATGCCGGGGTTCCTGATGCCGGGGTTCCGGATCGCTGTCGCGGTCCGGTCGGTGCTGGTCCGGGTCGTGCGTCACGGGTCGCTCCCCTCGCCGGCGACGTGCGGGATCCCCGAGGCACGCCTTGCTGCGATTGTCGGACGGCGGCGATAAGGGCCAGGTAACGAAGACCTGTGAATCGGCGTGATCAGGGCAGTTGCTGAACCTGCGCGATCAGCAGGGCGACATCGTCGTGGTTGTCCGGTTCGTGCAGCGTGCGCAGCAGCAGGTCGCAGATCTCCTCGAGCCCTCGGGCGGGCCCTTCGAGCAGCGACAGCAGCCGGTCCAGGCGCTCGTCCAGCGGGTCCCGGCGCGTCTCCACCAGCCCGTCGGTGTAGAAGACCAGCCGGTCGCCGGGGACGACGTCCACGGTGGTGGTGGAGAAGGCGACCCCGCCCACGCCGAGCGGCGCCCCCGTGGGCAGGTCGAGCAGCTCCGGCGGCCGCCCCGGGCGGATGCGGACCGGCGGCAGATGCCCGGCGTTGGCGATCCTGCACCGGCCCAGATGCGGATCGTGGACGGCGTACACGCACGTGGCGATGGACTGGTCGAGGCCGGAGGTGATCCGGTCCAGGTGCGCCAGGACCGCGTCCGGCTCCAGGTCGAGCGCGGCCAGCGTGGTCGTCGCGGTGCGCAGCCGCCCCATGGCGGCGGCCGCGTCGATGCCGCTGCCCATCACATCGCCCACCACCAGCGCGGTCTTGTCGGCCTCCAGCGGGATCACGTCGAACCAGTCGCCGCCCACCTCGGTGGTGGCCCCGGCGGGCTGGTAGCGGAAGGCGACCTCCAGGCCCTTGGTCTCCGGAGGGCGGCCGGGCAGCAGGCTGCGCTGGAGGGTGAGGGCGGTGGTGCGGGCGCTCTGGTACCAGCGGGCGTTGTCGATCTGCACCGCCGCGCGGGCCGCCAGCTCCCGGGCGAGCAGCAGGTCGTCGTCGCTGAACGGCCGGGGGTCGCGGGTCCGCCGCAGGTCCAGCGCGCCCAGCACCTCGCCGCGCGCGATGAGCGGTACGGCCAGATAGGAGTGCACCCGGGGGTCGGCGGGCGGCCCGTCGGCCCCGGGGGAGCGGGCGATACGGGACAGGTCCCGCTTCCGCACCCGCCGGACCACCACCGGACTGCCGGTGCGTACGCACTCGGTGACCGCGTGCTCGGGGGCGTACCGGGCCACCGGGCCGGGGGCGCCGGTGCGTCCGGGCCCGCCCGCGGTGCCCGAGGCGTCGGTGCCGTCCGTGTGCCCCGCCCCGCCCCCGGCGCCCCTCGCGTCGGTGGTGTCCTCCTTGCTGCCCGCCGCGCCGCGGGCGCCGGTCTCGGCTGCCCCGTCCGCCGAGTCCTCCGTGTCCGTTCCCCACCCCCGGACCGCCAGCGTCCGTACCGCCGCCGGTTCGCCCGGGCCCAGTACGCTGCGGCGGCCGTTCACCACCGCCTCCAGCAGGTCGACGGATGCGATGTCGGCGAGTTCGGGCACGGCCACCTCCGCCAGTTCGCGGGCGGTGCGGTTCAGTTCCAGGGTGGTGCCGATGCGGGCGGAGGCGTCGGCTATGAGCGCCAGCCGGCGGCGCGCCGCCTCGGCCTCGGCGTTCGCCCGGTGCTGCTCGGTGACGTCCACGACCGAGACGGCCACGCCCAGGACCGTCCCCGTGGCGTCCTCCAGCCGGTACAGCGACACCGACCAGGCGTGGTCCACCTCGGGGTCGGCCGGGGTGCGGCCCACCGCGGAGAGGTCGACGGCCGGGAAGCCCGTGCGCAGCACCTCGCGGGCCGCCGCTCTCAGCCCGCGGGTGTCGAGCCCCGGCAGGACCTCGCGCACCTTCCGCCCCAGGTGGTCCCGGGCCGGGATGCCGTTGATCCGTTCCAGCGCCGGATTGACCGACACGTACCGCAGGCCGGTGTCCAGCACGGCGAGACCGATCGGGGACTGCGACACGATCCGGGCCGACAGGGCCACGTCGCGCTCCAGCCGGCGGACCGTCTCCTGGTCGGCGCAGAGCCCGAGGGCGTACGTCTCGCCCTGGTCGTCGAGGAGGCGCATGTTGCGGAACTCGACCAGCCGCGTCGAACCGTCCCGGTGCCGGATCGGGAAGGCCCCGGCCCAGCTCTGGCCGGTCTCCATGACGTCCGCGAACAGCTTCACGACCAGGTCGTGGTGGATCTCGTGGATCATCAGCCGGGCCGCGTACGCGCCCAGCGCCTCATGGGCCGGGTAGCCGAACAGCTCCTCCGCCTGCGGGCTCCAGAGCACGATCCGGCCCGCGGTGTCGACCACCACCGAGGCCATGCCCAGCTCGTCCAGCAGCCCGCTGGGTCCCACCGGCCCCCGCGCCGGCTCGCCGTTCCCGGTCGCCGGAGTCTCGGCTGACGTCATGGCACGCACCGCCTTCGAGCGTTCGTACGGCACGCCGTCCCCCATGCCGACTGCCCCAGTTCTACCGTGCCCACCCCGAGATCTCCGAGGCGGCGCCCTGTTTCTCCACCTTCCCTCTCCACCCGGGGTGCGTCCGGCGGGGCGCCGACCCGCCGGTGGTGCTTTGCTGAAGGGGGTGGGTGGGGTGCTGTTTCGCGGGTACCCCGTGTCCACCGCGGTGCGGTACGGAAGGAGCGATCATGACTGGGCAACGGCACGCTCACGAGGAGTCCGTCTCGGTGGAGATCAGCGGGTGCTCGAAGGAGGACGCCCGGGTCGTCTTCGACACGCTGTGCGAGTGCTTCGAGTCCGACCGGTGCGCGGAGGACGTGCCACAGCAGATCCACGAGGTGCGCCCCATGGTGTGGCTCGGTACGTTCGACGTCGCGGACGTGCGCCGGGGCAGCCACCGGGCGCGGCTCACCGGCCCGGTCACGGCCGACGTGCAGGGCGGCTACTGGGCGATCGAACGGTTCCGTACGACCCTGGACTCCCTGTTCACGGTCCACGACCTGAGCACGGCCTCGGGCGACCAGGAGCGCGAGATGAACCTGCGCCTGGAGAGCCGGCCGGTGGCCGTGAGCGGCTGACGGCCGGGCCCCGGAACTCCCCGAGCTTCCCGGCGCCCCCGGGCCCGGAGCTCTCCGGGTCCCGGCGGCCCCTGTGGCGGCGGACGAGGCGGCCTCGCGCGACGACCCCGTTATGCAACTAGTTGCATAACGGGGTCGCGGTCCTCTACAAATGAGGCACTGCATCCGCGCACGGAGGGCCCCCATGAGCCGCTACCCCCACCTGCTGAGCCCGCTCGACCTGGGCTTCACCACGCTGCCCAACCGCGTCCTCATGGGCTCCATGCACGTCGGACTGGAGGAGGCCGAGCGCGGTTTCGAGCGCATGGCGGAGTTCTACGCCGCCCGCGCCCGCGGCGGTGTCGGCCTGATCGTCACCGGCGGCATCGCGCCGAACGACGAGGGCCGCCCCTACCCCGGCGGCGCCAAGCTCACCACCGACGCGGAGGCCGAGGAGCACCGGCGGATCACGGACGCCGTGCACCGCGAGGGCGGCCGTATCGCGATGCAGATCCTGCACTTCGGGCGCTACGCCTACCACCAGGACCTGGTCGCGCCCAGCGCGCTCCAGGCCCCCATCAGCCCCTTCCCGCCCCGCGCGCTGACCGACGCCGAGGTCGAGCGCACGATCGACGACTACGCCCGCGCCGCCCGCCTGGCCCGCCAGGCCGGCTACGACGGCGTGGAGATCATGGGCTCCGAGGGCTACCTCATCAACGAGTTCATCGCCGCGCAGACCAACCACCGCGAGGACCGCTGGGGCGGCTCGTACGAGAACCGGATGCGCTTCCCCGTGGAGATCGTCCGCCGCGTGCGCGAGGCGGTCGGCACGGACTTCATCATCATCTACCGGCTGTCGATGCTGGACCTGGTGCCCGGCGGCTCCACCCTCGACGAGGTGATCACCCTCGCCAAGGCCGTCGAGGAGGCCGGAGCCACGATCATCAACACCGGCATCGGCTGGCACGAGGCGCGCATCCCCACCATCGCCACCTCCGTGCCGCGCGGCGCCTACACCTGGGTCACCAAGCGGCTGATGGGCGAGGTGTCCGTCCCGCTCGTCACCACCAACCGCATCAACACCCCGGAGGTCGCCGAGGAGTTGCTCGCGGACGGCAGCGCGGACATGGTCTCGATGGCCCGCCCGATGCTCGCCGACCCCGACTTCGTCGCGAAGGCGGCGGCCGGGCGTCCGCAGGCCATCAACACCTGCATCGGCTGCAACCAGGCCTGTCTCGACCACACCTTCAGCGGCCAGATCACCTCCTGCCTGGTCAACCCGCGCGCCTGCCACGAGACCGAGCTGGTGCTCGCGCCGACGCGGCGCCGCAAGCGCGTCGCCGTGGTCGGCGCCGGTCCGGCCGGGCTCGCGTGCGCCGTCTCCGCCGCCGAACGCGGCCACGACGTCACGCTGTTCGACGCCGCCTCCGCGATCGGCGGCCAGCTCAACGTGGCCCGGAAGGTCCCCGGAAAGCAGGAGTTCGACGAGACGCTGCGCTACTTCGGCCACCGCCTCGCCGAGGAGGCCGTCGACATACGGCTCGACACCCGGGTCGCGGCGGCGGACCTGGCCGACTACGACGAGGTCGTCGTCGCCACCGGCGTCACCCCGCGCACCCCCGAGATCCCGGGCGTCGACCACCCGAGCGTCGTCGGCTACCTCGACGTGCTGCGCGACGGCGCCCCGGTCGGCGACCGGGTCGCGATCCTCGGCGCGGGCGGCATCGGCTTCGACGTCGCCGAGTTCCTCACCGACAGCGGCGACAAGGCGAGCGAGGACCCGCGGGCGTACTTCCGCGCCTGGGGCGTCGACATGGACTACGCGGGCCCCGGCGGTCTCGCCGCGCCCGAACGGCCCGCCCCGCCGCGCTCGGTGCACCTGCTCCAGCGCAAGACCTCCAAGGTCGGCGCCGGCCTCGGCAAGACCACCGGCTGGATCCACCGCACCGAACTCAAGCACCGCGGCGTCACCATGGTCCCGGGCGTGACCTACGACCGGATCGACGACGCCGGCCTGCATGTCACCGTCGGCGAGACCAGCACGGTCCTGGAGGTCGACACCATCGTGCTGTGCACCGGCCAGGACCCGCGCCGCGACCTGTACGAGGAGCTGCTCGCCGCCGGGCGCACCCCGCACCTCATCGGCGGCGCCGACGTGGCGGCCGAACTCGACGCCAAGCGCGCCATCAAGCAGGGCACGGAACTCGCGGCCGCGCTGTGACGGGCGGACCAGGACGGGACGGGACGACGCGACGAGCGCACGCGACGACAACAGCACGGGTCGCGGGCAGGGGACGAGAGCACGGGCGGTGTTTCTAGGATGAGCGCATGTCACTCCCGCACGCGATCCTGACCGCCCTGCTCGAACGGCCGTCGTCGGGCCTGGATCTGACGCGCCGCTTCGACCGGTCGATCGGCTATTTCTGGTCCGCGACGCACCAGCAGATCTACCGCGAGCTGGGACGGCTGGAGGCCGACGGCCACATCCGCGCGCTGCCGGCCGAGGTGCCGGCCCGCGGGCAGAAGAAGAGTTACGAGGTGCTGCCCGCGGGGCGCGCGGAACTGGCCCGCTGGACCGCCGCCCCGCAGGAGCCCAAGCCGCACCGCGACGCGCTGCTGCTGCGGCTGCGCGCCGCGGCGGTCGTCGGCACGGACGGTCTCAAGGGCGAACTCGCCCGCTATCTGGACCTGCACGAGCGGCAGTTGGGGGAGTACCGGGAGATCGAGAAGCGCGACTTCCCGCCGGAGCGGGACAGCGCCGAGGACCGGCTGCGGCATCTCGTGCTGCGCGCCGGGATCGACCTGGAGACCTTCTGGACGCAGTGGCTCACGCACGCCCTGGCGGAGTTCGACCGGCTGCCCTGAGAACGAGCCGCCCCGCGGGGCGGCTCGCGCCGGGCCCGCGCGGCCGCCGTCGTCCGTCTCGACTCAAACCGGTACGGCCGCCGTCGTCCGTCTCGCCTCACAACCGGTACGGCCTCCGTCGTCTGCGCAGGAACCAGGCGCCCGCGATCACCCCGGTGCCTACCAGCGCCGCTCCCACGCCCAGGGTGACCGGGCCGTAGTCCCTGGTGGCGCCGCCGAGACCGCCCATCACGCCGTTCGACGGCGAGGACGTGGCGGAGACGGTCGGGGTCGTGGCGGCGGAGACGATGACGGACTGGCTGCCCGCGCTGCTGCCGCTGGAGCACATCACGATGACGGTGTACGTCCCCGGCGACACGTTCGACCAGGCCGCCGACTGGCTGACGCTGGTGCCGGACAGCGCCACCTGCCGGCCCTGGGAGAAGCTCGTCTGGTTGCTGCCGAGCAGCGAGGCGGTGCCCCAACTGCCGTTGATCTGCGAGCAGGCGCTGGTCACCACGGACACGGTGGACCCGGTGGTGGCCACCGAGATCCCGGAGACAGCGGCGGCGGTACCGGCGGCGAAGGTGCCGAGTGGCAGAGCGGCGGCGGCTGCCACGGTCAGGCCGGACTTGACGAGAAGCTGGCGTGTGCGCATGTGGACTGCCTTCCGGCGGCACGGTTGGCGGAACATCCCTAGCGCCGCCGAGGGTCGGGAAACGCCCGCGCTGCCTCAGGGAAAGCCAACGTGCCCCGGGGTGGGCCCGCATGCGGACGGCCCCCGGTCAGGTGACGGATTCGTTCGTACGGTGGCGGCGTCGGCCCGGCGTCGGTGCCGTCCCCCGTCTCCCGCCCCCGCCGTCACCCGCTCCCGGCCCCCGTCGTCACCCGCAGCTCCGGCGAGAACCCGCCCCAGGTGCCGTCCGGCAGCCGTGCCCGCAGCCTGACGCGGTGGGTCCGCCCGGCCTCCCGCCCGATGTAGAAGCTGTAGCGGGCCCGGCCGGACGGCGGGGTGCCGCCCCACTCCAGCGAGGTCGCCGTACGCCCGTCGAGCCGGATCTCGTACGACGTGATCGTCCCGCCCACGTCCGGCGGGACCCAGGACAGGTCGAGGTAGTACGCGCTGCCGGAGCGGTGGGACGCGGCGCGGAAGGCGGTCGGGGCGGTGGCGCCGCCGTCGGCGCCGCCCGGGGTGGTCAGGCGCAGCGCGGTGCTGGGCGGCGAGACGTTGCCTGCGGCGTCGCGGGCCCGGACCGCGAAGGTGTACGCCGTGCCCGGCCGCAGCCCGGTCAGCACCGCCTCGGTGGCCGAGGCCGAGACGCTGTGGATCTTGATGCCGCCCTGTTCGACGTCGTACGACACCACCGCCCGGTCGTCGCTCGCCGCGGTCCAGGTGAGCCGTACCGCGCGGCTGCCCAGCCCGGTGCCGCGCAGCCGTCCGGGGCGGGTCGGCGCCGTGTGGTCCTCGGCGGCCGCGGCGGGGGTGCGCGCCCACGTGGCCGCGCCGGGCGGCCCGAGCCGGCCGTCGGCGTCCCGGGCCCGGACGGTGAAGGTGTAGCGGGTGCCCGGCGTGAGCCGGACGACGTCCACCATGTGCTCGGGCGCCGCGACCTCGCGCACCGCGCGGGCGTCGCGGTAGACGACGTACGTGATGCCGTGGCCCTGCGTCGGCGCGTTCCACATCACGTGCACGCTGGTGGCGCTGCCCGCCACCGCGGTGACCTGCGTGGGCGCCGCCGGCAGCGGGCCGTCCGCCGCACCGCCGAGCGCGCCGAACTCCCGGAACCCGAAGACGAGCGCCACGCTGAGCAGGGCCACCACGATCAGCGTGCCGCTCACCACGAGCGACTCGGCGCGGCGGCGTCGGGGACCGGGAGCTGCGAGGACGGCGAGCTGCTGGCGCACGGTACGGCCTCCCCGGACGCTCCCGCGGACTTGGTCTGAACCAATTCGGAACCACTATGGCGCGAGCGTCATGGCCCCATCAAGAGGGCCGTTGGTGGTCGTCGGGAACCATTACGTATGCTGTGAGCTCTCTCGGCCGAAGTCCCCTGTAGGGGAAGGGGAGTTCGGATCGTGTGGCGCGGGCCGCTGTCGTCGCTGTCCCCGCGCCGGCGCGGGCGGCCGGGGGGACCCGGGCCGGTTCAGGCCCGGGACCCCGGCCCCTGCCGGGCCGTTCACGGGGAGCCGGGCTCCGCCAAAGGGGGCCGATGGTGCGCCGTCCGGCCTCCAGTGGTGGCCGTACGGGCCCGCCGGCACCAGATTGGGCCGCGTGTCTCCATGTCCCCCACGAGAGGCTCCCCCATCGTGCGTGTCCAGTCGCTGACGCTGGTCGCGGCCAGCGCCGCCCTGCTCGCCCCCACCGCGGTGCCCGCCGCCTCGGCCGCCGCCCGTCCCGGCGCGCGGCCGGCCGCCCGGCAGGAGGGCGGCGTGAGCGCCGCCGACCTGCTGGACAGGGTGCGGGACTGCGTCCCCGTCTCCCACGGCAACTACCGCACCGACGACGGCGTCCCCGCCACCGTCCCGGTCTGCGGCACCACCGACGCCGTCTTCTGGAAGGCCGACCTCGACATCGACTGCGACGGCAGGCAGGGCGCGCAGTGCAATCCGCGCACCGACCCGCTGTACTCGCCGATGACCGCCTTCACCCAGTCCGACGGCCGCTATCTGGACCCCGAACGACTGCCGTACATCGTCGTCCCCGCGCCGAGCGGCATCTTCGACTACCGCGCCTACGGCGTGCGCGGCGGCACGGTGGCCGCGGTCGTCTACCAGGGGCGGGTGCAGTACGCCGTCGTCGGCGACACCGGCCCGCAGGACATCATCGGCGAGGCGTCGTACGCCACCGCCACGGGACTCGGCATCCGCGCCGACCCCAAGGGCGGCGGCACCCCCTCCGGCGTCACCTACATCGTCTTCCGCGACTCCCGCGTCCAGCCGATCGAGGATCACGCGGAGGCGGTGTCGCGGGGCGAGGAACTGGCGCGGGCCTTCGTGGCCGGGACCGGCTGAGGCGCCGGGCCGGGCGGCCGGGTGTGTGCCCGGCCGCCCGGCCCGCCGCCGACGGGTGGCCGGGTCAGACCGCGGACCATCCGTTGTCCACCGGCAGGATCGCGCCGTTGATGTTGCTCGACGCGTCCGAGGCGAGGAAGAGGATCGCGGCGGCCTGCTCCTCCGGCTGCGAGACGCGCCCCACGTTGCCGAAGTAGGGGCCGAGCGCCGCCGGGCCGTGGGCGCCGTTCTCCAGGTCGACCGCGATGCCGGTCGCGGTGCCGCCCGGCGCGATGGCGTTGGCGCGTATGCCCTGGTTGCGGTACATGACGGCCAGGGACTTCGTCAGGCCCACGACACCGTGCTTGGAGGCCGTGTACGCGGCGCCCGCCGCGCTGCCCCGGAACCCGGCCTCGGAGGCGGTGTTCACGATCGAGCCCCGGCCGGCCTCCAGCATGTGCGGCAGCACCGCGCGGGTGAGCAGGAAGGGGGCGGTCAGGTTGACGCGGATGACCCGCTCCCACTCCGCGTCGCTGACGTCCGCCACCGCGGACATCCGGTCCATGATCCCGGCGTTGTTCACCAGGACGTCCACGCCGCCGAACCGCTCCACCGCGGTCGCGACCACCTGGTCCACCACGGCCTGGTCGCTCAGGTCGCCGCCCACGGCCACGGCCGTGCCGCCCTGCTCCTCGATCTCCTTGACGACGGCCTCGGCGCCGTCCGCGTTGAGGTCCGCGAGCACGACCTTCGCGCCCTCCGCGGCGAAGGCCAGGGCCGCGGCGCGCCCGATGCCCGACCCCGCGCCGGTGACGACGACGCTCCGTCCGTCGAGTCCGCTGGCCATGTGGTGCTCCTGTCTGTGCGGTCGATACGGGGCGCTGCGCCCCGGTGCGGCACCACCCTACGACTTAATGTCGCCGAGTGACATTAAATTGCGCGGCCGATTTTCGCCCCTGTCGAGATCCGTCGTGGAGAATTCCCGTGGAAGCAGCCACCGGAGCCGGAGCGAGATCCATGACGACGACCCGCGGACGTACCGGACGACCGCCGCTGAGCGAGGAGCGCAAGGCGGAGATCCGGCTGGAGATCGCCCGCGCCGCCGTCGGGCTGTTCGCCGAGCAGGGGGTCGCCGCGACCACCGGAGAGCAGATCGGGCAGGCCGTCGGCATCTCCGCGCGGACGCTGTGGCGCTACTTCCCGAGCAAGGAGAGCTGCGTGTCCCCGCTGTTCTCGGCCGGTATCGACGCGATCGCCGCCGCGCTGCGGCAGTCGCGGCCGGGGCAGCCGCTGCAGGAGGTGTTCGAGCGGGGCGTGCCCACGGACGACCGCTTCGTGGCCGGGCCGACCCGCGACACCGTCGGCGCGCTGGTCCGGCTGACCCGCACCGAGCCGGGCCTGCGCGCGGTCTGGCTCCAGTCCTACGACGAGGCCGAGCCCGCGTTCGCCCGCGCCCTGGCCGAACGCGAGGGGCTGCCGGCCGACGACCTGCGGCCCGCGATCCGGGCCGCGATGTTCAACGCGGCCCTGCGCGCCGCCGTCGAGCACTACGCCTGGCACACGGCGCGCGAGGTCACCGACGCGGAGACGGCGGAGGCGGAACTGGCGGCGACGTTCCGCACGGCGCTGGCGGTGGCGGCGCAAGGGGTGGGCTGAGCGGGTGGCCCTGCGGGCGGCTCTTGGGGTGTGCGGTGCGGGTCCGTGGCGGTTGCTCGCGCAGTTCCTCGCGCCCCTTGGGGGTTGGGCCGGTGCCCCGTCAGGGGCGCGGGGAACTGCGCGCTCGGCCCCCACCGGCCGGCAGTCGGGGTTGTGGTGCGTTGTGCTCCCGTGCGGGTCCGTCGTGGTTGCTCGCGCAGTTCCTCGCGCCCCTTGGGGATTGCTGGGCCAGGGTTCCCGGAGGGGTCGGTCGGGCCTGACCCGTTCACACCTTCCGGTAGTCGTACGCCTCCCGCGCCGCCGCCTCCACCGTCGCGAGGTCCGCGCCCGTGGCCGCCGTGACCACCGCCGCGACCGCGCCCTCCACGAAGGGCGCGTCCACCAGGCGGGTGTCCGCCGGGAGTTCGTCGCCCTCGGCGAGCAGCGCCTTCACCGTGAGCACCGCGCTGCCGAGGTCGGTGAGCACGGCCACACCCGCCCCCCGGTCCACGGAATGCGCGGCGGCGGCGATCAGTTCGGCGCTGGTGCCGAACCCGCCGCCCTCGGTGCCCCCGGCCGCGGCGACCGGCACCGCCGTGCCGCCGCCCGCGAGCCCCTTCGCCAACGCCGCGACCGACGACGCCACTTCGGCGCTGTGCGACACCAGCACGACCCCGACCGCCTTGCCGTCACCCACCGTTCGCCCCCGCCTCGACGAGCCCGGCGATCAGCAGCGCCGACGAGGTGGCGCCGGGGTCCTGGTGCCCGATGCTGCGCTCGCCGAGATAGCTCGCCCTGCCCTTGCGGGCCTGCAGGGGCGTGGTCGCGAGCGCGCCCTCCGTCGCGGCGGACGCGGCCGCCGCGAAGCCGTCGCCGAGCGCGTCCACCGCCGGCACCAGCGCGTCGATCATGGTCTTGTCGCCGGGCGCGGCCCCGCCCAGCGCCATGACCGCGTCCACCCCCGCCCGCAGGGCGTCGGCCAGTTGGTCCTCGCCGACCTCCGCCGCCTCGCCGAGCGCCTTGCCGGTACGGCGCAGCAGCGTGCCGTACAGCGGACCGGAGGCCCCGCCGACGGTGGAGATCAACTGACGTCCGGCGAGGGTGAGTACGGCACCGGGCGTGTCGGGCGACTCCTTCTCCAGCGTGGTCGCCACGGCGCGGAACCCGCGCTGGAGGTTGCTGCCGTGGTCCGCGTCCCCGATCGGCGAGTCGAGGGCGGTGAGATGGTCCGCCTCGCGGTCCACGGCGGCGGCGGTCGCCGTCATCCAGCGGCGGAAGAAGTCGGCGTCGAGCACGGGATCTCCTTGCGTGGTAGGGATGTCGACCGCTCGCGCGTCCGCCTGCTCAGACGCCCCAGCGCAGCGCCGCGGTGTTCACCGGCGCGTCCCACAGCCGCAGCAGCTCCTCGTCGATCTGGCACAGCGTCACGGAGGCGCCGGCCATGTCGAGGGAGGTGACGTAGTTGCCGACCAGCGTGCGGGCCACGGCGACGCCGCGCTCGCGCAGCACCCGCTGCACCTCCGCGTTGAAGCCGTACAGCTCCAACAGCGGTGTCGCGCCCATGCCGTTGACGAGGACGAGCACGGGGTTGCGCGGGGTCATGTCGTCGAGGATCGCGTGCACCGCGAAGTCGGCGATCTCGCCGGAGGTCATCATGGCCCGCCGCTCCCGGCCCGGCTCGCCGTGGATGCCGATGCCCAACTCCAGCTCCCCGGCGGGCAGATCGAAGGTCGGGCTGCCCTTGGCCGGGGTGGTGCAGGCGGTGAGGGCGACGCCGAAACTGCGCGCGTTCTCGTTGACCTGCCGGCCGATCGCCTCCACCCGCTCCAGCGGCTGCCCCTCGTCGGCGGCGGCGCCCGCGATCTTCTCCACGAACAAAGTGGCGCCGGTGCCGCGCCGCCCCGCGGTGTAGAGACTGTCGGTGACCGCGACGTCGTCGTTGACGAGAACCTTCGCGACCTGGATGCCCTCGTCCTCGGCCAGCTCGGCCGCCATGTCGAAGTTCAGCACGTCGCCGGTGTAGTTCTTCACGATGAACAGCACCCCGGCGCCGCTGTTCACGGCCGCGGCGGCCCGCAGCATCTGATCCGGGACGGGGGAGGTGAACACCTCGCCCGGACAGGCCGCCGACAACATGCCGGGGCCGACGAATCCGCCGTGCAACGGCTCGTGCCCGGAGCCGCCGCCGGAGACGAGCGCGACCTTCCCGGCCACCGGGGCGTCGCGTCGCACGATCACCCGGTTCTCGACGTCGACGGCCAGCTCGGGATGGGCCTCTGCCATGCCCCGCAGCGCGTCCGCGACGACGGTCTCAGCGACGTTGATGAGCATCTTCATGTCTACCTCCGGGGAGTGACACGCGGACCGCGGTCCCGGCGGCCCACCCTCCGAAGTATCCGCGTTCACGGGGCGAAGGTCACGTGTACGACGTTCTCTCCTGCCCCACGGCACCCGCCCGGCGGCGCCGCGGGCGCGGGCGCCGCTACTGCACATGCCCTCCCCGCCGTCCCCCGAAGTACGCAAAAGCGGCCGGGGGCCGACATCGGGCGGGGCGGGGCGGCAAGGGCTGTGGGGCTCCACCTACCGATGGATCCGTTTCCTTCCGCCCCTTCTGGAGGTATGCCGCATGGCAGGCAGACATCGCGTGGTCGGCCGCAGCGCCGCCCTGGCCGCGCTCGGCACGCTCGTCCTGACCGCGATCCAACCGGGTGCGCAGGCCGCGCCCCGGCCCGACCGCGGTCCCGCGCCCAGCGCCGCCCACACGCTCGGCGCCGACAGGCCCGCGCCCGGGATGCTGCGCGCGCTGGAGCACGACCTGCGACTGACCCACGCCCAGGCGCAGACCCGCCTGGTCAACGAGGCGGAGGCCGGGACCCGCGCGGGTCTGCTGCACAACGCCCTCGGCACCCGCTTCGCCGGGGCCTGGGTCGGGGGCGCCACCTCCGACGCGCTGACCGTCGCCACCACCGACCGCGCCGACGCCGCCCTGATCCGGGCGCAGGGCGCCAAGCCGGTCGTCGTCCGCTGGAACCTCGGCGACCTCCAGGCGGCACAGCGCAAGCTGGACACGGCGGCCGGGCGCGTGCGCACCGCCGCCACGCCCACCTGGTACGTCGACGTCGCCACGAACCGCGTCGTCGTCGAGGCGACCAGCCGCCGCGCCGCCACCGCGTTCGTGCGGGCCGCCGGCGCCGGGACCGACCGGACCGCCTTCCGCCAGTCCGCGCAGCGGCCCCGGCTCTTCAAGGACCTCGTGGGCGGCGACGCCTACTACATCAACGCGGCGGCCCGCTGTTCCATCGGCTTCTCCGTCACCAAGGGCACGCAGCAGGGCTTCGCCTCGGCCGGCCACTGCGGTACGCCCGGCGACACGACCACCGGCTACGACATGTCCGCCCAGGGCACCTTCGAGGCATCCACCTTCCCGGGCAAGGACATGTCCTGGGTCGGCGTGAACGCCAACTGGACCGCCACCCCCGACGTCGAGGCCGCCGACGGCCAGAAGGTGCAGGTCACCGGCTCCGCCGAGGCGGTCGTCGGAGCGGCCGTGTGCCGATCGGGATCGACCACCGGCTGGCACTGCGGCACCGTCCAGCAGCTCGGCACCACCGTCAGCTACCCCCAGGGCACGGTGTCCGGCCTGACCAAGACGAACGTGTGTGCGGAGCCCGGTGACTCCGGCGGCCCCTTCCTGGCGGGCTCGCAGGCGCAGGGCACCACCTCCGGCGGCTCCGGCGACTGCACGCGCGGCGGTACGACGTTCTTCCAGCCGGTCAACCCGATCCTCAGCGACTTCGGCCTGACCCTCACGACCGCGGGCCAGACCGCGTCGGTCCCCGGGCAGAGCGGCGCGTCCGGCGTGTGGAGCGCGGGACGGGTCTACCAGGTCGGCGCGGTGGTGACCCGCGGCTCGGTCCGCTACCGGGCCCTCCAGGCCCACCAGGCGCAGAGCGGCTGGGCCCCGGAGTCCACGCCCGCCCTCTGGCAGCGCCTGTGACCCCGTCCGCGACGCGCGGCCGGCGCCCGCGGGGCGGTGGCCGCGCGGAGGTGAGCCGCCGCCGCGCCTGACGCGGACCGCGGAGTGTGGGCCGTCCCGGCCACCGGGACGGCCCACCCGCGCTTCGGCCCCCTCCTGCCCCGACTGCTTGGCGCTGCCCCGCTCTCGTGAACCGGCCTGCCACCGAAGGGCGTTCAGCTCGTCCGGTGTCCCCAGAGCGGTCCGACCAGGTTCCATTCGGCGTCCCAGGCGGCGTAGCGGCGCCGGTCCAGCCGCCACCTCGCGAGCGCACCCGCGCCGAGGGCGGCACCGGCGGCGCCCGTCGCGGCGCCGAAGCCCAGCAGCCCGGCCTCCAGGGCCGCCTCCCGCGAGTTCGGCGGCTCCGTGGTCAGCCTGCCCTGCGCGTCGAGCCACACGGTGACCGCGGACCCGGCCTTCCGCCCGGTCCCGACCAGCGTGCTGCCGGTGCGGACGGTGCCGTCGTACGCCGTCCAGCGCACCGTCGCCGACACCCGCAGACCGGACCCGTCCGCGCGTTCGGAACTGAGCGTGCCGGAGACCAGAACGGCCGTCGCGGTGTGCCGTTCGGCGCGCTGGTGCGCCAGCGTGACGTCGGTGGCCCGGTAGGCGGCCAGTCCCGCGAGGCCGCCGCCCACCACGACGGCCAGCCAGACGGCGAGGACCAGCCACGCCTCGACGGTGTCGTCGTGCCTGCGCAGCGGGTTGTGCCGCCATCTCCACCACAGTCGCGTCGTACGCATGGCGCGCATCGGACCGCACCTCCCCTTCGTGGTCCCGCTCCGACCGTGGCACCTGGCGCGGGCGCGGGGGAGGGGCCGGTCAGGTGCCGTCGGGGGCCGAACGGGGTCGTCGGGCCCGCCCCCGCCGGGCCTTTCGGCCCCCTCCACCGGGTCGGCGGCGGATGAGGGCCGACCGGCCCATGCGCTCCCCGGCCCCCGCGGACAAGCTCGGAGGACCGGGGTGCAACGCGCAGGCCGGGCCCGTCCGTACGACCGGACCGGCGACGCCCCCGGGAACGCCCCGGGAAGGAGTGAGCCGATCATGACCGCACGATCCGTCCCCGCCGCCCCCGCCGCCCCGGACGCCCGGACGGGCACCCTCGCGGGCGACCTCGGCCGGCGCATCGCCGGACGCCGCGCCCGGCTCGGCCTGACCCGGCAGGAGACGGCCGCCCGCGCGGCCATGGCCCCCGGCTACCTCCGGTACCTGGAGGAGAGCCCCGGCGCCGCTCCCGGGCGCGGCACCCTCCTCAGGCTGGCCGGCGCCCTCGGCACCTCCTGCGCGGAACTCGCCGGGGGCGTCGCGGAGCGGCCACCGGGGCGGCAACGAGCGGCGCGCGAGCCCGAGTTCGGGGAGCTGACCGAGGAGCGGTGCCGGGCCCTGCTGGGCACCCACGGCGTCGGCCGCGTCGCCGTCACCACCCCCGAGGGCCCCCTCGTCGTGCCGGTCAACTACGGCGTCGTCGACGGGGCGGTCGTCTACCGCACGGCCCCCGGCACCGTACCGGCGCGGGCCGCCGGGCACCGGGTGGCCTTCGAGGTCGACCGCGTCGACGACACCCTCGGCGCGAGCTGGAGCGTCCTCGTGCGCGGCACGGCGCGGGCGGTGGCGGCCGCGGAGGTCGTACGGCGGCCGACCGGGCGGCCGTACCCCGAACCCTGGGCGGGCGGCCGGCGCAGGCTGTGGATCCGGATCGAGCCGTCGAGCGTGACCGGGCGCCGGATCACCACGGAACCGGTCGCCGGCCCGCCCGGGGACGGCCGCTGATGTACCCCAACGACGGATTCCGTGAACTGGGGCGGCGGGAGTGTCTGGGTCTGCTCGCCCGGGTGCCGGTCGGGCGCATCGTGCACACCCGGCAGGCGCTGCCCGCGGTGCTGCCGGTCAACTTCCGCCTCGACCCGGACGGCGCGGTGGTGCTGCGCACCTCGGCCGCCTCCGAACTGGTCCGGGCGATCGACGGGGTGGTCGTCGCCTTCGAGGCGGACGACGTCGACGTCGTCGCGCAGGCCGGCTGGAGCGTCGTCGTCACCGGCCGGGCCGCGGTGGTGACCGACCCGGCCGAGTGCCGACGGCTGACCCGCACCGGCCCCGTCTGCTGGGTGCCGTCCCCGTGCGAGGTCTTCGTCCGCATCGAGCCCGCACTCGTGACGGGGCGCGAACTGGTGGCGGGCCGCAGCATGTACGGCGTCGACCTCGGCGCGTCCGGATGACCGGGACCGGCGCCGTTCCCGCACCTCAGGCGTCCCCGGCACCCCGGGACCGGCGGCGTCACGCGAGGGCCGTCCGGCCCCTGGCCCTCGCCGTCCGTCGCGGATCAACATCGTCCGGCAGCCGCCGGGACCAGGGGCCGTGACGGGGTCCGGTCCCAGCGGCGTGGCTCGCCGCGGCGCAGCGGCACGGTTCAGAAGGGACTCGGGACATGACACTCCCTCATGTGCTGACCGGCACACTCCGTCACGTGACGGTCGGGGCGGACGGATCGATGTCCGCAGTACGCGCGCTCGATCTCGCCGCCGACGAGGCCGCCCGGCGCGGCGCCGCGGTGCGCGTGGTGTACGCCGTGCCGGATCTTGACGAGGCGCCGCCGATCCTCGCGGCGGCCGTCTCCCGCGTGCACGACCGGCACCCCGGGCTGCCGGTGGAGACCAGGGCCGTCCCCGGCGGAGCCGTGGACGCGCTGGCGCGGGAGAGCGACGGCGCGGAGTTGACCGTCGTCGGGGTGCGCGGACCGGGTCGGGTCGGCGGGCTGCTGTTCGGTTCGGTGGGGCTGCGGCTGGCCACCCGGCTCGACGGGCCGCTGCTGGTCGCGCGCGGTGACCGCCCCTGCGGGGACCGGCCGCACGACGCCCGCCTGCCGGTACTGCTGGTGCCCGGCGGTGACACCGGCGCCGCGGCGGCCGCGTTCGCCGCCGCGGAGGCGCGGCGGCGCGGGGTGCCGCTGCGGGCGCCGCGCCCGGGTGCCGTGGGTGTGCCGCGGCTCGTCCCCGTCCAGGCCGCCTACGAGGCGGCCGGCTCGACCGGACACGGCACGCGCACCGGGCAGGGCGTCTCGGCCCGCACGCTGATCGAGGCCACCCGCGAGGCGGCCTTCGTCGTGGTCGGCCTCCGGCGGCTCGCGGGCCGGCCGGGGCCGCATCCCGGTTCCTGCGCCCACCTGCTCCTGCACCGCTCGCACTGCCCGGTGGCGCTGGTCCCCGAGCGCCCGTGAGCCGCTCCCTCCGCGTGCCCAAGTGGGCCTGAAGGTAGGGACGTTCGGGCCCCCGCGCGGGCCGTGCAGCCCCTGCGCCGGGCGCCGCCGGGGCGGGACATTGATGTCGTACCGAGAGAGGCAACAACCCGGCGAGACAGTCCCATCGGAGGGGATGGACATCATGGCAGTGAGCAACCACCCACAGCGTCACATGGGTTTCCGCTTCTCGTTCCTGCGAGGCACCGGGACGGCGGCCGAGGCCACCGACACGGCCGCGACGACGGCGACCCGCGCGTACGTCCTCGCCGGGCTGCGCCTGCTGACCGGTTTCGTCTTCCTGTGGGCCTTCCTCGACAAGACGTTCGGCTTCGGCTACGCCACCCCGTCCGGCAAGGGCTGGATCGACGGCGGTTCGCCGACCAAGGGCTTCCTGAGCTCGGTGGCGGCCGGACCGATGCGGTCCACGTTCCACGACTGGGCCGGGGCCGGCTGGGCGGACTGGCTCTTCATGCTCGGTCTGCTCGGCGTCGGCGTGGCGCTCGTCTCCGGGGTCGCGCTTCGGCTGGCCGCGGTGGCGGGGACGGCGATGATGGCGCTGATGTGGATGGCCGAATGGCCGCCCGCGCGGCACCTGTCCGACGGCTCGCTCAGCATGTCGTCGAACCCGTTCGCCGACTACCACGTCGTCTACGCCCTCGTCCTGATCGCGCTCGCCGCGGCCGGCGCCGGCGCGACCTGGGGACTCGGGAAGGTGTGGGCGCGACTGCCCATCGTCAGCCGTCACCGCTGGCTGCTGTGACCCGGGGCCGGCCGGCCCGAGGAGGAGGGGGCGCCGCCCCACGGGAGCGATTCCCGTGGGGCGGCGCCCCTTTCCGCGTGCGGTGGGGCCCTCGTGGGGTCGACGCGGCCGACTCCCGCAGGGCGCACGGGCGGGTGCAGATGGCGCAGGGCGCGGGGCAGGCGCCCCCGGTCCGTGCGCCCTGCCACCGGTTCCCGCACACGCCTACAGTGTGGCGCCACGGCCCGGTGCCCCGGGCCGGATCGCCGGGCGGCCCCGCCCGGCGACCGCCGCGCGTCCGGCCCCGTCCGGCCGCGCCGCACCCGCGCCTTCGCGGCGCCGAGCACCCGCCGCACCACCTGCCGCACACGCGTCACCCCCGTGCCACGCACCTGCCACACACCACATCCGTGAACCGCTCGGGCCGCGCATCCGAGTGTGCGCGGTACCGCTGCGCTCCCTTCCGCTGGAGGCTGCCGTGCCCCGACCGTCCATCGCGCTGATCGCCGACCCCACCTCGCCGGAAGGCTGCCGCGACTATCTCGCGGACGCCGTGCACCTGCTCACGGGAGCACCGCCGGTGCGGATCGACGCCCGCCACTTCGCACCGGGCGGCGGCGGCCGCGCGGTGCGTGACGGCGACCGGTTACGCCTGCACGTCCGCCCCGAACGGCTCGACCTCGTACCCGACATCGTCGTCCTGTACGAGATCCCGCCGGAGCGCCGCGCCGAACTGAGCTCCTTCCAGCGGCGCCTGGCCCGGCACGGCGCGGTCACCCTCGACGCGGGGCCGGCCGCCTGGCGCACGGCGACCCGCAAGGACCTCACCGTGGAGCGCTTCGCGCGCGACGGCATCCCGCAGATGGAGACCGTCGTGCTGTCACGGCCGAGCGCCGAGGAGACGGCCGCCGCCTTCGGGAAACTGGGCCGGGACACCTGGGCCCGGCCGGTCGTCGGCACGGGCGGCAACGACACCTTCCACGTCACCACCGAGGCCCATCTGCGGCGGGCGGCCGCCTTCTACGCCGACCGCGGCACCGACTGGCTGCTCTCCCGGGACGCGGGCAACATCACCGCGGACGGCGACCGCCACCAGTTCCGGGTCTTCGTCATGGGCGACCGCGTCGTCCACGCCCGCGAACACGTCCAGCCGAACCCCGACACCCCGTGCAACACCTGCCAGGGCGCCACGCCGGTCCATCTGACCGCGCAGACCCTGCCGCCGTGCCTCGCCGACATCGCCGTCCGGGCCGCGGAGTCGGTTGGGCTGCCCTTCGCGGGCGTCGACCTGGCCGTCGAGAACGGGGGCGTGGTATTCGAGGTCAACGTCCACCCGGCTTTCGTACCGGGCGAGTTGGAGGCGGTGGCGGTGCCGTACATCCAGGCGCACCTCGACGCCCTGGACCGCGCCGCTCCCGGACGGCGCGCGCTGCACCACGCGCCGTCCGCGTAGCCGCCGGACGCGGCGGACGGCCGTCGCCGTCCCGGCCGGCCGGTGCCGGTCGGCCCGGACGGCTCGTGCAACGGCCGCGCGGCCGATCCCGCGCCGGCCGTGCGCCGTCAGTCGTCGGCCGGCGCCAGCCGGATGCCCGTGACCAGGCCGGGACGGATACGCACCGCGTAGTCCATCGTGCGGTCCACCCACGGGTGCAACAGGGCCCGGACCCGGGTGAGTTCGGCGGGGTCGGTGACCAGGTGGGCGTAGCCGGTCACCACCACGCTCCAGCCGACATGGCTCAGCGGGTCGATGTCGTCGGCTTCGTACGCCACCACCACACCCGGTTCGCCGGCCTGCCCGGCGCGCGAGCTGAGCGCGGCGCCCTCGTGGGTGCGGATGATGATGTCGCCGCCGTCCAGGACATGGTTGACCGGGCGCACCGTGGGGAGCGCGTGCTGGGTGAAGACGACCCGGCCGAAGGAGACGCCGGCCAGCAGGTGCAGGGCCTCGTCGCTGGTGAGCGCGACGCTGCGACGGGGGCCCGCGGGGAGGGGCTTGACGTGGTCGAGGGCCATGATGGCTTCCGTACACTCTCGTCGTTCACGCCGTGCGCGTGGCGCGGCTGCGGATGGGTGATCCGTCCATTCGATCGCGGCGGACACCTCGCGTACCAGGGCCGATCGGCCCTCATCGGGGTCCCGGACGACCCCGTGGGGGTGCGACGGACGGGCCGGGCGGCCCGGTGCCGTGCACCGTGGAAGCGTGTGCGCACGGGGAAGGCCCTGGGCACACGAGAGGGAGCGACACCGCGGGGGATCGGTGCCGCTCCCGGTCTCCACTGTGGCACGACCGGCGGCCGCGTCCAAGGACCGTTGGTCCCGTCCTCGTGCAGCCCTAGGTCCCGCCTCGGCCCGCGCGCGGAGGCGCGGCGGCGTCCGGCGCCGTGAGCCCGTTGACCACGCCCACCACCCCGTCCACCTGCCAGGCCGCGTGGACCGCCGGGACGATGTCGTCCCCGTTCCCGACCCGCCCCGCCAGCAGCACCATGCCCGAGTGGACCGACACGGTGACGGCGTCCGGCGCCAGGCCGAGCAGCCCCACCACGATCTCGTCGGTCACCTCCGCGCGGATCGCGGCGTCGCTGCGCAGGAAGACCCGCAGCAGGTCGCGGCGGGTCGCGATGCCGATGAGGCGGTCCTCCTCGTCCACCACCGGCAGCCGCTCGATGCCGTGCCGCTCCATCACCCGGGCGGCGCCGGCGACCGGCTGCTCCGGGTGGACGGTGACGGCCGGTGTCGACATCAGCTGCTCGGCGGTGGCCGGACCGGACGGGCCGAGGGGCGGACGGTGCGCCTGCGCGCGCACCAGATCCGTCCCCGACACGACGCCCAGCACCTTGTCGTCGTGGTCGACGACCGGCAGGCCGCCGATCCGGTGCCGGTCCAGCAGCCGGACCAGTTCCTTGAACGGCGTTCCGCGGTGCGCCAGGACCACGTCGCTGGTCATCACCTCGCCGACGGTGTGCGTCTTCATGGCGCCTGCCTCCTCCGTGTCCGCCGCGACGGCGGCTACTCCTGCCGGTCCCGTGCCGGGCCGCCCCGCCACGGGGGCGGGGCCGCCGACCGCCGGGCGGTGTCCGCGCGGTGCGCGGCCCGCTCCACCCGGGCGCGCAGCCGGTCGTGGAGCCGTTCCGCGAGCGCGTGCGGTCCGGCCTCCCGCGCGTGCACGACCAGCAGGTCGCCGCCCAGCCGGATCTCCGCCGACGCGTACCAGGGGTGCTCGGCGTGGTGCGCGCTCGCCCGGACGATCCGTACCTCGCCGCGGGCGGCGGGCAGCCCGGGGCGGTCGAGAGCCGCGCTCACCCTGTCCCGCACCCGCGTGAGCGCCTCCTCGCCGACCTCGCCCTCCGCGCGTACGAGCACCTCGTCGCGGACCGGGGCGTGGGTGGCGGTGCGCGCGGTGGGTACGGTGGGCCCGATGTCCGCGGTGTCCGTGCCGAGCGCGGTGTCCCTGGTGGTCATGTGATCGACTCCTCTGGTCGTCCTGAGCGGTTCCAGCCTGTCGCGCCCGTCCCGCGGGCCACAGGGGCCGCCCGGCCCGGCGGGCGGGGCCGGGGGTCCTTGCGGCGGCCCCGGGGGCATACCGGCCCTGCGCGTGCCGGCCGGAGACCTGCCGGGCGCGTGCCCGGCGGGGACGACCTGCCGCGGCGCGTGCCCGGCGGGGACGACCTGCCGGGGCACGTGCCCCACGGGGACGACCCGCCGTGCCAATAGGGCCGACCGGCCCTGGCCATTCGGCCCTGGGGCGGGAAGGATCTCCCTCGGGGGCCGTGGTGGGCCCGGCCGGACGATCACGCCAGGGGCGCGTCCGACCGGACGGCGGCGGACCCGGCGGACGACGCAGAAGACGCCGTACGGGACGACGTACGGGAACAACGCAAGAGATGGAGCATCCGATGGCGGACAGCCCGAGGGCCGGCCAGGACGGACCGATCAGGGTGTTTCTGCTGGACGACCACGAGGTGGTGCGCCGCGGGGTGCACGACCTGCTGAACGACGAGCCGGACATCAGCGTCGTCGGCGAGGCGGCCACCGTCGAGCAGGCCCTGGTACGCGTCCCGGCCCTCCGTCCCGACGTCGCGGTCCTCGACGTGCGCCTGCCGGACGGCGACGGCGTGAGCGTGTGCCGCGAACTGCGCTCCCGGATGCCGGAGCTGGCCTGCCTGATGCTGACCTCCTTCGACGACGAGGAGGCGCTCCTCGACTCGATCATGGCGGGCGCGTCCGGGTACGTGCTGAAGCAGATCCAGGGCTCCGACCTGGTCTCGGCGGTGCGGACCGTCGCCGCGGGCCAGTCGCTCCTCGACCCGAGCGCCACCACCCGGCTCATGGCCCGGCTCCGCCACGACCAGCAGCGGGAGGAGGAGCCGGACGCGCTGCCCGGCCTCACCGACCGGGAACGGGAGATCCTCGCCCTGATCGGGGAGGGGCTGACCAACCGGCAGATCGGTCAGCGGCTGTTCCTCGCCGAGAAGACGGTCAAGAACCACATCTCGCGGCTGCTGGCCAAGCTCGGCGTGGAGCGCCGCATCCAGGCCGCCGTCATCGCGACCCAGGCCCAGGACCGGCTGCGCGCCTCCGGCCACTGACGGCCCCGCCCGGGGCGCACGGCCGCCCCGCCCGACCCCGCGGCCTTCCGGCTCGCCGGCCTTCCGGGCCGCCGACCTGCCGGTCCTCCGGTTCCGGATCCGCCGTGTGGCGGGTCCCGGCATCCCCCTCCCGGTGGGACCCCGTATCGCCCTCCCGGCCTGGACCGTTACCGTGGCCGTGACCGATCGGACGGACACGGGGTCCGCGGTGGGACAGGAGGATCACGGGTGGGACGTGCCGAGGAGGCCCAGGACGCCCGCGTACGGCTGCCGCAGCTCAGGCTCGACGAGCTGCTGGAGGAGCTCCAGGCGCGGCTGGACGCGGCCCGCGGTACGCGCGACCGGGTGCACAGCCTGCTGGAGGCGGTGCTCTCGGTGGGCCGCGAGCTCGACCTGGAGCAGGCGCTGCACAGCATCGTCGAGGCGGCCGCCGTGCTGGTGGACGCCGAGTACGCCGCGCTCGGCGTGATCGGCCCCGACGGCACGCGCCTGTCCGCCTTCCACACCGTCGGCGTCACCGACGAGGAGATCGCCGCCATCGGCCCGTTCCCCGAGGGGCACGGCATCCTCGGCGAGCTGATCCGTCACCCCGAGCCGCTGCTGCTGGCGAAGCTCTCCCAGCACCCGGCCTCCTACGGCTTCCCCGCGCACCACCCGCCGATGAACACCTTCCTGGGCGTCCCGATCCGGGTCCGCGAGCAGGTCTTCGGCAATCTGTACCTCACCGAGAAGCGCGGCGGCGCGCAGTTCGACGAGGAGGACGAGGCCGTCCTGTCGACGCTGGCCGTCGCGGCCGGTGTCGCCATCGACAACGCCCGTCTCTACGAGGAGTCCCGGCTGCGCGAGCGCTGGCTGCGGGCGACCGCGGAGATCACCCACAACCTGATGTCCGGCGTGGGCAGCGGCGAGGTCCTCGGCATGATCGCCGAACGGGCCGGGGAGATCACCGGTTCCGCGCTCGCCGCGGTCGGGCTGCCATTGGAGGGCACCGGCCGCCTCGGCGTGGAGGTCGCGGCGGGCCTGGACGCCGAGGCGCACCGCGGACTCGTGCTGCCGATGGAGACCAGCCTGATGGGGCTCGCCTTCGCCGGCGCCGCCCCCGTCACCACCGACGACGCCGCCCACGACGACCGGATCTCCCGGGAGCCGCGCCGCTTCGAGGGCCTCGGCCCCGCCGTGGCCGTGCCCATCGGCACCGGCGAGGCCGGCCCGCGGGGCGTGCTGCTGCTGGCCCGCGAGTGCGGCCGGCCGGTGTTCTCGGCGACCGAGACGGAGACCCTCCAGGCGTTCGCCGCGCAGGCCGCCGTCGCGATGGAGCTCGCCGAGCGGCGCCGGGACGCCGAGGAGGTCGCGGTGCTGAAGGACCGCGACCGCATCGCCCGTGACCTGCACGACCTCGCCATACAGCGGCTGTTCGCCACCGGGATGACCCTGCAGAGCGCGGGCCGGTTCATCGAGCACGAGGAGGCCGCCCAGCGGGTGTCCCGCGCGGTGGACGACCTCGACGAGACCATCAAGATCATCCGCTCGACGATCTTCGGGCTGCGGGCCCGCGAGGGCGGCGGCACCGGCAGCGGGCTGCGCGCCCAGGCCGTCCGGGTGGCCGGCGAGGCCGGGTCCGTGCTCGGGTTCGCCCCCGGTGTGCGGATGGAGGGCCTGATCGACACCGACGTGCCCCGTGAGATCGCCGACCACGTGGTCGCGGTCCTGTCCGAGAGCCTGACCAACATCGCCCGGCACGCCCACGCCCGGCGCGCCGATGTCTCCCTGGTCACGGACGGGAGCGAGGTGCGCCTGACCGTGACCGACGACGGCGTGGGGATCCCGGCCGGGGGCCGCCGCAGCGGGCTGAGCAACATGGCGGAGCGCGCGGAGCAGCTCGGCGGCTCGATGACCGTGGACTCCCCCGAGGGCGGCGGTACGACGCTGGTGTGGCGGGTGCCGCTGGGGGAGGGGCGCGGAGCCTTGTGAGGGCGGCCCGGCGGCCGCGGTGAACTCTCGCGACCGCCCGGACGATCCCGATCGCCGGGACGATCCCGATCGGACCCTCGCGGCCGCCGGGATCCTCGAGACCGCCGGAACCTCGCGATCGCCGGGATCATCCCGACTGGCGGGACCCCGCACGGCCGCCGGGACTCCTCGCAGCCGCAGGGACCCTCACAGCCGCAGGGTGAACCATGTCGTCTTGCCCTCGTCCGTCGGGCGTACGCCCCAGCTGGTGGCGAGGGCGCGGACCAGGATCAGTCCGCGTCCGGACTCGTCGTCCTCGCCTGCGATCCGCGGCCGGGGCAGTTGCAGGCTGCGGTCGCTGACCTCCACGGTCAGGTCGGTGGCGGTGCGGTGCAGATGCAGGCCGAGCGGCCCCTCGGCGTGCTGGACGGCGTTGGTGAGCATCTCCGACAGCAGCAGCAGGGCGTCGTCCGCGCTTTCGGCGCAGTTCCACGACGTGAGCGCCTTGTGCAGGAAGGCCCGGCCCTCCGGCACGGACGCCGGCTCGGCCGGCAGGTCGGTGGTGAGCGCGGCGAGCGGCGCGGCCGGCAGCTGCGCGAACAGCAGCGTCACGTCGTCGTTGTGGCTCTCGGCGTCGGGCAGCAGGCTCGCCAGCACATGGTCGGCCGCCGCCTCCAGACACGGGGTGCCCGTGAGGAACTCCTCCAGGATGACGGTCAGTTCGCCGATCCGGACCTCGATGTCGCTGCCCGGCGTCTCGATCAGGCCGTCGGTGTACAGCACCAGCGTGGCGCCGGGCGCTATCTCCGTGCAGGACTGCTCGTACAGCACGTCGCCCACGCCGAGGGGCGCGTTGACGGGAGAGGCGAGCGCCCGCACCCCGTCGCCGGCGCCCGAGACCAGGATGGGCAGATGGCCGGCGGAGCAGACGGTCACCGTCCCCGCGTCCGGCGCGATCACCAGATAGCAGCAGGTGACCAACTGGTCGGGCACGTCGAGGTCGGCGACGCACGTGTCCAGCGCCTGCATCAACTGCCGTGGCTGCATACCGGTCTTCGCCAGGGCGTGGGCCGCCGAGCGCAACTGGCCCATCACGGCGGCGGCTTCGAGCCCCCGGCCCATCACGTCCCCGATGAGCACGCCGACCCGGTCGGCGCCCAGCGGGATGAGGTCGAACCAGTCGCCGCCCACGCCCGCGCCCTGGGTGGCGGGCCGGTAGCGGCTCGCCGTGGCCAGTCCCGGCAGGGCCGACGGGGTGCCCATCAGGCTGCGCTGAAGGGTGAGCGCGATGTGCCGCTGCTGCTCGTACAGCACGGTCAGCTCCGCCTCGGCGCGCTTGCGGTCGCTGATGTCGCGCACGATGGCGCAGGCGCCCACGACCGTGCCGGCGGTGTCCCGGGTCGGCCACAGCGTGACGTCGACGTCCAGCATCCGGCCGGTGTTGGTCACCCGCAGCGTCTCGAAGTGCTCGACCTTCTCGCCGTCGCGGAGCCGCTCCAGCAGTGCGCTGATCTCGTCCTCGAGGTCGGGCGGGGCGAGGAAGGACACGTGCCGCCCGATGGCCTCCTCGGCCGTGTAGCCGTAGAGATCCTGCGCGGCGGCGTTCCAGTAGGTGACGTAGCCGTCGAGGGTCTTGGCGAGGATCGCGTCCTGCGACGACTCGACCAGGGCGGCGAGTTCGTTGATGCGGGCCTCGGCGGCCTTGCGGTCGCTCACGTCGCGTACGGCGGCCGACACCAGCAGGCCGTCGGTGGTCTCCAGCGGGCTGAGACTGATCTCCACCGGGAACTCGGTGCCGTCCTTGCGCAGTCCGAGCAGATCGAGCCCGGCGCCCATGGGGCGGACCTGCCGATTGGCCGCGTACCCGCTGCGGTGGCCGGTGTGCTGCGGCCGGAACCGGTGCGGCATCAGCAACTCGACCGGACGGCCCAGCAGTTCGGCCCGCCCGTAGCCGAACAGGGCCTCGGTCTGGGCGTTGACCAGCTTGATTATCCCGCCGTCGTCGACGATCACCATGGCGTCCGGGGCGGCCTCCAGCAGCCCGCGGAACCTTTCCTCGGCGGCGCCCGGCCCCGCCTCCCGCAGGACCGCGCCGCACTGGCACCGGTCCGCCACCCCTACCGCGGAGGTCTGTTCCGTCTCGACGAAGTCGGCCATGCCCGCCACCCCTCACTGCGCACGACGGTCGAGCACATCCCAGCGCCTCCGGCGCCGCCTCGCCCCGGGTTGTCGCTTACTGTCCGTACACTGCCAGATCCTGTCCGTCACGAAGTCGCAACAGCGTCGTCACATGGCCGTGGACATGCCGTCACCTGACCGGGGTGGGGCGTCCGGCCCGCCCGGAAGTGACCACCGGCGGTGAAGCAGGGACCTTTCGGCCCATGTGCGGCGCGATGTCATGTCCGACCGTGGGAGCAGAGGCCGTACGGCGGAACGCCGAAGTCCGCGGGGCCGTAGATCGTCAGGCAATTGCCAGAAGGCATAGTCCGGAAGCAAGAGCCCGAAGGCAAACGACCACGAGGTGATCAACCGGACGGTCAACAGCCTTAAGAAGTACGGCTGTTGAGCGGACGGCGCATGCCGGACCGGCCTGCCGGACGGAGCACGAGGAGGCGCACGATGACCACCGCGACCACACCCCGTCTGCACCGGACCCTGCCCGCCGAGTTCCGTGAGCGGCTGCTCGTCGCGGCCCAACCCGTGGATCTCCCGCAGGGTGTCCGGCTGTTCAACGAGGGCGGCCGTGCCGACCGCTTCTGGATCATCCGGTCCGGCGCCGTCCAGCTCGACCTGCGGGTACCGGGACGCCGCCCCGCCGTCATCGGGAAACTCGGCCCCGGCGATCTCGTCGGCTGGTCGTGGCTGCTGGCGCCGCACGTGTGGCAGCTCGGCGCGACCACGGCGAGTGCGGTGCGCGCCGACATGTTCGACGCGGACATGGTCCGCCGGATGTGCGCGGACGACCGCGAACTCGGCCAGGCGGTGGCGCTGTGGGTCGGCGAGGTCGTCGCCGGCCGGCTGCTCGCCGCCCGCACCAGCCTGCTCGACCTGTACGCGCCGTACGGGAGCGGGGCGCGCGGCTGATCCGTTTCCCGGGCGCCGTACGTCGTGATGCGCCAGCCGTACGTCATGCGCCATGCGCCGCACACCGAGCGCGGCCGGTTCGACCGGCCGCGCATTTCCGTGTCGCCGTGCCGCCGGCCTCACACCGGCCGGAGGGTCGGGGAGGCGGCCGTGGCCGGCGGGCGGCCGAGGTGGCTGGTGAACCAGGAGCGGGCCAGCTGCGCGACGGTGGCCATCGCGTCGGGTTCGGGGAACAGATGGGTGGCCCCGGGGACGACGCTGAGCCGGTGCTCGCAGCCCAGCCAGTCGGCGGCGAGCCGGTTCAGGCGGAGCATCCGCGGATCGCCGGAGCCCACCACGAACAGGGTCGGCGCCCGTACGTGGGCCAGCGCGGCCGGCGGTGCCAGGTCGGGGCGCCCGCCCCGGCAGACGATCGACAGGATGTCCGAGCCGGGTACCGCGGCGGCCTCCAGCGCCGCGGCCACGCCGGTCCCGGCGCCGAAGTACGCCACCGGCAGGCCCGTCTCGCGCGCCAGCCACAGCGTGGCGGCGTTCAGCCGCCGCGCGAGCAGCATGATGTCGAAGACGTTGTGGCTGTTGCCGACCTCGTCGTCGGTGAGCAGGTCGAGGACCAGCGTGCCGAGCCCCGCCCGGTTGAGCGTCCTCGCGACATGCCGGTTGCGCGGGCTGTGCCGGCTGTTGCCCTGCGCGAAGACCACCATGGCCTTGGACCCGTCCGGGACCGCCAGCCGGGCGGCCAGGCGCACGCAGCCCACGGGCACCAGCACATCCCGGTCCGGCGGCGCGGCACCCGAGGGCGCGTCGGCCGCCGAGGGCGGGTCGGCCGAGCGCGCGCGGGCCGGCGGCGCGGTGTCCGATCGGACGGAGACCGCCGCGACCGGGCCCCGGTTCCGGTCCGGGCCCCGGCTCCGGTCCGGGTCCCGGTTCTGGTCCCGGTCCTGGTCCTGGTCTCGCCTCCGGTCCGGGGCCGCCTTCTCGTCTCGGCTCCGGACCGCGTCCTGGTTCTCGTCCGGGCTCAGGTCCCGGCTGCGGTTCCGGCCCCGGTCCTGGTCCCGGCTGTCATCCCGGGACCGGTCCCGGGACCGGTCCGGGTCGCGGTCCCGGTCGCCGTCGTGCTGCCGGTCCCGGTCGTGACCTCGGTCCGGGGACGGCGCCGCCGCGGGTGCGGAGCGCGTGAGCAGGGACGCCACCTCGGCATCGGTGACCTGCGTGAAGTCGTCGTAGACGGATCCGACCGACTGCCGGGCCCGCAGTGGTTCGAGGCGGAGCACCTCGTCGGCCACCCGGCGCAGCCGGGCCGTGGAGTCGTCCGGTCCGACCGGGACGGCGAGGACGATCCTGGCCGCACCCCGGCCGCGGGCCACCCGGCATCCGGCCTCGGCGGACGCGCCGGTGGCCAGGCCGTCGTCCACGACGACGACCGTGCGTCCGGCGACCGGGACCGGAGCGTCCCGGTCGCGGTAGTGCCGCACCCGGCGCTCCAGCTCGGCGCGCTCGGACTGTTCCACGGTCGCGCGCGCGGCGGAGCCCAGCCGGCTGCGGCGGATCACGTCGTCGTTGAGGACGCGCACGCCCTGTTCACCGATCGCGCCGAACGCCAGCTCCGGCTGCCAGGGCACGCCCAGTTTGCGCACCATCAACACGTCCAGGGGCGCGCCGAGCCGCTTCGCCACCTCGTGGGCGACGGGTACGCCGCCCCGTGGCAGCCCGAGTACGACCACGTCCTGGCCGCACAGCCGTTCCAGGCGGCCGGCCAGCAGCCGGCCCGCTTCCCTGCGGTTCCGGAAAGGCATGGGACACCTCCTCATGCGCACGCCGAGCGGCGGAACCGCCTCTTCCTTTCCTACCGCCTTCCTCCATTGGACCCCCTCGGGGCGGTTTCCGGCAGGGGCGGACGGTCCCCTGTGGGGGGCCGTTCGGCCGTGAGTCGGCACCCGTGTGCTCTCCGTGAGCGGAAAGGGGCCTTCCGGCCTTCCGTACGGACGACGACCGCGCCGGCCCCGAGGGCAGGGGCCGATCGGCGGGGTCCGGGACCGTACGGCCCCCTGCGCGGCCCGCGTCACGCACGGACGCTGGACTCCTCGGGAGCCGGACGGACCCGACCGGACCGGCGCAGGAGGGGAGAGCCGACATGGGCGGTCGTGCGGACGAGGACGAGGACGCGGGCCCGGGCCCGGTGGTGGTCGGGGTGGACGGCTCGGCGGCGAGCCTGACCGCGGTGGAGGCCGCGGCCGACGAGGCCCGCAGGCGCGGGGCCGCACTGCGGCTGACGTACGTCCTGACCTGGTCGGACCGGGTGCCGGTGGGGGTCCCGCCCTGGGACCCGGACGGCGACGGCCTGCGGGAGACGGTCGCCGAGGTGCTCACCCGTGCCGAGGACCGGGCACGCCGGGTCGCGCCACGGCTGACGATCGTCCGTGAGGTCCTGCTCGGGGAGCCCGGCGCAGTGCTCGCGGCCGAGTCGCGCGACGCGTGCCTCACCGTGATCGGCCGACGGCCGGGCCCCGTCCTGACCGCGCGCGGGCCCGGACGGACCACCGGGCGCCTGACCGCGCGCGGCGGCGCCCCGGTGCTGGTGGTGTGCGGCAGGCCGGGTGCGACCGGGCCCGTCGTGCTGTCCGAGGACGGTTCACCGGCGGCTCGGGAAGCGGCAGGGTTCGCCTTCGCCGAGGCGGCGGCGCGCGGCGCTGACCTGGAGATCCTGCACCTGCCCGGCGGCCGTCGCCCCGGCCGCGGACACCGGGCCACGACCGCCGAACTGGCGGCGCTGCGCAAGCGGCACCCGGACGTCACCGTGCGCTCGCGCTGGATCCGGCACCGCCCCCGGCGCGCCCTCACCGACGCGAGCGCGGGAGCGGGACTCGTGGTGGTGGGCGCGGGGCGGGGCCCGGCCGGGCATCCGGTGCTGCGGCACGCGTACTGCCCGGTCGCCGTCGTGCCCGGCATCGCGTGACGGGAACGGAACGGCCCACCGGGCGGAGCGCCCCCCACGTGAGGCCAAGAGCCCCCACGTGAGGCGGGGGCGCTCCGTCCGGCGGCCGTTCAGGGCCGCAGGACATCGCGCCGAGGCGTCGTCCCGCTCACCGGTGGGCAGGGCACGCGCCGGAACAGGGACGTCCAGAGGTAGGACTCGCCGAAGCGGGCGGAGTGCGCGGGCTCGGCGCGCATCCGGCGTGACTCGACCACCTCCAGTCCGGCGAAGATCCCGCGCAGCGACTCCTCCGTGTACGCCAGACCGCCGTCGAGGGTGCCCCGGCGGTAGAAGTCCGCGTCCGGGGCCTCGGAGCCCATGCCGCCGCCGGCGGCGAAGCAGACGAGTCCGAACAGTCCGTCCGGCGCCAACTGCCGTTCGAGGAAAGCGAGATGGCTGATCCGTCGGTGCGGTGGCAGGTGGTGGAAACAGCCGCTGTCGTAGATCAGGTCGTACGGCCCCCGGAGGGTCCCGCCGTCCGCGAGCGCGAACGCGTCGCCGCATACGAAGCGGACCTCGGCCCCGGTCGCGCGGGCCCGTTCCCTCGCCCACGCGATGGCGGACGGGGACATGTCGACGGCGTCCACGGTGAACCCCAGCGACGCCAGGTGCAGCGCGTTGCGGCCGGGGCCGCAGCCCAGGTCCAGGGCGCGGCCCGGTCGGAGCGGGCCGCGTGCGCCGTGCGCGAGGGGGTTGTCCGGCGGGCCGCGTTCGCCGTGCGCGGCGGGGTGGTCGAGCGGGCCGCGTTCGCCGTGCGAGGCGCGGTGGTCCAGCAGGCCGCGTTCGCCGTACGCGACGAGGTTTTCGTCCGGCTTGTCCGCGAAGAACGGTACGGGCCGACCGCGGTCCGCGTAGAAGCCGTCCCACCAGGAGGCGCCCGCGTCCCGCGTCCAGCGGTCGGCGCCGGGCGCGAACAGGCCGTCCAGGAGCCGCAGCACATCGTCCACCGTGCGCATGTGTCGATCCATCGGATCACCCTGGCAGCACGCCGGTCGGCGCGGGTCCGGGCGTCCTTCGGGCCGGGGCGCCCGACGGGCGGCCGCGGGACCGGGGGACGGCCCCCGGGACCGGCGGGCGCGGGGACCGCGACATCGCCTCCGCGCCGGGAGCGGGGCCCGGGACGGGGCCTTCCCGGCGGACGCCACGGCCACTTTTTCGGCGGGTCACGCGCCGGGTCACGCGCCCGAGGCCCGGCTCACTGCGGCACGTCGAGGGTGAACCGCACGTCCACCACGCCCTCCACCGCCCGCACCAGGCGCGTCGCCACGGTGACGAGCGAGGTGTCCCGGACCCGTCCCGAGAGATGGACGACCCCCTCCCGCACCTCGACGCGCACCGCGGACGCCGGGGCGGGCAACAGGTACGCCACCACCTCGCGGCGCACCTGCTCGGCGATGTCGTCGTCGGGGCGCAGGAACACCTTCAGCAGATCGCCCCGGCTCACGATGCCCACGAGCCCGCCCGACTCGTCGACGACGGGCAGCCGCTTGACCCGGGCGCGGGCCATCGCGCGCGCGGCGCGGGCCAGGGTGGCGTCCGGCGGCACGGTGAGGGCGGGCGAGGTCATCAGCTCACCCGCGGTGACGGACCCCGCCTTCGCGAGGTCGGTGAGCCGGCGCAGCTGCGTGCGCCGGTCGGGGTCGGCGTCGCGGAACTCCTCCTTGGGCAACAGGTCGGCCTCGGACACGATCCCGGCGACCCGGCCCGCGTCGTCCAGCACGGGCAGCGCGCTGACCGCGTGCTCCTGGAGCGCGCGCACGATCTCCTTGAAAGGGGCGTCGCGGCCGACCGTGGCCACGGCCGGGGTCATCACGTCGCTCACGATGTGCGGGAACGGCTTCACCGCGGCTCCTCCCGCCGCCCCGTCGGTGACCGGGTCCGCGCTCATCGCGGGCCTCCGCTGCCGTACGGGTGGTAGAGGTCCAGCAGCCGGGTGCGCGCGGCCTGGAGCCGGTGCGCGACGACGCCGCCCACCCACTGGGAGACGTCCCGGCCGAACTCCGGGTCCTCGGCGCACATGCGGCGCACGGCGTCCGCGTCGAACTCGTACGCCCGCACCGGGCTCGCCGCCTCCGCCCCCAGGTGCCGCACGTGCGGCGCGTACAGCCAGGACCAGCCCACGAGTTCGTTGTGGCGCAGGGACTCGATCACGGCGGCGCGGCGGCCGACCCGCAGGTCGAGGTCGACGGTGCCGGTGCGCACGATCCAGAAGCGGTCGGCGTGGCCGCCCTCCTCGAACAGCCGCGTGCCCGCGGGGAAGGACACCTCGCGGGCGAGGGCCATGAGCCGCCGGAGCTGCCCGGCGGGGAGCGCCTGGGCCCTCGTCGTCGTGGTGGGAGCGTTCATGACGTGACTCCAGGTGACGGACGGAGCTGACACCTTCAGCCTCGTCGCCCGGGGCCGGGGGTTCCATGGGCCGTCCGGCCCCTCGCGGGGGTCTTGCGGCACGTCGTCGGGGCCTTCCGGGGTCCTGTCCGCGACGGCGGTCCTCGTTTGGATGGCCGTACGGCCGTCCAAACCCGGGGCCGGGATCCGCTCACGAAGGGCCGAGCCATGCGTATCGTCATCGCCCTCGGCGGCAACGCTCTGCTGCGCCGGGGAGAGCGCCCGGAGGCCGCCGCCCTGCGCGCCAACGCCGTCCGCGTGGCCACCTCCTTGGCCCCGCTCGCCCACGACCACCAGCTCGTGATCACGTACGGCGACGGGCCGGAGGCCGCCGCGGTGTCTTGGCAGGTGGGCGAGGCCGCCGCGGTGCCTTGGCAGGCGGGCGAGGGCGGCGCGGCAGCCGACGGAGGTGCCGGGGTCGTGGGCGACCCGGCACTCGGCCGCCTCCCCCTGGACCTGCTCGCGGCGCGCTCGCAGGGCATGATCGGCTCCCTGCTGGCCGGCGCCTTCCGTGACGCGCTGCCGGACCGCGAGGTGGCCGCGCTGGTCACCCACACCCGGGTACGGGCCGACGACCCCGCGTTCGAGCGGCCCGGCACGCCCGTGGGGCCGGTCCTGCCGCGCCGGACCGCGCTGACGCTCGCCGCACGGCACGGCTGGCGGATGGCCCGCGCGGGCGCCGACGGACCCGAGGGCGTCGACGGACCCGGTGGCGCCGACCGACCCGCCCTGCGCGGCGGCTGGCGGCGGATGGTCGCCGCCCCGGAGCCCCAGTGGATCGAGGAGGCCGCGACCGTCCGGGCACTGCTCGGGCTCGGCACGCTCGTGCTCTGCGGCGGGGGCGGCGGAGTGCCCGTCGCGGCCGGCCCGACGGGACTGACGCGACCCGTCGAAGCCGTCGTGGACAAGGATCTCGCCGCGGCACGGCTGGCCGAGGACATCGTCGCCGACTTCCTGCTGATCCTCACGGACGTACCCAACGTCTACGCCGGCTACGGCACCCCGGAGCGGCGGCCCGTCCTCGACGCCACCCCGGCCCAACTGCGCCGCGCCCACCTCCCGGAGGGCTCCATGGGCCCGAAGGCGGAGGCGGCCGCCCGGTTCGTCGAACGCACCGGCGCACTGGCGGCCATCGGCGCGCTCGACGCGGCCGACGCGATCGTGCACGGCCGGTCCGGCACGCTCGTCCACCCCGGACTGCCGGTCGTGTGACGGCGGTTCGGCCCGCGGAGCCGCGAGGACACCCCGGCCCGTCAGGGCGGCCCCGAGTCGCCTCGCGCGGGCCGATCAGCCCTGCCCGCACCCGCACCACGACCGGTACGCGGTCACCGCCGTCGGCAGCGTGGGGAAGACGAGGTCCCGGCCGACCGCCTCGGCGAGGCCGTACGCCTCCAACTGCTCCAGCAGTTCCTTCTTCACCCGGGCGAGCGCGAACACCACGCCCCTGCGGGCCAGTTCGCGGCGCAACTGGTCGACCGCGTCGAGCGCGGTGATGTCCACCTCCACGTTGGCCTCCGTGTTGAGGACGAACCAGCGGACCGGTTCGGTCTGTTCGTCGACGGCGGCCAGCGCACGGCGGTGGAAGTCCTCGGCGTTGGCGAAGAACAGCGGGGAGTCGTAGCGGTAGACCAGCAGTCCGGGCACGGTGCGGGCGTTCGGGTAGTCGTCGATGTCGTGCATCCCCGCGAGGCCGGGCACCAGCCCCTCCACGGCGTCGTGCGGGCGGGCCACCCGGCTGAGCAGCTCGGCCAGCGACAGGGCGACGGCGACGAGGACGCCGTAGAGGATGTCCAGGGCCAGCACCCCGGCCAGGCAGCCGAGGGCGAGCAGCAGTTCACGGCGGCGGAAGGAAGCGAGGCGGCGGAAGCCGGCCAGGTCGATCATGCGGACGGCGGCATACACGACCAGCGCGCCGAGCACGGCCGAGGGCGTGCGGGCGAGCAGCGGACCGAGGAACAGCAGCACGGCCAGCACGAGCGCGCCCGCCACCAGCGAGTACACCTGGCTGCGGGCGCCCGCCGAGGAGGCCAGCGCGGTGCGGCTGGCGCTGCTGCTGACCGGGAAGCCGTGCAGCAGACCGGCGCCCAGGTTCGCCGCGCCGAGGGCCAGCAGTTCCTGATCGGCGTCGAGGGCCGGCTCGTCGGGCCGACCGGGGTCGTCCCTCCCGTCGGACGGGCCGGGTTTCTCCGTCCCGGCCGTCCGGTGCGTGGTGCCGGTCCGGTCCGGCCGGTCCCGGGTGAAGGCGCGGGCCGTGAGCACGACGTCCGTGTAGCCGACGAGCAGCACGCCCAGCGCGGCCGGTACCAGCTGTGGCAGTTGGGCGAGGTCGGGCAGGGCGAAGGACGGCAGCCCGGCGGGGATCTCGCCGATCACCTTGACGCCGTAGCGGTCGTCGAGGCCGAGGACGACCACCGCGGCCGTGCTCAGGACCACCGCGAGCAACGGTCCGGGCAGCCTGCGCGTCCAGCGCGCCACCGCGAACAGGAGGCCCAGGAGCAGTGCGGAGAAGACCAGGGTCGGCCCGTGCACGGAGCCCGAATGCCTCAGGAACGAACGGAGTTGGGGGAAGAAGGCGGTGCCGGTCACCGGTACGCCCGTCAGTTTGGGGAGCTGGTCCACGATCATGATCAGGGCCACGCCCGCCAGATAGCCGGTCAGCACGGGCCGGGAGAAGAGATCGGCCACGAAGCCGAGCCGCAGCGCGCGCGACGCCAGGCACAGCAGACCGACCGTCACGGCGAGGGCCGCGGCCAGGGCGGCGTAGCGGTCCGGGTCCGAACCGGCCAGCGGGGCCACGACGGCCGCCGTCATCAGCGCCGTTGTCGACTCGGGGCCGACCGACAGCAGCCGCGAGGAGCCCAGCAGGGCGTACACGCCGAGCGCGGGCAGGATCGCCCAGAGCCCGCTGACCGGCGGCAGCCCGGCCACCCCCGCGTACGCCATGACCTGCGGCACCAGATACGCGGCCACCGTGCAGCCGGCCAGCAGGTCGCCGCCGATCCACGAGCGCCGGTAGTGCGCGAGCGGGGCGAGGCCGGGCAGCCACCGGGTGCGGGTGCGGGTGCGGGTGCGGGTGGGGGTGGGGGTGGGGGTGCGTGTGCCGGCCGCGTCGGCCGGGGGCGGCAGCCGGGCGGGGCCGCATCCGAGCCGCCCTCGGGACGTGTCCGGTTCGGTCGCGCCCTGGCCCTGGGACATGGGATTCCTTCCGCCGCACCGCTGAACAGAGGGGGCCGTCGGACCGTCGGGCCGGTGGACCACCGGCCTGCCGGAACTTCCACCGGGTGGACATCGGACCCCGAACTGTCAGGGTGGAACGGGGCGCACGGGTCACGGAAGGGGCCGTTCAGCCCCAGTTCACGCCGCGTGCCCACGGCCGCCCGAAAGCCCGCCCGAAAGCCCGTCCGGAGCCCGCCCCGCCGAGGCCGCCCTAGGGCCGAACGGCCCCGCCCGGGGACATGCGGCCCCTGCCGCGCGCACTCCGGCCTCACCAGGCTGGAAGTGCTTCACCGACCGACACTGAGAACAGATCCCCTCCGGTTCCGGCGGGGCACCGGAGCGGTGCCGCCGCCGGATCACCGGCCCGGACGATCAGGAGGCAGAACGATGGTGCGCACGGTGGTCGCAGGGCTCGACGGCTCGCCCGAGAGCCGGGCCGCGACGGAGTGGGCGGCCCGCGAGGCGAAGCTGCGCGGCACCGCCCTGAAGATCGTGCACGTCTGGGAGCCCGCGCCGGACCCGCTGGCCCAGGCGCCCATGCTGGGCGCCGAGACCCTGCAGCACTGGAGCGAGCGGATCCCCCGCGAGACCGCCGAGGGGGTCGCGCTGCGCCACCCCGGCCTGGAGGTGATCGCGGAGCAGCGCCACGGCTCGCCCGCGGACGCCCTGACCAAGGCGGCGGAGGAGGCCGAACTGCTCGTCCTCGGCTCGCGCGGGCTGAGCGGCGTCACCGGGTTCGTCGTCGGGTCCGTCGGCCTGTCCGTGATCGCCCACGCCGAGACCCCGGTGGTGGTCGTACGGGCGGGGGAGCAGGCCGCCGACGAGCACGAGGGCGACCCCGCGGGCGTCCCGTCCGCCGCCACCCCGTTCCGGCCCGTCGTCCTCGGTGTCGACCTGCGCGGCCCGGACGACACGGTGGCCGCGTTCGCCTTCGAGGAGGCCGCCCGGCGCGACACCTCGGTGCGCGTGGTGCACGGCTGGGACCTGCCGCCCTACTACGCCTACGGCATCGCCGTCGACCCGGACTTCGACCAGTCCCTGGCCCGGCAGCGGGACGCGGCACTCGGCGCGGCGCTGCGCGGCTGGCGGGAGAAGTACCCGGACGTCGAGGTCGCCGTGGACTCCGGTCAGGGCGGCGCGGCGCGGCGGCTGATCGACGCCTCCCGCGAGGCGTCCCTGGTGGTCGTCGGCCGACGGGTGCGGCGCGCGGCGTTCGGCGCCCATGTCGGGCACGTCACCCACGCCGTGCTGCACCACGCGGCCGCGCCCGTCGCCGTCGTCGCGCATCACTGAGCCCGGCCGGACCCGCTCGGGTCACCTTCCGCGGCCCGAGCGATCCGCCGCCCAGGCGATCGACAGCCCGAGCAACCCGCAGAACGAGCAATCCGCAGCCCGAGCAAGTCGTACCACCCGAGGAGTTGCAACCATGAAGGCAGCAGTCGTACGGGCGTTCGGCGAACCGCTGGTGATCGAGGAGCGCCCCGACCCCGAGCCCGGCCCCGGCCAGGTCCGGGTCCGCGTCGAGGCGTCCGGCCTGTGCCACACCGACATCCACGCGGCCCACGGCGACTGGCCCGTGAAGCCCAGCCCGCCGTTCGTCCCCGGTCACGAGGGCGTCGGCATCGTCGAGGCGCTCGGTGACGACGTCACCCACCTCGAGATCGGCCAACGGGTCGCCGTGCCCTGGCTCGGCTACGCCTGCGGGCGCTGCGAGCACTGCCGCTCCGGCTGGGAGACGCTCTGCGAGCAGCAGGTCAACACGGGCTACGGCTGCGACGGCGGCCACGCCGAGAAGATGCTGGCCCGGGCCGACTTCGCCCAGCCGGTGCCGGACGGGGTGAGCGCCTTCGACGCCGCCCCGCTGACCTGCGCGGGCGTCACCACGTACAAGGCGCTCAAGGTCGCCGAGGTGCGGCCCGCGCAACTCGTCGCGGTCTCCGGGATCGGCGGGCTCGGGCACCTCGCCCTCCAGTACGCCAAGATCGCCGGAGCGACCGTCGCCGCCGTCGACGTCACCGACGAGAAGCTGGAACTCGCCCGTGAACTCGGCGCGGACATCGTCATCGACGCCCGCAAGGAGGACGTCGGCGAGGTCCTCAAGGCGCACGGCGGAGCGCACGCGGCGGTCGCGCTGGCCGCCAACGACGTCTCCTTCGCGGCCGCGTACGCCGGCCTCAGGCGCGGCGGCAAGCTGGTCATGGTGGCGCTGCCGGCGCACGGCACCGTCTCGCTGCCGATCTTCGACACCGTCCTCAACGGCACGTCGGTGATCGGTTCCATCGTGGGCACCCGGCAGGACCTCGCCGAGGTCTTCCAGCTGCACGCGGCGGGCCGCACTCGAGTCATCTACGAGACCCGTCCGCTGGACGCCGTCAACGAGTCCATCGACGCCGTGCTGCGCGGCGAGGTCCCGGCCCGCATCGTCTTCGACATGGCAGCGGGGCGGTGAGCCGGGTGGAACTGCCGCTGGTGGTGGGCGTGGACGGCTCCGAGGCCGCGCTGCGCGCCACCGACTGGGCCGCCGACGCGGCGGCCCGGTGGGGGGTCCCGCTCCGGGTCGTCCACGCCGACCTGTGGGAACGCTACGAGGGTTCGCTCCCCGCGGAGCACGCCGACGGCGACACGGAGGACGAGGACGCGAGGGCCGAGGCGGTTCGCGCCGAGGACGTCGTCGACGCCGCGGCCCGCCGGGCGCGGCTGCGCCGGCCCGGCCTGAAGGTCGGCGTCGGCGTCCTGCCGGAGGAGCCGGAGTACGCCCTCGTGCACGAGGGGAACACCGCGGCCGCCGTCGTCGTCGGCAGCCGCGGCCGCGGCGGGGTCGCGGAACTGCTGCTCGGTTCCGTCAGCCTGACCGTCGCGGCGCACGCCCGGTGCCCGGTGATCGTGGTGCGCGGCGGCCGTCACCCGGTGGACGCCGGGCAGCACGGCCGGATCGTGGTCGCCGTGGGGGAGGACTCCGCGGAGACCCCGGCCGTCCGCTTCGCCTACGACGAGGCCCGGCGCCGCGGGGTCCCCCTGGAGGCCGTACGGGTGTGGCGGTGCCCGGCGCACGAGACCACCGACCACCCGCTGCTCGCCGGCGAACCCGCCCGGCTGCACGAGAAGCGGGCCGCCGAGGAACTCGACGCGGCCCTCGCGGGAGCGCCCGCGGACCTCGTCGTGCACCGGCGCACGGTCGAGGGCCCTCCGCGGCAGGAGCTCGTCGCCCTCTCCCGGGAGGCCGATCTGCTGGTCGTCGGGGCCAGGCGGCGCGACGCGCCGTTCGGGCTCCAGCTCGGCCGGGTCGCCCACGCCCTGCTCCATCACGCGGCGTGCCCGGTCGCCGTCGTACCGCAACGGGTGTGAACTGGTCACCGGCGCCGCGAACGGCGGCGACCGGCACCGGGCGCCCGCCCATCCGCGGGTGACCGGTACCGGGCGCTCGTCCATCCGCCGGTGACCGGCACCGGCGCCCACCCACCGGCGGGTGACCGGCACCGTCCACCCGCGGCGCGGTGACCGGCACCCGGCCCGGGCGGCGCGCCTACGACAGGGTCGCCGCGTGGTCCGGGACGTAGGTCTGGAGATCGCGCGGCGGGCGCTCGTAGCCGGTGGACGCCGGCCGGCGCGGCAGTTCGAGGACGGGGGGAGGCACCTCGTGGAAGGGCACCGAGCCCAGCAGGTGGGCGATCATGTTCAGCCGCGCCCGCCGCTTGTCGTCGCTCTCCACCACGTACCAGGGCGCCTCCGAGATGTCGGTGTGGACCATCATGTCGTCCTTCGCCCGCGAGTACGCCTCCCAGTGGGTGATGGACTCCAGATCCATCGGGGACAGCTTCCAGCGCCGCAGCGGATCGTCCAGCCGGCGCCGGAAGCGGTCCTGCTGCTCGGTGTCGCTCACCGAGAACCAGTACTTGCGCAGCAGGATCCCGTCCTCCACCAGCATCCGCTCGAAGACGGGGCACTGGCGCAGGAAGAGCCGGTGCTCCTCCTGGGAGCAGAAGCCCATCACATGCTCCACACCCGCCCGGTTGTACCAACTGCGGTCGAACAGCACGATCTCGCCGGCGGCCGGGAGATGCTCCACGTACCGCTGGAAGTACCACTGCGTGCGCTCGCGCTCGGTCGGCTTCGGCAGCGCCGCGATCCGCGCCACCCGCGGGTTGAGATGCTCCGCCACCCGCTTGATGGTGCCGCCCTTGCCCGCCGCGTCCCGCCCTTCGAAGATGACCACGAGCCGGGCGCCGGTCACCCGCACCCACTCCTGAAGCTTCACCAACTCCGCCTGAAGACGCAGAAGTTCCTGCTCGTACGTCTTGCGCGGCAGAGTCGCCGCGTTCTTGCCGGCCATGCCGCCTCCCACATCCGATGATCCACACCGACGCCCGACGCGGACCTACGGAGTCACCCATGTCCAAGGTCGAACACCAGGACGCCACCGTACTGACCGACGACGAACTGCGCGCGCTGGACGCCCACTGGCGGGCGGCCAACTACCTTGCCGCGGGACAGATCTACCTGCTCGCCAACCCGCTGCTGCGCGAGCCGCTGCGCCCCGAGCACATCAAGCCGAGGCTGCTCGGCCACTGGGGGACCTCGCCCGGCCTCAACCTCGTGTACACCCACCTCAACCGGGTGATCGGCAAGCGCGGCCTGGACGCCCTGTGCGTCTGGGGGCCCGGCCACGGCGGCCCGTCGATCGTGGCCAACTCCTGGCTGGAGGGCACCTACACCGAGACCTGGCCCGACGTCACCCGCGACGAGCCCGGCATGGCGAAGCTGTTCCGGCAGTTCTCCTTCCCGGGCGGCATCCCCAGCCATGTGGCCCCCGAGACGCCCGGCTCCATCCACGAGGGCGGCGAACTCGGCTACTCCCTCGCCCACGCCTACGGCGCCGCCCTCGACAACCCCTCTCTGCTCGTCGCCTGCGTGATCGGCGACGGCGAGGCCGAGACCGGGCCGCTGGCCGCGTCCTGGCACTCCAACAAGTTCCTCGACCCGGTGCACGACGGCGCCGTCCTGCCCATCCTGCACCTCAACGGCTACAAGATCGCCAACCCCACCGTCCTGTCCCGGCTGCCCGAGCCCGAACTCGACGCCCTGCTGCGCGGCTACGGCCACGAGCCGATCCACGTCACCGGCGACGACCCCGCCGCCGTGCACCGCGCCATGGCCGCCGCCCTGGACCGGGCCCTGGACCGCATCGCCGTCATGCAGCGCACCGCCCGCGAGGACGGGGTCGCCGAGCGCGTGCACTGGCCGGTGATCGTGCTGCGCACCCCCAAGGGCTGGACCGGCCCGGCCGAGGTCGACGGCGACCCCGTCGAGGGCACCTGGCGGGCCCACCAGGTCCCGCTCGCCGGGGTCCGCGACAACCCCGACCACCTGCGCCAGCTGGAGGCGTGGCTGCGCTCCTACCGGCCCGAGGAGCTGTTCGGCGACGACGGCCGTCCGGCCGCCGACGTCCTCGCCTGCGTGCCCGCCGGCACCCGCCGGCTCGGCGCCACCCCGCACGCCAACGGCGGCCTGCTCGTGCGCGACCTGCCGATCCCCTCCCTCGACCGCTTCGCCGTGCCCGTCGACAAGCCCGGCGCCACCCGGCACGAGCCCACCCGCGTCCTCGGCGACCTGCTCGAACAGGTCATGAAGGACACCACGCGCCGCCGCGACTTCCGGATCGTCGGCCCCGACGAGACCGCCTCCAACCGCCTCCAGGCGGTCTACGGCGCCACCGGCAAGGCATGGCAGGCGAAGACCCTGCCGGTCGACGAACACCTCGACCGGCACGGCCGGGTGATGGAGATCCTCTCCGAACACTGCTGCCAGGGCTGGCTGGAGGGCTACCTGCTGACCGGCCGGCACGGGCTGTTCTCCTGCTACGAGGCGTTCGTGCACATCGTCGACTCGATGGTCAACCAGCACATCAAGTGGCTGCGCACCTCGCGCGAGTTGCCCTGGCGGGCCCCCATCGCCTCCCTCAACTACCTGCTGACGTCCCACGTGTGGCGCCAGGACCACAACGGCTTCTCGCACCAGGACCCCGGTTTCGTCGACCACGTCCTCAACAAGAGCCCCGAGGTCGTCCGGGTCTACCTGCCGCCGGACGCCAACACCCTGCTCTCCGTGGCCGATCACGTGCTGCGCAGCAGGGACTACGTGAACGTGGTCGTGGCCGGCAAACAGCCCTGCTTCGACTGGCTCTCCATGGACCAGGCCCGCGTGCACTGCGCCCGCGGCGCCGGGATCTGGGAGTGGGCCGGCACCGAGGACGGCACCCGCGAGCCCGACGTCGTCCTCGCCTGCGCCGGCGACGTGCCCACCCAGGAAGTCCTCGCCGCCGCCCAGCTGTTGCGCCGCCATCTGCCGCAGCTCGCGGTGCGCGTGGTCAACGTCGTCGACATGACCCGGCTGATGCCGCGCGACGAACACCCGCACGGCATGACCGACTTCGAGTTCGACGGGCTGTTCACCCCCGACAGGCCGGTCATCTTCGCCTACCACGGCTACCCGTGGCTGATCCACCGGCTGGCCTACCGCCGCGCGGGCCACCGCAACCTGCACGTGCGCGGCTACAAGGAGTCCGGCACCACCACGACGCCGTTCGACATGGTCGTCCGCAACGACCTCGACCGCTACCGGCTGGTCATGGACGTCATCGACCGCGTCCCCGGACTCGCCGTGAAGGCCGCGCCCGTACGGCAGACGATGGAGGACGCGCGGACCCGGCACCAGGCGTGGATCCGCGCGTACGGCACGGATCTGCCCGAGGTCGAGGAATGGGCGTGGGGGACGGGCGCGTAGCGGCCCCCGACGGGGCCGGCCGCCCCCGCGTCTGCCGACGCGCCCACCCGGCCCCTCAACCGCGGCGGAAGAGGCGGCCCTTGCGGGTCGAGGACGGCTCGGGCGGAGGGACGTACTCCTGTGCGTGGACGTGCTCCGCGACCGTGATGCGGGCCAGGGCCGGGGCGAGGGCGGTGGGGACGGTGACCTCCAGCAGCCACGATCCGTCGGGGGTGCGGTAGACGTTGCGGGCCGGTGTGGCCCCGTGCCGGACGTGCACGTCCATCGGCACGTGCTCCAGGGCCAGCGTGCGGGCCCGGTCCTCGGCGGCGGCGCGGTCGCCGTCGACGGGGACCGCGTCCATCAACTGCCAGTGATGATCGTCCGCGCCGAAGGGGATGACCTCCTCCACGAGGATCACGTACGGTGCCGCGTCGGCCGGGGGCGTGTCGCCGATCGCCGGGGGCGTGTCGTTGATCATGGCGCAACTGTACGGCCCCGGCAGGGCAGTTGCGCCCCCGACCGGCGCACGCGGGGTGCGGCGCCGGCCGGGGGCCCGTCGGCTCAGCGGTGCGTCAGGTCGAGGCGGATGTCCACGACGCCCTCGACCGCCCGTACGGCGCGGGCCACCACCAGCACCAGGGCGCGGTCGGGCAGCGAGCCGCCGAGCGTGACCACGCCGTCGGACACGGCCACGGTCAGCCGGGACAGGGGGACCGGGAGCCGGCTCAGCACGGAGTGCCGGATCTCGTCGGCGATCTCCGCGTCCCCGCGCAGGAAGACCTTCAGCAGGTCCCCGCGGCTGACGACGCCCTGGAGCAGGCCGACCCCGTCGACCACGGGCAGCCGCTTCACGTGCCGGTGGGCCATGATCCGGGCGGCCTCGGCGAGCGGGGCGTCCGCGTGCACGGTCACCGCGGGCGCGGTCATGAGCTCGGCCGCGGTGAGCGCGCTCGCCTTCGCCCGCGCCATCAGGTCGCCCTCCTCGGTGTCCCGGAACTCCTCCTTGGGCAGCAGGTCGGCCTCGGAGACCACCCCGACGACCCGGCCCTCTCCGGCCAGCACCGGCAGGGCGCTGACCTTCCACTGGTCGAGCAGCTCGACGATCTCCTTGAAGTGCGCCTCGCTGCCGACGGCGACGACGGTGTGCGTCATCACATCGCTGACGGTGTACGGGGATTCAGGCATCACGGGCCTCCCGGGTCGGGTCGCGGTGTACGGAGCGTCGCGGCACCCGCGCGTGGGCCGGCCAGGCGCAGCCGGGCCGCGCTCAGCCGGTGGGCCAGCACCCGGCCGACCCAGTGGCCGACGGCGCGGCCGAAGGCGGGGTCGTCCTCGCACATCAGGCGCACCGCGACGGCGTCGTACTCGTCGGCCCGCACCGCGGTCACAGCCCGCGCGCCCAACTGCCGGACGAACGGCTCGAACAGCCAGGACCACCCGACCAGATCGCCGGTGCCCAGCGCCTCGACGTCGGCCGGGGACCGGCCCGGGACGCTCAGGTCGAGGGCGACCGTGCCGTCCCGGACCACCCAGAAGCGGTCGGCGTGCGTGCCCTCCTCGAAGATCCGCGCGTCCTGCCGGAACGTGGCCTCGCGGGCCACGCGCCGCAGCCGTTCGCGGTGCTCGGGGGCGAGCGCGTGCGTCATGCGCAGGGTGATCGAGGGATGCATCGCTCAGCTCTCCGTCCGGTGCCGGCCCGGTGGACCGCGGCGGTCGTTCCGACCGGCCCACGGGGGCGTCCGCTCCACTTCCAGCCTCGCCCCCGGACGGCCGTACGGGCAGGGCCGACCGGCCCTCCGACCCCGGCCGAACGGATCGGATGTGCGGTGCGCAGGGCCGGCGGACCGGCGGGCCGACGGGTTCCGCGTACGCGGTGCGACGGCCGACCGGACCCGCACGCAAGAGGCGCCCGCGTCGGCGCCGCGTGCCCCGCGCCGGCGCATGACGTCAGGCGCCGACGCATCACGCCGACGGCACGGCGTGACACCCGACGTCACGTGCCGTCCCCGCCCTCAGGGCGCTCGGCGCCCGAAGCCACGGCGCCACGCGTCGGCGTGACGGGCGTCGTGGTGCCCCGTGCCTGAAGTCACCCCGCCATGCCCGCGTGCACGTCGCACGCTCGCGGTCACCGCGCACGCTCGAGGTCACCGCGCACGCACGTGTGTCACCGCGCCACGCGCCGACCCACCGCGCCGCGTTCGGCCCGCGTTCGCCCCGAGGCGCCCGCGCCTGGAGTCACCGCACCGCGCCCCAAGGCGCCGGGCGGTCGAAGCCGCCGTGTCCGCCCACCCCGAGGCGTCCCGCGCCCGAAGCCGTCGCACTCGCCCGTCCTACGGCACCACGGCCAGCGGGCACGGCACGTCCGCCGGGACGCTGCGTGGGGCCGGGGCGACCTGGGAGCGGCCGACGACCACCAGCCGTGCCCCCTCCGCCGAGCGCCCGAGGGCCTCGGCGCGCCCGAGCAGCCGTACATCGGCGAGGACCTCGACGTCCGGGTACCGCTCGCGCCACGGGCGCAGCGCGTCGGACAGGAGCTGCACCTCCTGGTCCTCCCAGGTGGCGCGGTCCGCCTCCAGGACCGGCAGCGGGCGCTCGGCACAGTGCGCGGGCAGCGTCCACGCGTGCACGGCGTGCAGGCGGGCCCGGTGCCGGCGCGCCGCGGCGAACGCGAAGGCGAGCGCCTCGGCCGACGGGCGGCGGGCGTCGACGGCGACGACCACCCGGCCCGTCCAGCGGTCCGACCCGGCCGGCGGCGGGGGCACCAGCACCACCGGGCACACGGACGCCGCCGCGACCTCGGCTCGGGTACGGGCCCCGGCGTCGCCGTCCAGGCCCAGCACCAGCAGCTCCGCCCGCGCGGTCAGGGCGGTCAGCGCGGACAGACCGGGCGCGGCCGTGCCGGTGAGGCGGATGCTCCGAACCGTCAACAGGGGGTGCCGGGCGGCGAGTTCGGCCACCAGACAGTCGGCCGTGTGCGCCCCGTCGGTCCCGCACTCCGTGGCAGCGGCGCGCGGCGCCACGTGCGTCCCCCGAGGCGCCACCTGCGCCACCCGCAGCGGCAGCCGCCGCCTCAGCGCCTCGCGGGCCGCCCAGTGGGCTGCCGTACGGCCGAGTGCCGAGCCGTCGACCCTCGCGATGACCATTCGTTCCATGCTCCGCCGCCTCCCGGCCCGACGCTCTCGTCGAAGGTCCACCCTGACCGAGTCGTCGGGCCCCGCGCAGGGGGCCGAACGGACCTCGCCGAAGTCCTGGCGGCCCCTGTCCGGCGCCGCGGCCCGCGACGACGCTGGTGGGTGGAGAAGCCCGAACGCCGACCCGCCCGGTACCGGCCGCGGGCGCGGAGACCGAGCTCTGGAGGTGCCCGTCATGCTTGCGCCCGTCATCGCCGCGGTCGACGGATCGGAAGAGAGCCTCGCCGCCGCCGCGTGGGCCGCCCGCGAGGCGGTCCGCCGCGAGCGCCCGCTCAGCCTGCTGCACGCCTGGAACCGGCACCCGCGCGAGCAGGCCGAGACGGCCACCGCCGCGCAGCGCCACCTCGCCCTCCGCGTGCTGCGCACCGCCGAGGAGCGCATCCTCGAAGGGTGCCCGGATGTCGTCGTCCACGACGAACAGGTCGAGGGGCCCGCGACGGCGGCCCTGCTGCGCGCCGCCGGAGGCTGCGACACGCTCGTCCTCGGCTCGCGCGGACTGAGCGGGTTCACCGGGTTCCTCGTCGGCTCCGTCGCGCTGGGTGTCGTGGCGCACGCCCCGTGCCCGGTGGTGCTGGTGCGCGCGGGCGAGGAGAGCGCCGACGAGCACCGCCTCGCGGCCGACGGCTCCGCCTCGACCCGGACCGCCTACCGTGACGTCGTCCTCGGCGTCGACCTCGCGGACCCCTGCGACGAGGTCATCGGGTACGCCTTCGAGGCGGCCCGGACCCGCGGGGCACGGCTGCGCGCCGTGCACGCCCGGCGGCCCGTCGCGCCGCCGCTGCTCGGACCCGGCGGGATCGGACCGGTCGACGAGACGCGGCGGACCGAGACGCGGCGGGCCGAGGCATGGCAGGCCGAGGCATGGCAGGCCCAGACGCGGCGGACCGACGAGTGGCGCGCCGAGGAATGGCGCTGCTTCCTCGCCGCCGTCCTCCACGCGTGGCGGGACAAGTACCCCGGCGTCGAGGTCGTCGAGACCATCGCCGAGGACCACCCCCGCCAGGCCCTCGTCCGCGCCGCCTCCGACGCGAGCCTGCTCGTCGTCGGCCGCCGTGACACCGGCCGGCCGGCCGGCCCGCGCACCGGGCGCGTCGCCCACGCCGTCATCCACCACGCCGGCTGCCCCGTGGCGGTCGTGCCCCACGCATGAGAGGTCGAGGACGTGATGAGCGCACCGATCAAGTACGTCTACGAATTCGCCGAGGGCGGCAGGGAGATGGCCGACCTGCTCGGCGGCAAGGGCGCGGGCCTCGCCGAGATGACCCGGCTGGGTCTGCCCGTGCCGCCCGGCTTCACGGTCACCACCGAGGCCTGCCGGGCCTATCTGGAGACCGGGCAGGAACCCCCCGAACTCGGCGTCGAGGCGGCCCGGGCGCTCGCCGGTCTGGAGCGCGCCATGGGGCGCGGCCTCGGTGCGCCGGACGACCCGCTGCTGGTGTCGGTGCGCTCCGGCGCCCGGTTCTCGATGCCCGGCATGATGGAGACGATCCTCGACATCGGCCTCAACGACCAGTCGGTGCAAGGGCTCGCGAAGGCGTCCGGGCAGGAGCGGTTCGCCTGGGACTCCTACCGGCGCCTCGTCCAGATGTTCGGCCACACGGTGATGGGCGTGGACGGCGACCTCTTCGAGGAGGCCATCGCCGCGCACCGGACCGCCCGCGCCGTGGCCGACGAGCACGACTTCGACGCCGACGAACTCATGGCGCTCACCGAGGAGTTCAAGCGGATCATCCGCCGCGAGACCGGCGCGGACTTCCCGCAGGACCCGGCCGAGCAGCTGGCCCGCGCCGTCCGCGCGGTCTTCGACTCCTGGAACACCGGCCGGGCCCGCGTCTACCGGCACCGCGAACACATCCCCGAGGACCTCGGCACGGCCGTCAACGTGCAGGTCATGGTGTACGGCAACCTCGGTGACGACTCCGGCACCGGCGTCGCCTTCACCCGTGACCCGGCCACCGGCGCACCCGGTCGCTACGGCGACTACCTGCCCGACGCGCAGGGCGAGGACGTCGTCGCCGGTGTGCGCGACGCGCTGCCGCTGAGCGAACTGAAGACCCTCGACCCGCGCGCCTACGTCGAACTCGGCGACCACCTGCGCACCCTGGAGAACCACTACCGGGACCTGTGCGACGTCGAGTTCACCGTCGAGCGCGGCAGGCTGTGGATCCTCCAGACCCGGGTCGGCAAGCGCACCGCCGAGGCCGCCTTCCGCATCGCCCACGATCTGCGCGACGCGGGCACGATCGACGCCGACGAGGCGCTGCGCCGGGTCGGCGGCGCCGAGCTCACCCGCCTGATGTTCCCCCGTTTCGACACCGCCTCCGACGACGTGCCGCTCGCCCACGGCGTGCCGGCCTCGCCCGGAGCGGCGGTCGGCGCCGTCGTCTTCGACTCCGCGACGGCCGTACGGCGGGCCGCGGACGGAGAGGCCGTCGTGCTCGTACGGCGCGAGACCACCCCCGACGACCTGCCCGGCATGATCGCCGCCCAGGCCGTGCTGACCAGTCGCGGCGGCAAGACCAGCCATGCGGCGGTCGTCGCGCGGGGCATGGGCAAGGTCTGCGTGTGCGGCGCGGAGGCGCTCACCGTGGAGCCGCAGGAGCGGCGGTTCACCGTCGGCGCGGACGTCGTGGTCCGCGAGGGCGACATCCTCTCCGTCGACGGCACCGCGGGCACCGTCCACCTGGGCGCGCTCCCGCTGACCGCCTCCGACGTGGCGGCGGCGCTGGAGACGGGGACCGGGCAGGACGTTCCCGCCGGGACCGCCGGCGGTGAGCTCACCGGCGCCGTACTCGGCGCGCTCGCCCACGCCGACTCCGTGCGCCGGCTGGAGGTGCGGGCCAACGCCGACACCCCCGAGGACGCCGTACGCGCCCGCGCCCTCGGCGCCCAGGGCATCGGCCTGTGCCGTACGGAGCACATGTTCCTCGGCGAACGCCGGGCCCTGGTCGAGGCGATGATCCTGGCCCGGGACGACGGGGCGCGCGAGGCGGCCCTCGCCGCGCTGCTGCCGCTGCAACGCGCCGACTTCACCGGCATTCTGCGCGCCATGGACGGGCTGCCCGTCACCATCCGGCTGATCGACCCGCCGCTGCACGAGTTCCTGCCCGACCGCATGGACCTCGCCGTGCGCGTCGCGTGCGCCGAGCACCCGGACCCGCGCGACCGTGAACTCCTCGCGGCCGTCGAGCGGATGCACGAGCAGAACCCGATGCTGGGCCTGCGCGGGGTGCGGCTCGGCCTCGCGGTGCCCGGGTTGATGGCGATGCAGGTCCGCGCGATCGCGGAGGCCGTGGTCGAGCGGCGCGGGGCGGGCGGAGACCCGCGGGCCGAGATCATGATCCCGCTGGTCGGGACGGTCGAGGAGCTGCGCCAGGCCCGAGCGGAGGCGGAACGCGTCCTCGCGGAGGTCGCGGCGGAGACCGGCGTGGACGGCGAGCGGCCCTCCGCAGCCGGGACCGGCGGGGACGGAGGTCGGCCCTCCGGTGCCGGGACCGGTGCGGACGGCGAGCGGCCCTCCGCTGCGGAAACCGGCGTGGACGCAGAGCGGTCCTCCGCCGCCGGGGCCACCGCCCTCGACCTCCCCATCGGGACGATGATCGAACTGCCGCGCGCCGCGCTCACCGCGGGCCGGATCGCGGAGGCCGCCGACTTCTTCTCCTTCGGCACCAACGACCTCACCCAGACCACCTGGGGCCTGTCCCGCGACGACGCCGAGGCGTCCTTCTTCCCGCTCTACCTGGAGCGGGGCATCTTCCCGGTGTCGCCGTTCGAGTCGATCGACGAGGAGGGCGTGGGCCGTCTGGTGGAACTGGCGGTGCAGGCCGCGCACGCCGTCGCGCCGGACCTGGAGACCGGCGTCTGCGGCGAGCACGGCGGCGACCCCGCGTCGATCCACTTCTTCCACCGCGCGGGACTCGACTACGTCTCCTGCTCGCCGTTCCGCATCCCGGCGGCCCGGCTGGAGGCGGGCCGCGCGGCCCTGGAGGGACCCGCGGCGGCCGACAGCAGCAAGTAGCCGGCGACCGACGTCAAAGGGCGCCCGCGGCCTTCAGCGGCGCAGGCGCCCTGTGGGGTGGAGTACGGAGAACGGGGTGGAGTACTACGGAGAACTCAGTGCGCGCCGAGGCCGCCGCCGCCGAACGAGCCGCTCGATCCCTTGCTCCAGCGGGGACGGTCCGTCGACGTGCCGGGTTTCGTCTGCATGTTGGTCAACTGGTACGGGGTCAGCGAGCCGCCGTCGTGCGGCACCTCGTCGGGTTCCCTGCTCTCGCGCAGCTCGCGGACCGGGCCGCCGGGCGGAGGCTTCGGCTGCTCCTCCGGAGTCGGCCGGACCTGGGTGTCGCGTTCGCGCGAGGTCATCCAGGCACCGGCCGCCAGCAGCGCGATCAGCACCACCGCGACCAGGAAAAGACCCATGCTCAGCAGACCGCTCGCGGCGGCCAGCTGCATCGATGCGGTACTCATATCGGGTGAATACCCCCAAAGCGGGGCGCGAACCGGCTTGTGCGGGGTGGGTTGCGCGCGCCCCCGGGGCCGTCCGCGCGCGCCGGGGGTGCCGCGCCCGGCCCCCGGCCCGGTGTTTGCGGGGCCCGGACCCGGCTACCCGCGCTGTGTGACTACGACATCCGAGCAGGAACTCTTCCGTTTCCTGGAGGACCGCTTCACCTGTGCCCAGGCGTGCACGGAATGCGCACGCGCGTGCGCGCTGCGTGCGAGCCTCCTGGACCCCGACGGTGGCGAGCGCGAGGAGATCGTGCGGCGCAACGCCATCATGTGCGCGGAGGTCTGTGACGCGACCTGCCGGATGCTCTGCGAGCAGAACCGGCTCGACGAGAAGGCGCTGCGGGTGCAGGTCGAGTGGTGCCGCACGGTCTGCCTGGAGACGGCGCGGGCGTGCGACACCCGCCGGGACGCCGCGGACGCGGCAGCGGTCTCACGGGCGTGCGCGCGGGCGTGCGCGGACTTCCTCGAGTCCTTGGCCTGAGGTCCGGGGCGTCTGAGGTGCGGGGCGTCTGAGGTGCGGGGATTCTGAGGTGCGGGGCGGACCCCAGCGCCCGCGTCAGGCCGGTCCGGCCAGGGGGCTGCCCAGTCGCAGGTTCCAGCGGCCCGAGCGTCCGCTGAGTTCCACGGCCGTGAGCGGGCGTACGTCGGTCCGCCAGAACGCCGTGTCGGGCGCGTCGAGCGCGCTGAGCAGTGCCGCCCGGACGATCTCGGGCTCGACCACGGCGACCGTGCGGCCCGTGTCGCCCGAGGCCGTGTCCAGCCACACCGCCACCCGGTCCCGCAAGGCCCTGACCGACTCCCCGCCGTGCGGTGCCGACGCCGGGTCGGCGAGCCAGGCGGCCAGCGCCTCCGGCTCCCGTTCGCCCACCTCCGCGAGGGTGGCCCCGCGCCAGCGGCCCACGTCCAGTCCGGCCAGTTCCGGCGTCTCGGCGGCGTCCAGTCCGAGCGCCGCCGCGGTCTCCCGGCAGCGCGCGCTGGGCGAGGCCAGGACCCGTTCCGCCGCCGGCACCGCGCCCGCCGCCGCCCGCGCCGCGCGCAGCCCCGAGGCGTCCAGCGGGCAGCCGTCGTCGAAACGGGCCTCCCGCAGGGCCGCGCTGATCGCGGGCGAGACGAGGGTCAGTCGGCTGGTCATGGGCGTCACTGTAGGCGGTGGGCGATCGGCACCGCAGGCGGCGGGTGATCGGCGCGGGCTGCCCGGGCCGGGGGGGGGATCGTCGTACACCGGCATTCCCTATTTCTGAAACACGTTCTACGGTGTGCGCCGTCAGGACCCGCCCTGGTGAGCCTGGAGGCGCCGTGCACCTCGACCACACGCCCGAGCAGCAGCGGCTGCGCACCGAACTGCGCGCGTACTTCGCCCGGCTGGTGCCACCCGGAGCGGCCGGCCGGTACACCGAACCGGCCGCCCAGAAGCGGTTCTACCGCGAGACGATCCGACGGCTCGGCGCCGACGGCTGGCTGGGCGTCGGCTGGCCGAAGGAGTACGGCGGACGCGGCCTGACCGCGATGGAGCAGTTCATCTTCTTCGACGAGGCCGCCCAGGCGGGGGTCCCGCTGCCGCTGATGGCGCTGAACACCGTCGGCCCGACGATCATGCGGTTCGGCACCGAGGAGCAGAAGACGTACTTCCTGCCGAAGATCCTCTCCGGCGAGCTCGACTTCGCCATCGGCTACAGCGAACCGGGCGCGGGCACCGACCTCGCCTCCCTCAGGACGCGGGCCGTGCGCGACGGCGACGAGTACGTCGTCAACGGGCAGAAGATCTGGACCACCAACGGCGACACCGCCGACTGGGTCTGGCTCGCCGTGCGCACCGACCCCGAGGCGCCGCCCCACAAGGGCATCACCATGCTGCTGGTGCCGACCACCGACCCCGGCTACTCCTGCACCCTCATCACCACCCTCGCCTCGCACGACACGACCGCGAGCTACTACGAGGACATCCGCGTCCCCGTCTCCCGGCGGGTCGGCGCCGAGAACCAGGGCTGGCGGCTGATCACCAACCAGCTCAACCACGAGCGGGTCACGCTCGCCGCGCACGGCACGATGGCGATCCGCGCGCTGCACGACGTCCAGCGCTGGGCCATGGAGACCAAGCTCGCCGACGGCCGCCGGGTCGTCGACCTGCCCTGGGTGCGCCGCACCCTGGCCCGCACGCACACCCGGCTGGACGCCCTCAAACTCCTCAACTGGCAGATGGTGCACGCCGTCGAGGACGGCACCCTCACCCCGCAGGACGCCTCCGCCGTCAAGGTCTACGGCTCCGAGGCCCGCCGCGACGCCTACGCCTGGCTCATGGAGGTCGTCGGCGCGGCCGCCCCGCTCAAGGACGGCTCGGCGGGCGCGGTCCTGCACGGCGAACTCGAACGCGGCTACCGCTCCGCCGTCATCTTCACCTTCGGCGGCGGCAACAACGAGATCCAGCGCGAGATCATCTCGTGGATCGGCCTGGGGATGCCCCGGGTACGGCGCTAGGCCCCGTCGTCGCATTCCCGTCCGCCACACGACGCCCGGCCCGGGAGCGCGCCGTCGCCGACCGTCCCGGTTCCGTCCCGGCTCGGTCGCGGTGGCGTACAAACCGGGGCGATCGGCCGCCATACTGGACGAGCCAGCGGAGGGTGCGGGGCGCACGGCAGCGGGGGGCGACGGCGGGACATGGCGGAGACCAGGCTGATCCAGGGCCGGTACCGGCTGCTCGACCTGATCGGGCGGGGCGGCATGGGCGAGGTGTGGCGCGCGGTGGACGAGTCGCTCGGCCGCCATGTCGCCGTGAAGTGCCTCAAGCCGCTCGGCCCGCACCACGACCCGTCGTTCACCCGCGTGCTGCGCGAGCGGTTCCGGCGCGAGGCCCGGGTCGCGGCCGCGCTCCAGCACCGCGGGGTGACCGTCGTGCACGACTTCGGCGAGTCCGACGGCGTCCTCTACCTGGTGATGGAACTGCTCGACGGACGCAACCTCAGCCAGCTCCTCGACGACAACCGGCGCCACCCGCTGCCCGTCGCGGACATCGTCGACATCGCCGACCAGGTCGCCGCCGCCCTCGCCTACACCCATCAACAGGGCATCGTGCACCGCGACCTGAAGCCCGCGAACATCATGCGGCTGGCCGACGGCACGGTGAAGATCTGCGACTTCGGCATCGCCCGCCTCGGTCACGACATCGGCTTCACCTCCCGGCTGACCGGCACCGGCGTCGCGATGGGCACCCCGCACTACATGTCGCCGGAACAGATCGGCGGCACCGAGGTCGACCAGCGCAGCGACCTGTACTCGCTGGGCTGCGTGCTCTACGAGATCGCCACCGGCGCCCCGCCGTTCGACCTCGACGACGCCTGGGCCATCCTCGTCGGCCACCGCGACACCCCGCCCACCCCGCCGCGCAGCCGCCGCGCCGACCTCCCCGACCACCTGGAGCGGCTGATCCTCGATCTGCTCGCCAAGGACCCCGACGAACGGCCCTATGACGCGGCCGAGTTGGGGCGCCGCATCGGCGCCGCCCGCACCACGCCGCTGTATGTGCCGACCGTGGTGACGCCCCGCCCCGAACTGCGGCCGCCCGCCCGGGGCGACGGCGAGGCGCGGCTGCCGTCCTGGACCCGCGGCATGACCACCGGGCACAAGGCCGGCGCCGCCGCGGGCATGGCGGCCGTCCCGCCCGACCCGGGTGCCGGGCTCACCGGCGACTGGACCCCGCGCCCGGCCGGCGCGACCGCCCGGGCGTCGTGTGGCGGACGGGAATGCGAC
>NZ_LAVA02000139.1 GCF_000974985.2 Streptomyces mangrovisoli | reverse complement strand
CGGGCCCCTTGGTAGTGACGCGGTTACGACACCAGCACGACCAAGGAAGCCCGTTGCCTGATCAGTTGAGCAGTATCTCTGTGCATGCGTCCACCGCGGTCACCCCTGGGTGTGACTGCTACGTGCACCGGTTCGGTTCGCTCGCTCCCGACCGGCGGGCAGGCTGCTATCCGAGTGACATGACGGATGCGGAGTGGGCCGAGGTCCGCGCCGCGATGCCGGTGCCGGCCTGGCTCCTGAAGCGGGGCGGGCGTCCGGAGGCGTACTGCCACCGGACAATGCTCGAC
>NZ_LAVA02000138.1 GCF_000974985.2 Streptomyces mangrovisoli | reverse complement strand
GGAGGCGTACTGCCACCGGACAATGCTCGACCAATGCCACGAAGTTAAGGCTCAGTTGACGGTGTCAAGCGCGACCGCGACGTGAGACGGGCCTCTGCTATCCAGGGGATCGACCAAGATCTTCCTTAGAGAGCAGAGGCCCTGTGACACAGTCTGTCACGTACAGAATCGATGACGTGTTCGCGCCCGGACACGTCGGTGAATTGACGCAGGTCATCCCGACCGAGCTGGTGGATGCGGTGCTGGAGGAGACCGGGACGCGCGAGCGCCGGCTGCGCAGTCTCCCCTCGCGCGTCGGGGTGTACTTCGTGCTCGCACTCGGGTTGTTCGAGCACCTGGGCGCCGGGCTGGTGTGGGGAAAACTCGTGGCCGGACTGACCGCCGCGGTGCAGCAGACTTCGGAGAAGGCCCTTCGCGATCTGCGTCGAAGGCTCGGAGCGGTCCCGTTCCAGCGGCTGTTCGAGGTACTGGCGGGCCCGTTGGCGCAGCCGTCCACCCCCGGAGTGCGCTACCGCCGCTGGCGGACGGTCGCCTTCGACGGCTGCGGGAGCTTGAACGTCCCCGACCACGAGCGCAATCGGTCCTGGCTCGGCCGCACGCCGCGCCGCCATGGCCCTTCCGGCTACCCCCGGCTGATGCTGATGACCTTGTGCGAAACCAGCACCCGGGGCCTGATCACCGCCGCCTTCGGACCCGCCTCGAAAGGCGAAACCGACTACGCCCACGAGCTGGTCAGTCACTTGACCTCGGACATGCTCCTGCTGGCTGACCGTGCGTTCGACAGCAACAAACTGCTCGCAGACGTCGTGGCTCAGGGGGCGCAGTTGCTGATCCGTGCCACCAGCACCCGGCGTCCACCGGTGCTTGCGCAGCTGCCCGACGGCTCGTACCTCGGAGCCTCCCCCTGAGTGGTGGACACGCTG
>NZ_LAVA02000137.1 GCF_000974985.2 Streptomyces mangrovisoli | reverse complement strand
ACCCACCCCCCTCCCCGGCGGACCTGCCTGCTCCCCCCACCGAGCACCACCGAGCCTTCGGAGGCACGATATGCCCGTGCATAGATATGGATTTGTACGCATTCGCCGCTTTCGTCGCCTGACCGTCGCGGGCGCCCTGCTCGCGACGTTCACGGCCCTGTCCGCGCTGCCGTCCTCCGCCGCGACCACCCCCTCCCGCGGCTCCGCCTACATGGGCATGGGCGTCCTCGCCCACGACGGGCAGGACGGACAGCCGACCTTCCGCGACGCCACCCAGACGGAGGGCGTCGACGTCGCCAGCTACCAGGGCAACGTCGCCTGGTCCACCTTGTGGAGCAGCGGCGTCAAGTGGGCCTACACCAAGGCCTCCGAGGGGACGTACTACACGAACCCCTCCTTCAACCAGCAGTACACCGGGTCCTACGGCGTCGGCATGATCCGCGGCGCGTACCACTTCGCGACCCCCGACACCACCAGCGGCGCCACCCAGGCGAACTACTTCGTCGACCACGGCGGCGGCTGGTCCAAGGACGGCAGGACGCTGCCGGGCGTCATCGACATCGAGTGGAACCCGTACGGCGCGGCCTGCTACGGCAAGTCGACCAGCGCGATGGTGAGCTGGATCGCCGACTTCCTCAAGACCTACCGCTCCCGTACCGGCCGGGACGCCGTCATCTACACGGCCACCACCTGGTGGAGCCAGTGCACCGGCAACTACAGCGGCTTCGGCGCCACCAACCCGCTGTGGATCGCCCGGTACGCCTCCGACCCCGGCACCCTGCCGGCCGGCTGGTCGTACCAGACGATGTGGCAGTACACCTCGTCCGGCCCGACCGTGGGCGACCACGACAAGTTCAACGGCGCCCTGGACCGGGTGCAGGCCCTGGCGAACGGCTGACGAGCCAACGGCCAACGGCCGACAGCCGACAGCCGACAGCCGACAGCC
>NZ_LAVA02000136.1 GCF_000974985.2 Streptomyces mangrovisoli | reverse complement strand
GAGCGGGTAAGAACCTGCTTCGCAGGTTCCAAGGGAACTCCCGCGCTGCGCGCGGGAGTTGGAGCGAAGACCCGCGCTGCGCGCGGGTGACGAAGCGGAACTCCTCGCGGTGCGAGGAGTCGGCTCTGCGCTGCGCTCCGAGCCGTGTTTCCTTCCGTCAGAAGTTTCGGTGAATCCGGAGGTTGGGCTGGTGCCCTTCCGGCTCTCCGCTTACGCTCCGAGCCGGCGGCTCCTCGTCGCTGCGCTCCTGGAGGAGCCTGGGGGTCCGTCCGCTGCGCTCCCGGACCCGGCCCGCGTTCCGCGGGCAGCTGGCTACGAGGGAACGGGGCGGATTGGTCGGTGAGCTGATTCCTTTCCTGCAGAACTTTTGGTGAATCCGGGTTCGGGGTGGGTGCCCCTGAGTTGGGGGTTGCGGGCGGTGCTCGGCGGTGTGTCTTGATGAGGTGGGAGCGCGGAGGAACTCAATGAGTTTGTAGTCGGGCTGTCCTGACATCACCTCAGCAGGCGTGTTTCAGGCGAGGTGTGATGGGGTGTCAGTCGTGCTGCCGCCAGGTGACTGCGAGGCCGATCAGAAGGGCGCCGATGTGGCGGGCGGCTCCGGTGAGGAGTGCTGCGGAGACGAGGCACCGCCAGGAGGTGGCGCGCGAGGGTGCTGTGGGTCTGCTGGAGCAGGTCGGGCATCAACTGGCCGGCGAGACCGCGCGGGCCCGGTTCGTGCGGATCATCACCGCCCTGGGCAACGGCAAGACCCTGACGGTGCGCGGCCGGGCCGAGCTGTGGATGCCGTGCGGGACGTGATGGAGCCGGAGTCGGTGTTCGCCGCCAGCGGCCTCATCCGCGCGGCCGGGCCCGTGCAGACACCGATGACCGTCGAGGCGGTTGTGGGCCACGTTGAGGCCCTCAGCGCCGCGCTGAGCCGCACCCTGGAAGGGAAGGTGGACGCCGCGCTGCTGGAACGGGCCCGGTCCGTCCACCGTGCTTCCATGGCCGACTATCTCGCCGGGCGCGGTGTCCTCGCCGCTGGCGCCGGAGTGCTGGCCGGCCTCTTTGGTCAGCACACCCGCCAGGAGCAGTTCAACCACCGCCACACCCGCCCGTGCGAAAGAGGAGTGATCGGGCGCTAGGAGCGTGCTTTCCGGCCAGTACTGGCCGGTAGCAACGCCTGTCTGCCCGGCTGCCTGGCGTCACGTCGCCTCATTGCGCATCATCCCCTGGACCGCGGCGCCGCGTCGCAATGACCGCGGCGGTGATGGTGGCCAAGGCACTGATGGCGGCCGCGATGATGATGTCCATATCTCCCCCTTGCTCGAGGGCGCCGAGTTACGCCCAGGGCAAGAACCCTGGCACACCTCCACGGGACCCGTCGACACGCATCTCGGCTGGCCAGAGGGGGTGTAAGGACGCGGATAGACGCGGCCGCGCAGCAAGTCGCATCACAGGATCTGCGGCCGTTTCCGCATAGGAATCCTGCGGGAAACGCTGCAGCTGGGAACTCCGACGAGACGACCAGCCGCAACGCGTCCACCCCGGGGGCACCCGGGCCTACCACTTTCTGCAGCCGATCCCTGGCATCTTTCCCCGCCCGCTCCTGAAAGGTCCTGCTAGAGAAACCTGGTCCCCAGCCGCGCCAGCGTACGCAATCGGTACGAGAAGAGATCCGCCTGCGATTTCCCGCCCTGGCGCAGCGCGCGATAGCCACGCCCGTTCGTACGGTCCGCGGCCATGCTCTCGACAGCCGCACCGCCCCGCACCCGGATCGCTGGCCTCGCAACCTGCGCCCAGAGCATCGTCGACTCCGGCCTGTGCACCGCACGACCGGCGTCCCCGACTGGCTCGCCCGCCTCGAAGACCTCACCCGTCACTGACAGCCGTCTGGCGGGGTGGGATTTCGTTCCGGCCACCGCGGCGATCGGGCAGCCAGGTTGGCGATCGACGGGCGGCACAGGCGCCGTGAAGGGCCGGTGGCGCCGTCCTGACGGGCTGGGTCCGGTCGGTCCCACGGGTACCTCCCCGCCGCCGTTTCCTGGCGTGCCGGGAGGGCCGGCCCGGGCGGTGATGGTGCCGGGCGTGCCATCGGACGCTGGGGAGGCGCCGGTGAACCCAGGGCGCTTGAGGTCACCGGGTGTGGAGCAGGCCGTCGCCGGGCGCGGGCAGCGCCCTCCTCTCAGCTCTTCAGGCGGCAGCCGAGCCGCCCTTCCTTCCTTCCTTCAAGTCCAGCAGTGGGCGGCGCCCGGGCATGCGGGGCGGCCCGGGTGCCGTCCGTGTCAGCCGGTCCGGGCGGCGAGCAGTTGGGCGCGCGTGTAAGTGGTCGTGCCGTCCGAGGGAGTGTCTCGCAGCAGTTCGAAGAGGCCGCGCGGCGCGTCGGGGTCGTCTGGCCGGACCGCGGGAGCGGAGATGTCCTCGAGGAGGACGTCGACGAGGCGGGCGAGGGCGTGGCAGCCGTTGCCCGCGTAGCCGAAGCCGATCCCCCAGCCTTCCTGCTCGGGCGCGAGCCACAGGGTGCCGTCCTGCGTACGGATCCAGCACAAGTCGCAGCTGAGGACGACGGCAGCGAGCGGAGAGCTGGTGGGCAGGCGCTGCAGGGCGTAGGTGAGCAGGTGGGCGTTGCGGGTGCCCGGTGACTGGTGAAGGACGGGGATGCCGGCGACGGGGTCGTTGAGGAGGACGTGGGTCGCGGCGGGGCGGCCGTTGTCCAGCAGGACCTTCTCCAGGGCGGTGGGGGGCTGGCCGGGCACGGTGGGGACCAGGCGCTGGGCCCACTCGTGGGCGGTAGCGCAGAGGTCCGGGCGCACCCGGGTCAGGGCACCGGTGTGCCAGTCCTGGGTGCCCCAGCGCTGGGCGAAGTCGGCGACGCGGTGTGCGAGGACATCGCGGCGCTCGGTGATGCTCAGCCAGCCGGCGCGGCGGACCATCTCGGCCGGCTCGTGCGGGTCGGGGCGGGTCAGCGGGGCGGGGACCGCGCCGAGGACGAGGTGGGCGCCGTCACCTCCGTCGGCCGCGTTCTTGCGCAGCTCAGCGATCTGCCGGGAGGTCGAGGCGTGTCCGCGCCGGCGAACCTCCCGGGCGAGGTACCAGCACAGTTCGGCGGCCGGGGAACCGTCCGGCTCGTTGGCGGCGAGCTCCACGAGCGCCGTGACCGGTGTGGCGATGTCGTGTGCGGGCACCACCGCTGGCGGCGCACCGGGGCGCCAGGCGGCGATCGTGTCGCGGTCGCGCACCGCGTGGAACCAGTAGGGCGCGGGCTGCCCGAGCACCGTGGCCAGCTCGGCCCAGGTCGTCTCGTACTGCCGGCCGGGTGCGTCGAGGTCGCAGGCCAGGAGCCGGGGCACGTACGGCTGTGTCACCTGGGTGCCGGTCTGTGCCGCAGCGACGCACGCGTACCGTGCGGCGAGGCGCTCGCCGTGGCGCTCGCGTAAGGCGCGGACGACCGCCTCGCAGTCGGCGTTGCCACCGATCAGTGAGTGCACCAGCGCGATGCCGCCCAGGCCGGTGTCCCAGCGCAGCACCGCGTAACCACCGACGAACTCAGCCCCGTCGAACACCGTGTCCGCGACGCTGGCCGCTCGCCGAAGCCACTGTCCCGGCGCGCCGTCGTCGCCGCCCGGTGTACTGCCTGTGTTCAGCCCCACACTGTCCCCTCCCCTGAACCGCTGGCGCGGCACCCCGGCCGGCCCATCTCAACTGCCCGGGACCGTGCGCCGACTTCACCCTGCCCGCTCGCGCAGGCCGCCACGCGCACCATGCCCAAGGCACGAAATCCGGAGAGTGACGGGAGCTGGCTGCCGAAGGGCACGACCCTGTGCGTCGGAAGGCCTCAGCCGTCGTCCATGATCGACCGGAGATGTTTGGTGAATGCCTCGTCTTCTGCGGCACCGGGAGTTCGTGTGTAGGTGCACACCAGGCACTGTCCGTACACGACTTGGCCGAAGACTGGGTCGAGGCCCTCCACGCAGAACGTCTCGTGCCCGCAGACGGGACAGGTGTCGAGGTCGTGCCCGTCCGGGTTGTGCTTCGGGTGATAGGCGTAGGGGTTGGCCACGTTCTCGGCGCGCCGCGCGGCTTCTTCCTCCCCGATCCGTTCCAGGTACTCGGCAGCTCGTTTCTGGGAGGCCGCGTCTTCTCTCTGCGCGGTCTGCTGGATCCGGTCCTGCTGTTCCTCGCCCATCACTCCAAGGCTCCTGTGACCGTCGAGGGCCAGCAGCGCCTCAATATGGCGATGCTGCAGACCTCCGACACCGCGGCCGTGGCGGGCCGCCTGACTGGCCTCGATCCCGTTCTGGAGCGTGCTCACATCGATCCGGGTGTGCGACGAGAGACGAGGCGCCTGGAAGAGCGAGTCCGAATCGCCCTGGGGGATCTGCGGCATCGGATGCTGGTCAGGAACGAGGACGATGCCGTCCGTGGCAGGGATGTGTTTCTCGATCACTTGCAGCAGCGCGCTGGCCGACAGGACACGTCTGTTGCGGTCCGACTCCTTGCCCGGCCACTCGAAAGCGACGATCGCGGCCAGGCCGTTGGACAGCGCCTGGTCGAAGATGCCCTCCCGGCCGGCCATGGCGGGAGCGAAGGGGTCATCGCCTGTCGGAGCGGGAGCGGCGAACGGGTCTGCTTGTTCCTCGGGGCCGGCGGCTACCACACTCTCTCGCCGTGTCTCGCGCAACTGCGCGGCCAGCACGACGGCGCACCGGGCGAATTCCTCAGCTCGCTGATCCTTCATAGACAGCATGGTGCCGTGCGCCACCCGACTCAGGTAGGCCACCTTCAGGGCCGGAGCAGGGAGGTTCTTGACGCCGAGCATCGGGGCGCGTCGGGCCTCGATCGCTGGGACAGCTCCTGTCACCAAGGACGTTGAGCTTTGGGGACTCGCCGCGCTACCCTCCTCGCGGCGACCGTGATCGCCCGACTCCCGTCTGCGGGCCCCCACGTGGCCCGCGGCCTGGTGGACAAGGTTCTGCGAATCTCACGGTGAACACCCTCTGCCTGCACGTGATGCGTACCAGGCGCGGGACGTGGGGCTGCGCCGGAGACGAGACCTTCATGACGCGTAATCGTGCACGCAAGCAGGCCGTCCGGGCTGCGGCGGGCGAGGGCGGATACGCCCGTACGGCCCGCATGCACGCGGAAGGCTCCCGAGCCATCCTTACCGCCGATGTGCAGCGCAACGCGGTCCAGGCGTTCCACCAGGCCGGCTGGCCGACGGAGAGCGACGGCTTCCCCGAAGGAGGGCAATGGTCCGCGTACGCCGGGCCGGTGTGGTCGCTGCTCTCCCGCCCCGGCACCGGAGACACGGACGCTCACCCCGACGACGCCGATCACCATGACCTGACGATCACTCCTGCGTTCACCTTCATCGCCCCGCCCATCAGCATCAACACCGGCGAAGCGATGGTCCTCGAGGCGTCGGGCGATACACCCCCGCAGGAGCTGGTGAGCCAGGTCTCGGCCGCGGTGGCCCGCGCGCGCGAGAGCGAGATCGCCAAGCTCGTCAACGACGCGCAGTGCGCGATCTGTGGCGACAGCTACCCTGCGCGGTACCTGCTGGCGCCCACCGCGGCGCAGGAGCTGACCGTGTGCCCCTCCTGTGCCTTCGACGGTGACCTGTTCGGCGGGTACAACCCTGTGCGTCTGGCCTACGACATCGACCACCTGTGCTTCGAGGAGCTGGCCATGCCCGCGGGGTGGGCGGCGGTGGCCGCGCTTTTGGCCTGCGCAGGCGGCACGGCCTTCGCCGAACGCCTCAGCGATGCCGGTGTCCTGGCGGCCCCGGGCGCTCACTGGTCGGATCTGAGCCAGTTGTGGATCTGGCTGCCCCCGCACGCGCGTCCGGCTGCCCTGGACGGCCTGGGTGCCGGGGCCGGCCTGGCCAGGGTGGTCGAATCCGTCGAAGCGGCCCACCCGGACCTGCGGGAACGGTTCCGCGCGCAGCTGGCCGAAGAGCTGGAGCAGGAGCCGGGCGAGGACAGCCGGGACTACCTCGTCGAGCAGCTGTGGCCCGCTGTGATCGCCTACGCGGTCGCCCTGGCGACCCAGGAGCAGGAACGGCCAGGGCATCGCCCGCCCTGGCACGTGCTGTCCGACTCTTTCGAACCGGGCACGCTGGCCGGCCACTTCCGTCAGATCGGCAGCAGCCTCGACGCCCACGATCTGGGGGTCTGCTTCACCCTGGAGGTGGGTCTCCAGGTCGTCGCCGAAGCGCTGGGCTGGGACACCCAACACTGACGCCACGGGCCCGGTCCTCCGGTGGGAGGGCTGGGCCCGATGGCCTGCAGGCGCTCGACTCAGCGGGGTCATGGGCTTTCCCTACGGCCGCCTGGCCGGGGGTGGGGTCTACGCCAGGACGGTCGACACGGCGTCCTCGGCCGTCCATTCCCCTTCGAATAGGACGGCCACCAGACGTGCGTCCGCTTCGGGGAGCTGGCTGGAGCGGTGCCTGTGGCGGGCCTTGGCCAGCCAAGCGCCGATTTCGACGCGCCTTAGAGGTCGTTTCTTATGGCGTGATCGGTCGT
>NZ_LAVA02000135.1 GCF_000974985.2 Streptomyces mangrovisoli | reverse complement strand
TTCCGGGACAGGGCGCGCCGCCCCCGCCCCCGCACCACCCCCGCCCGCCGGCCGTACCGCCGCCGCACGGCTCCCAGGCGCCCGCACTCCCGCAGGCGCACGCCGCCGACCCGTCCACGGTCCCGCCGCCGCACCCCGCGCCCGCCCACGGCGCCCACCCGCCCGCGGGCCCCCCTTCGCCGTACCCGGCACAGGCGCCCGACGGGTCGTACAGCGGCGACCGCCCCGATGCCCCGCGGCGACCCGAACTGCCGGGTCTGGGCGGCGAGCCGGGGGGCGACCGGCTGTCCGGCGGCGGTGTGCCCGAGGCGCTGCGCGAAGTGGGCCCGCGCGGCCCCGACGGGCCCCGGCACCACCGCGAGGGCCACCGGCTGCCGGGCCGCTTCGGCCTCAAGCGCTTCCGGCGCAGGGGGCCGTCATGACCACCCCGGCCGCCTCCGCCGCCTCCTCCGCGTCCGCCGTCCCGCCTTCCCCGGCCGACCCGGCCGTCGCCGTGGACATCGGGACCCACCACGCCCGCATGGCCGAGGTCGGCCCCGACGGCAGCCCTCGCCTGGTCGACCTGCCGGGCGCCACCCTCGACGAGGGGCTGCCCCTGTCCGCGGCGGCCCGCGCCTCCCGGGTCGCGGCGCTCCAGGAGGCGTACGACGCCTACCGCGCCCGGCACGGCAGGGCGCGGCGCCTCGTGGTCGTCGTCGCACGCCGGGAAAGGCCGCTGCCGGACGCCGAGTTGGCCGCGGCGCTCGGCGGGCTGCGGGACGCCCCCGAGGTGCGGCCGCTGGGTGCCCCGCACGCCGTTCTGGCGCTGCTGCGGCACCGTGGCGCGGCCGGGGACGGCCGCTACGCGGTGTGCGACCTCGGCGCCCGCGCCGCCGAGGTCACCCTGTGCGCGGTGGCCGGACCCAGTGTCGCGGTGCTCGACGGCGCGGAGCACGCGCCCGCGGCCGGGCTCGGGGACGCCTTCGACGCCGCCCTGCTCGCGGGTGCCGGGCTGCCGCACGACGCCGCGGGGCGCGCCGCCCTCGCCGCGGCCCGCCGTGGCCCGGACGCCGGGCAGCGGTTGCGGTCCGCGCTCGACCGCGCGGCCCGCAACCCGGACGTCTACGACGCCACGACGGTGTACTGGCTCGGCGAACGGCCGGTCACTGTACGGGACTTCCGCACCGCGCTCGCCGCCGTCACCACCGCGCTGGACGGCACCCTGGACACCGTCGGCACCGGTCACGCGGTGGTGCCCGTGGGCGGGCTCGCCCGGCTGGCGCCGCTGCACACCCATCTCGCCGCCCGGCACCGGATCACCGGCCTCGCGGGCACCGACGTCGATCCCTGCCATGCCGCCGTCCTCGGCGCGGCCCTGGTCGCCGCCGGACTCGTCGATCCCGGCGACCGCTATCCGCACGCCGTGTGCGTCAGCGCCCACCGCATGGTCGGCGGCCGACTGCGCTCCGAGGAGCTGGAGATCAGCCCGGCCGGGGCTCTGGAGCCGGGCCGCGCCCCGGTGTTCGCGCAGTCCGGCGGGCGGCCGGTGAACGTGCGCCCGGCGCCGGGCGCGCAGCGGCGGGTCGTGGTCGGCGTCCGCGGCACGGCGGGCGGCCCGGTGCTGCCGGTACGCACCGTCCACATCCCGCCCGGCGCCCCGGGGGACCGCTGTCACCTGGGCGTACGGCTCTCCGCCGACGGCGTCGCGCACCTGGTGCTGCGACCCGTGGGCGCGACCACGACCGGCACCGAGATCGAGCTGGGCCGGCTCCCGGTCGACCTCACCCGGACCCACCACTAGACCACGCGACGCACGGGGGGATCAGTGACCGACAGGGACACACGGCGCCGGAGAGTACGGCCACCGCGCCGACCGTGGAACCGCTCCCTCACCCGGCCGTCGGCCGCGGCGCCGACCGCGCAGGGCCGCCCCCACGACCGGCTGTCGGCCCCCGCGTCGAGCACGCGGACGCAGTCCCTCGCCCGGCCCCCCGCCGCGTGGGCCCGCTCGCTCGCCCGGCTCCGCACCGCGGCGCCGGGCGCACCGGCCCGCTCCCTCGCCCGGCTCTGGGCCCGGGCAACAGCCGCTGGTGCCAGCTCCGGCTCCCGGCCGCGGACCGGGGTGCCGACCGCGCGGGCCCGCTCCCTGGCCCGGTCGTGGGCCGTGGTGCTGGTCGCCGCGGTGCTCGTCCTTCTGCCCGCGACCGCGACCGCCGCCCCCTCCGGCGACTCGCCGACCCGCGCGCAGATCTACGACAGCCTCGGCCTCGGCGACCTGCCCGCGGACTACGTCATCCTCGTCGACACCTCGGGCTCCATGGCGAAGGACGGGCGCTACGACACCGTACGGTCGACCCTGCGCACCTTCCTCGACCACGTCTCCCGCAAGGACCGGGTCGCCCTGTTCACCTTCGACGCGCACCCCCAGCTGCGGTACGAGGGACCGGCGGGCGGCTCCGGCACCACCGACCGCATCCTCGCGCAGCTGCCCGCGGCGCCGACGCCCGGCGCCGAGACGGACATCGGCGCCGCGCTGGACGCCGCGGTGACCGAGCTGGAACGCGCCGACGTCTCGTCGATCTCGTCGGTGGTGCTGGTGACCGACGGCGAGCACAACCCGCCCGCCGGTTCGTCCTACCCCTCCGCCAAGGGCGCGCCGTGGACCGCGCTGCACAAGCGGGCCGAGGCCGTGGCGCGCCACACCGACCTCGCCGGGTACGCGCTGCCCCTCGGCTCCCAGGCGTCCGGCGCCGACCTGATGCGCAGCGTCGTGACCCCGACGACCGTGCTGCGGCCCACGAGCATCGACGACCTGTCGACCTATCTGCAACGGGCCGGCGACCGCACCCGGTTGCGCAAGGCCGCACGGCTGCTGAACCCCGACGTCGGCAAGGGCGTGGTCCTGTCGTGGTCCGGGAGCGGGCCCCTGGCCATGACGGACGGCGTGGCCCGCACCACGCTCACCCTCACCTCGCGCAGCCGCCATGTCCCGCTCGTCGTCACCGGGTTGCACGTCTCCCTCACCGGTCCGGACGCCACCGTCACCGGGGTGCCCGACCGGGTGGAGCTGGCACCGGGCACGTCGCGGACCTTCCGGGTGACCGTGCGCGGCCACGTCGGCGCCGATCCGCTGCCGGTACGCCGCACCCGGCACGTCGACGCGCGCCTGCGCGCCGACGGCAAGGTCGGCACGGACTGGGCGGCCGTGCTGCGGCCGGACATCGACCTGCGAGTGCCCGCACGGGTGGCCACCGGGGCGCCGGTGCCGATGGCGGCGACCGTGGGAAGCCCGCTGACGCTGCCGCTCACCATCGCGCTCCTCGTCGCGCTGTCCCTGCTGGGCTGGCTGCTGTGGCGGCGCACCCATCGCCCGCAGCTGCGCGGCGAGTTGGTGCTCTGGCCGACGTTCGGCGGGCTGACCTCCGACCGGATCGCGCTGCGCGGGCGGCGGATGACCGTACGCCCGCGCACGATCGGCGGGACCGGCCGCATCCGGGGCCGGCGCAGCGCGGGCCCCGGCGGCCCGCGGGTGGACCTGTTCATCCGCTACACCCCGGACGGCACCCACGCCCGGGAGAGCAACGCCCTGTGCCCGCCGGGCGAGCAGGTCGTGATCAACGGGATCTCCTTCGCCTACACGCCCGGTTTCCCGGCGAACGGATCGCGATGAGCGCGGCCCTGCGCGTGAACGTCGCCGAGGTGTGGCCCTGCACCACCGCGCTCGGGCCGGGCCGCCGCGCGGTGCTGTGGGTGCAGGGCTGCCCCTTCCACTGCCGGGGCTGCATGTCCCCGGACTGGATCCCCGACCGCCCGCACGAGCTCGTCACCCCGCGCGAGCTGGCCGTACGGCTGCTGGCCGATCCCCGCGTCGACGGGCTGACGTTCAGCGGCGGCGAGCCCATGCGCCAGGCGGCGGGACTGGCCGAGGTGGCCCGGCTGGTCCGGGCCGAACGCGACGTGTCGCTGCTCTGCTTCACCGGCTACCGGCTGGAACGCCTGCGCGCGCGGCCGCCCGGGCCCGGCGTCGCCGATCTGCTCGCCGAGGTGGACGTGCTCGTCGACGGCCTCTACGTGGCCGGGCTCGACGACGGCCGGGGCCTGCGCGGGAGCACCAACCAGCGCGTCCACCACCTCACCGGACGCCTCGCCGACTGCGGCTACGACTTCGAATCGCGCCCGCGCAGCGCGGACATCGCCGTCGACGGGCGGCACGCGCTGCTCATCGGGGTGCCTCCGCCCGGCCTGGTCGCCGCCTTCGACGCGGCGGTCGACACGGTCCGCACCCGCACCACTCCCAGGAGGGACAGCCATGAGCGGTAGGAAGAGGATCCGCGTCGACGAGTCGGAGTGGTACCGGCTCCAGCGCCAGGCGCAGCAGCTCAAGGAGGTCCGGCGGGATCTGCCCCATCTCATCGAGGAGGTGCGGCAGCAGACCAGGGCCGACGTCGACCAGGCCTTCGGCGCGGCGCAGGAGCGGGCCCGGCGAGCCGAGCAGGTCCTGGCCGGACTCAGCGAACAGACCCGGCAGTTGGAGGCGGCCACCTCACGCAGGCTCCAGGAGCAGGCGGCGCAGCTGCGGCACACGGTGGAGGCGACGGCCGGGCAGCTGCGGGCGGAGGTCCAGGCCCGGCTGGACGCTCAACAGGACGTCCTGCGACGGGAGATCGCCGACGAGCGGGCGGCCCGGCGCAAGGAGTTCGACCATCTCTCGCAGCAGGTGGGCGAGTTGACCGCGGACCGGGAACGGGCCGGGGAGGTGGCCCGGATCTGGGTCGACGACGCCCGGACGGTGGAGCGGGCGATCGCGCAGGAACTGCCGCACGAGCGTTTCGCCCCCGGGGAACTCGACCGGCTGCGCACCCGCCTGGCCACGGCCGAGTCCAATGTCGCCCAGGGCCGCCACGACGCCGCGATCGCCCTCTCCCAGGAGACCTACCACGCGCTGAGCGAGCTGCGCCTGGAGGTCGCCCAGCGCGATCTGGCGCACCGGGCGGCGCGGGCCGGCGCCGTACAGGCCCTGGTCACCGTCGACCACCTGATCCGCAAGAGCGCCGTACGGCCGGTGCTGGGGGCCGACGGCGAGGTGCTGGACGGGGTGCGCCTGGAGGTCGACTACTGGTCCGAGGGCGAGCTGGAGGAGGTGCGGCAGGCCGTCGAACGACTGCTGGCCCGCGCCCGCGACGAGGACACCGGCGTCGACGAACTGACCGACCTCCAGCAGCGGGAGGCACCCCGGCTGGAGCAGTGGCTCGGCGACGTGGTGGAGCGCGCCGGGATGCGGCAGCTCGCCTCCCAGGTCCGGGTCAATCTCGCCGACGCGGTCGTCGGCACGCTGGAGCAGATCGCCGCGTACGACCTCGTCGACGGGGTCTACGACGCCTCCGACCCGCGGCGCGCCTTCCTCGCCAAGCTCCAGCACGAGAACGGCAACGAGATCCTCATCGAGGTCGACCGGGCCCCGGAGCACGAGGCGCAGTGCGTGCTGCGGGTGCTGTCGTACGACCACGACACCGCGTCGAAGAGCGAACTGCGCGAACGGGCGCTGTCGATCCAGCGGGCGCTGCGCGAGGAGGGGCACGACGCCTCGGAACCGGTCAGCGACGCGGGCGTACCGGACCGGGCCGCGCTCGACCTGCAGCGCCGCCGCTCCGCGCCCGCGGCGCGGGTGGAGCTCGGCCGGGAGCGGGCGAGCGGCGGGCGCGGATGACGCGGCCCGCGCGGAGCTTCCTCGGTGAGCGGTTCGCCGGTATCGGGCTGCGCAGCGGCGAGCCGTTCACCGTGGTGTACGGGCCGGGTGTGGACGACATCTTCGTCGGCCCGGACTACCGGGTGCGCACGCTGGAGGAGGTGCTCTGGCAGCTGCTCCACGAGGAGGGGTTCGCGCGCATCGCGTTCAGCTCGCTGCGCCGGCCGGTGTACTTCCGGGACGCGGCGTCCCGGGATCTGTCCCGGCGCGGCGGCTCTGCGGGCGGTACGGCGGGCGCCGCTGCGGGCGGTGGGTCCCGGGGGGCCCGGGGCGGCGCGCGGGGACCGGGCCGGATGCGGCACGCCGGGCTGCGGGGGCCGCTGGGGGACGCGCTGGTACCGGGGTTCGGCGGGGCTCGGGGTGACGGGGCTCCGGGCGGCGGGTCTCCGGGCGGTGGGTCTCCGG
>NZ_LAVA02000134.1 GCF_000974985.2 Streptomyces mangrovisoli | reverse complement strand
GCGCGGTGACGTGGCATCCGGCGGTGTCCCGCAGTATCCCGCGGTATTCGGCAGAGTTCCGCGACATTCGGCGGGAAAGTTTTCCCGGGCGAATTCCCTTGCTTCTCCCGCTTTTCTTCTGCCCGCCGATCCGCACCTCAAACGCGAAGATTTCGCGAACGTGTTGTGGCAAGTTCCGGGCGGAATCCGTGTGCGGCACATGGTTGTGACGCGTTACACAAGCCGCCCTCTATGCGGCATTTGATACGGGCATAGCGGTCGATAATTCCCGCGCCGTACCCCTTTCTCTGCGCGCCCGCGCGATAACACGGGCCGCCGGTCCAGGTAACCCCTTCCGGCCATGCATCTTTGAATTGCGATCGGTAAGTTCAATTCGCATGACCACCACCCAGACAGACCTGCACATCGACCGGCCCGTGGTGGCCGACGGGGCCGCTCTCTGGCGTATCGCAAAAGACTCCGGAACCCTGGACGTGAACTCGTCGTACAGCTATCTGCTGTGGTGCCGCGACTTCGCCGGCACCTCGGCGGTGGCGCGCCGCGAGGACGGCGAGCCCGTCGGCTTCGTGACCGGATACGTGCGGCCCGAGCGGCCGGGGACCCTGCTGGTCTGGCAGGTGGCCGTGGACGCCGCCCACCGCGGGCGGGGCCTGGCCGGACGGCTGCTGGACGGGCTCACCGCACGGGTCGCCGCCGAGCACGGCGTGACCGGGGTCGAGACCACCATCACTCCCGGCAACACCGCCTCCGAGCAGCTCTTCACCTCCTACGCCGCCCGTCATGGCGCCCGGCTGGAGCGCGCGGTGCTGTTCGAGTCCGACGACTTCCCCGACGGCCCGCACGACCCCGAAGTCCTGTACCGCATAGGCCCGTTGAACACCCCCCGCACCGAGGAGCGAACTTCGTGACCATCACCCAGCCGGATCTGAGCGTCTTCGAGACCCTGGAGTCCGAGGTGCGCAGCTACTGCCGCGGCTGGCCCGCCGTCTTCGACCGCGCACGCGGCAGCCGCATGTACGACGAGGACGGCCGCCCCTACCTGGACTTCTTCGCGGGCGCGGGATCGCTCAACTACGGCCACAACAACCCTGTCCTCAAGCGGGCGTTGGTGGACTACCTGATGCGGGACGGCGTCACCCACGGGCTCGACATGTCCACCGTGGCCAAGCGGGGCTTCCTGGAGACCTTCCAGAACCTCGTGCTGCGGCCGCGCGAACTGCCGTACAAGGTCATGTTCCCCGGGCCGACCGGCACCAACGCGGTGGAGTCGGCGCTGAAACTGGCGCGGAAGGTGAAGGGCCGCGAGGCCGTCGTGTCGTTCACCAACGCCTTCCACGGCATGTCGCTCGGCTCGCTCGCCGTGACCGGCAACGCCTTCAAGCGGGCGGGCGCGGGCATCCCGCTCGTGCACGGCACGCCGATGCCGTTCGACAACTACTTCGACGGGCAGGTGCCGGACTTCCTCTGGTTCGAGCGGCTGCTGGAGGACCAGGGCTCCGGCCTGAACAAGCCCGCGGCCGTGATCGTGGAGACCGTGCAGGGCGAGGGCGGGATCAATGTCGCCCGTGCCGCATGGCTGCGCGCGCTCGCGGAGTTGTGCGAGCGGCAGGACATGCTGCTGATCGTCGACGACATCCAGATGGGCTGCGGGCGCACCGGCGCGTTCTTCTCCTTCGAGGAGGCGGGCATCGTGCCGGACATCGTCACCGTGTCCAAGTCGATCAGCGGCTACGGACTGCCCATGTCGCTCTGCCTGTTCAGGCCCGAGCTGGACATCTGGGAGCCGGGCGAGCACAACGGCACCTTCCGCGGCAACAACCCGGCGTTCGTCACCGCGACCGCCGCCCTGGAGACCTACTGGGCCGACGGCCACGCCATGGAGAAGCAGACCAGAACCCGCGGCGAGCAGGTCGAGCAGGAGCTGATCTCCATCACCGAGGAGAACCTCGCCGACGTCAAGGAGTACCGGGGCCGCGGACTGGTGTGGGGCCTGGAGTTCCACGACAGGCGACGCGCCGAGCGGGTCACCCGGCGCGCCTTCGAACTCGGGCTGCTCGTCGAGACGTCCGGCCCGGAGAGCGAGGTGGTCAAGCTGCTGCCCGCGCTCACCGTCACCCCGGAGGAGCTGGACGAGGGGATGACGACCCTCGCGCGCGCCGTCCGCGAGACCGCCTGACCGCCTCACCGTCTGACGACCTGACCGCCTGATGACCTGACCGCTTCGTCGGGACCGACAGAACCCGCTGCCAAGGAGGCTGTGCACCACCGTGATCGTCCGATCGTTCAAGGACCTAGAAGGAACCGACCGGCATGTGAAGTCGGCGTCCGGCACCTGGGAGAGCAAGCGGATCGTCCTCGCGCGCGAGCGCGTCGGCTTCTCCGTGCACGAGACGGTCCTCTACGCCGGCACGGAGACGTCGATGTGGTACGCCCACCACGTCGAGGCCGTCGTGTGCGTCGAGGGCGCCGCCGAACTCACCGACCACGAGACCGGGAAGACCCACTCGATCACCGCCGGCACGATGTACCTCCTCGACGGGCACGAGCGGCACACGCTGCGCGTCCAGGAGGACTTCCGCTGTGTCTGCGTGTTCAACCCGCCCGTGACCGGCCGGGAGGACCACGACGAGAACGGCGTCTATCCGCTGCTCACCGAGCCCGAGCCCACCGAACCCGAGGAGGTGTGACACGTCATGACCACCGTCACCGATCTCTACCCCACGCGCGCCACCGCCGAGGTGACCGTCCCACGCCAGGACCCCGTCGTCTGGGGTGCGCCCGGCGCCCCCGGGCCCGTCTCCCCCGAGGATCTGCGGGCGTACGAGCGTGACGGCTTCCTCGCCGTCGACGAACTGCTCACGGACGAGGAAGTGGCCGTCTACCGACATGAGTTGGACCGGCTGGTCGCCGATCCGGCGGTGCGCGCCGACGAGCGCGCGGTCCTCGAACCGCGGTCCAAGGAGATCCGCTCGGTCTTCGAAGTGCACCGGATCAGCGAGGTGTTCGCCCGGCTGGTGCGTGACGAGCGGGTGGTGGGCCGGGCCCGGCAGATCCTCGGCTCGGACGTGTACGTGCACCAGTCCCGGATCAACGTGAAGCCGGGCTTCGGGGCCGGGGGCTTCTACTGGCACTCCGACTTCGAGACCTGGCACGCCGAGGACGGCCTGCCGAACATGCGGACGGTGTCCGTCTCGATCGCGCTGACCGAGAACCACGACACCAACGGCGGGCTCATGATCATGCCGGGCTCGCACCGCACGTTCCTCGGCTGCGCGGGGGCGACGCCCGAGGACAACTACAAGAAGTCGCTCCAGATGCAGGACGCGGGGACGCCGTCGGACGCGGCGCTGACCGGACTCGCGGGCGCGTACGGCATCCGGCTGTTCACCGGGAGGGCGGGGTCGGCGACCTGGTTCGACTGCAACTGCATGCACGGCTCCGGCGACAACATCACGCCGTTCCCGCGCAGCAACGTGTTCATCGTGTTCAACAGCGTGGAGAACACGGCGGTCGAACCGTTCGCGGCGCCGGTACGGCGCCCGGAGTTCATCGGCGCGCGTGACTTCACCCCGGTGGGGTCCGCGGCGGGGTGAGCGGAGCCCCGCAAGGGGCGCGGGGAACTGCGCGACCAGCCACGACGCGCCCGCACGGGGGCACCACGCGGATGGTCCGGCCGGGGGCCGGTGGGGGCTGGGCGCGCAGTTCCCCGCGCCCCTACCGGGGACCGGTCAGCGCGGTCAGGAGGCGGTCGACGTCGGCCGGGGTGTTGTACAGGTGGAACGACGCCCGTAGATTGCCCGCGCGGTTCGAGACCTCGATGCCCGCCCGGCTCAACTCGCCCTGCCGGTGCCCGAGTCCGGGTACGGAGACGATCGCCGAGCCCGGCGCGGGCAGCGGCTCGTGATCCAGTGCCGCAAGACCGGCGCGGAACCGCTCGGCGAGCGCGAGGTCGTGCGCGTGCACGGCGTCCACACCGAGCTCCTCGATCAGCGCGAGCGAGTGCCGCACCCCGGCGTAGGTGAACAGGGCGGGGCTCACGTCGAACCGGCGCGCGGAGTGGGCGAGTTCCTGCACGGGCCCGTAACAGCTGTTCCAGGGCTCCTCCGCGGCGACCCAGCCCGCGAGCAGCGGGGTGAGTCCGCCGAAGTCCTCGGGGACCACGAGGAAGGCCGCGCCGTGCGGGCCGAGCAGCCACTTGAAGGTGGTGCAGACGGTGAAGTCGTAGGCGTCGGCTTCGACCGGGAGCCACCCCGCCGCCTGCGAGAAGTCGACGTAGGTGCGCGCGCCGTGGGTACGGGCGGCCTCGCGCAGCGCGGGCAGGTCGGCGATCCGCCCGTCGGCGGACTGCGCGGCGCTGACCGCGACGAGCGCGGTGCCGGGCCGTACGGACTCCGCGAGCCGCTCCAGCGGTACGGCGCGGACCTTGAGGTCGCCGCGGACGTGGAACGGGTTGAGCACGGAGGTGAAGTCGTCCTCGGCGGTGAGGACTTCGGCCCCCGGGGGCAGTGCGGTCGCGACCAGCGCGGTCTGCGCGGCGACGGACGGGCCGGCCGCGACCCGGGCGGCCGGTACCCCGGCCAGCCGGGCGAAGGCGGCGCGGGACTGCTCGACGTCCTCGAACAGGGAGTCGATGGGCCTGCCCGCCGCCCGCAGGGCCACCGCCTCGTGCAGCGCGGTGACGGTCCGGGCCGGGAGCAGGCCGCTGCTCGCCGTGTTCAGGAAGGTCTTCTCCGGGGTGAACTCGGCGCGGACGAGGCTCTCGAAGGTCTCCATGGCACCACTGTGCGGCCCGGTGGACTCCCCGTCCATTGCCGATTTCTGCGTGACTTTCCCAAGAAACGCTTATGTATGGCCGCTGACCTGCCCTTTCGCGGCGGCCCGGTCGGGCGCGCCCGCGCTCAGGTCTGCGGGACCGCGCAGCCGTCCGGGCCGCAGGCCCCGGCGCCGCCGTCGTCGATCAGGGTCAGCCCGGAGCGCTCCCCCCACGCCTGGGTGAGCGCCTGGGTGAAGACCTCGGCGGGCTGGGCGCCGGAGACGCCGTACGTCCGGTCGAGGACGAAGAAGGGCACGCCGTTGGCGCCGAGCTCGGCGGCCTCGCGCTCGTCGGCGCGCACGGCGTCGGCGTGGGCGGTGGGGTCGGCGAGCACCGCGCGGGCCGCGTCGGCGTCGAGGCCCGCGGCGACGGCCAGCTCCACGAGGCGCTCGTCGTCGCCGAAGACCGACCGTTCCTCGGCGAAGTTCGCCCGGTACAGGATCTGGATCAGCTCGTCCTGCCGGCCCTGCTCCTTGGCGAAGTGCAGCAGCCGGTGCATGTCGAAGGTGTTGCCGTGGTCACGGTCGCGGGTGCGGTAGTCCAGGCCTTCGGCGGCGGCCTGCCGGCCGAGGTTCTCCTCGCCGGCCTGCGCCTGCGCCTCGCTCATGCCGTACTTCTTCGTGAGCATCGCGAGCACGGGCTGTGTGTCGCCCTTGGCGCGGCCGGGGTCCAGCTCGAAGGAGCGGTGCACCACCTCGACGGCGTCGCGGTGCGGGAAGGCCGCCAGCGCCTTGTCGAAGCGGGCCTTGCCCACGTAGCACCAGGGGCATGCGATGTCCGACCAGATTTCGACGCGCACGTTCTCGGCTTTCCGGATCACAGGTGCGGAGACCGTCTCCGCCGGGTGGGTGAACGTTCAAGCAGCGCCGTTCATTCCCCCCGCTCCCCGCCGGGCACGGTGAAGCGCAGGAACAGGTGGTGGTCCCCGTCCGCGGGCGGGTTGTCCGGGTCCGGGACCCAGCCGAGCCGGGCGTAGAACGCCTGGGCGCGGACGTTGTCCACGTGCACGTCGAGGACGGCGGTGCGGCGGGCGTCGGCCTGCCACTCCTCCACACAGGCCTGGTGCAGCGCCGTGCCGACGCCCCCGCGCCAGTGTTCCGGGTCGACGTGGAACTGGAACAGCTTGACGGTGTCGGCGGGCCCGTCCGGCGGGGTGCGGAAGGAGGCGAGGCCGATCATCCGGCCGCCCTCGACCAGGCACAGCACATGCCCGTCGGGGCGCGCGATCGCCTCCCGCCAGCGGACGAGCCAGTCGGCGCCGTCGTCGGGCACCCCGTCCGGGTAGTAGGTCGCGCGGGCCCGCTGGTGCAGCGCGGTGACGGTCTCGGCCTCGGCGGGCAGGGCGGTGCGGATCACCCGGCCGCCGGTGACACGGTCGTGAATCATGCACCGGAGGACGACGGGGCGGCGCGTGCGGTTCCGGATCGGGCCGGACACCGCCCGGTCGGGCGGGTCAGCTGCCGTCCCGCAGGTCCGCGGGCCAGCTGGGGCGGTAGGCGATGTGGTCGTACGTCACCACGCAGCCCTCGCCCAGCGGCGACTGGGTCAGGAAGCCGACGAGCGCGGCGTCGGTCTCCTTCTCGCCGCCCAGGGTGAACAGCCGGACGAAGGTCCAGCGTTCGCCGTCGCGGGAGGCGTGGAAGGCGAAGGCGCGGCCGGTGCGGCTGATCCGCAGCCAGACCGAACTGCCGGGCACGGTGAAGGCGTTGGCGTCGTCGGAGTGGCCCCGGGTGACCACCGTGCAGACGGTGGCGATGTCCGGGGAGTACTCCAGGCACAGTTTGGCCCAGGCCCGGTCGCCGACATGGACGTACAACACCCCGGCGTCGAAGGCGGAGTTGAAGCCGACGGTGACCCGGGCGATCAGCTGGAAGTCGCCCTCGGGGGCGCCCAGCAGGCGGGGCGCGTCACCGGCCGGGTCGAGCGCCTCGCCGGTGGGCGGCACGAAGCGGTCCTGGCGGGGGCCGGCCCAGCCGGTCAGCACGCCGTCCTCGTACGACCAGTGGCCGTCGGGGCCGTAGGTGCGCAGCGGAAAGGGAAGTTCGGAGAGTTCCACGTCCATCGCCCGATTGTCCCCCGGGTAAGCCCCCTGCACGGGGGTTTGTCGCGCAGTTCCCTGCGGGTGCGCGGGGGTTGCTCGCGCAGTTCCCCGCGCCCCTTACGGGGCACGGCTGTCCGAGCGCCCCCGCAGGGGCGCGGGGAACTGCGCGACCAGCCACGACGCACCCGCACGGGACAGGCGCACGGACGGCCTACCTCTCCAGCACCCCGTCGTACCGCCGAGGCAGCCCCAGCGGATTGTCGTCGCGGAGTTCCGGCGGCAGCAGCGCCGCGGGGGCGTTCTGGTAGGCGACCGGGCGCAGCCACCGCTCGATGGCCGTACCGCCGACGGAGGTGGAGGTGGAGGTGGTCGCCGGGTAGGGACCGCCGTGGTGCTGGGCCGGGGCGACGGCGACGCCGGTCGGCCAGCCGTTGACCAGGACGCGGCCCGCGAGCGGCGTGAGTTCCGCGAGGATCTCCGCGCCGCGGCCCTCGCCCGCCGCCTCCCGCTCCGAGAGGTGCACGGTCGCGGTGAGGTTGCCGGGCAGCCGGGACAGCACGCCGGTGGCCTCGCCGTCGTCGTCGTAGCGGGCGACGACGGTGACCGGGCCGAAGCACTCCTCCAGCAGCAGGTCGTACGCCCCCTCGGCGGTCAGGCTGCTCGCCGGGACGGTGAGGAAACCCGGGGTGACGGTGTGTTCGCCGTCCGCGCCGGGGGTGACGGGGGCCTGGACGCCGGGCAGCGCGGCCCGCTCGGCGACACCCGCGACGAAGTTGTCGCGCATCCGGTGGTCCAGCAGCACGCCGGCCGCCGTACCGCCCACCGCGTCGGTGAGCGACTTGACCAGGCCGTCGCCCGCCGCGCCGGACGGCACGAGCACCAGGCCGGGCTTCACGCAGAACTGCCCGACGCCGAGCGTCATGGACCCGGCGAGTCCGGCGCCGATCGCCTCGGCCCGCTCGGCCGCGGCGGCCTCGGTGATCACGACGGGGTTGAGCGAGCCCAGTTCGCCGTGGAAGGGGATCGGCACCGGGCGGGCGGCCGCGGCGTCGAAGAGGGCGCGGCCCCCGCGCACCGATCCGGTGAAGCCGGCGGCGGCGACCAGCGGGTGCTTGATCAGCTCTACGCCGGCCTCGAAGCCGTGCACCAGGCCGAGCACGGCCTCGGGGATGCCGTGTTCGGCGGCCGCGGCCCGCAGTTCGGAGGCGACCAGCTCGGACAGGGCCGGGTGGTCGGGGTGGGCCTTGACCACGACCGGGTTGCCGGCTGCCAGCGCGCTCGCGGTGTCGCCGCCGGCGACGGAGAAGGCGAAGGGGAAGTTGGAGGCCGAGTAGACGGCGACCACGCCGAGCGGGACCTTGTACCGGCGCAGGTCCGGGACCGGCGGGGCGGCGGTGTCGTCGGGGTGGTTGATGATCACGTCGAGGAAGGCGCCCTCCTCGACGATGCCCGCGAAGGCCCGCAGCTGGTAGCAGGTGCGGGCGAGTTCGCCGGTGAGGCGGGGCGTGCCGAGCGCGCTCTCCGCGTCGGCGGTCTCGATCAGACGGTCCGCGGCGGCCGCCAGCCGGTCGGCCGCGGTGCGCAGGAACGCGGCGCGCACGGCGCGGTCGGCGAGCGAGCGGCGGACGGCGTGCGCGGCGCGGACGGCGGTGTCCACGTCCTGCGCCGTGGCCTCCACCCCGGCCTGTTCCCGCTGCTTCCCGGTCCGTGGGTCGACGCTCCAGACTGGTGCTGCTGCCACCGCGGGTCCCTCCAAGCAATGCCGCAATTTCCGGGTCGATCACCATCCGCGTTCGATATACTGAACGCCGTCTCTGATGATGAATACGTTGCTCGGAGACTATATATCGGGGTTCTCGTCGAACGAAGGGGTGGACGGCGATGTCGGCAGTCGAGACAGGCGGCGGGGCGCAGGTCAAGTCCGCGGTGCGCACGGTCGAGTTGCTCGAGTACTTCGCCGGACGGCCCGGTATGCACTCGCTCGCGGCCGTCCAGGAGGCCGTCGGCTATCCCAAGTCCAGCCTGTACATGCTGCTGCGCACGCTCGTGGAGCTGGGCTGGGTGGAGACGGACGCGACCGGCACCCGGTACGGCATCGGCGTGCGGGCGCTGCTGGTCGGCACCTCCTACATCGACGGGGACGAGGTCGTCGCGGCGGCCCGCCCGACCCTGGACCGGCTCTCCGACGACACCACGGAGACCATCCACCTGGCCCGCCTCGACGGCACCAACGTCGTCTATCTCGCCACCCGCCAGTCGCAGCACTACCTGCGCCCCTTCACCCGGGTCGGCCGCCGGCTGCCCGCCCACTCGACCTCGCTGGGCAAGGCCCTGCTGGCCACCCACACCGACGAGCAGGTGCGCAAGCTGCTGCCCGAGACGCTGCCCGCGCTGACCGAGCACACCCTCACCGACCGCGAGAAGCTCATCGAGGAACTGCATCAGGTGCGCGAGCAGGGGTTCGCGGTCGACCGGGAGGAGAACACGCTCGGGTTGCGCTGTTTCGGCGTCGCGATCCCGTACCGTACTCCCGCGCGCGACGCGATCAGCTGCTCCGTGCCGGTGGCCCGGCTGACCCCGGCCCACGAGCAGATGATCAAGGACGCGCTGTTCGACGCCCGCGATCGGCTGACCCTCGCCACCCGGAGGCTGTGACCATGGAGGTCGTACTCCGCCCGGTCCACGACAGCGACCTGCCCGTGTTCTTCCGGCTGCTCAACGATCCGGAGGCGCTGCGGATGGCCGCCTTCACCCCACCCGACCCGGCCGACCGCGCCGCGTTCGACACGCACTGGAAGAAGGTCCTCGCCTCGACCGCCGTGACCCGCACGGTGCTCGGCGACGGCGACGTGATCGGCAACGCCGCGGTGTACGGCGAGCCGGGCGAGCGCGAGGTGACGTACTGGATCGACCGCGCGTACTGGGGCCGGGGGCTGGCCACGGCGGCGCTGCGCGCGCTGATCACCGAGGTGCCCGAGCGCCCCCTGTACGCCCGCGCGGCGGCCGACAACGCGGGCTCGCTGCGCGTGCTCGGCAAGTGCGGCTTCCGGGTGACCGCCCGGGCGCGCGGGTTCGCGCAGGCCCGCGGCGCGGAGATCGAAGAGCTCGTGCTGACCCTCGACGCCTGAGCGGCGAGGAGGTCGTACGGCCTCGGCGTGCGAGCGGCGCCGGTGCCCGGCGCCCGGCCGCCCGCCGCTCATGAGATCCGCGTGACCGCCATGAGAGGGCGATGAGAAAGCGGGCGGACGGGAACGATTCCCGCCATCCCGCTCGTCTTCCCCATCGGCATGAACAAGACGATCAGGCGGGCCGCCGTCTTCTCGCTGCTGCTCGTGTTCGCCCTGCTGATCAGGGCGACATGGGTGCAGTTCTACGACGGCACCGCGCTCGCGGACGACAAGGACAACCGGCGCAACGTCATCACGACGTACTCACAGCCGCTCGGGAACATCATCGTGGGCGGCCGGGCGATCACCGGCTCGGCGCGCACCTCGGGATCGGACCTGGCGTACAAGCGCACGTACACCGACGGCTCGCTGTACGCGGCGGTGACCGGCTACGCCTCCCAGAGCTATGCCTCGACCCAGCTGGAGGGCATCTACCAGGACCTGCTGAACGGCACGGACAGCCGGCTGAAGACGGCCATGGACACCGTCACCGGCAAACGGGCCGATCCGGGTGACGTGGTCACGACCATCGACCCGGCGGTGCAGAAGGCGGCCTACGCGGCCCTCGGCGACAAGAAGGGCGCGGCCGTCGCGATCGACCCGAAGACCGGCAAGATCCTCGCCGTCGTCTCGACGCCGTCGTACGACCCCTCCTCGCTGACCGACGCCGACACCGCGGGCTCGGCCTGGAAGAAGCTCAACGCCGACTCCGACAAGCCGCTGACCAACCGGGCGCTGCGCCAGCCGCTGCCGCCCGGGTCGACCTTCAAGCTGGTCGTCGCGGCCGCCGCGCTGGAGGACGGGCTGTACACGTCGGTGGACGAGCACACGAAGAGCCCGGACCCGTACACCCTGCCGGGCACCACGCGGGTCCTCGCCAACGAGAACACGTCCGCGCCCTGCAAGAACGCCTCCATCCGCACGGCGCTGCGCTACTCGTGCAACACCGTCTTCGCGAAGATGGCGGTCGACCTCGGCCAGGACAAGGTGCGCGCCATGGCCGACAAGTTCGGCTTCGACAACAGTTCGCAGGACACCCCCGTGCGGGCCTACACCAGCGTCTATCCGAAGAACATGGACAAGGCGCAGACCGGCCTGTCGGGCATCGGCCAGTTCGACGTGACGGCGACCCCGCTCCAGATGGCGATGGTGTCGGCGGCGATCGAGAACGACGGGGAGATGGTCAGCCCGCACATGGTGTCCCAGGTCACCGACAGCGGCGGTGACGTGCTGAAGGACTACGACGACAGCGCGACGACCACCCGGATCGTCAGCTCGGGCACCGCGAAGCAGCTGCGTTCCGCGATGCAGACCGTGGTCGAACAGGGCACCGGCACCAACGCGCGGATCGACGGGGTGACCGTCGGCGGCAAGACGGGCACCGCCCAGCACGGCGAGAACAACAGCGAGTCGCCGTACGCCTGGTTCACGTCCTACGGGGAGTCCGGCGGCAAGTCGGTCGCGGTCGCGGTGGTGGTCGAGCAGTCCGACGCGGCCCGCTCCGAGGTCAGCGGCAACGGGCTGGCGGCGCCGGTGGCCAGGGCGATGATGAAGGCGGCGCTGAAGTAGCGGGCGGGCGGCCTCGACGCGCGCCCGCGCGGCCGGGAGCCGCGACGCGCACGACCGGTCCCGGGCGGACCCGGGACCGGTCGTCACGTCAGCGGTACGGCCGGATCACTTCACGCCGAGGAGCTGCTCCACCGGGTCGATCGCGAAGTACACGAGGAACAGCGCGGAGACCGCCCACAGCAGCCAGTTGACCTCCTTGGCCTTGCCGAGCACCGCCTTGATGACGACGTACGACAGGAAGCCCGCGCCGATGCCGTCGGTGATGGAGTAGGTGAACGGCATCACGGCGATGGTGAGGAACGCCGGGATGGCGATCTCGTAGCGGTCCCAGTCGATGTGCTTGACGTGGGTCATCATCAGGAAGCCGACCGCGATCAGCGCGGGCGCCGCGGCCTGGAGCGGGACGATGGTCAGCAGCGGGCTGAGGAACAGCGCCAGACCGAACAGGCCGCCGGTGATCAGGTTGGCGAAGCCGGTGCGGGCGCCCTCGCCGACACCGGCCGCGGACTCCACGTAGGCGGTGTTGGAGGAGGCGGAGCCGATGCCGCCGGCCAGGGCGGCGGCGCCGTCGATGAACAGCACGCGCCCGATGCCGGGGACCTGGCCCTCCTCGTCGAGGAGACCGGCCTCGGCGCTGATGCCGACGATCGTGCCCATCGCGTCGAAGAAGTCCGACAGCACGAGGGTGAACACCAGCAGGATCGCGGTGAGCACGCCCGCCTTGCCGAAGCCGCCGAACAGGCTGAAGTGGCCGATCAGCCCGAAGTCGGGGGTGTCGACGATCTTGTCCGGCACCTTCGGGGTGGTCAGGCCCCAGCTCTTGATGTCGGCGATCGAGTTGATGATCATCGCCACCACGGTCATGGAGATGATGCTGATCAGGATGGCGCCCTTCACCTTGCGGGCGACCAGGGCGATGGTGAGCAGCACGCCGAGACAGAACACCAGCACCGGCCAGCCGGTCAGCCGCCCGACGGCGCCGAGCTGCACGGGCACCGTGGTCTCCGCGACGTCCGGGATACGGCTGACGAAGCCGGAGTCGACGAGGCCGATGAACGCGATGAACAGACCGATGCCGACGCCGATCGCCTGCTTCAGCTGCTGCGGGATGGCGTTCATGATCGCCTCGCGCAGTCCGGTGACCACCAGGACGCAGATCAGGAAGCCTTCGAGGACGACGAGGCCCATCGCGTCGGACCAGCTCATCAGCGGGGCGAGCTGGAAGGCGACGACCGCGTTCAGGCCGAGGCCGGCGGCGATGGCCAGCGGCAGATTGCCGCCGACGCCCATGATGACGGTCATCACGCAGGCCACCAGCGCCGTGGCGGTGACCAGTTGGCCGGTGTCGAGGGTGTGGCCGAACTTGTCCTTGGCGCTGCCGAGGATGATCGGGTTGAGCACGAGGATGTAGGCCATGGTGAAGAACGTGGCGAATCCACCGCGTATCTCCCGGCCGAAACTGGACCCTCGTTCGGATATCTTGAAGAACCGGTCGACACCGTTCGCCGCGGGTGGCGCGGCACTTGACGGGTCGGCCACCTGCTGTGTCTCGGACATGGCGGTGCTCCTCGGGCTGCTGATCGGCTGCGGATGCTGGCTGGATTGTTCCCCTGCCGAAGCCGTTTCAGGTTTTCGCCGTGTTACGGAATCGACGCTCTTCGGCCGACCCCGGCACCGGGAAGCGGCGAGCGCCCCGCCGGTGACGACCGTTGGGGCGCTCGCGCCTGACGCGGGAGGATCAGCTGACGAAGTACGTCGGGTTCGGCAGCTTGTAGGTGCGGTCGGCGTAGCCGCCGTCGAGGTCCGAGTACTGGTCGCCGAAGTTGGCGATGATGTCGTACCCGAGGTCGCTCTCGATGTGCTTGCGGGTGCCGCCCTTGTACTGCACGGTCGTGCAGGTCCAGGCGCCCGGCGTGGCGCAGGCGCTCAGGTAGGACGGCGGGTTGGCCGTGTTCTTGAGGAACATGTGGTCGGCGTCGAGGTTCACGTCGGCGCCGATCTTCTTCAGGTTCTCGACCGCGGCGGTGCGCTGCGCCTCGCTGAGGCCGGAGTTGTAGAAGACCTCCACGCCCTTCTTGGCCGCGTACTGCACGAGTTCGGCGCTGCCGAAGACGCCCGGACGGCTCGCCTGGTTCACGTACGCGGCCCAGGTCGCCGAGTTGTACGTGTAGTTGTAGCGCTTCTCGTAGTCCAGGCTGAGCAGCAGGGTGTCGTCGATGTCGAAGACGACGGCCGGCTTCTTGTGCTGGTGCTTCGCCGTGCGGGCGGCACGGTCGATGTAGTCGCGGGCCTGGGCGTCGATGCGCGCCAGGTCCTTGGCGTAGGGGCTGGTCGACGACGCCTGGTAGACACCGTTCGCGTCCAGCGCGGTGCCGTAGTAGGTGTCGATGTCCTTCACCAGGAGGCCGATGTTGTACGGCTCGTGGGTGGAGTTGGCCGTGGACTGTCCGGCCGTGGCCGCACCGGCGCCGTAGAGGGCGGCGCCGGTGACGACGCACGCCGCGGCGATCGCCGCGATACGCGATGTCTTATGCATGACAGATTTTCTACGCGCGTCACCCCACCCGGCGCGAGCGCCGTTGCCCGATCGAGACCTGCGAGTTGGGCAAAAAGCGGGTCAAGGCGCGGATTGGCTGATTCCGCATCACTCCGCCGCACGCGCCGGATGCCGGGCCGAACCGTCCCGCCAGGGCGCCCAGTCGCCGAACCAGGCCGTACGCGTCGCCGATCGTGCTTCCTCCGCGGTGAGTTGGGGTCGATTCTCGGGCACGGTCACCACGGCGCCTGGCCCGTTGTCGTGGTACTCGGCGAACCGCTGCTGCTGCCAGGGGTGTTCGGCGGACATGTCGGTGTACGGCGCGACCGCGTCGATGCCGGGTCCCAGCCAGGTGTCGCGCACGGTGAGCATGGGGCGGGCGGTGGGATCGGAGCTGGGCACCCAGGGCCGCGCCACCTTGTAGAAGGCGTCCGGGGCCTGGCTCGTGACGCGGCCGCGGGTCACCAGGAAGCCGTACGGGTTCGCCACGGCCGTGGAGGGCGCGAAGACGAAACCGTAGGGCGCGCCGGACAGATCCGTCCGGTCCAGGGTGCGGAAACGGCAGCGCTCGAACACCGCCGTCGCGCGGCCGAAGACGAAGTCGACGTCGCCCTCGATCTCGCAGTGGGCGTAGTACTGGCGGGCGAAGACGCCGAGGGCGAGCGAGTCGGCGTAGAGGGTGTCCTGGTGGCCCAGGAAGCGGCAGTGCGTGAAGGCGCCGCGGTCGCCCTGCGTCTTCAGGGCGACCGCCTGCGTCCCGGTGACGCCGGGGTGGTCGGCGCGCAGCCAGTCGTTGGCGAAGGTGATCCAGCGGGCGGTGAACCCGTCGGCCTGCACGGTGGTGGTGGCGGAGCCGCTGGTGCCGTAGGTGCCGCCCTCGGGGCGCGGCGTGCCGCCCGCGCGGTCGAAGACGATCACCACGTCCCGGGGGTTCTCCGAGGCGCCGATCCAGGTCGCCTCGGTGCGGGTGGCGTCGAGGACGACCGGTTCCCGGTAGGTGCCGGGCGCGAGGACCAGGGTGCGGCCGCTGCCGGTCGCGGCGGTGACGGCGTCCTGCACGGAGCTGAAGTCGCCCCGGCCGTACGGGTCGACGTAGAGGGTGCCCGGGGTGAGGCGGGCGGCGGGGGTGCCGTAGCGGCCGAACGGCGCGCGGCCGGTGGCGGCCCGCGCGACCCGGGGCGCGAGGGCGAGCGCGGCGGCCGCCGCGAGCACACCTCTGCGGGACCAGGGACGCGGAAGAGGCGGGGGTAAGGGCATGGCGGGGCTCCTCGGGGGCGTGGCGGCAGTGAAGTGGGGCCGTGGTGACACGAGATGAGGGCGGACGCGGGGTGGGCGGTGGGTGCGGGCACGGGGTGGGAGG
>NZ_LAVA02000133.1 GCF_000974985.2 Streptomyces mangrovisoli | reverse complement strand
CCCCGGGCGCAATTGCGCCCGGGGGATTTCTGTGTCGTACCGCCGGCCCCGCGGCCGGTCCGGAGCGGGTCAGAGCACGTCGGAGAGTTCCTCCAGGAGCCGCCGCTTGGGCCGCGCGCCGACCATGGCCTTCACCGGCTCGCCGCCGCGGAAGACCATGAACGTCGGCATGGAGAGCACCTTGTACGCGTTGGTCGTGTCCGGATTGGTGTCCACGTCCAGCTGGACCACCTTCAGCCGCTCGCCCTCCTCGGCGGCCAGCGCGGTGAGCACCGGGCCCATCTGCCGGCACGGGGGACACCAGTCCGCGGTGAACTCCACCAGCACCGGCAGGTCCGCCCCGAGCACCTCCGCCGCGAAGTCCTGATCCGTCACTTCGGCCACACCCGCCGCCTTGATCACAGCTGCTGCCCTCCCAGTTCGCACAACGGTGGTTCGCCTCCGGCGCCGGCCAGCCGCACCCCGATCTCCGCGCGCACCGCCTGGAGCTGCCCGATCAGCTCGTCGAGCTCCGCCAGCTTGCGCCGGTAGACCGCGATCGAGGCCGGGCAGGTGTCGCCCGCCGGGTGCCCGGCGCGCAGGCACTCCACGAACGGCCGGGTCTCCTCCAGGTCGAACCCGAAGTCCTGGAGCGTCCTGATCTGCCGCAGCAGCGTGAGATCGCTCTCGTCGTACGTCCGGTGTCCGTTGTCCCCGCGCCGCGCGGGCAGCAGCCCGCGCGACTCGTAGTACCGCAGCGTCCGCGTCGTGGTCCCGGCCCGTGCGGCCAGCTCGCCGATTCGCATGTCTACGACCGTAAGCCTTGACGCCGACGTCAAGGCAAGCGCCGATCCACGGGCACCCGCCCGAGCGCGGGGCGGCCCGGGGTCAGACCATCACGCCCGCGGACTCCTCCACCTCCAGGAGCGAGGCGCTGCGCCGCTCCTCGTCGAACGTGCGGCGGCCGCCGCGCAGCCCGAACAGGCGCTTGGCGAGGGCGATGTAGAGCACGGCCAGGATGTTCAGCACCAGCGTGGCGATCTTCAGCCAGCTGATGTGCTCGGTGAGCTCGTAGATCTCCAGCGGCAGGAACGCGGCGGTCGCGATCACCGTGAGGTATTCCGCCCAGCGCTTGGCGTACCAGAGGCCGACCGCCTCGACGAGTTCGATCAGCGCGTACGCCAGCAGCAGCGCGGCCACCAGCAGCAGGGTGGAGTGCTTGTAGCCGAACGCCTTCTGGATGGAGCCGACCACCGGGGAGTGGTCGAGGTCGTAGTGGAAGTGCTTGAAGACCGGGCGGAAGACGTCGAGGTAGTCGTCGAACAGCCGGCGCACCGCGTCCTGGCTGTTGCTGAACTTCCACACGGCCGCCGCGACCAGCACGATGAACACGCCGCGCACGGCCCGCTCGATCGCGAGGAAGCGCAGGATGAACAGGTCGCGCAGCACCTTGCCGCGCGGGACCAGGGGCGCCCCGGAGGCCGGTCCGCCGCCGTGCGGCTCGCCGAGCACGAAGTCGCCGCAGCGCAGGCAGCGCCAGACCTCGCCGAGCGCGGTGTCGGCGCGCAGCCGGACCCGCAGGCGCGGGTCGTCCGGCGCGTACGTGACGTGCCCCTTGCGCGCGCAGGTGCGCCGGTCCCAGTCGATCTTCATCCCCCGTGCCTCCCCACATACCTGCGGCCGTGCCGCACCGGTCGGTCCGGCACGGCACGGTAGTGCATCGCGGTGAGAGACGACGGACGAGGCCGTTCAGTTCGCCGTCGTGTCCGCGAGTTCCGCATCCGCGGGGTCGGCAGGGTCCACCGGGCCGGCTGCGTCGGCCGCGTCGTCCGCATCCACCAGACTGCACAGCGCTGGGCAAATGAAGGAGGTGAAGCCCTTGCGCAGGGACGGTGAGCCCCGGCCCGGGGGCAGGCACAATGACCACCATGACCACGGGTAACAGCAGTCGCGCCGATGCCAACCGCCGCCGGATCCTGGAGGTGGCCCTCGCTGAACTGCTGCGCGACCCGGACGCGTCGATGGATCAGATCGCCCGCGCCGCGGGGGTCGTACGGCGGACGGTCTACGGCCATTTCCCCAGCCGGGAGGCGCTGGTCTCCACCCTGGTCGAGGGAGCCGTGGAGGCCGTCGCGGCGGCCAATGCGGCGGGCCGCGAGGGCACCCCGGACCCGGCCGAGGCGCTCGCCCGCTCGACGCTCGCGGTCTGGGAGATCGCCGACCGCTACCGCCTGCTGGTGGCGCTGGCCCAGCGCAGCGTGACCGTGCAGGGCATCCGCGAGCGGCTGGCGCCGGTACGCGAGGAGTGCACCGAGGTGCTGCGCCGGGGCCTCGCGCAGGGCGCCTTCACCTCGCCGCTGCCCGCGGCCGCGCTGGCGTACGTCCACGAGCAGATGCTGTTCGCGCTGATGGAGGCGGTGAACGACGGGCTGCTGGCGGCACGGGAGGCGGGCCGCGCGGCCGCGGTCACCCTGCTGACCACCGCGGGCGTACCGGCCTCCCTGGCCTCGGCCCTGGTGGCGAAGGTCAGCCACTGAAGTGCCGCGGCGCCCCTTTTTTCGGGGGAACGAGTGCGGGTGCGTCGTCTTTTTTTGGGGGGGGGCGGGCGCGTCGTCGGGTGCGGGTCCGTCGTGGCTGGTCGCGCAG
>NZ_LAVA02000132.1 GCF_000974985.2 Streptomyces mangrovisoli | reverse complement strand
CCGACAGCCGACAGCCGACAGCCGACAGCCGCGGGAAACGCGCGGCGCACGGAGAAGGCCCGGGTCTCCCTCACGGAACCCGGGCCTTCCCTGTCATCCGACGACGTCCGTCACGCCGCCGCCGGAACCTTCGGCGCCGCCCCGTTCGTGGCGGGCGCGAGCGCCAGCTCCAGGACCTGGCGGACGTCGGTGACGGTGTGGACGTCCAGCTTGTCCAGCACCTCCGCCGGCACGTCGTCCAGGTCGGCCTCGTTGCGCTTGGGGACGATGACGGTCGTCACCCCGGCGCGATGGGCGGCGAGCAGCTTCTGCTTCACTCCGCCGATCGGCAGCACCCGGCCGGTCAGCGAGACCTCACCGGTCATCGCCACGTCCGTGCGCACCAGCCGGCCCGACAGCAGCGACGCGAGGGCCGTCGTCATCGTGATGCCGGCGCTCGGGCCGTCCTTGGGGACCGCGCCCGCCGGGAAGTGGATGTGCACGCCCCGGTCCTTCAGATCGGCCACGGGCAGTTCGAGCTCCGCCCCGTGGCTGCGCAGGAAGCTCAGCGCGATCTGCGCCGACTCCTTCATCACGTCACCCAGCTGGCCGGTCAGGGTGAGCCCGGCCGCGCCCGTCTCCGGGTCGGCCAGGGACGCCTCGACGAACAGCACGTCGCCGCCCGCGCCGGTGACCGCGAGCCCGGTCGCCACGCCCGGCACGGACGTACGGCGCTCGGCCGGGTCCTGCGCCGACTCCGGCACATGGTGCGGCCGCCCGATCAGCGCGCGCAGGTCGTCCGCCTCGACGGTGAACGGCAGCTTCCGCTCGCCCAGTTCGTGCTGTGCCGCGACCTTGCGCAGCAGCCGTGCCACGGACCGCTCCAGATTGCGCACGCCCGCCTCGCGCGTGTACTCGCCCGCCAGCCGGCGCAGCGCGCTCTCGGCGATGACGACCTCGTCCTTGCCGAGCCCGGCCCGCTCCAGCTGACGCGGGAGCAGGTGGTCCCGGGCGATGACGACCTTCTCGTCCTCGGTGTAGCCGTCGAGGCGGACCAGCTCCATACGGTCGAGCAGGGCCTCCGGGATGGCCTCCAGGACGTTGGCCGTCGCGAGGAACACCACGTCGCTGAGGTCGAGTTCGACCTCCAGGTAGTGGTCGCGGAAGGTGTGGTTCTGCGCCGGGTCGAGGACCTCCAGGAGCGCCGCGGCGGGGTCGCCGCGGTAGTCGGAGCCGACCTTGTCGATCTCGTCGAGCAGGACCACCGGGTTCATCGACCCGGCCTCCTTGATCGCCCGCACGACACGGCCGGGCAGGGCACCGACGTAGGTGCGCCGGTGGCCGCGGATCTCGGCCTCGTCGCGGACGCCGCCGAGGGCGACGCGGACGAACTTGCGGCCCATGGCGTGCGCCACGGACTCGCCGAGGCTGGTCTTGCCGACGCCGGGCGGGCCGACGAGGGCGAGCACGGCACCGCCACGCCGTCCGCCGACGACCCCGAGGCCCCGCTCGCTGCGGCGCTTGCGCACCGCCAGGTACTCGGTGATCCGCTCCTTCACGTCCTCCAGGCCGGCGTGTTCGGCGTCCAGGACCGCCTTGGCGCCCTGGATGTCGTAGGCGTCCTCGGTCCGCTCGTTCCACGGCAGTTCGAGGACGGTGTCCAGCCAGGTGCGGATCCAGGAGCCCTCGGGCGACTGGTCGCTGGACCGCTCCAGCTTGTCGACCTCCTTGAGGGCGGCCTCGCGGACCTTCTCGGGCAGGTCGGCGGCCTCCACGCGGGCCCGGTAGTCGTCGGACTCCTCGCCGTCCTGCTCGCCGTTCAGTTCACGCAGTTCCTTGCGTACGGCCTCCAGCTGGCGGCGCAGCAGGAACTCGCGCTGCTGCTTGTCGACGCCTTCCTGGACGTCCTTCGCGATCGTCTCGGCCACGTCCTGCTCGGCGAGGTGGTCGCGCAGTTGCCGGGTGGCGAGCTTGAGGCGGGCCACCGGGTCGGCGGTCTCCAGCAGCTCCACCTTCTGTTCGGTGGTCAGGAACGGCGAGTAGCCGGAGTTGTCGGCGAGCGCGGAGACGTCGTCGATGGCCTGGACGCGGTCGACGACCTGCCAGGCGCCGCGCTTGCGCAGCCAGGCGGTGGCGAGCGCCTTGTACTCCTTGACCAGTTCGGTGACGTGACCGGGCACGGGATCGGGCACGGTCTCGTCGATGCGGGTCGCCTCGACCCACAGCGCGGCGCCCGGTCCGGTGGTGCCGGCGCCGATGCGCACCCGGCCGCGGCCGCGGATCAGCGCGCCCGGGTCGCCGTCGGCGAGCCGGCCGACCTGCTCGACGGTGCCGAGCACGCCGGTGCCCGCGTACGCCCCGTCGATCCTCGGCACCAACAGCACCTTGGGCTTGCCCTGCTCCGAGCGCGCGGCGGCCTGGGCGGCCTCCACCGCGGCCCGTACGTCGGTGTCGTTCAGGTCCAGCGGAACCACCATCCCGGGCAGCACGACCTCGTCGTCGAGCGGCAGCACAGGCAGGGTGAGCGATGTGAACGCCCTGGACTCAGCAGCCATGATCTCCCCTTCGGCAGTCAAGTTGAGCTATGCCGACTCAATGCGCGGGAGACGTCGAATGTTCCCCTGCCGGTGTTCGCCGTCAGCGATCGCCTGCGAGGAACGGCTGCCAGGCGCGTCCGACCTGGGCGGGAACGCCCGGTGCGAGGGTCACGGGCGGCGGGTGCGGCCGGGCGTGAGGGTCACGGGCGGCGGGTACGGCCCGGCGTCAGGGTCACGGGCGGCGGGTACGGCCCGGCGTCAGGGGCAGGGTCAGGGTCAGGCGCGGTGGGTACGGCGGCGGCGGGCGGCGCGGCGCAGGCGCGGCCAGGTCGCGAGGCCGATCGCCAGCGCGATCAGATGGCCCCACTCCGTCATCGGGTCGGTGAAGGAGTAGAGGTTGGCGAGGAGCATCCCGCCGAAGACGGTGAGCAGCGGCCGGCGCAGCCAGGGGGTGACGAGCCCGGCCAGGGCGCCGACGCAGGCGGCCACGCCGAAACTTATGCCGTAGTCCAGCCGGTGCAGCGAACTCGGCGGCAGCCGGCCGGCCAGCACCCCGATGGCGACGGAGCCCTCCGTGGCGAGGGTGGCCAGGACGTGCCCGGCCAGGAAGACACCGGCGGCGCGCAGGGCGCCGACCCGGCGCTCCAGGGCGGTCAGCACGAGCAGGAACCCGGCGACGAAGGGCGACAGGAACCCGCCCGCTATCCACAGCGCGCTGCCGAGGAGCACCAGCCCGGGCACCCGCACCAGGTGGGCCACGTCCGTGCTGAAGCCCTGGTGCAGGGCGTGCACGGTGCCCGGCGTGGCGTAGGCGGTGACGACCGAGGTCAGGGCGAGGACGACGCCGTAGCCGAAGGTGAACGGCGTACCGGTGGGGGTGGGGAGCAGGCGCCAGGGGCGCGGTCCCCGCGAGCGCGCGGCGTCGGCCGGGACCTCGCCGGGTACCGGGGCGAGGGTGGCGCGCTGCCGGGGCATCGCGTCGAGGAAGGGGCCGGACGGGTCCGGGGCGGCGTCCGGACCGGCCTTGCCGGGAAGGGGGTGGCACGTGGGCGTCGGCGGAGCCGTTTCGCCGGGCGTCGCAGTCCGTTCCACGGTGAGGCGCTCCTTCCGTCGGGCCCCACCCTTCGGGCCCCGGCGGGCGGCTGTCTGTGACCGGCGCCACGCGGGACCCGATTCTCAGAAAGTTCCGAACGAATCCGAATCTCCTCCTGCGTCACTCTCATGATGCAGGCGGTCACCCGGATGCGCTTCACGGGCGGGTCGACCGGCTCCCCGCCACGCCGCCTCACGGGCGCGGCAGCCTCACCTCCCGGGCGTGCGCGGCCTGCGTGGCGGGGTCCCAGTCGCCGGTGCAGTACACCGACGCCTCGCTGACGGATCCGTCCCGGACCTCCGCGCGCATCAGCTCACGGCAGTACCAGCCGCCCCGCTCGTCCTCCCAGCGCTCCTCGAACTCCAGCACGAATCCGGTGGGCGTGAGGTCGAGGCGGTGGCGCGGGACGGTGCCGAGCGGCGGGTGCGAGCTGCGGCGCAGCGCCACGAGCTCGTCGGGGCCGGAGGTCTGCAGCCGCCACTGCGGCAGGCTGAAGTCGAGGAAGACGTCGTCCGTGAAGAGTCCCTCGGGCGCGGTGTTGGTCTCCAGGAACCGCACGAAGAGGTCGGCGAGCTCCTTGGCGCGTGCCGGGTCGGTGCTCATGACGACGCCTCCGCCGCCTTGGCCTCGGCGAGGTTGCGGCCGATGACCTCCATCGAACGGTTGAGCTCCTCGGTGGGGCTGAACTCGACGACCTCGGTGCCGGCGAAGACCAGCGGGAGGTGGCCGGGGGCGCCGTAGTAGGCGTCGCCCGCGTGGAAGACCTCGTCGTGGTCGGCGTACCGGAAGACGATCTTGCCGGAGACGACCTGGCCCCAGTGCGGGCACTGGCAGCGGTCGTCGGGCAGGCCCCGGAACAGCGGCGCGGGGTCCATGTCGGCCTTCATGGTCTCGTACCCGACGGTGTACGGACCGATCTGCGCGTAACGGCCCTCGATGACCGGCTCGTCCACGAGCAGTTCGGCCTCGGGCTTGGATGTACGGGGCATGGTGTCCTGCCTTCGTCCTCACCGCCGTACCCCGGTGGTACGGCGCCTGTGCACCAGAAGGCGTGAGAACGGACGGCACGGTGTGAGGCGGGGCGGCACGGGCTGGGGGCGGGACCGGGCAGGAGGGCGGGACGGGTAGCGCGCCGCCGGACCTGACCGGGTCGTCCGGTCGGCTCACAGATGCCAGTCGGGGGCCTGCTCGGGGGCGTAGACGCAGAGGGTGCCGGTGCGCACGGCGGTCCGCAGGTGGCTGCCGAGTTCGGGGTGGACGCCCGCCACCCGGCGTACGGCGGCGTGGATGCGGGCGGTGACCGTGGTCCGCGCGCGCTCGGCGGGCGAGCCGGTGCGGCGCACCCGGCCGCCGATGCCGTAGGCGGCGGACAACTGGGCGACCAGCGCGTCCCGCTCGACGGCGATCCGCTCGGAGCGGGCCGCGTCGCCGGACGCGTCGGCGTCCTCCGCCTCCTCCTCCAGCTCCCGCAGCCGACGCCGGTAGGCGGCCCGCGCGGTGGCGTCGACCAGCTCGCCGGTGTCGCCCTCGGAGTGCAGCCCGTCGGGGTCGGTCCGGCGCGCCGCGGGGGCGGCGACCAGTTCGACGGCGGGCACGGGCGCGCCGGGCCTGGCCAGCAGCACGGCGATGTCCCGCAGCCCCTTGCTGTCGGGCACGCGCACCTCCCGGCCGCCGTAGACGAGCCGCCACAGGGAGCCTTCGCGGTGGAAGGCGGCGGGGGCGGGGGCTGGGGCGGCGGGGGCCGGAGGGGTGGTGGGCGCG
>NZ_LAVA02000131.1 GCF_000974985.2 Streptomyces mangrovisoli | reverse complement strand
GCCGGGGGGTGGGCGACTCGACGGGCGGCGGGGCGAGGCTCGGGTCGGTGGCCTCCGACTGGTCCCGCTCCTCCTCCAGTTGCGCGGTGATCTCCTGCGCCCGGTCCATGCGGCCCTGGGAGCGCAGGAGCGGGACGTAGTCCCGCCGGGCCTGCCGCTGCTGCTCCTGGTCCCCGGCCTCGATCGCCTGCTCGAAGCGGCGGAACGAGTCCTCCGTCAGCCCCTGGTTCCAGGTCGCCCAGGCCAGCATGTGCAGGGCCTCCGGGCGGTGTTCGACGTCGTCCGAGTCGGCCAGCGGTTCCAGGACCCCCCGGGCCTCGGCGTACTTGCCCTGCCTCGCCAGCGCGCTCCCCAGATAGCGGCGGATCATCGGCTCCAGCGCGGGGACGCCGTCGGCCAGCGCCTGCGCGAGCAGGGTCTCCGCTTCCGCCAGTTCGTTCGAGGCGCAGCGCTCCACCCCGAGATACGCCCGCGCCTCGGGAGCCGTGTCCGCGAAGTTCGTCTCCAGCGCCAGGTCGAAGAGTTCCCGCGCGGTGTCGATCTCGCCCATCTCCAACAGGTGCTTGCCGGTGCCGAGATAGGCCACCGCCATCGCCTCCTGGTCGCCGGAGTCCTCGGCGCTGGTGAGGAGCGCGTCCGCCGCGTCCTCGTCGCCCGCGCGCAGTTTCATCACGCCGAGATAGGCGCGCGCCACCGCGGTCACGTCGGACGGCTCGTCCTCGATCACCGACTCCAGCAGCCGCCCTGCCTCCTCCTCCAGCCCCTCGTCGTGCAGTTCCTTCGCGAGATAGAACCGCGCCATCTGCCGTACGTCGGGGAAGTCGGTGGCCGCCGCCGTACGCAGCAGCGCCACACCGTCCGCGCCGCGCCGGGTGTGGATGAGCACGAGCCCGAGCAGCGCCTGCGCCAGAGCCACCACCATCTCGTTGTCGGAGCGCACCACTTGGTGCAGCAGCACCTCGGCGTCGTCGAACCGGTCGTGGTCGGCCAGCATCACCGCGAGGTCGACCGACGCGACCAACGACCAGCGGACATGCCCGGAGTCCACGGCCCGACGGTAGGCCGTCTCGGCGTCCCGCGGCTGCCCGAGCCGGGTGAGCAGATCGCCCAACAGGTCGGCGGCCTGCGGCATGTGCTCCGGATGCGCCGAGTCGACGACCCCCTCCAGCAGCTCCCGGGCCCGCGGGGCGTCCGTGGCGGACAGCAGCTGCGCCAGGTCGATGCGCGCGATCAGCGACCACTGGGGGTGCCCGGACGCGATCGCGGTGCGGTAGGCGCTCTCGGCCTCCTCGGCGAGCCCCAGCCCCGCCAGCATCACGCCCAGCGACTCGGCGGCCCGCGGACCGTTCTCCCGGTGCCCCGAGGCGACGACACCCTCCAGCAGCCGTTGCGCCTCCGCCGCGTCGTCCCGGGTGAACGCCAGCGCGGCGAGGCCGATCTGCGCGCTGCCCGACCAGTCCGGATGGCCGCCGGCGAGGGTCCGCCCGAACCACGCCGCCGCCGCGTCCGGGTCGAACCGCTCGTCCGTCAGATACCACTCGCCCAGTACGTACGCCGCGCGCGCCGACTGCTCCGGATGATCCGACTCCGCCACCGCGCGCAGCAGACCGGTGCCCGCGTCGGCCTCGCCCTGCTGGAGCAGCAGGATGCCGAGGCTCACCTGGGCGACGGGCGCCACCAGCGGATGCCCGGAGGCCAGCACCGCCTCCAACTCCTCGCGGGCTTCGGCGAATCGCTCCTTGAGGATGAGGACCTCGCCGAGTCCCGCCCGCGCGAGGGCGACAGCGTGGAACTGGTTGCTGTCGACCACGGAACGCAGCATCGCCTCGGCGTCGTCGAGGCGGCCCTGGCTGACGTAGAGACCGCCGTACAGTGCCTTGGCGAGCGCGCCCACCATCTGCCCGGACACGGCCTGGCCGACCGACCGGGACAGGCTCCACGGCTGGTCGGTCGGCATCCGGCCCAGGCTGGAGTCGCGGGTCTGGCCCTTGCCCGGACGCTGGAGGGCCGCGGTGTCGCCCTCGTCGGACACCGCTCGCGCCATGTACGTCGTGGCGATCGGGGCGACCTCGGAGTCACCGCTGTCGAGCACGGTTTGGAGCATCAGCTGCGCCTGCTCGTGGTCGCCCTCGCTGATCAGCAGGCCGGCCAGCTCCACCTGCGCCAGCTGGACCGCCAGGAGGTCACCGGAGTGGGCGGCCTCCTCCAGCAGCGCGCGGGCGCGGTCCCGGTCCGTCGCCATCAGGACGCCCGCCAGGTCCACTTGCGCGTACGGAACGACGGCGGCGCCGCCGGACTCCAGCGCCTCCTCGAACCGCGCCACGGCGCCCACGAAGTCCCCCCGGTACAACTGGAGCTGACCGAGCATCAGGCATGCCCAGGCCGCGCTTTCGGGATCGGGCGGCGGGCCCTCGGCCGGGACGGCGGCGGTGCCGGGGGCGGAGTCGGATCCGACGCCGGACGCGGTGCCCGGCGTGACGTCGTCCGGTGCGGTGCCGTCCGGTGTGACGTCGTCCGGTGTGGCGGGAGGGCCGTCGAGGGCGCGCCCGGCGGCGGCACGCGCGGCCGCCCGGACGCCTGCGAGGAGCCGCTCGGCGACCTCGGCCTGCTCGTGCAGCAGTGCCGCGTACGCCACCGACAGCAGGCCCGGCGGGGTCGTGAGACCGGGTGCCTCGGCCCAGGCGAACTCCGGTACGGCGGCCATCGGGTCGACGCCCGCCCGCACGTCCAGGTACTCGGGGATGTAGGGGAACGCCCGGTAGGCGTGCTCCGCGCCGGACTGCCCCACCCGCTCCAGCAGCGCGATGCGCCCGGCCACGGCCTCGCGGGCCCAGCGCAGTCCGGCCCGGAACTCCGTCTCGCCGGCGTCGGCGCCCGGGTGACTGCGCGCCATGTAGGCGAGGAACAGCCGCTGGAGCACGGCCTCGGGCACGGGCCCCTCCAGCCCCATCCGGTGCCAGTCCGCCGCCGCCTTCGTCACGGCCCAGCCGGGCGGACAGCTCTCGAAGGCGCCCCCCAGCCGGTTCTCCAGGACGGGCGCGGCGACCAGCTGCTCGCCGATGCCCCTTTCGCTGAAGTCCTCGTCCGGATAGTGCTGTTGGGCCGTCCGCCGCTCCTCGGGGCCGAGCAGGTGCGGCAGTTCGACGCTCTTCGCGCGGTTCAGCACACTGCGCGCGGTGCGGCCCATGTCGCCCTCCATGGCGAGCAGGCCGTCCCGGCGCTTCAGCGTGAGGGTGGCGACGAGGACGACCTTCCGCTCGGCGCGCCGGAGCCGGCTCAGCACCTTGAGGTCGAGACCGCCGGGCCGCAGGTAGTGGTGCAGGTCGTCCAGCCAGATCACGGCCGGGTCGGACGCCGTCGGCAGCGGCAGCAGCCGGCTGAGGTCCCCCGGGGCGGCATGGTCCAGCTTGGGCACGACCAGGCGGGCACGGGGCATGGTGCGGCGCAGCAGTTCGTACAGGGTGCGCGACTTGCCCGCCTTGGACAGCCCGACCAGCAGCACGAAGTCGGAGCCTTCGAGCGCCGCCTCCAGCTCCTGGTCCGGGCCGGGGCGGGCGATGTACGGCGCGCCCTCGGGGCGCCCGCTGAACTTCGACGGCGTGACGCCGATGTCCAGCGGATCGAGCTCCTCGACCCTCGGGATCGTCCCGTCCTCGCTCAACGGGACGGCGAGCAGGTCCTCCAGCTGGGAGCGCACCTCCGCGGTCGGCGTGTCCTCGATGTGCGGGGCCAGCTGCGGCCAGTACCCGGCCAGCGCCTCGACATGGATGGCGTACGCGGTGCGCCGGTCCTTCTTCTCGGTGACCGTGTCGCGGCCGACCAGCATGCCGACGACACCGCCGGCCTGCTGGTCGAAGACCGGCGATCCGGAGAAGCCGCCCTCCATGGCCCAGCCGACCTGGCCGGCCTGCACCTGGATCCACTCCCGCTCCGCGTGACCGACGATGTCGCCGACCACCGGGATGCCGTCGTGTTCATGGCCCTTGGGGTAGCCGTAGACGTGCATCCGGTGATCGGAGACGCCGTGGTGCGTCGAGCGCAGCGGGGCCGGCCGCGCGCCCGGCGGGAGCGGGCCGTCGAGTTCCAGGACCGCCACGTCGCCCTGGGTGCCGACGGCCGGGTGCCAGCCGCCCGCGACGACCCGGGCCGGCAGCGGCTCCTCGTGGTCCACGAACTGGAACACGACGTGGACCGGGCCGTCGGGCGGGGCCGTCACGTTCTTGCCCGCGACGACATGCGCGCAGGTCAGGATGTGGCGCGGGGTGCAGAGCAGGCCCGCGCCCTCGGGGGCGGCGTCCACCGCGCGGCGCACGCTCACCAGCCAGGGCGGGCGCCCGACGATGGCGGACATCCCGCCTCAGTCCTGCGAACCGGAGTCGGAACCGGAGCCGGTGCCGGTCCTGGTGCCGGTGGCGGAGCCGGAGGCCGGGTCCGGGCCGGTGGGGGAACCCGTCGCCGGGTCCGGGCCCGTGGCGGCGCCGGGCGCGGGGCGGCGCCAGCGCATCTTGACCACGAAGTGCGCCTCGGTGGCCGTCCGGGCGACGACGACGCCCGCCTCGGCGTTGAACTTGATCCCGAACTCGATCTCGTGCTCGTCCGGCGCGAAGGCGCGCAGGGTGCCCAGGACCGAGCGCAGGGCGGGCCCGGTGCTCGCCAGCGCGGCGGTCAACCGGTTGCCCGCGTCGGCGATGCCGGAGGCGTCGCGGGAGATGCGTTCGAGACCCGGAGAGTCCTCCTCCACCTCGACGACGAGCGACTCCCCGTCCGGCCCGGTGAACCGCACCAGCTCGCTCATCCCGCTCCCCCCTGAGCCAGGCCCTGTCCTGCGGTGAAGTGTAGTTGTGCATAAGCGAGTTGCGTGGACGTTTGCCCGGATAGGCTGGACTCGTCGGAGCTTGCGCCGCTGTGCGGTACGGGGGGATTGCCGGTGACGGAGGACGCCAGACGGGAGATCGCCTCGGCCCTGGCCGCGGACGACGGGGGCGCGGAGACCGCCCTGCGCGTCCTCGGCCTGGCCATCGGCTGGGCGGCGGCGGCCGTGCGGCGGGTCGAGGGCGGCGCGGCCGGAGCGGATGCCCTGGAGACGGTCTTCGCGTTCGACGACGCGCTGACGCGGACCCCGGAACTCGCCGCGGCGCTGCCCGCGCTGCTGGCGGCCGCGCGGCCCGGCGCGACCGTCGCCGAGCATGTCGCCCGACGCACCGGGGAACTGACCGCCGCGGCCGAGCGGGTGGCCGCGGCCCGCGCCGAGGCGGACGGACTCCGCGACCTGGAGCAGCGGGTGACCGAGCGGCTGGCCGAACACCGGGAGCTGCACGCGAAGGTCACCGAACTGCGGCGGCTGGCCCGGCTCGTGGAGGCCCTGGACGAACTCCGGGGCCAGCAGGAGGACATCGACGCGTGCCTGCGCGCGCTGCGCGGACAGGACACGGGCGTCGAGGAGACACTGCGCCGCGGCTCCGACAACCTGGTGCGGCTCTCCGAGAACCGGCTGAGCGCGCTGATGGAGCCCACCCGCGAGGCGCTCGTCCGCGCCGCCGACGCCCAGCGTCGGCTCGCCTACGAAGAGGCGGAGCTGATCCGGGGCCGAGCCGAACTCGCCGCGGCCGTGGACAAACTGGAGGAGATTCGGCGGGAGCGCGGCGCGCAGCTCGCCGGTCTGCGCCGGTACGCCGAGGCCACCCGTGACATCGCGCTGGCCCTCGCCGGGCCGGGGGGTGCCGCGGGGGAGTTCCCCGCGGGAGGCCGGGGCTGGGCACCCGGCGAGTTCGGCACCTGGCGCAAGCCCGACGCGCCCGACTCCGTCGGCGCACCGGACGCGCCCGTCGAGTACGCCGCGCCGGGGGAGTCCGGCGCCCCGGGCCGCAGCGGCGAGCCCACCCTGAAGGACCTGGCCGACACCGCCGACGCGATCGCCCGGCGGCTGCTCCAGGCGGACAACACCCTGCGCAGCGTCCTCGCGGAGCGCGACGCGGCGGAGACCGACGGCCGCCGGATCCTGCACCGCACGGGGGACTGAGGCCTTCCACCGGCGGCCCGCGCCTCCCGGCGGCCTTCATCGGCGGTGGGCGCCTCCCGCCCGTTCAACGGCCCCGCCCCGGCGCGTCCGGAACGTCCTCGGGCAGGTAGGTCGTCAGCACCTCCCGGTCCGCGGGCGCGCCCTTCAGCGTGCGGGAGACGCGGCGGGCCAGCCGGCCCTCCATCAGCTCCAGGAGCTTGCGCGCCGTGCGCGCGTTGCCGAACTCCGAAGGATGCCCGGCCCGTTCGGCGTCCAGCCAGAGGGCCGCCCGCTCCGCCGCTCCCCGCGTGATCCGGCAGCCGTCGGCCGCGGCGCTCCGCCGCAGGATCTCGACCAGGTCCGCCGTGGCGTAGTGCGGGAACGGCACGGTGAAGGTGAACCGTGAGGCCAGGCCGGTGTTCACCCGCAGGAACTCCCGCATCTCCTGCGGATATCCGGCCGCCACCACCACCAGCCGGCCGCGCCAGTGCTCCATCTCCCGGGTCAGCGTGTCGATCGCCTCGGTGCCGTAGTCCCCGTGCTCGGAGCCGGACGCCAGGCTGTACGCCTCGTCGATGAAGAGGACCCCGTCCAGCGCCGAGCGCACCGCCTCGCGCACCTTGGGCGCGGTCTGCCCGAGGTACTCGCCCACCAGGTCGGCGCGCGTGGTCTCCACGACATGGCCGCGGCGCAGCAGCCCGAGGCTGTGCAGCATCCGGCCGGTGATCCGGGCGACCGTGGTCTTGCCGGTCCCCGGCGGCCCGACGAACAGCAGATGCGGCGCCGGGAACGACCCGTGGTTGCGCAACTGCCGTATCCGCAGCCGGTCCGCGAGGGATTCGAGGACCTCACGTACCGGGGCGAGGCCGACCATGTCGTCCAGTTCGGCGAGCAGTTCGGCGGAGTCGGGTGCCGGGCGGTCGAGGTGGTCGCGGTAGCGCTCCGGGAGGTCGCAGGTCTCGACCGGCCGGTTCACCTCGCCGTCGATGCGCGCCGCCCACTCGGTGTACACGGCCGTCGCCAGCGTGCGCATCGCCCGCGCGTTGCCGAACGTCTCGTCCCGGCTGGCGTGCAACCCGACGACGACCTCCCGCAGTTGACCGGCGACGGCGTCGTCCCAGCGCAGCCCCAGCTCGGCCAGCCGGCGCAGCAGGATCGCGTGCAGCACGTCCGGTTCGTAGTCGGGGAACCGGACGACGTTGTCGTCCTCGAAACGGCTGGCGAGACCGGGGTTCGCCGCGAGGAACTCGGTCATCTTGTCCGGGTAGCCCGCCACGATCAGCACCAGCCGGTCCCGGTCGTCCTCCATCCGCTTGAGCAGGGTCTGGATCGCCTCGTCGCCGAAACCCTCGCTCTGGTCGCTCAGTCCGTACGCCTCGTCGACGAACAGCACCCCGTCCAGCGCCCGGTCGACCACCGCGTTCGTCATCCGGGCCGTGCCGCCGACGTGGTCGGCGACCAGGTCGCTGAGCGCGGGCTCCACCACATGGCCGCGGGTCAGCATGCCGAGGTCCCGGTACATCTCCCCGATCAGCCGCGCCACCGTCGTCTTCCCGGTGCCCGGGTTGCCGGTGAACACCAGGTGCGGGGAGGCCGGTTCGGCGTCCACGCCGCGCCCCTCGGCGCGCAGGTTGCGCTGGGCGACCAGCCGCGCCCGCAGCCGGGCCACATGCTCCTGGACCGGGCCGAGTCCCGGCATCGCGTTCAGCCGGTCCTCGGGCGAGGTCCCGTCGGGCACCGCGGACTCCACCCAGCGCCGGGCGCGCACCTCCTCCCGGCCCAGCAGGCCGTGCTCGTCGTGGAGTTCGCGCAGCCGGGCCCGCCAGCTGCGGGCGCTGCGCGCGCCCATCGCCATGGCCCCGAGGACCGGGTCGAGTTCGCGCCAGTCCGCGATGCGCAGGCCCTCGCGCAGCCGCAGCACGTGCACGAGCCGCTCCAGTTCGGCCGCCTCGGGGTGCCCGATGCCGATCGTGCCGCGGCCGTTCTGCGCCTCCCGCTGTCCCTTGAGGAAGTAGTCCAGCTGGGGAACGCCCCGGGAGGCCACGAAGTCGATCACCTCGTCCAGCCCGGCCCGGCGGAAGACCAGGAGGCACATGTTGCGGTTGTCGCTCTGCTGCGCCCAGTCGACGAGGACCCCGGCGAGCTGCCGTCCGGCCTCGGTGTGCTGGAGGATCTCGTCGGCCTGGGCGAGGACCACGGCCGTGCGGTGCGCCGTCTGCCGCAGATAGCCGTCGATCGTCATCACGCCGAACGGGTCCGACATGCCCCGCGACGGCTCCGGCCGCTCCGCCCCGACGCCCGCCGACGCCCCGCCCGCCGTCACACCTCCCGCGAAAGCACCGCCCGCACCCGTACCCCCCGCACCGGACACCCCGACCGGCCGACCGTCGGCCCCCTGCGCGAGCCCGCCCGCCCCGCCGCCCGGAGACCCACCGCCCGGAGACCCGCCGCCCGGAGCCCCGTCACCCCGAGCCCCGCCGAACCCCGGTACCAGCGCGTCCCCCAGC
>NZ_LAVA02000130.1 GCF_000974985.2 Streptomyces mangrovisoli | reverse complement strand
CCCCGGAAGGGGCGCGGGGAACGGCGCGACCGGTCGTGGCGGGCCCGCACCCCACCCCGACCGCTCCGCGAGGAAACCCCGTGCCCCGCGCAGCGAGCCCGGCGAGAATGAACCGGTGCGGTACAGACTCCTGGGCGTCACCCAGGCACAGGACGAGCAGGGCGGCGACATCCCGGTCGGCGGCCCGCGGGTGCGCGCGCTCCTCGCCGCCCTGTGCCTGCGCCCCGGCCAGGTCGCCACCCCGCAGACCCTGATCGACGAGGTGTGGCCGGACGACCCGCCGCTGGATGCCCCCGCCGCGCTGCACGCCCTCGTCGGCCGACTGCGCCGCGCGGTCGGCCGCGCCGCCGTCGCCTCCGACGCGGGCGGCTACCGCCTCGCCGCGGGCCGCGACGACGTGGACCTGTTCGTCTTCGAGCGGCTGGTGCGGGACGCCACCACCGCCCTGCACCAGGGCGACCCGGCCGCCGCCGCCCGCACCCTCGCCGAGGCCCTCGCCCTGTGGCGCGGCCCCGCCCTGGCGGACCTCCCCGACCGCTCGCCCGCCGCCCGCTGGGACGCGCTGCGCCTGGACGCCCTCCGGGCCCGCGCGGAGGCCGTACTGCGCCTCGGCCGCGCCCAGGACGTCGTACCGGAACTGACCGAACTCACCGGCGTCCACCCCTACGACGAACGGCTGCACGCCCTCCTCATCCGCGCCCTGCGCGACACCGGCCGCCCCGCCGACGCCCTCGCCGCGTACGAGCGGGCCCGCCGCGCCCTCGCC
>NZ_LAVA02000013.1 GCF_000974985.2 Streptomyces mangrovisoli | reverse complement strand
GGGCCGGGGCGGTGGGGCGTCCCGGCCCCGGGAGCGGCGGGGGCGGTGGGGCGCCCCCGCCGGTGCGGCTCAGCGCAGGCGGCCCGCCCCGGCACCGTGGTCGACGATCCGGGGGATCGCCGCCGGCGGGTCGATCCGCGTGCGCAGGGTGGGAGTCCAGCCCGCGCCGGACTGGAGGATCTCGCCGGGGACCTCGGCGTTGTGCACGGCGATCAGGTCGGTGAGGGCGCCGTTGACCCAGTTGTCGTCCGCGGTCAGCGGCGCCTCCTTCCACTTCTTGAGGACCGTCCCGGCCGACACCCCGTCCGCCAGCGTGAACGCGTTGTGCTCGGCGACGAGTTGGGACTCCATGCCGATGCCGTAGCTGTAGCCGTAGCCCGCCTGGGCCACGAAGTGGTTGTCGTAGGAGTCGACCTGTCCGAAGCGGACCCGCGGGGCCCGCTCGACGAGGTTCGCGAACAGGTTGTGGTGCAGGGTGACTTTGAGATGGCCGCGGTCGACGGCGGCCGTGGCGGCGCTGTCGCTGTTGCCGATCAGGATCGTCTTGTCGTGGTCCTCGAAGACGTTCCAGGAGGCCGTCACGTAGTCGGCGCCCTTGACGATGTCCAGTTCACCGTCGTGCTGTTCGTAGATCCGGCCGTAGTACGACGGCAGGGTGCTGTCGGGATGGTCCCCGTCGGTGAAGGTGTCGTGGTCCATCCACACGTGCGTGGAGCCGTAGATCACCGCGCTGTCGTACTCGGAGTTCCAGTTGCCGTCGGCGGTGTCGGTGGGGTCCCACTGCGGGAAGCAGTCCAGCGGGCTCTCGAAGGCGAGGTTGCGGACGATGACGTTGTCGACGCCCTCGATCTGGAGGCTGGCGCCCTTGAAGCCGGCGTTCCGCCCGACGCCGATGATCGTGGTGTCCGCGGGCACGTACGCCTTGATGTACGCGGCCTGCTGGTCGGCCGAGGCGCGGCGCAGCCCCTCGGGGCTGTCGTCGGGCTCGGCCGACAGGTCCTGGTCGCGGCCCCAGGTCTCGGGGGCGTACGTGGCGAGATAGGTGGCGAAGTCGTAGCCGGGGACGGCGAAGGTGTCGCAGCCCGGCCCGTCGGCGTCGATCGTGCCCTTCACCCTGATGATCCGCGGCCCGGTCACGTCCGCGGCGAGAGCGGCCCGGAAGCCGTCCCAGGTGGTGACGGTGTAGACGTGCGCGGGGGTGGCCTTCGACCCGCCGGTGGTGCCGGTGCCGTAGGAGCCCCAGCCGTCGCCGGCGGGGAGCACCCGGCGTTCGGGGGCGTGGTGGGCGGTTGAGCGCGGCGTCGCCGACGCGGTGCCGGTGACGGCCAGCACCAGGGCGGTGCAGCCCGCGAGCACCGCCATCACTCGGGCATGATCATGACATCCTGGGGTCGTACGGGATCTCGGTGCACTGAATCTCGGTGCACCGGATCTCGGTGCACGGCATCTCGGTGTGCTCATGGAGGCGACTCCTCGGTCGGGTGCGGGCTCAGTGGTTCTGCTTCCAGTCGGCCTGGGCCTTGTCGAGCTGGTCGGCGAGCGTGCTCAGGAAGTCCTTCGCGCTCTCCTTGCCGAGCAGCACCTTCTGGAAGGCCGGCTCGTTGTCCGCCTTCGAGACGGTGTTCCAGTCGGGCAGGTAGTACGGCAGCTGCACGATCTCGGTGGTGCTGCCGTTCAGCGCCTCGGCGGCGAGCTTGGTGGGTTCGGAGGACTGCACCCACGCGTCCTGCGCCGCCTCGGTGTTGGCCGGCACCTGGCCCGCCGACTCGTTCCACTTGCTGTTCGAGGCGTGCGAGGCGGCGAACTCGATGAACTTCCAGGCGGCCGCCTTGTTCTTGCTCGACTTGAACAGCGCGAGGCCGTCGACCGGGTTGGAGACCTGCACCCGGGTCCCGTCGTCCAGCGTGGGGTTGGGGATGCCGCGGAACTTGCCCGAGAGCGCCTTCTCGTGGTCCGCGTAGGAGCCGAGGTTGTGGCTCAGCATTCCGATGCTGCCGGAATCCCACTGCGCGACCATCTTGGTGAAGTCGTTGTTGACGTCGGCGGAGGGGGTGTCCTTCTTGTACAGCGCGACGTACTTCTCCAGCGCGGCCACGTTGCGGGGATCGTCGACGGTCGTCTTGTCGCCGTTCCAGAACGACGTGATGCCGCTCTGCCCGTACATCGCGTCCAGGGCCTGCGCGATCGAGCCCTCGCCGCCGCGGATGGTGTAGCCGAACGCGTTCTTGTCCTTGTCGGTCAGCTTGTCCGCGGCCGCGTAGAACTTGGTCCAGGTCGTCGGCGCGTCCAGGCCCGCCGCCTCGAACAGGTCGGTGCGGTACCACAGGGTGCCGTTGTTGGCGGACGTCGGCACGGTGTACGTCTTCCCGTCGCCGCCCGCGGACTTCACGCTGTCCAGGAACTTGTCGTTCAGCTTCCCGCTCAGCTCGCTCCCCGAGATCCGGCTGTCGAGCGGCTCCAGCGCGCCCTGCGCCGCGACCTCGGCGAGCATCGCGGTGCCGACCCCGCCGACGTCCGGCAGGCCGCCGCCCTGGATCGCGGTGTCGTACTTGGACTGCACGCTCGCCGCGGGCACGCCCACGTAACGCACCTTGATGTCCGGGTACTTCTTCTCGAAGTCGGCGATGATCTGCTTCCAGACGTCGGTACGCACACCGCCGTTGTTGTCCCAGAAGGTGATCGTGCCCTTCCCGGACCCCTCGCCGCCCTTGTCGCCCGCGGACCCGGATCCGTCGTCGCCGCAGGCGGTCGCGGTCAGGGCGAGCACACAGCCCAGGGCGGCGGCACCGGCGGCGCGCCGCCGCCGCCCGCTTCCGCGGATGGTCTTCTGCACAGTTCTGCTCTCCTTCATTGCGGCTCCCAACGAGACGTCCGGCCGGGCCGGTTCGGGACAACGGGTGATCGGGACGGGGTGTTGCTCAGGACAGCGGGGTGACGCGGAAGCGCGTGAACAGGGCCGTGCCCGCGTGCCCGGGGCCGGCCGGGGCGAGGGCGAAGAGACCGAGCAGGGCGCCGCCCCAGCCCCAGGAGGTGGCGGTGAAGACCAGTCCGGAGGGGGCCGGGCCGTCGCCGGTGTCGCAGAGGAAGCGGCAGCGGCCGCCCGCCCTGATCTCCACCCGCAGCAGCGCCCGGCCCCCGGGTGCGGGACGCGGCGGGGCGGCCTCGCGTTCGCGGTGGGCGGGTCGCTCGCCGAACCGGTGCTCGGCGGAACGCTGTTCGACGGGCCGCCCGGTGCGCGGGGGCGGCTCGGCGCGCTCCGCGAACCGGTCGACCACCTGCACGGAGCCGTCCGCCGCGCGCCGGAGCCCGATCCAGCGGTAGGCGTCCCCGAGGACCGCGAGCCCGGCCCGTGCGCCGAACTCGGCGGCGGGCAGCTCCAGTTCGACCTCGACCACGGCGTCCTGGCCGGGCAGCCGCTGGCCGAGCACGTTCGGCACCCGGCGCAGGTCGTCCCCGTGGGCGGAGCGGACGCAGGTCAGCCGCAGCCCGTCCCCGCCGTGCTGCGGCGCCCAGCCGGGGCGGGGATCGGCCGTCCACTGCCACTGGCGGCCGTGGCGCCCGCCGGGGAAGTCGTCGTCGGTGGCGGGCGCGGCGGGCGGCTGCGGCGGCAGGGCGGGCTTGGGGTGTACGGCCACGGGGGCGCCGTCGGCGCCGAGGACCGGCCAGCCCCGCTCGTCCCAGCGCATCGGCTGGAGGTGCACGACCCTGCCGTACGCGCCGCGCTGCTGGAAGTGCAGGAACCAGTCCTCGCCGGACGCGGTGCGCACCCAGCCGCCCTGGTGCGGTCCGTTGACGGCGGTGCCGCCCTGCTCCAGGACCACCCGTTCCTCGTACGGCCCGAAGAAGCCGCGGGAGCGGAAGGCGCCCTGCCAGCCGGCCTCCACTCCCCCGGCGGGCGCGAGGATCCAGAACCAGCCGTCGTACCGGTACAGCTTGGGCCCTTCGAGGGTGAACCAGCCCGGCAGCCGGTCCCCGTCGACGACGACCTTGCCCTCGTCGAGCAGGCTCCCGCCGTCCGGGTGCATCCGGTGCCCGGTGAGCCGGTTGGCGAACCCGGCGCGGGACCTGGCGAAGGCGTGCACGAGATAGGCGTCACCGGTCTCGGGATCCCACAGCGGGCAGGGGTCGATCAGGCCCCGGCCCGCCTTCACCAGCACCGGCGGGCTCCAAGGGCCCCTGATGTCGGGCGCGTTGATCTGGAGGATGCCCCGGTCGGGGTCGCCCCAGAAGATCCAGAAGCGGTCGTCGTGATGGCGCAGGGCCGGTGCCCAGACGCCCCGTCCGGGTTGCGGGGTCCTGAACTCGGCGGCCGGTTCGAGGCGTTCGAGGGCATGGCCGATCAGGGTCCAGTTGACGAGGTCGCGGGAGTGCAGCAGCGGCAGTCCCGGGACCCTGCCGAAGCTGGAGGCGGTGAGGTAGTGGTCGTCGCCGACGCGGATCACGTCGGGGTCGGACCAGTCCGCGTTCAGCACCGGGTTGGCGTAGGTGCCGTCGCCGCGGTCGGCGGAGGGCAGGCTCATGGGTGTACCGCCGCACGGACCAGCGCGGCGGCCTCGGCGCGGCCGAGGACGCCGTCGGCGACGACCGTGACGACCCGGCGCACGACGCTCTCGCCGGGCGGGACGGTCAGCCGTTCGGCGGACGCGAGCGAGGGGCCCGCGCCCGGGTACTCCGCGGCGCGCACGAACCACGGGTCGCGACGGGTGGCCTCGCTCGCCCCGGCGAACACCAGGGTCCAGTCCGCGCCGGCCAGGGCGAGCCAGTCGGCGCGGGTGCCGTGGACCTCCGCCTCGCCCTCGCCGTCGGGGGTGAACACCCTGGGCGCCGCCGCCTCCTTGGGGGCGCGCCAGAAGAAGCCGCCGTAGGCCGCGCCGGGGCGCCCGTTGGTGGCGGGGCTGCCGATGGAGAGCGGGCCGCCGGTGACGTTGGTGAGGGCGAAGGCGAAGTCCAGCGCCCAGGCGTGGGCGGCGAGTTCGGCGGCGGCGACGGTACGGCGTTCGCGCAGCAGGGCGCGGCCCGCCGCCTCCCAGCACAGCTCCGCCTCGAAGCCGGCCGGGCCGCGACGCGTGCAGCCGGTGTGCCGCTGGACGCCGTGGTTGTCCAGCTCGGTGGATCCGTGGCCGCGGACGAAGGTGCGGCCGCCCCAGAAGTTGTGCCCCTCGACGTCGGGAACGGCGACACCGGCGCCGAGGTGGTGGGGGTGGTCGGCGGGGCCCGTCTCGGTGACGGGGGTGCCGGCCAGGGTGGTGACGGGATGCAGGAAGGGGCGCGGGCCGAGCCGGAGCGGCAGCTCGGGCCGGGTGCGGTGGCGGGCCACCACCCTTCCGGCCAAACGGAGTTCGACGTCGTGCGCACGAGAGTCCGGGGCGGCGGGGGCTTCCGTCGGCTGCTCGCCGCGCGTGTCACGGGCTCGGGGTGTCATCGGGTGTTCGCCTCCCGCGTCAGGCCCCAGGGGGCGCCCAGTTCGGAGTACAGCTGAAGGGTGTCGGCGGCGGCCGCGACGAGCGCGTCGACGCCGGTGACCACGCGGCGTCCGGTGCCGGGCTCCGTGCGCCAGGCCGTGGCGGGCAGCGGTGCCGGGTCGGGGGCGCGCCGGATCGCCTCGACCACCCGCATGAACGCGCCGGTCGCGGCGGGCGGGACCAGGAGGCCGGTGCCGTCGGTGAGGTGGTCGAGCAGGTTCGCGAGCAGGTCCGTACGGCCGAAGCGGCTCTCCCGCGGACCGTGGCCCGCGCGTTGCAGCAGGACCCGGTCCTGCTTGTACCAGAAGGTGATCCGGCCCCGGGTGCCGTGCACGAGGACGTACGGCTCGTCCGGGCACTCGGCGCACAGGGTGGCGGCGACGGTGACCGGGCCGCGGGGGGTGGTGACGCGGACGCAGGAGGTGTCGTCGGCCTCGATGTCGTTGGCCCGCAGCAGCTCGGTCTCGACGCCGGTGACGTCGTCGGCGTACGCCGTGCCGAGCAGGGCGAGTCCGGTGGCGACGGCGTGCGCGAGGGGGTTGGTGAGGACGCCGTCGACGACGTCGGCCCCGTCGAGACGGCGTCGGCCCGCCCAGCGGGCCCGGCGGTAGTACGCAGGGTCGCGGGCCCAGGCCCCGGCCCCGCCGACGCCCATGACCTCGCCGATCGCGCCCTCGTCGATCATCCGGCGGATCGCGGGCACGGCGTGCGAACCCAGGGACTGGAATCCGATCTGGCAGGCGACCGGCGCTTCGGCGAAGGCGTCGGTCATGCGCCGGAACTCCGCCCAGGAGGGGGCGGGCGGCTTCTCGAGGAGCAGGTGCACGCCGTGCCGGGCGGCCGTCAGCGCCAGCTCCGCGTGGGTCGGGATCGGGGTGCAGACGACCGCGGCGCGCGCCCCGGTGGCCGCCAGCAGTGCGCCGAAGTCGGCCGACTGGGGCGGGAGTTCACCGCCGTACTCCTGCTCGGTGAGCGGTACGGGTTCGCAGATCCCGGCCAGTCGCAGGCGTCCCTCGCCGTGCAGGCGGCGGAGGTTGGCGAGGTGCAGGCGGCCGTGGCCGCGCGCGCCGGCCAGCACCACGGGCGGCGGGCCGGCCGGAAGGCGGCCGTACGCGGGGCCGGTCGTCGCGGTCATCCCTTCACCGCCCCCGCGCCGAAGCCGGTGATCAGCCACTTCTGGATGAACGCGAACACGATCACGACGGGCACGGCGGCGACGATCCCGCCCGCCGCGAGGGCGCCGAGGTCGACGCTGTCCGCGCTCATCAGGGTGTTGAGGCCGACGGGGATGGTCTGCTTGCTCTGGTCGGAGAGGAACATCAGGGCGAACAGGAAGTGGTTCCAGGCGTGCACGAAGGCGAAGGAGCCGACCGCGATCAACCCGGGCCGCAGCTGCGGCAGGACGACGACGCGGAACGCGGTGAACCGGTCGCAGCCGTCGACCCAGGCGGCCTCCTCCAGCGCGTAGGGCACGTTCCTGATGAAGCCGCTGATCAGGATCATCGACAGCGGCAGCTGGAAGACGGTCTCCGCGAGGATCACGCTGGCCAGCGAGTTGATCAGGTGGAGCCGGGCGAAGATCTGGAACAGCGGGACCAGCAGCAGGGCGCCGGGCACGAACTGCGAGCAGAGCAGGGCGAGCAGGAAGGCGCGCTTGGCACGGAAGTCGAAGCGGGCGAGCGCATAGCCGCCCGCCAGGGCCACGACGGTGGTCAGCACCAGGGTCGCGACGCCGACGTAGACGCTGTTGGTGAAGTAGACGCCGAAGCTGCGCTCGGTCCACACCTTGTGGAAGTGGTCGAAGGTGACCGGCCACGGCACGAGGGAGGTCGAGCCCGCCGGGCGCAGCGCGAAGAGGAGGATCCAGTAGAACGGGACCAGGGTGAACAGGAGATACACCGACAGCGGCAGGTAGATCTGCCAGCGCGGGACCTCGCCCCAGGGGCGGTGCCGGGCGCGGGCGGCGGCGGGCGGGCGGACCGGCCGGTGCGGCGCGGGGGCGATCTCGGTGATCACTTCGACCCGCCCCCGAACTTGCTGAGCCGCAGGTAGAGGACCGAGCAGAACAGCAGGATCACGAAGGCGACCGTGGTGAGGGCGGAGGCGTAGCCGAAGTCGTGGGCGTCGACGCTGGTGTTGGCGACGTAGAGCGGCAGGGTGGTGGTCTCGCCCGCCGGACCGCCGCCGGTGAGGGTGTACAGCAGGTCGACGTTGTTGAACTCCCACACCGCGCGCAGCAGCGTGGACAGCACGATGGCGTCCTTCAGATGGGGCAGGGTGATGTGCAGGAACTGCCGCAGCCGGCCCGCGCCGTCGACCTCGGCGGCCTCGTAGAGGTCTTTGGAGACGGACTGGAGGTCGGCGAGGATGAGGATCGCGAAGAACGGCACCCCTCGCCACAGGTCCGCGACGACGGCCGCCGGGAAGACGGTCGAGGGGTCCGAGAGCCAGCTGGTGCCGTAGGAGCCGAGCCCCACGTCGGCGAGGTAACGGGTGATGCCCGTCTGGGAGTTGTAGAGCAGCACCCAGATCGCCGAGGTGAGCACGCCGGAGACGGCCCACGGGGAGAAGACGAGGGCGCGCCCGAGCGAGCGGCCCACGAAGGTCTGGTTGACGATCAGGGCGAGCGCGAGCCCGCACAGCAGCTGGAGTCCCACCTCGACGACGACCCACTGGGCGCTGAAGGTGAGGGTGTCCCAGAACTGCGGGTCGTGCGCGAACGCCCGGGTGAAGTTCCCGAGGCCCGCGAAGCCGTTCCGCCAGGGCTTGGTGGGGTTGTAGTCCTGGAGGCTGTAGTAGAAGACGCTGAGCACCGGGTAGGCGATGAAGCCCAGCATCAGCAGGGCCGCCGGGGCGATCAGCAGGTACGGCAGCCTGCGCGGGTGCGCGGAGGCACGGCGCCGCGGGGGTGGCGCGGGCGGTTTCGCCACGGCTGCGGCTTGGGCCATGACTGTTCTCCGTTCGCTGGGCGGGCGGGCGCCGGGAGCGCCGGTGCGGGCGATCACGGGGCGGGGG
>NZ_LAVA02000129.1 GCF_000974985.2 Streptomyces mangrovisoli | reverse complement strand
GCCCCGATCCCGGGCGGGGCCAGGGGCGCGATGAGGGTGGGCGCGGCATGCACGTTCGGGCCGGGCGCGGGCGCCGGGGGCGGGGTGGCGCCGGGCGGCGGCGCGAATCCCTGCTGGGGCGCGGGGGCCGGGGCTCCGGGGGCGCCGAACGGCGGCGGGGTCGCGGCCTGCGGGGGCGGGGCGAAGCCGGGGGCGGCGCCGGACTGGGGCTGCTGCGGGGCGGGGGTCTCCTCCTCGAGGACCTCGCCGCCGAAGTTCTTCAGCAGCGCATCGAGGCCGCCGTCGAAGCCCTGGCCGACGGCCGCGAACCGCCAGACGTCCTTCAGATAGAAGTCGCCGAGCATCACGGCACGTTCGGTGGTGAACTCCGTACCGCTGAAGGAGTAGCGGGCCACTTCCTCGCCGCCGGCCACGATCCGGAGGTATCCGGGGGCGATCTGCGACATCTGGCCGGTGCCGTCGAGGGTCGCGGTGAACGACAGCTTGTGGATCTGCGCGGGGATGCGGTCGAGCGTGACCCGGAAGGACTCCGTGTCACCCGACTGGGCGCCCAGCAGCTGGATGGACTCCTCGGGGGACTTCGGCTGGTTGAAGAAGACGAAGTACCGGTCGTCGGAGAGGCGCTCGTCGGCGTCGAGACCGAAGCAGCTGATGTCGAAGGTCAGTCCGGGACCGGAGATCTGCACGCCGATGTACAGGTCCGTGCCCGCGGTGAGGTCACTGATCTTGGCCTTGTGGCCGCGTTGGAATTCCCTGGCCATGCGTAACGACCGTCCCCCATCCCGAATGTGAGTGCGTCGCGCCAGGCTAACCGCAAACGCGGACAACGGAAGAAGTCGGTACACACCCGGTACACAACGGGTCCTGTCGGCCGCTTCCCGGCGCCCCGTGCCACGAGGCGGATCCGGGTCAGTCGCCGCGCGGGCCCGGCTGGTGCGGCAACCGGTCGGCCGCGACCACTCCTTCGAGGTAGCCGCGGGCGCGTTCGGTGCGCGGATAGGCCTCCAGCAGCCGCCAGAAACGCGGGCCGTGACCGGGCACCAGCAGATGCGCGAGTTCGTGCAGCAGCACGTAGTCGACGACGTACTCGGGCATCCCCTGCAGGCGATGGGAGAGGCGGATGCTGCCCTCGGCGGGGGTGCACGAGCCCCAGCGGGTGTTCTGGTTGGTGACCCAGCGCACGGTCGCGGGCCGCGCCCGGCCGCCGAAGTACTGGTCGGACAACCGCTGCGCGCGTTCGGCGAGTTCGGCGTCGCCGAGCAGCCGGCGGCTCTCCTGGGCGGCGAGCTTGTCGAGCATGACGCTCACCCAGCGTTGTTCCTCGGCCTCGGACATCCGGGCAGGGATGAGTACGACGGTGCGATCGCCCTCGCGGTACGCGGAGACCGTCCGGCGGCGACGGGCACTCCTGCGGACCTCGATCGCGCTCGCCCCCGAGCCGCTCTGCGGCAGGCTCGTCGTGCTGCGCTGTGGTGTTCCGGCGCGGTTGAGTGGGTCGGCGGGCACGCCCCGACGTTACCCGCTGCACATGGGGGAAGTCCCGGGTCCGGGACGGTTCGATCGCGATCCCGGGCCCTCGCGTCCGATTCGTACGGCGCTCGCGTCCCATTCGTACAACGCCCCCGCTCGATTCGTACGGCGCCGCGGCTCGATCGGTACGGCGCCGCCGCTCGGTTCGTACAGCCACGCCACTCGGTTCGTACAGCCACGCCACTCGGTTCGTACAGCCACGCCACTCGGTTCGTACAGCCACGCCACTCGGTTCGTACAGCCACGCCGCTCGATTCGTACGACGATCACCCACTGCCTGTGGACAACTTTCGGCACGGTCCGGCGGGCCGGGGCATGCTGGCGGTCGTCGGCAGGAACGAAACCGTCCCTGCCGGACGAACCATCACTTCCAGGGCAACGGGGGCCTGTCATGCATCCGATGGTGAAGCCCGCGCTCCGGCGCGGCTGGCGCGACCTCAACACCGTGCAGTTCGGGATGACTCCGGCACACGCGCTGACCCTGGGTCCGGTGGACACGGCGACGGGCAGCTTCCTCGAACAGCTCAACGGCACGCGGGGACTCGCCCTGCTGCGCGAGGAGGGCCGCCGCTGCGATCTGCCGGACGGCCAGGTCGACGCGGTGCTGGAACACCTGGCGCAGGCTGGGCTGCTCGACGACGCGACCGCGGCGGGCCCGGCCGCCGCCGCGCTGCGCGACAGACCGGATGCCCTGGACCGGCTGCGACCGGACCTGGCCTCGCTGACCCTGGTCACCTCCCGGCCCGGCGAGGCCCTGGACCTGCTCGCGGCGCGGCGCGCGACACGGGTGCAGGTGCGGGGCGCGGGCCGGGTGGGCGTGACGATCGCCCGGCTGCTGTCGGCCGCCGGGGTCGGCGAGGTCGACGTACGCGATGTCGGCGAGGTGCACCCCTGGGACGTGACCCCCGGCGGGCTGCCCGCGAAGAGCGTCGGCGCGCGCCGCACCGAGGCCGCGCGCGGCGCCGTACGCCGGTCCGCGCCGCAGGCGCCGCGCCGCCGCTCCCCCGCGGCGCGGACCGGCGGCGAGCCGGGCAACACGCTGGTGGTGCTCGCCCCGCGGGACGACGTCGCCGTGCACACCCCCGATCCGGCGGTGAGCGCTCCGCTGACCGAGACCGGCACCCCGCATCTGCACGCCGGCGTGGTGGAGGCGACCGGGGTGGTCGGCCCGCTCGTACTGCCCGGCCGGAGCGCCTGCGCGGGCTGCCTGCACGCGCACCGCGCGGACCGGGATCCGGCCTGGCCCCGGCTGGTCGCCCAGTGGCGCTGTCGCAGGCCGCGCGAGGTGCCGCCGTGCGACCTGACGCTGGCCACGACGGTCGCGGGTCTCGCCGCGGCGCACGCGCTGGCGTTTCTCGACGGGTTCGTTCCGTCGAGCGTGGGTGCACGCTGGGAGGTGTCACTGCCCGCGCTGAGCTGGCGCGCCCGGACGGTCGCCCCGCACCCGGCATGTCCGTGCGGCGGCGCGGAGAAAGCAAAAGGGGAGCGGACCTCAATGGACGAGGAGGCGCGCGAGACAATGGCGGGGCAACGGCCGACGACGGTGTCACGACACCGGGCAGACGCGGCGCGGCCGACTGGGACCTGGAGGGCGCATGTCTGATCTTCCCCGGAAGGCGGTCACCCGGACCGCCAAGCTCGCCGCGCTCCCGCTCGGCTTCGCCGGCCGGGCGACCTGGGGACTCGGCAAGAGAATCGTGGGCGAGTCCGCGGAGATCGTCGGGCGCGAGTTGCAGCAGCGCACCGCCGAGCAGCTGTTCAAGGTGCTCGGGGAGCTGAAGGGTGGCGCCATGAAGTTCGGGCAGGCGCTGTCCGTCTTCGAGTCGGCGCTGCCCGAGGAGATCGCCGGTCCCTACCGGGCGGCCCTGACGAAACTGCAGGAGTCGGCGCCCCCGATGCCCACGAGCACCGTGCACGGGGTGCTCGCGCAGCGGCTCGGCGAGGACTGGCAGAAGCTGTTCCTGGAGTTCGAGGAGAAGCCGTCGGCGGCGGCGTCGATCGGGCAGGTCCACCACGCGGTGTGGCACGACGGCCGCGAGGTGGCGGTCAAGGTGCAGTACCCCGGCGCGGGCGAGGCCCTGCTGTCCGACCTGACGCAGCTCAGCCGGTTCGCGCGGCTGCTGGGCCCGCTGATCCCGGGGATGGACATCAAGCCGCTGATCGCGGAGTTGCGCGACCGGGTCTCGGAGGAGCTGGACTACGGTCTGGAGGCGCAGGCCCAGCGGGAACACGCGCAGGAGTTCGTGGGCGATCCCGACGTGGTGGTCCCCGCGGTGGTGCACCAGTGCGAGCAGGTGCTGGTCACGGAGTGGATGGACGGCATCCCTATGTCCGAGGTGATCGCGGAGGGCACGACCGCCCAGCGTGACCGGGCGGGGCAGCTGCTGGCCCGTTTCCTCTTCTCCGGTCCGGCCCGCACCGGTCTGCTGCACGCCGACCCGCATCCGGGCAACTTCCGGCTGCTGCCGGGCGGCCCGGAGGGCGAGGACGACTGGCGCCTCGGGGTGCTCGACTTCGGCACGGTCGACCGGCTGCCCGGCGGCCTGCCCACGCCGATCGGCGACTCCCTGCGGATGACGCTGGACGGCGACGCCGACTCGGTCTACGAGCTGCTCTGCGCCGAGGGCTTCGTCAAGGAGTCGATCAAGCTGGATCCCGACGCGGTGCTGGACTATCTGCTGCCGATCATCGAGCCCGCCCAGGTCGACGAGTTCACGTTCACCCGTGGCTGGATGCGCAGCCAGGCGGCGCGGATCGCCGATCCCCGCTCCCCCGCCTACCAGCTGGGCACCCGGCTCAACCTGCCGCCGTCGTACCTGCTGATACACCGTGTGACGCTGAGCACGATCGGTGTGCTGTGCCAGCTGAACGCGACGGTCCGGCTGCGGGACGAGCTGGAGGAGTGGCTGCCCGGCTTCGTGCCGGAGGCCGAGGAGCCGGAGGAGTCGGCCGCGGAGGCATGACCCGCGCGGGTCTCACCACCAGGAGGAGTCCAGCCGGCCCTCGATGGATCTGAGGTGGTCGCGGGAGCAGCGGTCGCAGAAGTAGCGGCGGCCGCCGTTCTCGACGGAACAGGTCCAGGTGATGGGCGCCGGCCCGGGGGCCGGGATGCCGCAGCGGGCGCACACGAGAGGCCGGGGCTCCGCGGAGCCGCCGTTGTCACTGTCTCCGGCAGGACTCGTCACCTTGGCGACGATATCCCCGCCACCGGCGCATACCGCAGCACAACGCACCGCGGGGGCCGGTCCGTTCACCCGGACCCGCCCCCGCGGGCGGCCGTGCCCCCCCGCCCGGGGAGACGACGGCCGCCGCTGTCATCGGTCACCGCATGATCGCCATGGACCGGTCGGTCACTGCATGACGGCCATCGCGAGCGCGCGGCGGGCACGCAGCGAGGCGCGCTCGGCCCGGCGCTGCATCCGGCGGGCCACCGCCAGGCGCATCGCCCGGTTCTCCCGCTCGGCCTCATGCAGTCGCTCGTGCATATGCGCACGAGCCAGGGCTTCTGGGATGAGTTGCATCTCTCGGGTCCTGTTCTGGCGCGAGACGGTCGCGCCGGTGGTGGTGAAGTCTGGGGTCGCGGAGCCGCTGGGCTCGCTGGTGGACGGCTTCATCGGGGCCTGCTTCTTGGGGTCGTGCGTGAAGGGACGGTCGATGGTTCCTGCGGTGTTCATGCCGTGACCGGGTTCTTGCGCGGGCGGCCACGCGGCCGCTTCCGGGCGACGACGACGCCCTGCACGAACAGCTCGCCACCCCAGACGCCCCAGGGCTCGCGCCGCTCCTTGGCGCCGGCGAGGCAGGCCTCGATCAGCGGGCAGGTGCGGCAGAGGGACTTGGCGTACTCGACGTCGGCCGGCGACTCGGCGAAGAAGACCTCCGGGTCGTAGGAGCGGCAGGGGACGGGTACGCCGAGGTTCTCGATGGCGTCGTCGAGCGCGGTGAGCGCGGTGAGCGGGATCAAGGTGGAGTCCTCCGTGAGGCCGGGCGGGGGGATCGTTTCGGAAGGCGGTACGGACGGGGCGTGCGCTTCGAGTTGCACGGTTGGTCTTCCTCGTCGGTCGTTCCGGTCGGGTGGACCGGGTGGCGGCTGGTACCGGGTTCTGCTGTTGTCCCGAGGCCCCTTCGCACCGCTCTCCCCGTTCGGGGAAAACAGAAGGGCCGCGGATCCCGGATGGGGTTCCGCGGCCCTGAAGGCGCCGGCCTGATCGATCAGGCTGGATCACTCCAGGGTTCTGGCCCACGGAAGGCCCACATCAGGTGGTGCTGCGTCGTCTGCTTCCGGCTGCCGGCACCGGCCGCCGTAAAGGCATAGGCGTGGGCCTGTGCCGCTACTGCTTCCAGTGCCTTGGTCGGTCGCTCATCACGCTCGCGGACGGGAAGGCCCGCAAGGGACAGGGAGGAGACCGGACGCGCGGCACGAATGCCGGACAGACCGGTGCCCGGGTTGGAGGCGCCGAGGATGCACAGGGAGACGGCCGAGCGATCGGTCATTTTGACGATGCTGCTGGTGTTGGTCTTGATGCTGATCACTGGACTCGCCTCCTCTCGGCGTCTCGAGGACTGGGGTGAACCAGTCCGGCATGTATGGGTGTAAGTACAGCACGGAGTCGGGGCCTCGGAGAAGGCCGCCGTTTCCGTGCTTAGAACCTATGGGGATTGCCGGGGCATGTGCAAACTATTTTTTCGACGAGTTCGCATCAGTCGTCATCCGTCACCCCGGCGGGATCCTGGCCTGCGCAGATGGCCAGAACATCGGCTCCGAAGCGCTTGAACTTGCGCATGCCGACGCCCGGGATGCGGGCGAGGTCGGCCGCGTCCTCGGGGACGGTCTCGGCGATGGCCATCAGGGTCTTCTCGGTGAAGACGCAGAACGCCGGCTGACCGGTGAGGCGGGCCTGCTCCGCGCGCCACTCGATCAGCCGCTCGTAGAGGCCCTCGTCCATGTCGGAGGGGCAGTCCTCGCAGCGCATCAGCTTCATCTCGCCGGCGTCCGTGAGGGTGCGTCCGCACACCCGGCAGCGGGCGGGCGTGCGCTGGGCGCGGCGCACGACGGGGGCCGCCGCGGTGCCGACACCGGTGACGCCGCGTTCGATGCCGCCCACGGTCCCCGCGGCGGCCCGGGCCCCGCCCGCCGCCGAGGAGCCGGGGCGCAGCCCGTCGAGGAAGCGGCTCGGGCGCCGGCTGGCCCGCCCGCCCGGCGATCGGGCCAGGGACCAGGAGACATGGAGCCGTTCTCTGGCGCGGGTGACTCCGACGTAGAGGAGCCGGCGCTCCTCCTCGATCTGCTCGTCGGTTCTGGCGTAGGTGATCGGCATCATGCCCTCGGCGACCCCGACCAGGAAGACGACGTCCCACTCCAGGCCCTTGGCGGAGTGCAGGGAGGCCAGCGTGACGCCCTGCACGGTGGGGGCGTGCTGGGCGCTCGCCCGCTCGTCGAGCTCGGCGACGAGGTCGGCGAGGGTGGCGCCGGGCCGGGCGGCGGCGAAGTCGTGCGCGAGGTTCACCAGGGCCGCCAGGGACTCCCAGCGCTCCCGCACGGCGCCGGAACCGGCCGGGGGCTGGGAGGTCCAGCCCTCGCCGGAGAGGACGGCGCGCACCTGCGAGGGCAGGTCGACGACGTCGTCGAGGAGGGCGTCGTTGCCGCCGAAGCGGGCCGCGCCGCGCAGGGCGACGCCCGCCTTGCGCACCTCGGGCCGGTCGAAGAAGCGCTCGGCGCCGCGCAGCTGGTAGGGGACACCGGCGTCGGCGAGGGCCTGTTCGTAGGTCTCGGACTGGGCGTTGGTGCGGAACAGGACCGCGATCTCGCTCGGTGCGGTGCCCGCGTCGATCAGTTCGCGGATGCGGCGGGCGGCGCCCTCGGCCTCCGCGGGCTCGTCGGTGTACTCGGTGTAGGCGGGTTCGGGTCCGGGGCCGCGCTGGGAGACGAGTTCCAGTCGGTGGGCGGCGGCCCGGCCGCGCGCCTGGGCGAGCAGGCCGTTGGCGAGGTGGACGACCTGGGGGCTGGAGCGGTAGTCGCGGACCAGCTTGACCACGGTGGCGCCGGGGTGGCGGGCGCGGAAGTCGAGGAGGTGGTCGGGGGTGGCGCCGGTGAAGGAGTAGATGGTCTGGCTGGCGTCGCCGACGACGCACAGGTTGTCCCGCTCGCCGAGCCACAGCTCCAGCAGGCGCTGCTGGAGCGGGCTGACGTCCTGGTACTCGTCGACCACGAAGTGCTGGTACTGGGCGCGGACCTGGTCGGCGATGTCGTGCCGGTCCTGGAGGACGGCCACGGTCAGCAGCAGGACGTCCTCGAAGTCGATGACGGCGCGGTCCCGCTTGAGGTCCTCGTAGCCGGAGTAGATCCGGGCGATCTCGGCGGGGTCGCGGGGGGCCTCGCGGCCGGCCTTGACGGCGGCGGGTGCGTAGTCGGCGGGGACGGTCTGGGTGACCTTGGACCACTCGATCTCGGCGGTCACGTCGCGCAGCTCGTTGCGGTCGAGGCGGACACCGCAGGCGGCGGCCGCGTCGGCGACGAACTGGATCTTTCGGTCGATCAGCCGGGGCATCGAGCCGCCGATCGCTTTCGGCCAGAAGTACTGGAGCTGCCGCAGGGCCGCGGAGTGGAAGGTGCGGGCCTGGACGCCCTGCGCGCCGAGCTGGCGCAGCCGGCCGCGCATCTCGCCGGCGGCGCGGTTGGTGAAGGTGACGGCGAGCACGGTGGAGGGGTGCAGGATGCCCGCCCGGACGCCGTAGGCGATGCGGTGGGTGATCGCCCGGGTCTTGCCGGTGCCTGCGCCCGCGAGCACGCACACCGGCCCGTTCAGCGCGGTGGCCACCTCGCGCTGCTCGGGGTCGAGCCCTTCGAGCACCGCGTCGGCCGAGTCCGGTGCCTGCGGGAAGAGGGGGGAGGGCGTTGCTGCTGTCACACCGCCATGCTGCCAGGTCGCCGGGGAAAGCCGGGCCGGTTGTCCACAGGCGGGCCCTCGCGGTCGTACCGGATGACGAGATGAACGGCGCGGGGGCCGGGGTGTCGCGGCGGTCCCCGGGCGGCGGGTGCGGCGGATGTCACGTGGGTCCGGATACCCCGGGCGGGAATGGCGGGCCCGGTCGCGTACGTTCTGCCTTCGGACGACCTCCCCCGGGCTGCGAAGGAGCACGAGCGACATGCAGGGCACTGTGACGATGTACAGCACCACGTGGTGCGGCTACTGCCGTCGGCTGAAGAGCCAGCTGGACCGTGAGGGCATCGCCTACACGGAGATCAACATCGAGCAGGACCCGGCGTCGGCCGCGTTCGTGGAGAAGGCGAATGGCGGAAACCAGACGGTTCCCACCGTGCGCGTGACCCCCACCGCCGGTGGCGACGAGGTCGTGATGACGAACCCGAGCCTCGCCCAGGTGAAGCAGGCCCTCGCGGTCTGAGCCACCCCCGCACCGAGAAGACCCCCGACGGCCTCCGTGGCCGTCGGGGGTCTTTCGCGTGCGGGCCGTGCCCTCAGACGAAGCTTCGGGTCGGCAGCGGCTTGCCGTACCAGAGCTCGATGAGGCGGGCCGCGATCGAGATGCCGTACGGCGGGAGGACCTCGCCGGACTCGAAGGCGGCGCCCAGTTCCTCGCGGGAGAACCAGCGGGCCTCGTGGATCTCGTCGCCGTCGACCTGGATGTCGGTCGTGGTCGCGCGGGCCATGAAGCCCAGCATGAGGCTGGAGGGGAAGGGCCAGGGCTGGCTCGCGACGTACTCGACGCGGCCGACGGTGATGCCGGCCTCCTCGAAGACCTCGCGGCGCACCGACTGCTCGATGGACTCGCCCGGCTCCACGAAGCCCGCGAGGGTGGAGAAGCGGCCCTCCGGCCAGTGCACCTGGCGGCCCAGCAGGATGCGGTCCGCGTCGTCGGTGACCGCCATGATCACGGCCGGGTCGGTGCGCGGGTAGTGCTCGGCGCCGCAGGCGGGGCAGCGGCGGATGTGGCCGGCCGCGGCGATCACCGTGCGCTCGCCGCAGCGGGAGCAGAAGCGGTGGGTGCGCTGCCAGTTCTCCAGGCCGACGGCGTGCACCATCAGGCCCGCGTCGCGCGGCGACAGCAGCAGGCCCGCCTCGCGCAGGCCGGCCGGGCGGGCGGACTGGTCGATGCGGCCGGGGAGGCCGTCCTTCTGGAGGGCGAAGTAGCTGACACCGTCCTCGTCGGTGCCGAGGAAGTAGCGGTGCGCCTCGGTCAGGGGCGCCTCGAAGGACGGCGTCATGACCAGCTCGGTGCGGCCGTCGGGCGTCTCGTCGATGAGGACCTGACCGCCGGAGACCACGAAGCATCGGGTGGTGGGATGGCTCCACGCCGCCGCGAGCCAGGCCTCGTCGAGCCGGTGGTGGGCGGCGCGGTCGACGCCGCTGGGGGCGGTGAGCGAGATGGGTCGGTCGGCGGTGTGGTCGGTCCAGATGGTCACGGGTGCTTCCAACTCCCCCGGGGAAATGGGTGGTTCGGCAGTCGGTTCGGCGGGACGTGCGGCAGGACCGGGTCCGGCGGGGACGGGGTGGGCGACCCCTCCAGTGTGCCCCGCGCCGGACGGCGCTCTGCCGGGACCGAAGTCCTCAGACGGCATGGCGCCAGTGCTCCGCGAGGTCGCCCCACAGGTACGCGGTGGTCTCGACGCCTTTGAGGAGCAGGGCCAGCTCGACCTTCTCGTTCGGCGCATGCCAGCCGTCGGACGGGACGGAGATGCCCAGGAAGAGCACCGGTGCCCCGAGCACCTCCTGGAGGTCGGCGGCGGGGCCCGAGCCACCCTCGCGGGTGAAGCGCACGGGGCCCTCGAAGGCCCTGCTCATGGCCCGGACGACGGACTGGAGGGCCGGGTGGTCCAGGGGCGTCAGGCACGGGCGGGTGGCCGCGCCGAACGTGATCTCGTGCCGGACTCCGGCGGGCACCTGCTCGGCCGCCCACGCGCGGACGGCCTTCTCGACATGTCCGGGGTCCTGTCCCGCGACCATGCGGAAGGAGAGCTTCACCATGGCGGAGGAGGGGATGATCGTCTTGCTGCCCGGGCCCTGGTAGCCGCCGCCGATGCCGTTGACCTCGGCGGTGGGGCGGGCCCAGACGCGCTCGAGGGTGGTGTGCCCGGCCTCGCCCCGGGCGGCGTGGGACCTGGCCGTGCGCAGCCAGCTCGCCTCGTCGAAGGGCAGCTCGGCGAAGAGCTCCCGCTCGCGGTCGGTGAGCTCGACGACGCCGTCGTAGAAGCCGGGGACGGCCACCCGCCCGTGCTCGTCGTGCAGCGCCGCGACGAGCCGCGCGACGGCGGTCGCCGGGTTGGGGACGGCGCCGCCGAAGGACCCGGAGTGGATGTCCTGGTCGGGGCCGTACAGCCGGATCTCGCACTCGGCGAGGCCGCGCATGCCGGTGCACACGGTCGGGGTGTCCTCGGACCACATGCCGGTGTCGGAGACGATCACCGCGTCCGCGGCGAGCCGCTCCGCGCGCTCCTCGACCAGCGCCCGGAAGTGCGGGGAGCCGGACTCCTCCTCGCCCTCGACGAGCAGCTTCAGGTGCACGGCGGGCGTGGTGCGGCCGGTGGACTCCAGGTGGGCGCGCACGCCCAGTGTGTGGAAGAACACCTGCCCCTTGTCGTCGGCCGCACCGCGCGCGTAGAGCCGGCCGTCGCGGACGACGGGCTCGAAGGGGTCGCTGTCCCAGCCGTCCTCGCGGGCGGCGGGCTGCACGTCGTGGTGGCCGTAGACCAGGACCACGGGGGCGCCGGGGTCGTCGCAGGGCCACTCCGCGAACACCGCCGGGGCGCCGGCGGTCTCCCAGACCTCGGCCGTCGGGAAGCCGGTCTCCCGCAGCTTCGCCGCGAGCCAGTCCGCGCTGCGCCGTACGTCGGGGGCGTGGTCCGGCTGGGCCGACACCGACGGGATGCGCAGCCATGCGGCGAGGTCGTCGAGGAAGGCGGCGCGGTGCTGCTCGATGTACGTACGGACGGCGCTGTCCGGGGTCTGGCTCATGGTCACGAGCCTATCGGCCCGCACCGACATCCTCGTTGGGCGGTTCGTCACACAATGGTTGCTCGCCGAGAAGCAGCTCCAGCTCGGCACGGCCCGGCAGTCCCTCGGGCCGTACGACCTCGCCGTCGCGCACGTACAGGAAGACCGCCTCCACCGACTCCGGCGGCACGCCCTGCTGCTCGGCCCACGCGAGCCGGTACAGGGCGAGCTGGAGCGGGTCGGCGGTGCGGTGGCGGTGGGTCTTCCAGTCGACGATCTCGTACGTCGTCGCAGCTCCCGCACCCCGGCGGTAGACGGCGTCGATACGGCCGCGGATCACACGGCCCGCGATGGACAGCTGGAAGGGCGCCTCGATGCGGTAGGGGGTGCGCCGGGCGTACTCGGTGCGCTCGAAGGCCTCCTTGAGGGCTTCGAGATCGCGCTCGTCGGCGATCTCCGCGTCGCCGCCCGGCAGCTCCTCCGGATCCAGCAGGGGGAGCGTCAACGTCTCGAAGCGCGCCTCGACCCATGCGTGGAATCGGGTGCCCCGGCGCGCGGCGGGTTGTGGAGGGCGCGGCATGGGGCGTGCGAGTTCCTGCGCGAGACCGTCGGGGTCGGCGGCCAGGCGCAGCACCTGGGACGCGGTGAGCGTCGTCGGCAGGGGTACGTCCATGACGGCGCGGCGGGCGCGCAGCAGCTCACCTGCGAGGGCGTCGAGGTCCCGGTCCCAGGAGGCGACGGTGCGGGCCTCCTCCGGGGTGAGACGGGCGGACACGGGCTCGGTGGGATGCGGCCGGGCGGGGGGCACGTCCGCGGGGGCCGTCGGGCGCGGGGGGCCGCCGGGGGCGGTCGCGTGGACGGGCTCGGCCGGGTCGGGCGCGCCGACCGGCTCGGCGGGGCCGGTCGCCTGGTGCGGGAGCACCGGGCGGGCGGTGGTCCAGGAGTCCCAGTCGCCGCCGTCCTCCTCGCCGTGGTGTTCCCCGCCGAGGTCCTCCCCGGGCACGTACGCGTCGGCCGGGTCCTCCTCGAAGGGGTCGCCGTAGGGGTCGCCGAAGGGGTCCTCGAAGGCGGTGTCCTCGTCCGGCGGGGTCGGCCAGTCGGGGTCGTCGTGGGTGCCCGGGTCGTGCGCGGCCGCGGGGTGGTCCCCGTCGTGCGCGGCGAGCGCCTCCAGGTGGGCGAGGACCGTCTCGGCGGCGGCCCGGCGGCGGGCCAGCGCGGCGTCGTCCAAGGGCAGCGGCCACACCTGGTCGGCGGTCGCCAGGTGCAGGGCCGGGTTCTCCTCGCCCTGCTCCGGCGCGTCGGCCCACGCCTCGATCTCGCCGTGGCCGGCCGCGCAGTGCTCGTACAGCTCCTGGAGGAAGTCCGAGGGGCCGCGGGGCTTCTTCTGGTTGGGGCCCCACCAGTGGCCGGAGCCGAGCAGCAGGGAGCGGGGGCGCGTGAAGGTGACGTAGCCGAGGCGGAGCTCCTCGGTGTGCTGGTGCTCCTTCATCGCCTCGTGGAAGCCCTTCATGCCGCGGGAGTCCCAGGCCTCGATGTCGGGCAGCGTGTCGGCGTCGCCGCGCAGAGCGTGCGGCAGCACCTTGCCCTGGGCGGTCCACTTCTCGCGGCCCTGGGTGCTGGGGAAGGTGCCGGTGACCAGTCCGGGCACCGCCACGACGTCCCATTCGAGACCCTTGGACTTGTGCGCGGTGAGCACCTTGACGGTGTTCTCGCCGCCCGGCAGCGCGTTGTCGAGGCCCTTCTCGTACTGGGCGGCGGTGCGCAGGAAACCCAGGAAGGCCAGCAGGGTGGCCTCGCCGTCGGCGGTCGCAAAAGAGGCGGCGACGTCGAGGAAGTTCGACAGGGTCTCGCGGCGGCGCGCGGCCAGGGCGTGCGGGGACGCGGAGAGCTCCACCTCCAGGCCGGTGACGGCGAGCACGCGGTGCAGGACGTCCATCAGCGGGTCGGACAGCGAGCGGCGCAGGTCGCGCAGCTCGGCGGCGAGGCGCGCGAAACGCACGCGCGCGTCCGGGGAGAACGGCAGCCCGTCGTCGCGGCCCTCGTCGGTGAGGCCGGTGAAGGGTGTCTCCAGGAAGGTGTCGAGGGCGTCGGCCAGGGAGATCACCTCGGCCGGGTCGACCCCCTCGACGGCCTCGGCGAGCCGGCGGTCCGGGTCGTCGTCCGCGGCCACGCGCGCGTGCGCCACGAGCAGCCGGGCGCGGCGCCCGAGCAGGGCCAGGTCGCGCGGGCCGATGCGCCAGCGCGGACCGGTCAGCAACCGGACCAGGGAGGCGTTGGCGCCGGGGTCCTGGAGGACCTCGCACACGGCGACGAGATCGGCGACCTCGGGCAGGTGCAGCAGCCCGGAGAGGCCGACCACCTCCACCGGCACGTCGCGGGCGACCAGCGCGCCCTGGATCTCCGCGAAGTCGGTCGCCGTACGGCACAGGACGGCGATCTCACCGGGCGCCGTACCGGTGCGGACGAGATGGGCGACGGAGTCGGCGATCCAGCCGATCTCCTCGGCGTGGGTCGGCAGCAGCGCACAGCGCACGATGCCGTCACGTTCGGCGCCGGGGGCCGGGCGGAGCGCCTCCACGCCCGCGTGCAGGGCGCGCAGGGGCGCGGCGAGGCCGTTGGCGAGGTCGAGGAGGCGGCCGCCGCTGCGCCGGTTCTCGCTGAGCGACTGCCGGGTGGCGGGGCCGCCGTCGGCGCCGGCGAAGTGCTCGGGGAAGTCGTCGAGGTTGGCGACGGAGGCGCCGCGCCAGCCGTAGATGGCCTGGCAGGGGTCGCCGACGGCGGTCACGGGGTGGCCGGTGCCGCCGCCGAACAGCCCCGCCAGCAGGACCCGCTGGGCCACGGAGGTGTCCTGGTACTCGTCGAGGAGGACGACCCGGAACTCCTCGCGCAGGGCCTGGCCGACCTCGGGCAGTCCGGCGAGCCGCGCGGCCAGGGCGATCTGGTCGCCGAAGTCGAGCAGGTCGCGCTCGCGCTTGGCGGCCCGGTAGCGCACCACCAGGTCGGCCAGCTCCCGGCGCGCGGCGGCCGCCTCGGGGGCCTTGCGCAGATCGGGGTTGGTGAGCCCGACGCCGTCCAGGGTGCGCAGCAGTTCGGTGTCGTACGCGCGCAGCCGCGCCGGGTCCACCAGGTGCTCCGACAGCTCGGAGTCCAGCGTCAGGAGGTCGCTGACCAGGTCGGGGAAGGAGCGGGTCAGCGCGGGATAGGGGCCGGGGGCCTCGCGCAGGACGCGGGCGGCGAGCTGGTAGCGCGTGGCGTCGGCGAGGAGGCGGGCGCTCGGTTCGAGCCCGATGCGCAGGCCGTGGTCGGTGAGCAGGCGGCCCGCGAAGGCGTGGTAGGTGGAGATCACGGGCTCGCCCGGGGGGTTGTCCGGGTCGATGAGGTCGGGGTCGGTGACGCCCGCCCTGACCAGGGCCTTGCGCACGCGCTCGGCGAGCTCGCCGGCGGCCTTGTTGGTGAACGTGAGGCCGAGGACCTGTTCGGGGGCGACCTGGCCGGTGCCGACCAGCCAGACCACGCGCGCCGCCATCACCGTGGTCTTGCCGGACCCGGCGCCGGCCACGATCACCTGCGGGGCCGGCGGCGCGACGATGCACGCCATCTGCTCCGGGGTGAAGGGGATCCCGAGGAGCTCCTTGAGCTGCTCGGGATCGGTGATACGGGCGGGCATGTCGGAGAGGCTAGCGGCGAGCACCGACAACGGAGGTCCGATCGGCCTGGTGGTTCAGGAGAAGCGCAGGTCAGCACGGGTGGTGCGGTACGTCACAGTTTGTCGGCACCTGTCTCCGGGGGCTCATCCGCCACCGTGGTCGAGCGCGTGCCGCCCCTCCCGTCGGCCGCTCCCGTCGTCACCGGACCACCCGTCGGCCGCTCCCCTCGTCACCGCACCACCCGTCGGCCAATCCCCTCGTCACTCGACCACCTGCCGGCCCTCCGGGCGGGCGCTGCACGAGGCGCGGAACGCGCAGTGCGTGCAGTGCTGGCCCGTGGTCGGGGTGAACCGCTCGTCGAGCACCTTGCCCGCGGCGTTGGCGAGCAGGTCGCCGACCCACTCCCCCTCCAGCGGCTCCTGGGCCTGCACCTTGGGCAGCGTCTCGCCGCCGTCGCGCTGGGCGGCGCCCTGGCGCAGCTGCACGAGCTCGGCACCGCCCGCCTCGGGCCGCGCGCCGTCGAAGGCGTCGTCCACGGCGCCCTCCCGCACCGCGAGCTGGTAGACCGCGAGCTGGGGATGGTGCGCCATCTCGCGCGCGGTGGGCGCCTGCTTGCCCGTCTTGAAGTCGACGACGTACGCGCGGCCGTCGCCGTCGGTCTCGACGCGGTCCATCTGGCCGCGGATGCGGACCTCGAAGTCGCCCGCCTCCAGGGTCACGTCGAAGTCGTGCTCGCTGGCCACCGGAGTGCGCCCGGCACGGTCCATGACGTGCCACTTCAGGAAGCGTTCGAGCGCCACGCGCGCGTTGGACTTCTCCTGCGCGGACTTCCAGGGCGCGTCGAAGGCCAGCGCGTTCCACACCGACTCCAGGCGCTCCATGAGGACGGCCAGGTCGGCGGGGGTACGGCCGGAGGCCACCTCGTCGGCGAGGACGTGCACCACGTTGCCGAAGCCCTGGGCGGCGGTCGCGGGCGCGTCGGCCTTCACCTCGCGGCCGAGGAACCACTGCAGGGAGCAGGTGTTGGCGAGCTGGTCGAGGGCGCTGCCGGACAGCACCACCGGCTTGTCCCGGTCGCGCAGCGGCACCTTGCTCTCGGTCGGCTCGAACATGCCCCACCAGCGGTAGGGGTGGGCGGACGGCACCAGCGGGCGGCCGTCCTCGTCGGCGAGCGCCGCGAGCCGGGCCAGCCGACGGGCGGCGGCCTCCCTGAGCGGGGCCGACACGCGCGGGTCGACCGTCGTGGCGCGCAGCTCCGCGACGAGCGCGGCGACCGACAGCGGACGGCGGGGGCGCCCGGTGACGTCCTTCGGCTCGACACCGAGTTCGGTGAGGAAGCGGGAGGGCTGGTCGCCGTCGTCCGCCGGGGCCTTCACCGCGGTGACGACGAGGCGCTCACGCGCGCGCGTGGCGGCGACGTAGAACAGGCGGCGCTCCTCGGCGAGCAGGGCACCGGGGGTGAGCGGCTCGGCGAGTCCGTCGCGGCCGATGCGGTCGGCCTCCAGGAGGGAGCCGCGGCGCCGCAGGTCGGGCCAGAGTCCCTCCTGGACGCCCGCGACGACGACCAGGCGCCACTCCAGGCCCTTGGAGCGGTGCGCGGTCATCAGGCGTACGGCGTCGGGACGCACGGCGCGCCGGGTGAGGGTGTCGGCGGCGATGTCCTCGGCCTCGAGCTGCGCGAGGAAGTTCAGGGCGCCGCCGCCGGTGCGCTCCTCCGCGCGCGCGGCGGTCGCGAACAGCGCGCAGACGGCGTCCAGGTCGCGGTCGGCGTTCCGGCCGGCCGCGCCGCCGCGCAGCGCGGCCCGCTCCAGGCGCGTGGGCCACGGCGGCATGCCCTTGGCCGGGTTCAGACCCGCCCACAGGATCCACAGCGCCTCCTCCGCGCTCCCGCCGTCGGCGAGCCGCTCCCGGGCGGCCCGCAGCAGCACACCCAGGCGCTGGGCGCCGCGGGCGTACGCCGGGTCGTGCGCGACCAGGCGCTCGGGTTCGGCGAGCGCCCGCGCGAGCAGCTCGTCGGAGGGCGGCGGTACGGCGTTGCCGGCGGCCCGCTCCTCCTCGCGCAGGGCCCGCCCGAGACGGCGCAGGTCGGCGGCGTCCATGCCCGCGAGGGGCGAGGTGAGCAGCGTGAGGGCGGTCTCGGTCCCGAGCCAGCAGGGGGCCTCCTCGGCGTCGCCGCCGGACGCGGGGGCCTCAGGTGCGTCCTCCACCTCGTGTACGTCGTCGCCCTCGGGCGCGGGCGCATCCGAAGCGTCGCCCCCGACCACGGGCGCAGGCGCGGGCGCAGCGTCGCCTCCGAGCACGGGCGTGGGCGCATCCGGAGCGCCGCCTCCACGCGCGGGCGCGGGCGCGGATGCCGGTGCCTCCGTGACCTCGCCCTCCGGCGCAGGCTCCCGAAGGGCGTCGGGCCCGACCACCTCCCCCTCCCCGGCGGCGGCCTCCCGCTCCCCCCGCGCGGCGGCCTCCGCCTCCGCCACCGCCCGCAGCGCGGTCAGCAGCGGCGCCACGGCGGGCTCGTGGCGCAGGGGCAGCTCGTCGCCGTCGATGTCGAGCGGGACGCCGGCCGCGGTGAGCGCGCGGCGGACCACGGGGATGCTGCGGGAGCCCGCGCGCACCAGGACGGCCATCTCGCCCCAGGGCACGCCGTCCTCCAGATGCGCGCGGCGCACGATGTCCGCGATGTTGTCCAGCTCGGTGCCGGCCGTCGGGTACGTGTAGACCTCGACGCGGCCCCCGTCGCGCACCGGGGCGAGCTCGCGGTGGGCGCGCGCCTTGTCCGCGGGCAGGCGGGTCAGCGGCATCCGCTGGGTGAGCAGCCGGGTCGCGCCGAGCACCGCGGCGGCGGAGCGGCGGGAGGTGCGCAGCACCTCGACCGGGGCCGGGCGGCCGTCCCGGCGCGGGAACGCCGCGGGGAAGTCCAGGATGCCGTTCACGTCGGCGCCCCGGAACGCGTAGATCGACTGGTCGGGGTCCCCGAGCGCGACCAGGGTGCGCCCGCCGCCCGCCAGGGCGTGCAGCAGCCGTACCTGGGCGGGGTCGGTGTCCTGGTACTCGTCGACGTAGACGGCGTCGTACCGCGCGGCGAGCTCCGCCGCCGTGCCGGGGCGCTGGGCGAGGAGCACCGCGCGGTGGACGAGTTCCGCGTAGTCGAGCACGCCCTGGAGGTCGAGGACGTCGAGGTACTCGGCGAGGAAGGCCGCGGCGGCGCGCCAGTCGGGGCGGCCGGTGCGCCGGGCGAAGGCGTCCAGGGCGTCGGGCCCGAGGCCCAGCTCCCGGCTGCGGGCGAGGACCGCGCGGACCTCGTCGGCGAAGCCCCGGGTGGTGAGGCAGGCGCGCAGTTCGTCCGGCCAGCGCACATGGGCGAGTCCGAGCCCCTCCAGGCCGGCCTGGCCCGCGAGCAGCTCGCGGACGGTCACGTCCTGCTCGGGGCCGGACAGCAGGCGCAGCGGCTCGGCGAACAGCTCGCTGTCCTGGTGGGCGCGGACCAGGGCGTAGCAGAACGAGTGGAAGGTGGTGGCCTGGGGCGCGCGGACGGCTCCCATGCGCAGCGCCATGCGGTCGCGGAGTTCGACGGCCGCCTTGCGGCTGAAGGTGAGCACGAGGATCCGCGCGGGGTCGCCGCCACGGGCGATCCGCGCCGCCACGGACTCCACCAGGGTGGTGGTCTTGCCGGTGCCCGGACCGGCGAGGACGAGCAGTGGTCCGGCCGCGTGCTCAACCACCGCGCGCTGGCTTGCGTCAAGACGAGGGGGATCCACGACGGCCGGCGGGGTACGCACCAGTCGGTAAGCGCCACGGTTCCCCTGCCGCACCGGGGGGTGCGGCAGGCGGCTTGTGGAAAAAGAGGAGCTCACGTGGTTCGCCGGTCCTGGTGGTCGTACTGGTTGTCCGGCCGCCGCGCGTGCGGGGCGGTGGCCGCGGGGTGAGGGGGACGCGTGGAGGCGACGCTACGCCGACGGCCGGTTCGGAAGCAGGGCTTCCGCTTCTTCCCTCGACGCGCTCGCGTCACCCTCGTCACTCGCCCATCGAACGTACGGCATCCGGGGGACGTGCCCCGTCCACCCCGTACGGGTCACGCGTTCGCATCGGGCCGCCCCGATGGCGGAAGCTGTCAGGTGTGACCTTTGTCGCCCGTCCCGCCGTCCCACCTCGCCCGTCGCATGTCGACCCGCGGCAGGTGCCCTTCGGCGGCCCGGCTCGCCTCCTTCAGAGGCGTCCCCTCCGCACGGTAGCGGGCGAGCGCCTCCAGCTCGTGGCCGGGCAGCAGGACGCCGTCCGAACGGATCACGCGCCACCACGGCACCACGCTCCCGTAGAGCGCCATCACGCGTCCCACCTGGCGCGGGCCGCCCTCCTCCAGCCATTCCGCGACGTCCCCGTACGTCATGACCCGGCCGGGGGGAATCCGGTCGGCGACGTCGAGGACCCGCTCGGCGTACTCCGGCAGCTCGTGCGCGGCCGGTCCGGCGGCCGCCCCGCCCGCCGCCCCCAAGGCCC
>NZ_LAVA02000128.1 GCF_000974985.2 Streptomyces mangrovisoli | reverse complement strand
GGGCTCGCCTGTCTGGACACCTGCGGCCCGGTGGGGGCTCCTTCGCGCAGTTCCCCGCGCCCCTTTGAGGGGCTCCCCGCAGCCGTGCCCCGAAAGGGGCGCGGGGAACTGCGCGAAGGAGCCCCACCGGCCCGCGGGTTGACGAGATTGCCGAGCCGCCCGCAGGGTCAGCGGCGGCTGTCCGCCGCCTCGATCAGGCGGGCCGCCTCGCCGAGCGCCCGCCGCAGCACCGCCGGGTCGGTGGCGAGATCGGACTCGCCGGGCGGCAGCAGCCAGTCCGGCCCCTCGGCCGGGTCGGGCGGCGGGACGGCGCCCTCCTCCAGGGCCTGCGCGGCAAGGCTCAGACCCCGGCCGTCCGTCTCCAGACACGTGCTGCCGGGCAGGTCCCACGCCGCGGCCGTACCCGCCGGGACCACGAAGCCGAGCGTCTCGCCGCCGTCGTGCAGCACCGGCCCCACCGCCTCGGCGTGGCCGCGCCGCAGGATGTCCACGGCCTCCAGCCCCTGCCGCGCGGGCACCGTCACCAGATCGCACGCGGACGGCGGCGCGTCCGGCGAAGCGGAGAAGTCGTCGCTGCTGTGCATCCCGGCCTCCACCACGGAACCCTCCTCGGACGAGTGGGTCGGGAGTCGGGCGGCTCCCGGTTCACGGGTTCCAACGCGTCAGAACGTCAACAGCTACGGCGTAATTCAGCCGCAAAGGATGGCAGTTCATGGCAGATCGTGGATGAGATATCCGGTTTGTAGCCAAACCCAGCGTGGCGGGTCGTGCACAGCAGGTACGTTCTTGCCCGCCGGAAACACGGGATGACAAGGACAACGCACCCCGAAACCGGCATGGTTCGACGGTTCGCACGAGAGGACCCGGCCATGGCGTCGTCAAGGGAGACCGCGTCACAGCACGACCGGCCAGCCCGGCCCAATCCCGCCTTCCGGCAGTTGCGCGGACGGCATTCACCCGCGGAGTTCGCCGCCCTGGTGCGGCGCGCCGCGCGGGAGATCGGCGAGCGGGTCAGCTGTGACGCGCGCTACATCGGCCGGGTCGAAGCGGGCGAGATCCGCTGTCCCAACTACGCCTACGAACGGGTGTTTCTGCATATGTTCCCCGGCCGCACCCTCACCGACCTGGGCTTCTCGCCACGCTCGTCCGTGCGCGGACGCGGGGCGCGCCCGGCGGAGGAGGACGCCCGAGGGCTCATCCCCCGTCCCGCGTCGCCTGTGACCGGTGAGACGCATGGGGCGCACGAGCCGTATGACACGCAGGACCCGTACGACACGCACGAGAACCACGAGGAGAGCGACGTGCTGCGTCGCGCATTCATGACCGGCGGGAGCGCCACGGTGGCCGCCGCCGCGCTCGGACCGCTCGCCCTCGCCGCGGACTCCGCGGCGGCGGACCGGCCCGTACGGCGTCCCGGAGCGAGCGAGGCGGGCGCCCTGGAGGAGGCCGTACGGCGGATCCGGCTGCTCGACGACCGGCACGGGGCCGACGGCCTCTACCGGCGCGCGGCGGCCCCGCTGCGCGCCGCCTACGCGCTGCTGGACGCGGGCGCGGTCCGGCAGACGACCACCGACCGGCTGCACTCGGGCGCCGGCGAGCTGGCGATCTCGGTGGGCTGGCTGGCGCACGACTCCGGCCGCTTCGACGACGCCCGCTCGCACTACGCGGAGGCCCTCGCCACCGCCCGGATGACCGGGGACGCGGGGCTGGAGGCGCACGCGTTCTGCAACACGGCGTTCCTGGCCCGCGACGCGGGCCGGCCCCGGGAGGCGGTGCGGGCCGCGCAGGCCGCACAGCGCATCGCGCGCCCGCTGGGCTCGAACCGGCTGATGTCGCTGCTCGCGCTGCGCGAGGCGGGCGGCTGGGCCGGGATGGCCGACCGCACCGGCTGCGAGCGGGCCCTCGCCCGCGCCCAGGCGCTCTTCGACCGCGGCACCTCCCCGGCCGACCCCGAGTGGATGTCCTTCTACGGCGAGGCCGAGCTGGAGGGCCTGGAGGCGCAGTGCTGGTCGACGCTGGGCGACTGGCGGCGGGCGGCCCGGCACGCCCGCCGGGCCACGCACCTCCAGGACCCGCACTTCACCCGCAACATCGCCCTCTACACCGCGGAACTCGCCGACGACCTGGCCCGCGGCGGCCATCCCGACGAGGCCGCGACGGAGGGGATGCGCGTGCTCGACCTCCTCGACCAGGTCCAGTCGTCCCGCATCCAGACGATGCTGGCCGGCACGGCCCGGGTGCTCCTCCCCCACCGCCGCGCCTCGGGCGTCTCCGACTTCCTGGAACGCCACGCGAACACGCCACGGACGGTGTGACGCGACCGACCGCGTTCGAAGCGGCCCCGGATCGAGGCGGGCGCACCCGGCACACGGGCCGCCCGCCGGACGGGGATCGGGACGGACCGATCCGGCACACCGCCCGCCGGCCGGGCCGGGATCGGGGCGAGTGCCCCCGGCACACGGCCCGCCCGGGGTCCGGGTCGGCCCGGAGCCCGACCCGGACCCCGGGCTCAGACCGCCAGATGCCCGGTGTCGTTCCAGCTCTCCAGGGCCGGTTCGCCGTACGCCCAGCCGAGGATCGACAGGGACGTCGGGTTGAGCCGGATACGGGCCGCGAAGTCCAGCGGGAGGCCCAGCCAGCGGGCGCCGATGGAGCGCAGGATGTGGCCGTGGGCGAAGACCAGCACGTCGCGGTCGGCCGAGCGGGCCCAGGACACCACCTCGTCCGCGCGCGCGGTCACCGCGTCGAGGGACTCGCCGCCGGGGACGCCGTCGCGCCAGATCAGCCAGCCGGGGCGGATCGCCTGGATCTCCTCGGGGGTCATCCCCTCGTAGGAGCCGTAGTCCCACTCCATGAGGGTGTCCCACTCCTCCGCCCGCTCGCCGAAGCCCGCGAGGGAGCACGTCTCGCGCGCGCGGGACAGCGGGCTCGTGCGCACCTCGACATCGGGCAGAGAGTCGAACGGGCCCCGGTGCAGCCGCTCCCCCAGCAGCTTGGCCCCGCCGCGCCCCTCCTCCAGGAGCGGCACATCGGTCCTGCCGGTGTGCTTGCCGGACAGCGACCATGCCGTCTGTCCATGCCGGGCCAGCAGGATGCGCGGTGCCATGAAGAGGAGCCTTTCCGGGGAAGCGGAGGCGGGACCTCTCCATTCTCGCTCACCGCGGCGACGGGCAACCCGGTGGCCGATCTCAGCGTCTCTCTGGGCTGGAGTGCCGCACAAGGTCGCCGGCCCACGGCTTAAGGTGGACGACCGGCCCGCGCGCACGCGACCGATGACCAAGAACGAAGGGGGAGGGCGATCGGATGCCGCAGACCGAGTCACCGGGCATCGGGGTGGCCCCGCGAACCCGGTGGTGGACCGAGCTCCCGCTGATCCTGCTGGTCTACGCCTGCTACTCGGCGGGCCGGCTGCTCGCGCGCGGCGACGTCTCCCGCGCCGTCGACCACGGCCTGGCGATCCTGCGCATCGAGAAGGCGCTCCACCTCAACGCCGAGCACCCGCTCAACCGCCTGTTCACGCGCGAGGCCTGGCTCGGCGTGCCGGCCGACTTCTGGTACGCGTCGCTGCACTACCTGATCACCCCCGTGATCCTGGTCTGGCTGTTCCGCTCCCGCAAGGCCGTCTACCGCGCCGCCCGCACCTGGCTGATGACGTCGACCTTCATCGGCCTGATCGGCTTCACGCTGCTGCCCACCTGCCCGCCCCGGCTGCTCTCGGCGGGCCACGGCTTCGTCGACACCATGGCGCAGTACAGCTCGTACGGATGGTGGGGCGGCGACGCCAGCGCCCCGCGGGGCCTCGGCGGCATGACGAACCAGTACGCGGCCATGCCGAGCCTGCACGTGGGCTGGGCGCTGTGGTGCGGCGTGATGCTGTGGCGGTACGGCGGAACGCGTGCCGCGAAGGCGGCCGGCGTCGCCTACCCGGTCCTGACCGCCATCGTGGTCATGGGCACCGCCAACCACTACTTCTTCGACGCCGTGGCGGGCTGCGCCGTGATGGGCGCGGGCCTGCTGCTCGCGCCGTACGTGACGCGGGTACTGGACGCGCTGAAGGCACGCGTCGCGGCCGCCACAGGGCGCTCTTCCGGCGCAGGCTCCTCGATTGTCAGTGGCGGATGCCAGACTTCGGCGGGTGAGCGATTTCCACGGCAGCGCGAGTCCCGGTCCGGCCGGCCGGCCGACACCGACGCCTCTTCCACGGACGCGGGAGACGGCGCTCCAGCGGCGGCTCGCTGACCTGCGCGGCGCCGGCGTACCGGCGAAGGCACTCGACGCGCGCGCCCTGGCGGCCCTGGCCGCGAACCCCGGCTGCCGGCGCCGCGCGATCCTCGACGGCGCCGGAGTCGACAAGGCGAAGCTGGCGGGCGCGCTGGGCTCACCGTCCGCGTTCGGCCAGTCCCAGTTCGCCTTCACCCGGGGCAACGCCTTCGAGGCGAAGGTCAAGGCCGACGGCGGCGCGGAACTGCTGCGGCTGGTGCACGAGCGGCTCGACCCGCGGGCCGAGCCCCCGCACCGCGCGCACGTACCGGACCTGACCGCCGACGGACCCAAGGGCCGCGCGAAGCGAACCCGGCTCGCCCTCGGCGCGGCCGTAGCGGACGGCGGCTGGACGCTGCTCGACCACCCGATGCTCGCGCTCGACGTCGCGGGCTCCCCCGCCTTCCTGGAGCCGGACGCGGTGGTGGTGCACCCGGACGGGAGCTGGACGGTCGTCGAGATCAAGTCCTTCCCGATGCTCGACGGCTCCGCGGACCCGGCCAAGGTCGGCGCGGCCGCCCGCCAAGCCGCGGTGTACGTGCTGGCTCTCGAACGGGTCGCCGCCGCCCTCGCCACGGACGGCGAGGACGATGGAGAGGGCGGAGAGGGCGAGGACGGCGGGGTCCACGGCCGGGTGCCCGCCGTGCGCCACCGCGTGCTGCTGGTGTGCCCGAAGGACTTCTCCAACCTGCCCACCGCCGCCGCGGTCGACGTGCGCAAGCAGCGCGCGGTCACCGCCCGCCAGCTGACCCGGCTCACCCGCCTGGAGGACATCGCCGACGCGCTGCCCGAGGGCACCTGCTTCGCCCCCGACCGGCCGGCCGGGGAGCTGGTGGAGGCGGTCGAGCGGGTCCCGGCGACCTACGCGCCCGACTGCCTCGCCGCCTGTGAGCTGGCCTTCCACTGCCGTGACCGCTCCCGCGCGGACGGCGCGGTGGCCACCCTGGGCCGCTCGGTCCGCGCCGACCTGGGCGGCCTCGCCACCGTCGAGGACGTCCTGTCCGCGGCCCACGGCGAGAGCGGGGACCCCGACGACCCGGCCGTCGCCGCGCTGCGCCGGGCGGCGGCCCTGCGGGCGGAGGCGCTGGCCGGCCTGCCGCGGATCCCGGCCCCCGCGGGCGCGCACGCCACGGAGACCACCGCGGGTGCGCACGCCACGGAGACCACCGCGGCCCTCCAGGGGGTGCCCGCGTGTCCCTGATCGCCACCCTCGGCCGGATGGAGGCCGTCCGCGCCGGGCAGGCCCAGCCCGCCGCCACCGTGTGCCACCGGCGGCTGTCCGCCCGGCCCCTGGTGTTCGTGCCGCTCACCACCGCGGGCGAGGCCGGCGCCCCGCTCGGCGCGCTGGTCGGCACCGACCCCGACGCGCCCCGGCTGCTCGTCGTGGCGCAGCCCCGCGACCGCGACCTGCGCTTCGCGTTCCTCGCCGAACTCGCCGACGTCGTCCTGCCGTACATCGACGGCTTCGCCGCGGACGTCGAGGCCGCCGAGCGCACCGAGACCGACCCGGAGACCGGCAAGCGGATCAAGGTCGAGGCGGAACTGTGCGCGGACGCCCCGCAGTTGATCGTGCCGAGCCGTGCGGGCATCGATTTCGTACGGCTCCTCGGCCGCTCCATGCGGTTTCGCCGTACGGCCGAGCAGGACCCGGAGACTCCCTATCCGGCGCCGCCCCGGGTGCCGTTGCTCGGGCGGTGGCTGACCCACTTCGGGGAGCGGGCCCGGGTGCCCGGCTCGTCGCTGCTGCTGGCCCTGACGGACGTGCTGGGGCTCCACTGGACCACCGGGCAGTCCTCGCTGGAGGACCAGCACCTGGGCGCGCTGCTCGCGTGGATCGCCCCGCCCGACGGGCTGTCCGGGGCGCGGGCCGCGCTCCGGGCCGAGCTCGCGCGAGGCGCCGACGACCAGTTGCTCTGCCCGCCCGCCGGACCGGCGACCGACCCGGCCTTCGACAACCGGCTGCTCGCCCCGGCCATCGAGCGCTACGACCGCGCCCGCACCGCCCTCGCCGCCGCCGAGGACGGTCTGGAGGCGGACGACCGGCTCGGCGATCTGACCAACGCCGAGAAGGCGGTCCGCGACCTCGTCGAGAGCCGCACGCTGCCCACCTGGCAGGCGGTCTGGCGGGGCCTCGACCTGCTGCGGGAGCTGCCCGAGGGCGCGCATGTCGCGGACCGCTGGACGCGGGACCGCTGGTCGTTCACCGCGCACCGGGACCGGGTCGCGGCGGGCGAGCCGCCGCAGCCGCGCCGCGACGACGCGGTCACCGCGGCGAACAAGCTGGCCTCGCGCGAGCGCGAACAGGCCCGCCTGGACGCGCAGGAGGCGCTCGACGACCCGCTGGTGATGGCGGGGCGGCGGCTGGCCGGGGAGGCGTTCGCCGGGGAGGTGGTGGACGTGGTGATGGCGTACAGCGAGAGCAAGCGGCCGAGCCCGCGCCCGCTGATCACGGTGCGCACGGCGGACCGGCCGCATCTGGGCGAGCGCGCGAAGGTGTACCGCTCGCTGGACGGCCGGCCGCAGACGGCCGAGTTCGTCGGCACGCAGGACGCCGGGGACGACGCCGTCCTGGTGCTGCGGATCGTCGACAAGATGGGCCGGGGCAAGGAGCCCGAGGCCGGTTCCGTGCCGGAGCGGGGCGACCGGCTCTGTTTCACGCTGTTCGAGCACGACCAGCGCGGCGGCGCGAAGCTGCCGGACCCCGAGCACACCCCGTGGACGCACGGCGGCCCGCCGGGCGAGGAGGCGGCCGTCGCGGAGACGGCGGACCCGGTGACCGAGGAGGACGTGCTGTGACGGTGGGTACGGCGGAGGACGCGGACGGGCTGTCCCCGCACGGCGAGGCGCCCGGCGCCGCGCACGGCGCCGCGGACGCCTTCGATCCCGGCGCGGCGGCCGGCCGGGCCACCGACGCGATCCTGCGCGACACCCTGCACGGCACGGCCCGCGGGGTCGTCGTCGACTCGCCGCCCGGCGCGGGCAAGTCGACCCTGGTGGTGCGCGCCGCCCTCGAACTCGCCGCGGCGGGCCGCCCACTGATGGTGGTCGCGCAGACCAACGCGCAGGTCGACGACCTGGTCCAGCGGCTCGCCGAGAAGGAGCCCGGGCTGCCGGTGGGCCGCCTGCACAGCAGCGACGCCGATCCGTACGACAAGGCGCTCGACGACCTGCCCCAGGTGCGCAAGTCGGCGAAGGCGGCGGACCTCGCGGGGCTGCCGGTGGTGATCTCCACGGCGGCGAAGTGGGCACACGTCTCGGTGGACGAGCCGTGGCGGCACGCGATCGTCGACGAGGCGTACCAGATGCGCTCGGACGCGCTGCTCGCGGTGGCCGGGCTGTTCGAGCGGGCGCTGTTCGTGGGCGACCCCGGGCAGCTGGACCCGTTCGCGATCGTGGGCAGCGAGCAGTGGGCGGGGCTGTCGTACGACCCCTCGGCGTCGGCGGTGTCCACGCTGCTGGCGCACAACCCCGACCTGCCGCAGCATCGCCTGCCGGTGTCGTGGCGGCTGCCGGCCACGGCGGCGCCGCTGGTCTCGCACGCGTTCTACCCCTTCACCCCGTTCCGCAGCGGCACCGGTCACGGCGACCGCTCGCTCGCCTTCGCCGTGCCCTCGGACGGCTCGGGCCCCGACCGGGTGATCGACGAGGCCGCCGCGTCCGGCTGGGGCCTGCTCGAACTGCCCGCGCGGCACACCCCGCGCACCGACCCCGAGGCGGTGCGGGCGGTGGCGGCGGTCGTACGGCGGCTGCTGGACCGCGGGGGCGCGACGACGTCCGAGCGGGCGCCGGAGGCGGCGCCGCTGACCGCGGACCGGATCGCGGTCGGCACGGCCCACCGGGACCAGGCGGCGGCGGTACGGGCGGCGCTGGCCGCGCTCGGCGTCACGGAGGTCGTGGTCGACACGGCCAACCGTCTCCAGGGCCGCGAGTACGACGTGACGGTGGTCCTGCACCCGCTCTCCGGCCGCCCCGACGCGACCGCGTTCCACCTGGAGACGGGCCGCCTGTGCGTGCTCGCCTCCCGGCACCGGCACGCGTGCATCGTGATCTGCCGGGCGGGCGTGAGCGACCTCCTGGACGACCACCCGTCGACCGAGCCGGTCCAGCTGGGCGTCACGGTGAAGTTCCCCGACGGCTGGGAGGCGAACCACGCGGTCCTCGCCCACTTGGCGGAACACCGCGTGCCCTGGCAACCGTGACGCACCGTGGCCGGCCGGCGCGGCCTGTGGCTCCCCGCACCCCAGCCCCCTCAGGGGCGCGGGGAACTGCGCGACCAGCCACGACACACCCGCACCGACAGAAACACGCCCGGCCCCGGCCGGTGGAGCCCCGTGGAGGCCAAGCGCCCAGCTCCCCCCCACCCCAGCCCCCCAGGGGCGCGGGGAACTGCGCGACCAGCCACGACGCACCCGCACCCGCACCCGCACCCGCACCCGCACCGACAGAAACACGCCCGGCGCCCGGCCCCAGGCCGGTGGGGGGACCGGTGGGGGGACCGGTGGCGGCCGGTGGGGCCCCGTGGAGGCCAAGCGCCCAGCGCCCGGCGGGAACAACGCGGCGCCCGTACGGCTTGAGAGTGCCTTGGGGGCGAATCCCGGACCGCAGGACCGCTGCGGCCCGCTTGCGCGCCCGCGAGACAATGGACGGTGGCCCGTTCCGACGGCTGTGGCCGGCCGACGCAGAGGAGGACCTGACATGGCGGAGCCCACGCCGCGTCGCAACGAACCGCGGCTACGCCCCGCGCCCTTGCTCTTCGAGCCCGCGGAGGCCGCGGCGGACCCGGAGCACTTCTTCGACCTGGAGTCGATCGACGACCCACGGGCGCTGCTGGCCCGCGCCACGGAGCTGACGCAGGCGTTCCGGGCCGCGGCCGACCGCGCGATGGAGTACCAGGCGGTGGCGGCCGCCCAGCTCGCCGACGCGCGCCGCTTCGACCGGCTGACCCCCGCCGACATCGCCGAGCACGCGGACTGGACCGAGGACTACGCGAAGAAGATGGTCGAGTTCGGCGAGGACCTGATGCGCGGCACCGAGGACGACACCGGAACGGCCGACCCGCTCTGATCCCACCGGACCGGGGCCGATCCCCACCGCCCTCGCGCCGCTCCGTGCCCGGTCGGCCCGTTCCCCCGCGCAGCCCCCGTGGCATATGCCAGGCGGGCAAGATACTCCCCTCCACCCCCTCCTGTCCCGATTTCCGGCAACCCACAGGAACGGCCCGCTCACGCGCGGTAGATGTATGCGCCATGAGCAGTTCACCGCACGGGCCCCACCGGCCGAACCCGGCGATCGCGCACGGCGCGCACAGCACTCGCAGCGCGCACAGCAGTCGTAGCGCTCAGAGCACTCGTGGCGCGCACGGCGCGCACACCTCGCCGTACGCGCTGTTCGACGTGTGCGGCGTCACCACCGACGGCGCCGCCTGGCTCGCCTCGGCGGGCCCCTACCCCCGCAGCACCCTGGCCCTGTGGGAGGAGCGGCCGGACGCGCCCGTCGTCCTGCCCTGCGGCTCCGTGTTCGACGTGGTGAACGTGCCCGCGATCTTCGGACGCCGGATGCTCGACCGACTGTGGGAGGAGGGCCCCGGCTCCGGCCCGGTCGCCGTCTTCCGCGGCCGCATGCTGCTGTTCGCCGCCCCCGGCACGGCCCAGCGGCTGCCGTCGCTGCTGTCCTGGGAGGAGTGGGGCAGGGCCGTGCCGCCACCGCTGTGCCACGGCACCGGCGACGCGGTCACGGTCCCCGCCCCCGTCGGTCCCCCCGCGCCCACCAGGCCGGACGCCCGCTGGCTGGTCGCGCCGGACACCCGTCACCCCTGGCTGCCGGGCCCCGAGATCCTGCTCTGGGCCGCGGTGCGGGCGGCCCGCGCGTCGGTGCGGATATCGATTTTTCCTCCCGCCGATCAGGATGCTAAGGTCTACGACGTCAGCAGGCGCCGCTAGCTCAGTTGGTTAGAGCAGCTGACTCTTAATCAGCGGGTCCGGGGTTCGAGTCCCTGGCGGCGCACAGACAACGGCGGGGAGTTCGCGGCAACGCGAGCTCCCCGCCGTCGTTGTTCCCGGTGCCTTCGCCTCACACCGGCGCGGGCGTGATGGTCACCGTCCACGAACCCGAGGCCGTACGCCCGTCCACCTTCACGCGTACGCCGTCACCCGGCACCGTGAAGCTCTCGCCCAGGCCCACCGGCGCGTCCGCGAGCGCCGGATAGACCGAGTTCTCCCAGCAGGCCTCCGTGCGCGGATGGGCGTCGATCACCTGGATCGGCCCGTCGCCCGAGGCCGCGCCGCTGCGCACCCGGTACACCAGCACGCCCTCCCGGCAGGTCGACGTGTCGTTGCCGGCCGCGACCCGCACCTCGAAGGCGAGCACGCTGTCCGCGCCGGTGCGCACGACGGCCAGCTTCACGCCGGTGCCCGCACCGAAGGCGGGTGGCCCGGCGGCGTGCCCGACGGTCACCCCGGGCCCCGCGGACAGCGGCTCCAGGGTGAGCCGGGTGGGCGCCACCCCGCGCACGCAGACGACCTGCTGCGGGCGGAGCCAGCCGAGCTTCCACTTGTGCCAGGCGAAGAGGTCGGGGGCCAGTCCGAACTGGCTGCCCATCAGGTCCCAGTCGCCGACGTACGTGTCCCAGTCGCCCTTGCCGTCCACCGGCCGGTGGTAGAGATCGGGCAGGTCGAAGACGTGGCCGGTCTCGTGGGCCAGCACCAGCCGGTCCGGCGGATGCTTCTCGAAGACGGTGACCACACGCCGGATGTCGGTGCCGTCCGCCCGCAGCGGGGTGTCCAGGTTGACGACCTTCGTCGCGTCCGAGTCCACGCCGGGCGCGTCCGGGTCGGCGACCAGGTACACGATGGCGTAGCGGGAGAAGTCCACCTGCGGATCGGCGACGGCTAGCGCGTCGTGCAGATAGGCGGTGCGGTCGCTCGCCGCCCAGTCCCGTTGTATCGCGTACGACGTCGACGGCTTGGGCATCCGGATCCAGTGGTCCAGCGGATGCGGGCGCACCGTGAAGCGGCCGTAGGAGGCGCGTTCGTAGAAGCGGGAGGTGGCCGGGAAGTGGTCCGCCGTCAGCTCGGCCGGGGTGGTCATCGGGGTGGAGTCGGGGAACGACAGGAACACCATCACCGCGTCGAGTGGCTTGGTGGGGCGCGCGTAGGAGGTGTTCCAGGTGTCCAGGCCCTCCGAGTGGTGCGCCTCGGTGCGCTGAAGGGCGCACGGCGACGTCGAGAAGGGCTCGGCGACCGACGGACCGGTGATGAGCGAGGTCGCGATCAGCGCCGTCATGGTGGTGAACACGGCGGCGAGCCCCTTGAGGGGGAACTGACGCGACACAGGCACCTCCGGACACGGTTCGCGGGACACCGCATCCAGCCTGTGTGAATTTCGTGTTGTATGCCCTGTTTGTCTGCACCGGAAGGGTGAGCAGGGCGGCGGCGCACGGGTCTCGCCGCACCACGCCACGCCCGGGAAACGTCCGCGACACCCCCGAAACACTCACGGAACGTCACATGCGATCGATGACCCCAAGAAGCCGTCCACCTGCGGGCAGAAACGATCTGGCGCAGTCTGGGGTCGATCCGGGACACCGGGAAGTGGCTGGAAGGGCCTGAGGCCAACCTCTATGATCGGCACACTTTCCTGCACGGACGGAACGAGTGCACTGCGGGAGCGAGCGGTGAGCGGAACCTCCGAAGGGCCGGCGCCCGCGACAGACCTCGCCCGGCCGGCCCTCACACACGTCACGTACGGTCACATCGAGACCCCGGCCGGTACGGGGTCCGGCCGGGACGTCGGCGCCGCGGGCGCCCCGGCGAAGGACCCCTCCGCGCCCTACCGTTCGGCCTTCGACTCGGCCCCCCTCGCGATGGCCGTGGTCGACCGCGAGGGACTGGTCGTCGGCGCCAACGCCGCCTTCGGCGCACTCGTCGGGAGCGACCCCGCCCCGCTCGCCGGGCGGGCCGCGGCCGAACTGGTGGACCTCGGCTCCGACGCCCGCACCTGGCACGCGTACCGCGAGGTGCTCCGCGACGGCCGGAACCGGCTGCGCTGCACCCGGCGCCTGAAGCACCCCGACGGCCATGCGCTCTGGGTCCAGATCACCGTCGCCCCGCTGCCCGGCGGCGCGGACGGCGTCCTGCTCTCCCTCACCGACATCAGCTCCCGCCGCGATCTCCAGGCGCGGCTGCGGCACCTTCAGATGCACGACCCGGTGACCCGGCTGCCCAACCGGGCGCTGTTCTTCGAACGGCTGACGGCCGCGCTGGAGCCGGAGGCGTACGAGCTGAGCGGGACCGGCCGGATCGGGCTCTGCTACCTCGACCTCGACGGGTTCAAGGCGATCAACGACACCCTCGGCCACCGGGTCGGCGACCGGCTGCTCGCCGCCGTGGCCGAGCGGCTCACCCGGTGCGCCGACGAGTCCGGGTTCACCCGGGCCGGCACCCCGCTGGTGGCACGGCTCGGCGGCGACGAGTTCGCGCTGCTCGTGGAGGACTCCACCGGCACCGAACAACTCGCGGGCCTGGCCGAGTTGGTGCTGACGGCCCTTCAGGAGCCGTTCGGCATCGCGGGCCGGCGCCTGTCGCTGTCGGCGTCCATCGGGGTCGTCGAGCGGCACGCGGCGGGCACCACCGCGACCGGCCTGATGCAGGCCGCGGACACCACGCTGTACTGGGCGAAGGCCGACGGCAAGGCCCGCTGGACACTGTTCGACCCCGAGCGCAACGCGCACCGGATGACCCGTCAGGCGCTCGCCTCGACCCTGCGGCCCGCGATCGCCGGCGGCGAGTTCGTGCTGGAGTACCAGCCGCTGGTCGGCATGGACGACGACCGGCTGCACGGCGTGGAGGCGCTGGTGCGCTGGAACCACCCGCAGTTCGGGATGCTGACGCCGAATCGGTTCATCGCGCTGGCCGAGGAGGACGGTTCGATCGTGCCGCTCGGCCGCTGGATCCTGCTCACCGCGTGCCGCCAGGCCCGCCGCTGGCAGCTGGAGCGGCCGGCCGAGCCGCCGATCTTCGTCAGCGTCAACGTGGCGGTCCGCCAGGTGTGGGACTCCGACCTGGTGTCGGACGTGGCGCGGGCCCTCGCGGAGACCGGACTCGCCCCCCATCTGCTCCAGATCGAGCTGACCGAGTCGGCGGTCATGGGTTCGGCGGGCCGTCCGCTGCGGGCCCTGCAGGCGCTCAGCGAGATGGGCGTGCGCATCGCCATCGACGACTTCGGCACAGGCTACTCGAACCTCGCCTACCTCAGCCGGCTGCCGGTCTCCGTCCTCAAGCTGGACGGCTCCTTCGTGCGCGGCTTCCAGTACGAGGACCAGGGCGGCGGGGCCACCGCGCCCAACCCGGCCGACGAGGTCGTCGTCGAGGCGATGATCCAGCTGGCCCACCGGCTCGGGCTGACGGTCACCGCGGAGTGCGTGGAGACCTCCTCGCAGGCGACCCGGCTGCGCTCCATCGGCTGCGACACCGGCCAGGGCTGGCTGTACTCCCGGCCGGTGTCCCCGGACCGCATCTCCGAGCTGCTCGGCGCCGGTTCCTACGCGGTTGGCAACCCGTAGGCGTCGGCGATCAGTTCGTAGGAGCGCAGCCGCAGCTCCCCGCGGTGGGCGTGCGAGGTGAGCATCAACTCGTCGGCGCCGGTGCGCTTCTGGAGCTCGTCGAGTCCGGCGCGGACCTCCTCGGCGCCGCCGTGGACGATGTTCGCCGTCCAGGAGCCGACGAAGTCCCGCTCCATCTCGTTGAATTGGTACGACTCGGCGTCCTGTGGCGACGGGAAGAGGCCGGGGCGCCCGGTGCGCAGCCGGACCATGTTCAGCCCGGCCGCCCTGACCTGCCGGCCCGCCTCCTTCTCGTCGTCGGTCGCGAGCGCCGAGACGCCGATGAGGGCGTACGGCGCGTCGAGGACCGCGGAGGGACGGAAGTTCTCCCGGTAGAGATCGAGCGCGGGGATGGTGTTGCGGGCGGAGAAGTGATGGGCGAAGGCGAACGGCAGCCCGAGCAGCCCGGCGAGCTGGGCGCTGAACCCGGAGGAGCCGAGCAGCCACACCGGCGGCCGGTGCGGGGACTGCACGCCGCCGGGCGAGGTCGCCTGCACGGGGCCGGGGACGGCGTGGATCCTGCCGTACGGATGCCCGTCGGGGAAGTCGTCGTCGAGGAAGCGGACGAGCTCGGCGAGCTGCTCGGGGAAGTCGTCGGCGCCCTCGTGCAGGGTGGCGCTGCGGCGCAGGGCGGCGGCGGTCGCGCCGTCGGTGCCCGGGGCGCGCCCGAGGCCGAGGTCGATCCGGCCGGGCGCCATGGCCTCCAGCGTGCCGAACTGCTCCGCGATGACCAGGGGGGCGTGGTTGGGCAGCATCACGCCGCCCGAGCCGAGCCGGATGCGGTCGGTGTGGGCGGCGAGGTGGGCGAGGATCACGGCGGGCGAGGAGGAGGCGACACCGGGCATGGAGTGGTGCTCGGCCACCCAGTACCGGTGGTAGCCGCGTGCCTCGGCGAGCCGGGCCAGCGCGACGCTGGTCCGCAGCGCGTCCCCCGCGGTGCTGCCGGCCCCCACGGTGACCAGGTCGAGCACGGAGAGCGCGACGGGCGCGGTTCCGCGTGCCGGTCCGCGAATCTCGTCTTCAGCCGTCACGGGGTCTGCCTCCTGGGTCGTCCGGCGCTTGCCCCTGCCGCAACAGGAGAGACTCCCCGCTTATTCCCTCCGGGGGTTCGCGGATTCCCTCCGGGGGTTGGCGTGCTTTTCCCGGGGCGGGGGCGGGCCACTGATCCGCCACCGGCCTCGCGCCGAGCTGCCACGGGTCCGCCACGGGACGCCCCCTTCCCC
>NZ_LAVA02000127.1 GCF_000974985.2 Streptomyces mangrovisoli | reverse complement strand
CGCGCAGTTCCCCGCGCCCCTGAAGGGACACGCCCCCAGTGGCCCCGCGCGGGCCCGTCGTGCCCGATCGCGCAGTTCCCCGCGCCCCTGGGGTGGGCCCACCCCAGCCCCCTGAGGGGCGCGGGGAACTGCGCGACAGGCCCCCACCGGCCCGCGGACGGGGACTCGACCTCCTGCCCCCGTGCGGGCCCGTCGTGGCCGATCGCGCAATTCCTCGCGCCCCCGCAGGGTGGGGCGGGCAGGCTCACCCAGGGGCGCGGGGAACTGCGCGACCAGCCCCCACCGGCCCGCGGACGCACACCCGCGCCCAGCGGCGGCGAGCCCGTTCGGCCCGGTCGAGCTGCGCGATCCGCCGGACAGGCGCATGGTGGTGCCATGGAGAAGCGGCCCCCGGTGGTCGTCCATCCGCCGTCCCCGGACGGCGGGCGCGAGGTGACGATCAAAGGCAAGCGCGCGGGCATCGCGTACAGCCTGTTCGACGTGATGGAGCTCGTGCACGGCGCGGGCCTGCCCGCCCACGACACCGCCGTGGACGACCCCCATCTCATCGAGTGGCTGGGCGGCGGCCCCATGGAGTGGACCGGCAAGGAGTGAGCGCACGCGGCCGCCGGGCCGATCCCGACGGCCGCGCCCCGTCGACGCCCCGGTCAGGCCGGCTCGGCCGCCGGGAGCTCCACGAGCCACGGCAACGCGCCCCGGTCGCCCGCCCCGAGGCGGGTGTAGGCGCCGTAGAGATGGTTGCCGACGGTGCGCACGGACAGCGTGAGCCGCTCCGCGATCTCGCGGTTGCTCAGCCCGGCGGCGGCCAGCGTGACGATCTGCCGCTGGCGTGCGGTGAGTTCGCCGAGGACGAGGCCGTTCAGGGCCGGCGTGCGGGCACCCTGGCAGCGGCGAGCGAGCGCCATGGCCCGGGTGCGGGAGACCCTGGCGGCCCGCGGGTCGCGGTGCGCGCCGACGGCCTGGGCGTACGCCTCGGCCGCGAAGAGCAGGAACCCGCGCTCCTCCAGCGCCTCGGCCGCCCGGTCGAGGGCGGGCCCGTCACGGCGGGCGAGCGCGTCCGCGTGGCGCGCGAACACCCCGTCACCGGGCAGCGCGCCCCGCTCGGCACGCCCCAGCCGTACGGCGTCGTAGCCGGCCGGCACGCCCGGGGTCCGGCCAACGGCCGCGACGGCCGCCCGGGCGCCCTCGGTCTCACCACACTGGGTGCCGTGCGGCCTGGCGGTGGGCGTGGTGAGGCCGGGGGTGGCCTGCGGGCCGGCGGTGCCCCCGGCCTGACCGCACTCGCCGCCAGGCCGTAGGACGCCCTCGGTCTCACGCCGCCCGCCGCCGGGCCGCGAGCCACCCCCGACCTCCCCGCGCCCTCCGCCAGGCCGCACGGCACCCTCGGCCTCCCCGCGTCGGGCGGTGGGCCGGGTCGCCGCGGCCGCAGGGGTTCCGGCGATCCGGGGCGCCTCGACCGACCCCGTCGCCTCGACCGGCGCCTGGGCCTCGCCCGTGCGACCCTCCCCCGCCCCCGACTGCGTGACGGCCAACGCGAGTTCCACGCGGCACGCGCGGTCTCCGGGAGCGGTGCGCAGGCCCTCGCGGGCCCAGGCGGCCGCCTCGCGCAGCTCGCCCCGCAGTCGGGCGAACGCGGCGCGCACAGCCGCGTGTTCGGCCGGGACCGGCACCCCCTCCGCGACGAGCCACTCCCCGAGCGGCGCGGACCCGTCGTGTACGTCGGCCTCGGCGATCCGGTACCGCAGCGCGGCGGTCTCCCGCTCCAGGGCGGCGGCGCGATGCCCGGGGGCGCGGGACAGGCGCCCGGCCCGCAGCCGCCCGGCCAGGGCCCGCAGCACCGGCCCGTAGAGGGGGTGCGCGAGCCGGACCCGGCCGTGCTCGTCGGCGTGGACGCAGCCGTCCGCCTCCAGGCGCTCGAGGATGGCCAGGTCGAGGCCGTCCTCGTCCGGCGAGAGCGACAACGGCTCGGCGAACGCGAGCCGTTCGAGCGCGACGCGTTCCCCGGCCCCGGTGCGGTCCAGCACGGCGGCGGCGCGTTCGCGGACGGCGGTGGTGACGGGGACGGGCCCGCGCCAGGCCCACTCGCCGCTGTCGGGCAGCCGGGTGCGCGCGCCGCGTTCGCGCACCGCGCCCGACAGCTCGCGCAGCAGCCGCAGATCGCCCCGGCACAGGCGGTACAGGCGCGTCACGGTGAGCGGATCGGGCCCGCTCCCGGCACCCGCGCCGAGCAGCTGGGCGACCGCCTCGTGGGGCAGCGGCGCCAGCACCAGCCGGGGCAGCAGGTCGCCGGTCCACAGCCTGGACACCGCGTCCGGGACGCGCGGCCCGTCGACGGCGGTCACCAGCAGCCGGGTCCGGCCCTGCACGGCGAGCTGGTGCACGAGTGCGGCGGAGGCGTCGTCCAGCAGATGGGCGTCGTCGACGACCAGCAGTCGCACGTCGGACAACAGGTGCAGCGCGCGGTGCAGGGTCACCGGCTCGGGCAGGAGGTGCGCGAAGGCCGCGAAGGCCGGACCGCGGGTGCCGGGTGTGCCGGTCACCCGGACATGGTCGATGCCGCGGACGGCCTCGACGACCAGCCGGGTCCGGCCGCAGCCGGCCGGCCCGGTGACCACCGCCCCGGCGCGGCCGCCGGTCAAGGAGCGCCGCACCAGCTCCAGTTCGTCGTCGCGACCGGTGAACTGCCAGGGCGGTTCGAGGGCCTTCGGGTCCCGCGCGAAAGTCGTCACGGAAACTAGAGCACGGTTACTCATGCCTGATACAGGGTGACTTGAGTACCCCCCGACTCAGGTGTCCGGCCGCGCGCTGGGGCCAGGCTGGGCGCATGACCGCCCGCTACTGCTCGCTCGCGCAGCAGCCGGACCCGCCGTACGCGCCGGGGCTGGCCGCGCAGCGGCTGAGCGCGCTCGTCGGCGGGCGGCAGATGTGGGTCAACGGCACGGTCCTGCACTACTGCTTCCTCGACGCGGACTCCGACGCGTCGGTGATCCCCGTCCCGGGGACCGGGCAGACCCGGCGGGTGTCCTGGGCGGGGGCCAAGGAGCAACGGGACGTCGTGCGCGAGTGCTTCGAGGAGTGGCAGCGCCTCGGGATCGGGGTGTCCTTCACCGAGGTCGCCGACCGGTCGGAGGCCGAGCTGCGCATCGGTTTCCAGCACGGCGCCGGCTCCTGGTCGGCGGTGGGCCGGGACGCGCTGGCCGTCGGCCTGAACGAGCGCACCATGAACTTCGGCTGGGACCTCACCGCGCCGGGGCAGCGGGGCACGGCGCTGCACGAGATCGGGCACGCGCTCGGCATGTCGCACGAGCACCAGAGCCCGCTCGCCGGCATCCACTGGGACGACGAGGCGGTCTACGCCGACCTGGCCGGTCCGCCGCACTTCTGGAGCCGGGACACCACCTACGTCAACATCCTGCGAAAGCTGGACCCTGACGAGGTCAACGGCGGCGTCTGGGACCCGCATTCGGTCATGCACTACCCGTTCGGGCCGGGGCTGATCCTGGAGCCGGAGCAGTACCGCGGGGGGCTCCATCCGCCCGGGGCGCTCTCGCCCGCGGACCGGGAGTTCGCCCTGCGCTGGTACCCGCCGGCCGGGGCGGCGCGGCCGGGCGCCCTGGTGCCGTTCCGCTCGGCCGCGCTGCGGCTGGCCCCGGGCGGGCAGGCCGACTTCGACGTCGATCCGCCGGAGACCCGCGAGTACCGCGTCGGCACGTTCGGGGCGAGCGACGCCGTCGTGGTGGTCTTCGAGGAGCGCGGCGGCGAACCGCGCTATCTCGCGGGCGAGGACGACGGGGGGACACCGCGCAACGCCACGGTCCGGGTGCGCCTCGTGAAGGGGCGGCGCTATGCCGTCCGGGTGCGCCTGTACTCCGCGTGGGGCACGGGAGAGACGGCGGTCATGTGCTGGTGACGGCACACGACCGCACCGCCGGGACACCGCAACCACGGTCCGGCGCCGGGGGAAAGGGCCGGGCACGTCACCTTCGGGGGAGGGAGACGTGCCCGGCCGCCGCGGTCTGACGGCCGGACCGATCGCTCGCCCCCGAAGGTGACGTGCCCGGCCGCCGCGGTCACCGCATGAGCCCGGTCTGTCCTACGACGCCGCCCGCTCCGCCCGCTCGTCGTCCGGGTGGGCGAGCCCCAGGTGGTGACGCAGGGTCGGACCCTCGTACTCGGTACGGAAGACGCCCTGCTCCTGGAGGAGCGGCACCACCGTGTCGGCGAACTCGTCGAGGCCGCCCGGGGTGATGTGCGGGACGAGGATGAACCCGTCGCTCGCGTCGGCCTGGACGAACTCGTTGATGGTCCGTGCGACGGTCGCCGGGGAGCCCACGAAGGTCTGCCGGTTGCCGGTGTGGATGACCAGGTCGCGGATGGACCAGTTGTTGGCCGCGGCGAGTTCGCGCCACTCGCGGGCGGTGGCCAGCGGGTCCCGGTACATCCGGACCTGGGCGCGGCCCTTGGAGATGTGGTCGTCGCCGACGTCCGGGTCGACGTCCGGCAGCGGTCCTTCGGGGTCGTAGGAGGACAGGTCCCGGTTCCAGACGAACTCCAGGTGCTTGAGCGCGGTGGCCCCGCTGACCTGGGCGCGGCGCACGTGCCGGGCCCGCTCCTCGGCGTCGGCGTCCGTGTCGCCGAGCACGAAGGTCGCGGCGGGCAGGATCAGCAACTGGTCGGACCGACGGCCGTACTTGGCGAGGCGCCCCTTGACGTCGGCGTAGAACGCCTGGCCGGTGTCGAGGGCGGCGTACCGGCTGAAGATGGCGTCGGCACCGGCCGCGGCGAACTCGCGGCCCTCCTCGGAGTCGCCGGCCTGGAAGATCACGGGGCGGCCCTGCGGGGAGCGCGGCACGTCGAACTGGCCGTGGATGTCGAAGTGCTGTCCGGTGTGGACGAAGGAGCCGGCCTTGGCGTCGCGCAGGAACACCCCGCTCGCCTGGTCGGCGACGATCTCGTCCCCGTGCCAGGCGTCGAGGAGTTCACCGGCCGTGGCGAGGAACTCCTTGGCCCGGGAGTAGCGCTCCTCCTGCGGCAGGAAGCCGCCGCGGCGGAAGTTCTCGCCGGTGAAGGCGTCCCAGGAGGTGACGACGTTCCAGGCGGAGCGGCCGCCGGAGAGGTGGTCGAGGCTGGCGAACTGGCGGGCCACCTCGTAGGGCTCGTTGAAGGTGGAGTTGATGGTGCCGGCCAGGCCGAGGTGCTCGGTGACGGCGGCCAGCGCGGCCAGGATCGTGAAGGTGTCGGGCCGTCCGACCACGTCCAGGTCGTAGATGTGTCCACCCTGTTCGCGCAGGCGCAGCCCCTCGGCGAGGAACAGGAAGTCGAACTTGGCGCGTTCGGCGGTCCGCGCGAAGTGGGCGAAGGAGCTGAACTCGATGTGGCTGCCGGCCTCGGGGTCGCTCCACACGGTGGTGTTGTTGACGCCCGGGAAGTGGGCGGCCAGATGGATCTGCTTCAGCGGCTTGCTGCTCATGGGAGTGATCGGCCTTCCGGCTCAGGCGGCGGAGTAGCGGTTGGCGGGGCGGGCAAGGCCCAGCAGGCCGCGCAGGGTGTCGGCCTCGTAGGCGGTGCGGAAGGCGCCGCGGCGCTGGAGTTCGGGGACCAGGCGGCGGCTGACGGCGGGCAGGTCGTGTGCGGCGACCGCGGGGCGCAGCCGGAATCCGGTCAGCCCGGCCTCCGCGAACTCCTGCAGGAGGTCGGCGAGTTGTGCGGGTGTACCGGCGAAGGTCCGGGCGTCGCTGACGTAGGGTTCGCCCGCGAGCTCGTCCAGGCGGGCGCGCCGGTCCTCCGCCGCGGCCTGGTCGTCGTCGAGGAAGACCACCAGGTCGCCGAAGAGGTGCAGCGGTTCGGCGGAGCGGCCGGCCTGCTCCTGCTCGGCGCGGACCTCCGCGACGATTCGGCGGGCGTCGTCCGCGTCGTGCGGGGTGACGTAGCCGAGGTCGGCCTGGCGGGCCACCAGCCGGTAGGGCACGGTCTGGTGGGCGAGGGCGGTGACGAGCGGCTGGCCCTGCGGCGGGCGCGGGGTGATCGACGGGCCCTTGACGCTGAAGTGGCCACCCTCGAAGTCGATGTAGTGCAGCTTGTCGCGGTCGATGAAGCGTCCGGTGGCGACGTCACGGATCTCGGCGTCGTCCTCCCAGCTGTCCCAGAGCCGGCGGATCACCTCGACGTAGTCGGCGGCCTCGTCGAAGAGTTCGGTGACCTGCGCCTGTCCGGCGGGGCCGCGCAGTTCGGCGAAGGTGAGCGGGGACAGGGTGCGGCGGCCGAAGTGGTCGGCCTCGTAGGGCCGGCCGCTGATCTGCACGCGCAGTCCGGCGCGGCCGGAGCTGACGTAGTCGAGGGTGGCGATGGCCTTGGAGAGGTGGAACGGCTCGGTGTGGGTGGCGATCACGGTCGGCACCAGCCCGATGTGCCGGGTCAGGGGGGCGACGCGGGAGGCGGTCAGGACGGCGTCGAGGCGGCCGCGGACCTGGTCGGTGCGGCCGTCGGGGGCGTCGTAGCGGGTGGACTGGAGGCCGAGGCCGTCCTCGAAGGTGACGAAGTCGAGCAGGCCGTGTTCGGCCTCGGCGACGAGTGCGGCCCAGTAGGCGGCGGTGAACAACTCCTTGGGACGGGCGGCCGGCTCGCGCCAGGAGGCGGGGTGCCAGCCGGTGCCGTCCAGGGCTACGGCGAGATGCAGCGGGGATGCGGAGGTCGAGGACACGAGTCGGTGCCTTCCTGGGGGTCCGTACGGGATCGCCGGCCCGCCGCGGGTGCGGCGGGCGCGGCGACGGTGCGCTGATGTCCCGGTGTGGTCAGGAGTTGTCGAGGGGCAGGCCGGGCGGGTTGACCTCGGACTTCGCGACGGCCTCGTTGGAGAGGTTGTACGCCTTGAGCCACTTGGCGTACTGCCCGTTCGCGATCAGGTGGTTGATGGCGTCCGCGATGGGCTTGGCGAGGCCGCTGTCCTTCTTGGTGGTGGCGGCGATCAGGCCCTGGAGGGTGGCCCCGGCGCCGGAGTACGTGCCGGCGCTGCGGGTCGGGTTCGGTGAACTCGCCGTCTGCTTCTCGTGGTAGGCGAGGCCGGGGTTGGCGTTGAAGTAGGCGTCGATGCGCCCGCCGGTCAGGGCCAGGTACGTGGCGTTCTTGCTGGCGAAGTGCTTGACGGTGAGGGACTTGCCCTCCTTCTTCAGCTTGGTCTGCCACTCCAGCAGGATCTTCTCCTGGTTGGTGCCGTTGTCGACGGCGATCGTCTTGCCCGCGAGGTTCTCGTAGTTGTCGTCGAAGTTCCAGGTGCTCTTCTTCAGCACCTCGAAGCCGACGTTGTCCTGGCGGTAGGAGGCGAAGTCGTACTTCTGCTTGCGTTCCTCGGTGTCGGTGACGTTGGCGAGGGCGACATCGGCCTTGCCGCTGTCGACGCCGACGAACATGTTCTCCCAGGTGTAGTTGGACACTTCGGGCTTGAGGCCGAGGACGGCGGCGACCAGCCGGGCCAGGTCGGGCTCGGAGCCGGTGAGGGTCTTCTGGTCGTCGCCGATGAAGGCGAGCGGCGGGAAGCCGTCCGGCAGCGCGCCGACGGCTATCTTCAGCGTGCCTCTTTTGCGTACGGCGGCCGGTAGTTCGGCGCTGATGGACTTCACCTCGGACACCTTCAGGGTGACGGGGGTGGCGGCGCCGTTGGAGTTCTTGCCGATGCTCACCGTCCCGGCGGCGTCGGTCGTGGTGGCGGCCTCGCTGTCGCCACCGCAGGCGGCGAGTCCGGAGGCGAGGGCGGCGACCGCGGTCGCCGCGGTGATGCCGCGGATCAGGCTGCGTCGGGAGATGTGGGTGCGCATGGCTTTCCTTGTCTCGCTGAGGTGCGGGTGGAGAGAGTGGAGAAGAGGTACGAGGGGCAGGCCTCAGAGGACCTTGCTGAGGAAGTCCCGGGTCCGTTCGTGGCGGGGCCGGTCCAGCACCTCGTGCGGTGGGCCCTGTTCGACGATCCGTCCGGCGTCGATGAAGACGACGCGGTCGGCGACCTCGCGGGCGAATCCGATCTCGTGGGTGACGATGACGAGCGTGGTGCCGCTGGTCGCCAGGTCCTTGATGACGGAGAGCACCTCGCCCACGAGTTCGGGGTCGAGCGCCGAGGTCGGCTCGTCGAAGAGGATGATCCCGGGGCGCAGCGCCAACGCGCGGGCGATGGCGACGCGTTGCTGCTGACCGCCGGACAACTGCCGTGGATAGGCGTCGGCCTTGTCGGCGAGCCCGACCCGGTCGAGCAGGTCGCGGGCGAGCCGCAGCGCCTCCGGCTTGGCGAGCCGGCCGGTGGCGACGGGCGCGGCGGCGACGTTGTCGAGGACGGTCAGGTGCGGGAAGAGGTTGAAGTTCTGGAAGACGAAGCCGATGTGGCTGCGCTGGGCGAGGATGGCCCGCTCGCTCAGCTCCTTGAGCCGCTCGCCCTGCCGCTTCACGCCGATCAGCTCGCCGTTGACGCTGACGTAGCCGATCTCGGGCTTCTCCAGGTGGTTGATGACGCGGAGCAGCGTCGACTTGCCGGAGCCGGACGGGCCGAGGATCACGGTGACCTCGCCGGGGCGGACGGTCAGGTCGATGCCGTCGAGGACGCGATGGGCGCCGTACCACTTGTGGACGTCGTGGACCTCGACCGCGGCGGGCGCGGTCTTGTCGAGGGCCGGGGCGGTGGCGGTCATACGGCGGCCTCCCTGCGCAGCCGGGTGCGCAGGTCGGCCAGGGCGGCCCGCGCCTTCTGCAACGGTGTCGGCGGCAGGGTGCGGGTGGCGCCCCGGGCGAAGTACCGCTCGACGTAGAACTGGACGACGGACACCACGCTGGTGAGGATCAGGTACCAGACGGTGGCGACGAGCAGCAGCGGCACGATGTCGCCGGGGTAGGTGCTGCCCATGGACTGCACGGAGCCGAACAGGTCGAGCAGCGACACGTAGAACACCAGCGAGGTGCTCTTGATGAGGCCGATCAGCTGGTTGACGTAGTTCGGGGTGATGGAGCGCAGCGCCTGCGGGAAGACGATGCGGGTGAACTGGTAGCCCCCCGGCAGGCCGAGCGCGGAGGCCGCCTCGTGCTGGCCCTGGTCGACGGAGAGGATGCCGCCGCGGACCACTTCGGCGGCGTAGGCGGCCTCGTTGAGGCTGAGGCCGACGACGGCGACGGCCATGTCGGTGGCGAGTTTCGACTCGTCGAAGGAGATGAACGACGGGCCGAAGGGGATGCCCAGGCTCACCGTCTTGTACAGGGCGCTGAAGTTGTAGAGGAAGATCAGCACGACGATCAGCGGCACGGAGCGGAACAGCCAGGTGTAGGTCCAGCTGACGGCGCGCAGCACGGGGCTGCCGGAGAGCCGGCCGAGCGCGAGGACGATCCCGCCGAGCAGGCCCAACACCGCGCTCAGGGCGGCGACTTCGAGGGTGATGCCGAGGCCGTCGAGGATGGTCGGGCGCAGGAACCAGTAGCGGAAGCGGTCCCACTGGTAGAAGGGGTTGGTGGCGAGGCCGTGGACGATCTGGGCGACGAGCACCACCACGACGGCGGTCACGGCCCAGCGTCCGGGCCTGCGCAGGGGCAGCACCCGCTGGGCGGTGAGCGGCCTGGACGGGGGCTCGGCGGCCGGTGCGTCGACGAGCGACACTACGGCGCCTGGGGGTTCACTCATGGCGGGCTCCGGCTGAGTCGATGGCCCCGGGGCACGGCGCGCGCCCGCCACGGCGACGGCACGGGGGCACGGCGCGGCGGCGTACGGGAGCACACGGGAACCGGGAGCTGGGCGGAGTACGGCACACCGCTCGGGCGGTGTGCGTCAGGAACGCGGGCGGGACGCGGCGAGTTCGGGCCACGGGTGCCGAACGGGAGCTCCGCTCGGCCCCGACGGGCCTGAACACGGATGTCCGGTCGGCCCCGACGGGCCTGGACACGGATGTCCGGTCAGCCCCGGCAGTGGGCCTGAACCGGGATGTCCGGGCGGACCCGGGCGCGGGCCGGACACGGATTCCGGTGGGACCCGGCGGCGAGCCGGCCGGGGATCGAACCGGCCCTCGAGGCGGGGCCGGGTACGGAACCGGTCAGACCCGGACGCGGGCCCGGGCGCGGAATCGGGTGGTCAGACCCGACAGCGGGCGCGGCCCGGTGCGGTACACAGTGCGCTGTTGACGCGGAGCAGATCGACGGCCCGGTCGGCGACCAGGGGCTCCAGGGACGGCCGTACGCAGCGGCGGGAGCGGCGGTTCGCCGTCCTGAGCGCTGCGTACATGTCCGTCACCTGTTCACTCTGCGGGCCCACGAGGGGCCTTCGCGCTTACCGAGATGTCTCCGGTCCGGTCGTCACCTGGGGCACCCCACCGCGGCGCGAGGGTTGCCGGCCAGCGAGCCAGGGCTTGTCGCTGACACTCATGACCGTTCTGGGTCGTAAGTAAGCCAGTTGGCCGGAAGGAAGTCAACGCCGGTCCAATGGGTGGAACGCGGGGAGGCGCGTTCAGTACCTGTCCACCTGGGCGGGGGTGGTGTCGGTGTCCGCGGCGTGCGCCGCCCAGTCCAGGATCTGGACGGCGGCGCCGGCCGCCTCCAGGCCCTTGCAACGGGCGTGGTGGCGGCGGGCGATGCCGTCGAGGTCGAGATGGCCGCCGAACGCCGGACGGGCGGCCAGACGGCGCGCGTACGACCACAGCACGGGATGCGCGGCGAGGCGGTGGACGGCCGCGGCGTCGAGGTGATTGCGGTGCACGGTGTCCAGTTGGACGAGCGAGACCCACAACTCGACGTCGGCAGCGGTGATCTGATCGCGGATCATGTACGTCCGCCCGTCGAGCCAGCGCTCCAGGGCGCCCAGCGTCTCGAAGAGCCGGTCGAGGGCCGCGGCACGCTCCTCGGGTCCGGTGTCGGCGTCCCCGGCGCGCTGGGCGGCGTCCTCGATGCCCGTCGCGCACATCCGCTCGACGGCGTCGAGTTCCGACTCGGCACCGCACGGGTACAGCGCGAGGCGGTCACCGCCGAAGCGCCGGGCCAGGTCGCGCATGATGTCGGGGGCGTGGGTGCTGACGATCCGGCCCGACCAGTCGTCGCTGAGCACGGGGCCGAGGGCGGGCCCGGGGTGGCGGTGGGCGGTCGCCTCGTACAGCGGGAGCAGCGCCGTGTGACCGCCGTCCGGGCCGTCGGGGACAGCGGGCAGGACGGTCACCGGGCAGGTGGCGGACAGTTCCAGCAGGCTGTGGGCGACGGCGATGCGCAGGCCGCCCGGACAGGACGTCGACAGGTGCAGGCGGTAGCGGCCCGGCACGGCGTAGTGGCCGCTGCGGGCGTCGCACCCGATGCGGCCGCGGAACGCCGGATGGGGCTGCGCGGACGGGTGGGCGGCGATGGGCAGGACGGACATGTGTCTCCCCGGGGTGGGCGCGCGGGTGGGCGCGCGGCGGTTGCGACAGGGTGGCGGCTGGGTTGGGGGGTTGGGCGGTTCCGGAGCCGGGTGGGCGGACGGATGCTGAGGAGCGCGCGCCGAGAGGACGGTGTCCACGGGACACCGCCGGCCGAGGTTCGCCCGGGGACGCGCGGGGCTCAGCCCAGGGGCCTGATCGCGCTGCACACACGCAGCAGGTCGATGTGTCGGCGGGTGGTCAGAAGGGGCGACGGCCACGGCGTGCCATGCACTGCGCTGGTGACCGGCTGGAGGCGCCCCATGCTCTTCCCTACCTGTTCACTAGGATTCCCACCTGGAGTGTCGATCCGCGCGCGAGCCGCGTCAAGGGGGCGTCCACGCCTGGGACATCGGAGAGTCCGAAAGGGCGGCCGGAGACCCGGCTCAGCTCGGGCCGGTCCCCCGGCCGCCCGTCGTCAGCAGCCGCTCCAGCCGGTCGAAGCGCTCGTGCAGCGCGCGGGTCTCCTCGCGCAGCCGGTGCGCGCGCTCCCGCCGCTTCTGCTCCCGGCCCACGAACCAGGTGGCCAGCGCCGCCGTCACCATGCCGTACGTCGTGATGCCGACCACCATCACCACCACGGCCACGACCCGCCCCCACGGCGTCACCGGATACAGGTCGCCGTAGCCCACGGTGGTCGCGGTCTCGACGGACCACCACAGCGCCAGGGGGTACGACGTGATGGTCGCGCGGTGCGCTCCGTCCTCGGCGGCGACCACCGCCCAGGAGCCCAGGACCATGACCGCCACGAGGACGGCCGTCGCCGCACCCGCCGCCTTCAGATGCAGCGAGCGGCCGTCGCGGCCGAGCAGGATCTCGACCGCCCTGGTGAAGAAGCCCGGCAGCATGATCACCCCTTCGGCCCCGGCATGGGCCAAGTGTCGCGGCGGGGGCGGGTCCGGGCACGCCGGACGGGGCGTTCGAGTTGCCGCGCGGGGCGGCAGGGCGTGGCCTGGAGAAAGGGAACGGCACATCCGGGAAGGCGGCCCCGCACATGACGGACGGTGGGCGACCGGAGGCGTACGGCGGGGCGCCGCCGGACGCGGTGCCCGAGACGTTCGCGTTCCGGTGCCGTGACTGCGGCAACGCCTGGGAGGCCACCTTCCGGGTGGTGTTCGTGACCGACCCGACCGCGGACCCGGCCGGCCCCGGCCCCGGCCCGCAGGAGTACGTCGACGAGGCGGGACGCGCGATGCGCACACCGCTGTCCGACGCGGTCTGCGCCCGCTGCGGAAGCCGCCGGGTGCGGGTCGCCGCGCCGGACGCGTGAGCCGGTCCGTACGACGACGGGGCCGCCGCGGACGCCTCTGTACGGGACCGAACGACCAGGCGCCACCCCGTGCGCGACCCGTGACGGCACACCCACGGACCCCGTGACGGGACGCCCCGGACCCCGTGCGGCACCCTTCCCACCCGGTGTGCCATGTGACATATTACTGCCGTGGGGAAGCGACTGACCTGCGATGTCGTGGTCGTCGGAGCCGGCATGGCGGGTGCGGCATGTGCCCTGTACGCGGCTCGGGCGGGCCTCGACGTCACCCTCGTGGACCGCGGCCCGGTGGCCGGCGGCACGACCGGCGCGGGCGAGGGCAATCTGCTCGTCTCCGACAAGGAACCCGGCCCCGAACTGGACCTCGCCCTGCTGTCGGCCCGCCTGTGGACGGACCTGGCGGACGAGTTCGGGGCGTCGATCGAGTACGAGGCCAAGGGCGGGGTCGTGGTCGCGGACACGGCGGACGCCCTCACCGCGCTGACGGGCTTCGCCGCCGGGCAGCGCGCCGCGGGGGTCGAGGCGGTCGCCCTCGCCCCGGACCGGCTCGCCGAACTGGAGCCGCACCTCGCGCCGGGCATGGCGGGCGGGGTGCTCTATCCGCAGGACGCCCAGGTCATGCCCGCCCTGGCCGCCGCCCGCCTGGTCCGGTCCTCCGGCGCGCGGCTGCTCGCCGGGCACACGGTGACCGGGGTGCTGCGCGGCCCCGGCGGCGCGGTCGCGGGGGTGCGGACCGACCGCGGCGACCTCCACGCCCCGGCCGTGGTGAACGCCGCCGGCACCTGGGGCGGCGAGCTGGCCGCGCTCGCCGGGGTGCACCTGCCCGTACTCCCCCGACGCGGCTTCGTCCTGGTCACCGAGCCGCTGCCACGCCTGGTACGGCACAAGGTGTACGCCGCCGACTACGTGGCCGACGTGGCGAGCGACTCGGCGGCGCTCCAGACCTCGCCGGTCGTCGAAGGCACCGCCGCGGGGCCGGTGTTGATCGGCGCGAGCCGCGAACGGGTCGGCTTCGACCGGTCGTTCTCGCTGCCGGTCGCGCGCGCCCTGGCGGCCGGGGCGACCCGGCTGTTCCCGTTCCTGGAACACGTACGCGCGCTGCGCGGCTACTTGGGCTTCCGGCCCTACCTGCCGGACCATCTGCCCGCGATCGGCCCCGACCCGCGCGCGCCCGGCCTGTTCCACGCCTGCGGGCACGAGGGCGCGGGGATCGGGCTCGCCACCGGCACCGGCCACGCGCTCGCGCGGGTGCTGACGGGCCTGGCACCGGAGATCGACCTGACGCCGTTTCGCCCGGAGCGCTTCGAGAAACCGGAGGAGGCCGTGACGGGATGACCAGGGACTCGTGGGGGCGGGGCGCATGGACCCGCTGAGGCTGGCGCGGGCCCGCCCGGAGCCCGCGTTCACGGTCACGTTCGACGGCCGGGAGATCGAGGCCCTGCCCGGCCGGACGATCGCCGCCGTGCTGTGGGCCGCGGGCGTGACGTCGTGGCGGACCACGCGCGTCGGCGGCCGGCCGCGCGGGGTGTTCTGCGGCATCGGCGTGTGCTTCGACTGCCTGGTGACCGTCAACGGCCGCCCCGGGCAACGCGCCTGCCTGGTCGTGGCGCGGCCGGGCGACACCATCCGCACCCAGGAGGGGACGGGCCACGATGACACGTGACCGGACGCCCCGGCTCGCGGTGATCGGCGCGGGGCCCGCGGGCCTCGCCGCCGCCCTGGCGGCCGCCGCCGGGGGCGTACGGGTCACCCTCGTCGACGCGGCCGCGCAGGCGGGCGGACAGTTCCACCGGCAGCCCGCCGCCGCGCTCGGGGCCCGGCTCCCGCGGGCCCTGCACCACGGCCGCGGCACCTGGCAGCGGCTGCGCGGGGAGCTGTCCGAGCAGGTGGCGGCGGGCCGTATCACTCACCTGACGGATCATCATGTCTGGTATGTGGAGCGGGAGTCCGAGGACAAGGGCTTCACGGTGCACGCCCTGCTCGGCCCCGGCCAGGAGGAGGGCGTGGCGGTCCGGGCCGACGGCGTCCTGCTGGCCACGGGCGGCTACGAGAAGGTGCTGCCGTTCCCCGGCTGGACGTTGCCCGGTGTCGTCACGGCGGGCGGCGCGCAGGCGCTGCTCAAGGGCGGTCTGGTGCTGCCCGGCCGCAGCGCGGTGGTCGCCGGCACGGGGCCGCTGCTGCTGCCCGTCGCGACCGCGCTGGCCGCGGCGGGCGCCCGGGTCGCCGCGCTCGTGGAGTCCGCGGACCCTCGCGCGTTCCTGCGGCACCCCGGGGCCCTCGCCGCCGAACCGGCGAAGCTCGCCGAGGGCGCCGCCTACGCACTGCGGCTGCTGCGCCACGGAGTACGGGTGCACACACGGCACACGGTCGTGGCGGCGCATGGCGCGGATGGGGGGCAGCTCGGGGCCGCCCCGACCGGGGAGCGTCTCGGGGACAGCGGAGGCGACCCGGACGGGGAGCGCCCCACGAGCAGCGGAAGCGACCCGGACCGAGAACAACCCACGAGCAGCAGAGGCGGCACAGACCAAGAGCGACCCTCGGGCGGCGAGGGCCGCAGGGACGGGAAGCGGCCCCCGGGTGGCGGGGACCATAGGGGTGGCGGGGACAGCAGGGACGGCGAGCACCCCGCGGGCGGCTCGAGCAGCGCGGGCGGTGGGCGCGGCTTCGGCGGCGGACCGCGTCCCGACCGTCTCACCGCCGTCACCGTCGCCGCCCTGGACGACCACGGCCGCGTCCGCCCCGGCACCGAACGCCGGATCCCCTGCGACACGTTGGCCGTCGGCCACGGCCTGATCCCGCACACCGACCTGGCGGGACCGCTGGGCTGCCGCCTGGACGGCGCGGCCGTGCAGGTCGACGCCGAACAGCGCACCAGCACGCCCGGGGTGTGGGCCGCGGGCGAGACCACGGGCGTCGGCGGCGCCGAACTCGCCCTGGCGGAGGGGGAGATCGCGGGCCGCTCGATCGCGGCGCGACTGCACGGCCGGGAACCCGACCCCGCGTCCTGGGTCGCGGCGGCCCGACTCCGTGCCCGGCAGCGGCGGTTCGCCGCCGCGCTCGACGACGCGTACGCGCCGCCCGCCGGTTGGACGGAGCAGGTCACCGACGACACGGTGGTCTGCCGCTGTGAGGAGGTCACCGCCGGGGCGGTACGGGACGCCGCCGCGCTGCTCGGTGAGGTGCGCGACCTGCGCACCGTGAAACTGCTGACGCGGGCCGGGATGGGCTGGTGCCAGGGCCGGATCTGCCGGTACGGCGTCGCGGGCGTCGCCGGCTGCGAACCCGCCCCGGGCGGCATCCCGTTCGCCCGCCCGGTGCCGCTCGGCGTACTCGCCCGCCACCCCGCCGAGGAACCCCCTCCCGGCGAGGAACCGGCTCCCGCCGCGGCCCCCGCCGATCCCGGGCCCCCACCCGATCGCGCGGTTCCCCTCGCCCCTGACGGGCCCTCGGCGCGGCCTCCCAGGGGCGCGGGGAACTGCGCGACCAGCCCCCACTCACCCGCACACGAAGAACGACCCGAGGAAGGAGCCCCATGACCGAGAGCCCCCACCCCCGCACCCGCACCCGCCCCTGGCACGGAGTCCTCGTCGCCACCGCCCTCCCCCTCCGCGACGACCTGTCCGTCGACCACGACCGGTACGCCGAGCACTGCGCCTGGCTGGTCGCGAGCGGCTGCGACGGCGTCGTACCGAACGGCTCGCTCGGTGAGTACCAGGTGCTCACGCCCGAGGAGCGGGCACGGGTCGTCGAGACCGCCGTGGCCGCCGTCGGCGGCGCGCGGGTGATGCCCGGGGTCGCCGCGTACGGCTCGGCCGAGGCCCGCCGCTGGGCCGAGCAGGCCCGCGCGGCCGGCTGCGCCGCGGTGATGCTGCTGCCGCCCAACTCCTACCGCGCCAACGAGCGTTCGGTGCTCGCCCACTACGCCGAGGTGGCACGGGCGGGGCTGCCGGTGGTGGCGTACAACAATCCGATCGACACCAAGGTCGACCTGGTGCCGGAACTGCTCGCGCGGCTGCACGGCGAGGGTCTTGTGCACGCCGTCAAGGAGTTCTCCGGCGATGTGCGCCGCGCCTACCGCATCGCCGAACTCGCCCCGGAACTGGACCTCTTGGCGGGCGCGGACGACGTACTGCTGGAACTGGCGGTCGCCGGGGCGAAGGGCTGGATCGCCGGATACCCCAACGCCCTGCCGTCCGCGTGCGTCGCGCTGTACCGGGCCGCCACCGACGGCGATCCGGCCACCGCGACCGCCCTGTACCGGCAGTTGCACCCACTGCTGCGCTGGGACAGCCGGGTGGAGTTCGTGCAGGCGATCAAGTTGTCGATGGATCTGGTGGGCCGCCACGGCGGTCCGGTGCGGCCGCCCCGGATGCCGTTGCTGCCCGAGCAGGGGGCGGCCGTGCGCGCGGCGACCGGGAAGGTCCTGGCGACCGGCCTCGCGTAGACCCGGAACCGAACGCCTCGCAGAAGGGGACCGACATGCGCAGCAAGCTCGTCCTGCACGCCGTCGACTCGCACACGGAGGGGATGCCGACCCGCGTGATCACCGGCGGGATCGGCACGATCCCGGGCTCGACGATGAACGAGCGCCGCCTGTGGTTCCGCGAACACCGCGACGACGTCAAGCAGTTGCTGATGAACGAGCCGCGCGGGCACGCGGCGATGAGCGGCGCGCTGCTCCAGCCGCCGACCCGCCCCGACTGCGACTGGGGCGTCGTCTACATCGAGGTGTCGGGCTATCTGCCGATGTGCGGGCACGGCACGATCGGCGTGGCGACCGTGCTCGTCGAGACCGGGATGGTGCCGGTCGTCGAGCCGGTCACCACCATCCGCCTGGACACCCCGGCGGGCGTCGTGGTCGCCGAGGTCGCCGTCGAGGACGGCGCGGCGACCGCCGTCACCCTGCACAACGTCCCCTCCTTCACCGTCGCCCTGGACCGCGAGGCGACGCTGCCGGACGGGCGACGGGTGACGTACGACCTCGCCTACGGCGGCAACTTCTACGCCATCGCACCGCTGGAGCGGTTCGGACTGCCCTTCGACCGGGCCCGCAAGGACGACATCCTCGCGGCGGGCCTCGCGCTGATGGAGGCGATCGGCGCTTCGGACGAGCCGGTCCATCCCGAGGACCCGACCATCCGGGGCTGTCACCACGTGCACCTGTACGCGCCCGGTGCGACCGCGCGCCGCTCACGGCACGCGATGGTGATCCATCCGGGCTGGTTCGACCGATCCCCCTGCGGCACGGGCACCAGCGCGCGCATGGCGCAGCTGCACGCGCGCGGCGAACTGCCGCTGCGCACCGAGTTCGTGAACGAGTCCTTCATCGGCACCCGGTTCACCGGGCGGCTGCTCGGCACCACAGAGGTCGCCGGGGTCCCGGCGGTGCTGCCCAGCTTCACCGGCCGCGCCTGGATCACGGGCACGGCCCAGTACCTGCTGGACCCCCGGGACCCGTTCCCGGCGGGATTCGTCCTGTAGCGGGCAACCGGCTGTCACGGCACGGCCGCCGTCTCGTTCGTACGGTCGATAATGTCCGTGACCCCTCAGGAGGACCTCGATCATGGTCGCGCAGCATCCCCCCGCCCTGCCCGTGCTGGGTGGTCGCAAGCCCAGCTACCGGGAGCGCGTCGCGGACGCGCTGCGGGCCGCGCTGATCACCGGCGAGCTGCGGCCCGGCGAGGTGTACTCGGCGCCCGGTCTCGCCACCCGGTTCGGCATCTCCGCGACCCCGGTGCGCGAGGCGATGCTCGACCTGGCCAAGGAGGGACTGGTCGACACGGTGCCCAACAAGGGCTTCCGGGTCACGGCGGTGTCCGAGCGGCAGCTCGACGAGTACACGCACGTCCGCGCGCTGATCGAGATCCCCACGACGGTGGCGCTCACCGCCACGGCCGCCCCGCCCGCGCTGCGGGCGCTGCGCCCGGCCGCCGAGGAGATCGTGCGGGCCGCCGAGGCGGGCGACCTCATCGCTTACGTGGAGGCCGACCTGAGCTTCCATCTGGGCCTGCTCACCCTGTCCGGCAACGGGCATCTCGTGGAGGTGGTACGGGACCTGCGGCGCCGTTCCCGGCTCTACGGCCTGACCGCGCTGGCCGACGCGGGCCGGCTGCGGGCGTCGGCGGAGGAGCACCTCGAACTCCTCGACGCCCTGCTGGCACGCGACGAGGAGTCCGTACGCGAGGTCATCACCCGGCATCTGGGCCATGTCCGCGGCCTGTGGGCGGCCCGCGCCTGACGCACGGCTGCCCCCGCCCACCTACTCCACGCCCACCGTCTCCACTCCCCGCCTCTCGGCTCCCGCCCCTTCCCCGGCAGCGCCTTGACAGACCCGGCAGCGCCTTGACAGAGCCATTGCACTGCACGGTACAGTCCAAACATCTCGCACCACTCAGTACGCCATCGACGCATGGCATGAGAAGCAGGGATGACACCGTGAAACTCCAGATCATCGCGGGCAGCACCCGGCCGGGCCGGCTGGCGTTGCCCGTGGCCCGGTGGGCCGCCGAAGCCGCGGCGAAGCAGGGCGACTTCGAGGTGGAACTGGTCGATCTCGTCGACTACGGCCTGCCGTTGCTCGACGAACCCGGCCACCCCCGGGCCGGCCGCTACGCACACGAGCACACCCGGCGGTGGAGCGCGAAGATCAAGGAGGCGGACGCCTTCGTCTTCGTGACCCCGGAGTACAACTACGGCCCCTCGGCGAGCCTGTTGAACGCCGTGAACTACCTCCACAACGAGTGGATGTACGCCCCGGTGGGCTTCGTCAGCTACGGCGGCATCGCGGGCGGCCTGCGCTCCGTGCAGGTGATGAAGCAGATCGTCACGACCGTGCGCATGATGCCGATACCCGAGGCGGTCGCGGTCCCGTTCGTGATGCAGCACATGAAGGACGGGGAGTTCACCCCGCCCCCGCCGGTCGCGGGGTCCCTCGCACCGATGCTCTCCGAACTCGCCCGCTGGGCGGACGCGCTCCACCCGCTCCGGACGGCTCCGCCCCCTCCCCCGCCGCCGCTGCCCGGCCCCCCGTCCGCGAACACGCCGCCGCCCGGGACCCCCTGACCGGCAGCGGGCGCACGGCCGCCGCGCCACGCCACGCGACGCCTCGCCACACGACGGAACCCGGACCGGTCAGGGGGACACGCGCGGCCCCCAGGAGAAGACACCCCCGGCGCCCTCGGGAACCCTGGGCAGCGGCCCGGCCTCCCCGTTGCGCAGGGACCGCAGGAAGACGACCGCCGTCCAGCGGGCCAACTCCCGCAGGAACACCGCGCCGTAGGTCTCCCCCAGGGCCAGCAGCGCGTCCATCTGGACGGAGGCCGCCGCCATGCGGATGAACAGCCCGGCGTACGCCTGCGGGTCCGGCAGCGTGTACCCGTGCCGGACCGCGTCCTCACGGAGGGTCGTCTCCACCACGTCGACGGCGTGCGGCACCCCCAAGGAGCTCACGGTGTCGACCAGTTCGGGATACCGGGACGACTCGGCGGCCATGACCCGCACGAAGGCCAGGTACTGCGGGGCGCTCGTCGCCTCCAGGACCTTGAAGAAGATGTGGGCGAGCCGGTCCTCGGGATCGTCGGCGGACGCGAGGACCGCACGGTCGAGGTCCAGGTCCAGAGCGGCACCGGCGCGTTCGGTCACGGCACGGAAGAGCCCGAACTTGTCGCCGAAGTAGGTGTAGACGGTCGTCTTGGACACGCCGGCGCGGGCCGCCACGGCGTCCATCGTGGTCCGGTCGAAGCCGCCGGACAGAAACAGCTCGACGGCCGCGTCGAGCGCGGCCTCCCGCTTTCCCGGCGCCTCTTTCCGCACATACGTCTGCTCGGTCATCTCGCCCCTCTCCGAAACCCTGACCCGTCACTGTGCCCCCATTGACCAACGGATGAACTATACCGTACGGTCCAATTGAACTGGACGGTTTAGTCCAAAGGTCAGATCCGGCACCAGGCGCCCCCTCACCTCCCCGCCCGAAGGAGCCCTCCATGAGCCATCAGCCCCCGCACGCGACCGGCAGCGGCACCACCACCGAGTCCGAGTTCCTCAGTGACACCGGCCGGCGCATCCGGGACGCGTCGCGCGCCCTGATCCCCCTGCTGCGCGCGGACGCCCAGGCCGGCGAAGCCCTCGGCGCCCTGCCGCCCGAGACCCTCCGGGCGATGCACGAGGCAGGCGTCTTCAAGATCTGCGTGCCGGTCGAGCTGGGCGGCCACGCCCTCGGCGCCCGCGACACCGTCGAGATCGTCACGGCGCTCGGCGAGGGCGACGGCTCGGCGGCCTGGACGGTGTTCGTGGCCGGCGGCATCCGCAACCTCCTCGGATTCCCCGAGCAGACCGTCGACGAGGTGTTCAAGGAGATCGACTCGTGGATCGGCCCGCTCGCGGTGGGCGCCTCGGTGTTCTCCACCAGCGTGGGGACGGCCCGCCGGACGGACGGCGGCTGGCTGGTCTCCGGACAGTGGGCCTTCGGCAGCGGCTGCAAGCACGCCGCCTGGGCGGTCGTGGGCGTCGGCCACGAGGGCGCGGACGGCGACCCGCGCCGGGGCATGGCGGTGCTGTCGCGCGAACAGTTCACGATCCTGGACGACTGGAAGGTGATGGGCCTTCAGGGCACGTCCAGCAACAGCGTCACCGTCGACGGGGAGGCCTTCGTCCCCGACCACCGCTTCGTCGACATCGCCGACTTCCCCGCGGTCATGGACAGCGTGCAGCGGCGCTACTCCGGCATCGGCTTCCGCAACGGCACCCGGGCGCTGATGCTGATCACCTGCCTCAGCAATGTCGCGATCGCCCTCGGCATGGCCCGCGGCACCCTGGAGTGCTTCACCGAGCAGGCCAAGGCCCGCAGGCCCTTCAACCTGCCCTACCCCAGGGTCGCCGACATGCCCTCCGCCCAGGTCGCCGTGGGCACCGCCCGGGCCATGGTCAACCTCGCCGGAAACACGATCCTGCGCCACGCCGACGAGGTGGACCGCCGCGCCCTGGCCGGCACGGACTTCACCCCCGACGAGGAGTCCGAGATCACCATGGACCTCGTCTACGCGGTGCGGCTGTGCGCCGATGCCATCGACCGGCTCCAGCTCACCCTCGGCTCCTCCACGGTCGCCCTGAAGAACCCGGTGCAGCGCTTCGCCCGGGACGTTCGCGTGCTGGCCACCCACGGGGCGATCCGCTTCGACCCGCTGGCCGAGCTCAGCGGCCGCCAGGCACTCGGCCTCCCCCCGTTCCCGATGTTCGCCGGCGGCGTGCCCCAGGTGGGCTGAGCCCCTCCCCCCATTCCGTACGACCCCTGCATTCCGTACGACCCCTGCGCCGTCGCGGATACGACCCCCACGCCGTACCAGAGAGGACTGATGACCTTGCCCAGTCACCCACACACTTCACCGGGGACGGGAGACCGCGCGCCGCGACCCGATCCCGTGGCCGCGCTGGACGCCCGCACGCTGCGGGAGGCGTTCGGCAACTTCCCCAGCGGGGTGACCGCCGTCTGCGCCGTGACCGACGAGGGCCGGCCGACCGGCCTGGCGGTGGCCTCCTTCACCTCGGTGTCCCTGGAGCCGCCCCTGGTGTCGGTGTGCCTGCAACTCTCCTCCAGGACCTGGCCACGGCTGCGGGAGCTGCCGCGGCTCGGACTGAGCGTGCTCGGCGAGGACCAGGGAGCCCTGTGCCGGGCGCTGGCCGGCCCGGAGCAGGACCGGTTCACCGGGGCGGGCTGGGAGGCCGACGACGACGGGGCGGTGTTTCTGCACGGCGCCGTCACCTGGTACGCCTGCACCCTGCGCGCCGAGGTGCCGGCGGGCGACCACTGCATCGCGCTGCTGGAGATCGACCGGCTGTGGACACGGCCCGCCTCCGAGCCCCTGGTCTTCCACGGCAGCCGCTTCCGCCGGCTGGAGAGCCAGGAGCGGGCGGCACGGCCCGCCGCCTGACCGGTCGCCCGAACGGGCGAGCGGTATCGTCGTAGCCCGGACGAGAAGGGGTGGTCGGCCGATGGCGTCTGCCACGGGGTCAACGCAGCGCCTGTCCGCGGAGCGCAAGCACGAGATCTACGACGCGGTCCTCGAACTCCTCCGCGAGGTGGGGTACCAGGGGCTGTCCATGCCGACGCTCGCCGCACGCGCCCGGTGCAGCACCGCCACGATCTACCGTCAGTGGCAGGGCAAGGCGGGCCTGGTCGTCGCCGCGCTCACCAGCCGCCGTCCCGGACCGCCGCTCGACATCGACACCGGCTCGCTCCGCGGCGACCTGCACGCCCTCGTCCGGCGCCTGCCCGACATCGCGTCGGAGGAGACCGAACTGCTCGCGGCGCTCGCCCATGCCGCCATCCGCAACGATGAGGTGGGCCGGGTGATGCGCGAGGAGATCGCGGGACCGGCGGGCGTGATGATCGACAGCATCCTGGACCGCGCGGTCGCACGCGGCGAGATGGCGCCGGACAACCCGGCACGGCGCTACTGCCACTACATGATGATGTCCGTGGCGATGTCACGGCACATCATCGACGGCGTGTACCCGGACGGCGAGTTCCTCGTCGGCCTCATCGACTCCACGCTCGTCCCCGCGCTGACCGAGGGCGCACCCGAACACCACTCCTGACTCCGCATCTCTTGCGCTCCCCCCGGGGAGGGCGTAGCTTCTCCAGCGAAACGGATATGTTTCGTTTCGATCAATTCCGGTGACGCTCCGGGAGACCCGCCCCGGCGACGGCGCGGACTCGCCCGGCACCGCGAGCCGCGCCCCCGGGCGGCACCGCGCAGCGCCCCCTTGCCGCCACACCCGAACCCGGGCCGCGACCCCGAATCCGGCCCCCCGCCCCGGCCCCTCCGCCTTCCCGGCCCTCACGCACCCATAACCACCGAATGCACTGATCCGTACAGTTCAAATCTTGTAGCCACGGAGATTCCGATGACCGCGACACCCCCGCCGCTCCCCCACCC
>NZ_LAVA02000126.1 GCF_000974985.2 Streptomyces mangrovisoli | reverse complement strand
CCGCGTGCCCACCTTCACGGGGGAAGGCCCCCGTTCTCTCATGCCCGCGACCGCACCCGAACCTCCGTCCAGATGATCACCCGTTGCCGCTCGAACAAGATCCGGTTTGCCACAACGCACTCAGCCCCTTCGTCGCTGTCGAGCCAGGGCCCGGCGGCGGCTTGCGCGGTGCAGGCCGTGCCGTGCTTGTGGGCTGCTCGCCTGCTGGGTCTGGGGGAGATCGGGCAGCAGGGGTGGGATTGGTCTGCGTGGTTGTCTCCTGATGCGCTGCGGGGCGGCTGCCGTGGTGCGGGTCGTGTCCGGTGGTGCACTCGCCTCGGGCAGTCCTGCTCGGCGGCCCGCCCGTGGAATCGGTCCCTCCGTGATCGTCGAAGGCGACGTCCTGGTGCGCATCTGCACTGGGGGCGGCGGGATCACAGTCCCGGGCAGGTCGACGCGGTGGGGTGCGCGCTGGAGGAATGACCGGCAGCCTGGAGTCGATCGTCGTCTGTCGTCTGTCATCTGTCGCCTGTGGGCTGTCGCCTGTGGGTTGTCGGTTGTCGGTTGTCGGAGGGCGGGGTGCAAGCTCCCGGGCGTTCACGGTTTCGGAGTCTTTGCCGGGTGGCGAGTTGATCTCAGTTGCGCGGCGGGTGTTTCCTGCGAGTCCGGTCCAGGAGCCCGGGAGGGGTTCGTTATGCAGAGTCCGTCGGCAGGCCCAGACGGCGACGTATCGCGGATGCCTCATGACGATGACGGGTTGCATCGTCGTGCGCGCCGTCGGCTTGGGCGAGTGCTGCCAGTTCGTCGTGAGCTTCTGCCTGTCCGCGTCCGTGACTGACGGAGCTGCTCAGCTCGAGGGCCATGCAGGCGTGCTGGTTTGCCAGACTGAGAAGCCGTTGCTCTATCGATCTTGGTGTGCGTGAGTTCGAGGTCGTCGACTCGGTCGGGTGATCTCGCGGCCGGCGGTGCATGCAAGCAGGGCCTCCTGCACAGCTCGTGGGTGTCGAATCCAGCCGAGCAACAGGAGGCCCCTGGTGCTGCAGTTTTCCGTGCCGACGCCCATGGCGTCCAACTCGGTTCCCCTGACGTGTGATTGCCTCGCTCACCGGTTCGGGAATGCCGGGGATCATCCGCACAGGCGGCCGAGGTATCCGTCCGACATGAGCGACGCGGAGTGGGCGGTCGTACGCGATGCGATGCCGGTGCCCGGCTGGCTGGAGGGCCGCGGCGGGCAACCGGAGAGTTATTGCCACCGTCAGATGGTCGACGCGGTGCGCTATCTGGTCGCGGGCGGTATCGCCTGGCGGGCGATGCCCGCGGACTTCCCCGCCTGGGACCGCGTCTACGCCTTCTTCCGACGCTGGCGGGACAAGGGTCTGACGGCAGAGTTCCACGACCGGCTGCGCGAGCGGGTCCGCACGGTCGCGGGCCGGGACCCGGAGCCCACGGCGGGCGTCATCGACGCGCAGTCGGTGAAGGCAGCCGCATCGGTACCGGCTGCGACCAGGGGTTTCGACGGCGGGAAGAAGGTCAACGGCCGCAAGCGACACATCGTGGTGGACACTCTCGGACTGCTGCTGCATGTGATGGTGACCGCGGCCTCGGTCACCGACCGGGAGGCGGGACGGACACTGCTGGCCCGGCTGCACGAACGGAACTGGCATGTCACGCGGGTGTGGGCCGACGGAGGCTACACCGGGCGCCTGGTCGACTTCGCCCGCGACGTCCTGAGCGTCGCGCTGACCGTGGTCAGACGCAGCGACGACACCAGCGGATTCACCGTGCTCCCGAAGAGGTGGCTGGTGGAGCGCACGTTCGCGTGGCTGATGCACTCACGACGGCTGGCCCGCGACTACGAGACGCGCACCGACACCTCGGAGGCGGTGATCCGGTGGTCGATGACCATGGTCATGAGCCGCCGACTCGCGCGACGGGCACGCTGAACAGCCCTGGGCGTTCCTCCGCCAGCCAGCCCCGCGCGGTCAGGCGCTTCGCTTTCGACCGCACCCCTTCCACCTTCGCCGGGACCGGCTCCAGCCCGAGCGACGCGGCGAGTTGCCGACAGTCCATCGAGTGCCCGCCGGCCAGGACGTCCATGATCCGCCGGTAGTCGGGGGCAAGAACCGCCGGAACGAGCCCTTCCCGCCAGAGCGGCACCACCGACCCGGGCACCGCCGCCGTGACCTGCACCTGTCGTTCGTCGGCCACCACCACCGGCGGCACGTCCTCACCCCGGCGGGGCTCCGCCATAACCTCGCTCACCGTCTCACGGGCGATCACGAACCGCTCCCACACAGCCTCCGCCTCCCGCAACTCGGCCTGAAGGGCCTCCACCCGCTGCCGAGCGGCACGTTCACGCTCCTCCAGCAACCCCATCACCGACGGCACCCCGGCACCTCCACCCAAGAGACGACACAACACCCCGTGCCTGCCACCGAAACACCGCACCTACCCCTGACCAGCGGAAATGCACCCTCCACTCTCGGAAAGACAACGGCTTCTGAGGTTTCCGCCGGGGCGGCGCTGCAGAGTGGCCAGCCCGATGTGGGTTTCTGCCTGATTGAGGATGTCTCCCAGTTCGAGGTAGCGGGTCATTGCCTGATCGAAGTGGGTGCGGGCGGCGGGGGCGTCACCCCGGGCCGTGGCGAGGAGGCCGAGGTGACGGTGAGCGGTGGCTGTGCCTCGCGGCTGGCCTGTCTGTTCGTACAGGCGCAGTGAAGCTGTCAGATGCCGGTGTGCGCTGTCGTGGTTGCCTTCCAGCCGTTCGACCCAGCCGAGGTCTGCATGGGCCGCGGCGAGGTCGATGAGAGTTCCGCCGTCCTGGGCGAAGCGGAGTTCGGCCTCACCGTGGGCATGGGCTGACGGCAGGTTGCCCAGCCAGCAGTCGATGTGATGCATCTCGTGGTGGATCTCGGCCTGACCTGTTGGGTTTCCTGCTGCGGCATACAGGGCGAGCGCCTGGTGAAAGCGTCCTCGGGCAGCGGGGTAGTTTCCGGTGCGCATGTCGACGAGGCCGAGGTTTTGGTGCATGCCGGCCTGCCCGAGCAGATCTCCGCTCTCTTCGGTCTGCCGCAGGACCTGGATGTGAAGCTCCACGATCTCGTCGTAGAAGCCGCGGATCCGCTGGTAGTACTCGAGCTGGTAGATCAGTTTCCAGGCGCGCGGGGAGCGCTGTGCGACGCAGCGTCGTGCGACCGCGAGAAGATCAGTGTGCTGCTCGTCCAGCCAGGCTGCAGCGGCCACGTTTGATGCGAAGCGCGGCGCTGGCACGTGGGGTCTGTGGACGTCGCTTTCATCGGGCATCGCGACGTCCTCGGCGCAATACAGTGCCCGGGTGGCGAACGAGGTGGCAAGGTGCACGTAGTGGAAGAGCCGCTCGTCGCACGCAGCTTGCTCCCTGGCTCTGTCGCGGGGGCTCACGGTGTTCTGGGCCGCCGTGCGGACCAGGTCGTGGATGCGATAGCCGGTGCGGCGGTCGGGCAGCAGCAGGCCCCTCTGGTAGAGGTGTGCCAGCACTGGTCGGACGCTGCGCACCGGTTTGCCGGACATGACCGCGGCGACCTCCGGGCTGATCAGCGAGCCCGGGTAGTACGCAGCGCGGCGCAGAACGAGCCGGGCATCCGTCGGAAGGGAACGCAGCAGTTGGTCGCCGGCTGTCACGTCCGGGACAGCCTGGTCGTCACCGGTCAGCAGATCGGTGAGGTCAACGCCTGGATTGGCGGCCTTCAGATCGGCCACCTGACGCACCGTGAGCGGCAGACGGAACGCCGCCGCGATCATCCGGGCGGTGTCGGCATCGGGAGAGCCTGCGCGTTCCAGAATCCGGCTCGCCAGGGTGCACGCCTCGTCCTGCGTCAGCGTGTCCAGCACGACCGCGATGTCGGGATCGAGGCCCGGCAGAGGATGCCGGCTCGTGAGGGCGATGGCGGAGGTCGCAGCGGGCAGTAGCGGCTGGACCTGATCGACCTGGTCCACATCGTCCAGTACGACCAGCAACTTCTTGTTCTCGGTGGCCGAGCGCCAGGTACGGCTCAGGGCGGCCACCCCGGTCAGGTGCGGATCCGGGGACACACCCAGCGCGTTGAGCAGCAGTCGCAGTGCTTGTTCCATGCTCATGCGGGACTCGGCTGCAGCGTACGTGCGCATCTCCAGCCAGAGCTGAGCATCGGGGTAGTCCACGGCCAACTCTCGCACCGCACGCAGCGCGAGTTCTGTCTTGCCCGTTCCGCCGAGGCCCGTGATCGCGATGATCAACGGACCGAGGTTTCCCTCCCTCGCCTCGCAGGAGCGCAGGCGGCGCAGCGGCTCGGTACGACCGGTGAACACCCGCGTCCCCACAGGAGGAGGCAACCCACTGCCGAGGTCTCGGCCGCTTCGGCCGGAGGTGCGGTCCTCACCGGAGTGCCGTTGCGGGGACCTGCCCTCTACGAGGGCACCGACCGCGGGCGTGGCGCTGAGCACGACGAGTATCGCGAACAGCCGCCAGTCGAAGTGCGCGGTGACGACTGTGGTGACCACTTGCGTCACAGACGCGGCGACGGGAACCAGGACCAGGGCGCTCACCTGGCCCATTGCCCGACGCCGCGACCTGTTCATCGCCTTCAGCCCCCTACGTGTGTGCATTGTGCCCAGGAGCGGTCGCAGTCATGGCCTTCGACAGAGATCGGTGAGGCTTGGCCTTCGTGTGCTCGAACTTGTGAGGATGAGGGCGCTTTGCGGTCGCTGCCCACGCGCTGCCCGTGCGGCCTCGTACGCATGTCGGGGTGCAGAAGCCGGTCCCACCTTTCGAGAGCACGCTCCTCATCGAGGCCGCGCAGGTGGCCGATGTGCGCCGGCGTTGGGCGAGTTCGGGCCGGGCGGCCTTGCACGTCCCGGCTGAGCGGCGCTGGGCTGGCCTCGGTGTGGCGGGAGTCGAAGACGTGGTGCGCGACGCCGCGACGCCGCGACGCCGCCGTGCGGCCTGGCCTCCCCTCCACCCGGGCGCCTGGCAAGACCTTCGCGGTACCCGGCGATGACAACCGCTTCCACGTCTGGGTTCCAGTTGCGGTGGCGCGCCCGGAACTTTGGAGGATAGGGGCGAGGCGTGACTGCCAGCCTTCCGTGAAGGGCTGTCAGTTGGCCACCACGACTGGAACCTGAGAGGGGGGTGCAGGCCAAGGCCACCTGGTCGTGTGGCAGGCCGGGGCCTTTTTTGGCGTGTTGTCGGTTATGCGGGTGTCCAGTGGAGGGTGGCGGTGGCGTCGTGGCTGTGGATGCTTTCGAGGTTCTTCGCCGTAACAGTGTGCGGGAGTGCCTTTTCGCGGCAGGTGAGACTTATGTCGCGGATCATGTCTTCGACGAAGGCGGGATGGTCGTAGGCCTGCATGGTCACGGCTCGTTCGTCGGGGCGTTTGATGAGGGGGATGACGGGGGCGGAGCCGGCGCTGCGCAGCAGGTCGACCATGTCATGGACGGGCAGCGGGTAGGGGGTGTCGCCGGAGCCGGTGACGGCGAGGGTGATCTCGCTGCGCTGGTTGTGGGCGCCGTAGTCGGAGATGGCTTTGGAGCAGGGGCACAGGCTGGTCACGTCGGTGGTCACCGCGGTGGTGACGGTGCAGCCGTCCTCGTCGATGCGGCCGGTGACCTTCACGTCGTGGGTCTGCCAGCTTTCCCGTCCGCTGGCCGGGGCGGTGACGCGGGTGGCGAAGGGCAGGGCGAGGGTCAGGGTGAGGGCCGGGGCATCCAGCAGGGCGAGGCCGCGTTTGAGGACGGGCGGCAACTCCTGCGGGGTGAGGGTGGCGACCTCGTCGTGGATGAGGGCGATCATGCGGCTCATGTGGGTGCCGCGGCGGTCGGCCTGGAGGGCGACGGTGACGCTGATGTCGGCGATGCCGTGGTGGCGGGTGTGGCCGTCGTCGAAGGTGAGGGGGTAGCGCAGGCTGCTGATGCCGACTTCGTCGATGGCGATGCCGCGGTGGTCGGGCTCGTTCTGGATGTCGTGCATGCCTATGCGCCTCGGTAGGTGCAGCCGGAGGTGCAGGTCTCCCGCACGGTGATCTGGGACAGGGCGGGAAGATCGCCGATCATCCGGTCCCAGATCCAGCGGGCGAGGTTTTCGCTGGTGGGGTTGTCCAGTCCGTCGATGTCGTTGAGGTAGTAGTGGTCCAGTTGGGCATCGATGGGCTGGAAGGCCTGCTTGATGTCGCCGAAGTCCATCACCCAGCCCTGCTCGGCGTCCACGGGTGCCTCGACGTGCACGCTGACCTTGTAGGAGTGGCCGTGCAGGCGGGCGCACTTGTGTCCCTCGGGCACCCGGGGGAGACGGTGGGCTGCTTCGAAGGCGAACTCGCGGAAGATTTCCATTACTGAATTCCCAGATATTTGTGCGTCTGGAGGGAGAGCATCCAGCGCGGGTTTTTCATGCAGTACTCGACGGCGGCGCGGGTGTGGTCCTCGCGGCGGTCGTCGTCCAGCGGCTGCAGGCGGAAGTGGCGGAAGTCGAGGTGTTCGAACTGGGCCGGGTCGCCGCCGGCCTGGGGGTAGACCAGTTTCAGCTCGTCACCCCGGTCGAGGACCAGGGTGGAGCCGATCTTGGGGCTGACGCACAGCCAGTCGATCCCGGCCGGGGCGGGGCGGGTGCCGTTGGTCTCCACCGCGATCTCGAAGCCGCGCGCGTGGAGCGCTGCGAGGGCGGCCTCGTCGAGTTGCAGGAGGGGTTCTCCGCCGGTGCACACCACGAACCGGTGGGCGCGCTCCGCGCTCGGCCAGGCTGCCTCGACGGCGTCGGCCAGGTCGTCGGCGCTGGTGAAGCGGCCGCCGCCCTCGCCGTCGGTGCCGACGAAGTCGGTGTCGCAGAACTGGCAGATCGCGCGGGCGCGGTCCTGTTCCCGGCCGGTCCACAGGTTGCAGCGCGAGAAGCGGCAGAAGACGGCCGGCCGGCCGGCGTGGGCGCCTTCGCCCTGCAGCGTGTAGAAGATTTCCTTGATCAGGTAGGTCATGCTCAGACGCTCTGGTACCGGACGGGGTCCTTCACGCCGGCCTCGGCGAAGCCCTTGAGCCGCAGCAGGCAGGTGTCGCACCGGCCGCAGGCCCGGCCCTGCTCGTCGGGGTCGTAGCAGGAGGAGGTCAGGGAGTAGTCCACGCCCAGGCGCAGGCCCTCACGGACGATGTCGGCCTTCGACAGCGCGATCAGGGGGGAGTGCAGCGTCATCGTAGAGGTGCCCTCGACGCCCGCCCGGGTGGCCAGGTTGGCCATAGCGGCGAAGGCGTCCATGTACTCGGGGCGGCAGTCGGGGTAGCCGCTGTAGTCCACGGCCGTCACCCCGGTGAAGATGTCGCTGGCGCCGACTGTCTCGGCGAACGCGAGAGCGAACGACAGGAAGATCGTGTTGCGGGCGGGCACGTAGGTGACCGGCACGCCCGCCTCCTCGACGTCGGCGAGGCTGTCGTGCTTGGGCACCTCGATGTCGGAGGTGAGCGCCGAGCCGCCGAAGACGCGCAGGTCGATGTCGGCGATGACGTGCCGGGCCACCCCCTGGGCCCGGGCGACGCGTTCTGCGGCCTCGAGTTCGATGCTGTGCCGCTGGCCGTAGCGGAAGCTCAGCGCGTAGGGAGTGAAGCCCTGGTCCTTGGCGATGGCCAGCACCGTGGTCGAGTCCAGGCCGCCGCTCAGCAACACGATCGCGGGACGGTCCATGCTGTCACTCCCTTGTCTGAAGTCCAGTTGCCCCAGTCGAGGCAGGCGCAGCCTATCGCGCTAACTAGCGGCTACAGTAACCACAACAACAAACGAGTTAACGATGCCAGGGGTCGAGTCGCAGTGAACGAGTTGCCCATCGTGGTCACGTGCACGGACCGCAAGGCCTCACCCCCCGCCCCCCACCTGCACGCCCGCACCCTCCCGGCGGCAGAGGTGGCCGAGCGGGCCGCGGAATGGGCCCGCCGCCTGCGCACCGCACCCGGCACGCGGCGCCTTGAGGACCTGTACCAGGGGGACCAGTGGAGGCGGGCCCTGGCGCTGACCGCCGCAGCCTCCCGTGCAGGCTTCACCCCCCGCCTGTACGTGGCATCCGCAGGCCTGGGCCTGCGGCAAGTCTCCAGCCTTGCGCCCGCCTACGCGGCGACTTTCATGCCCCGACACGCAGATTCTGTGGGTTCCTCCACCACCGAGACCGGTATCTGGTGGGATCGTCTGCACCGCACCGGCGGCTCGCAGCGCCTCCCGCAGATCGCCGAGGCCGCCGGGCAGGCCCTGGTGGTGCTCTCGGAGACCTACGCCCAGGCCCTGCACCACGATCTTGCCGCCCTGGCCGCCACCGGCGCCGACACCGTGCTCATCGGGGGCGCCTGCGACATCGACGGCATCGTGCGGGTGCCGGCCAACGCCGCCCTGCGTAAAGCCCTCGGCGGCACCCTGACCAGCCTGAACGTCCGCACAGCGGCCTCCTGGCTGGAACACTGCACACCCGGCCGCCTCACCACCGAAGCGGCCCAGGCCCGCTTCGCCGCCTGGGCCGCCGAGGCAGCCCACCGCGAGCACTACGCCCGCACCCCGGTGCCGGACGAGACGGTCATCTCCTTCATCGAGAAGATGACCGCCCTCCACCCCGGCTCCTCCCGCACCCGTCTGCTGCGCCTGTTCCGCGACGAGGGACTGGCCTGCGAGCAGAAGCGCTTCGCGGACCTCTACACCCAGACGATGGGACGCCGATGACCTCCACCGTGCTCAAACGCCGCGCCCTGCGGATCGAGCAGCACCCCACGATCCCGCTGTACGTCTTCACCCTGGCCGCCGAGGAGGTCCACCAGGTCGCCGATGTCGCACGGATCTCCCGGGACGAGGCCGGCCGCCTCATCGGCTACCAGCGCCCGGAGAAGAAGCAGCACGTCAGGCAGATCCTGCAGTACCTCGACAGCGACGAGGTCCTCTTCCCCAACGGCCTGATCCTCGCCCTGCCAGCCACCGTCCGCTTCAAATCCAGCCCCGGACCCAGCGCCAGCGACGGCCTGTGCACCTCCGGCACGCTGGAGATCCCCCTGCCCGATTCCCCTGACGCCCCCCGCCCTGCCTGGATCGTCGACGGCCAGCAGCGCAGCCTCGCCCTGGCCCGCACCCGCAACCGGCGCCTGGCCGTCACCATTGCCGGCTTCGTCGCCGAAGACCTCGAGACCCAGCGCGACCAGTTCCTGCGCGTCAACACCGTCTCCCCCCTGCCCACCAACCTCGTCACCGAACTCCTCCCCGAGGTCGGCACCGTCCTGCCGACCAAACTCTCCGCCCGCAAACTTCCCTCCGTCCTGGTCGAAGCCCTCAACCACGACCGTGACTCCCCCTTCCACGGCCTGGTGCGCCGCCCCTCCACCACCGCCGAGCAAAAAGCCGAAGCCGTCGTCACCGACAACAGCCTCACCACGGCCATCCAGGAATCCCTCAACTCCGCCTCGGGCGTCTTCTTCCCCTACAAGAACCTCTCCAGCGGCACCGTCGACACCGCCACCATCCGCCAGATCCTCATCGTCTACTGGAGCGCGGTACGCGACACCTTCCCCGAGGCATGGGGACTGCCCCCCACCCGCAGCAGACTCATGCACGGCGTCGGCATCCGCTCCATGGGCCGCCTCATGGACCGCGTCATGATGACCATCAACCCCGCCTCCCCCCACGCCCTTGAACAGGCACGCGCCGAACTTGCCCTGATCGCCCCGCACTGCCACTGGACCAAAGGCCGCTGGCCCGACCTCAACATCCCCTGGAACGAACTCCAGAACAACCCCCGCCACATCAGCACCCTGTCGAACTACCTCCTCCGTATCTATGTGCAGGAAAAGGCAAAAGCCGCGTGAAATTCTATTTCCCTGACAGTCAGGACCTGGTGAGCCCCACCTACGACTTCATCAACGACGAGTACTCGCCCCACCGGGTACGCCAGCGCGATGACGTCTACGCCCACCAGGCCGTGACACCGATCCCCTACGACGGGATCCTCGTCAGCAAGGCGGTCGTCGACGGGTCCATGAAAGGCGCAGGGAAATACTCCGCCCCCCAGCGCGCACGCTTCTACCGACTCGGCGTAAGAAACTTCTTCCGCCTGCCCGAAACCTGCGCCACCATCGGCGACTGCGGCGCCTTCAACTACATCGACGAAGAACGACCGCCCTACGAAGTCGACGAAGTCCTCGACTTCTACGGCCGGTGCGGATTTGACGCCGGCATCAGCATCGACCACATCATCTTCGGCTACCTCCCCGACGACTCCGACGCCGCACCCGAAGAAGCCTGGATCAACCGCCAGCAGATCTCCCTCGACCTCGCCCAGGACTTCATCGACGCCACCCACGCCACCGGCGCCCGCTTCCAACCCGTCGGCGCCGCCCAGGGATGGGGACCGGCAAGCTACGCCCACAGCGTCCAGGAACTGCAGAAAATGGGCTACCAGCGCATCGCTCTCGGCGGCATGGTCCCCCTCAAATCACACGAGATCCTCGCCTGCCTGCGCGCCATCGACACCGTCCGCACCCCCCGAACCGAACTCCACCTCCTCGGCATCAACCGCGTCGAGAGCATGGAACAGTTCGCCCGGCACGGAGTGACCAGTTTCGACAGCACCTCCGTCTTCCGCCAGGCATTCATGGACGACCGCAACAACTACCACACCGCCACCGACGCCTACACCGCCATCCGCGTCCCCCAGGTCGACGGCAACCCCGCCCTCAAACGCCTCATCCTCTCCGGCAGCGTCTCCCAGGCCCAGGCCATCACCGCAGAACGCGCCTGCCTGCGCGCCCTGCGCGAATTCGACCGAGGCGAAACCCCCCTCGAAGACGTCCTCACCGCACTCCAGACATACGAGTCCCTCGTACTCGGCCCGAAAAAGAAGAGCTATCTCGAACTCTACGAGCGCACCCTCAGCGACGCCCCCTGGCGAACCTGCCCCTGCGCCCTGTGCAAAAAGCACGGCATCGAGATCGCCATATTCCGCGGAAGCGAACGCAACAAACGCCGCGGATTCCACAATCTCACCGTGCTCGAAGCAAAAATGCGCTCCCTCACCTTCGGGTAACCCCTCTCACTTTTCTTCTTTTTTGATATGTCTGGAGATATCATGGCCGACCGCTACGAACTCAGGCTCCCCGCACTCGAAGTGCGCCAGGGAGACCGGAAAATCTACTGCTTCGCCGTCGACGGAAAAAAGATCCACAGCTTCGCCGCCGTCTCCCGCGTCCGACGCGACGACGACAGCGCCCTCCAGGGCTACCAGCGCCCCGAAGTCCTCAGCCACATCCGCGGCATCCGCCGCTACCTCGAGTCCGACAACGCCATGCTCCCCAACGCCCTGGTCCTGGCCTTCGACCAGAACGTCCGCTTCGAGACCGCAGCACGCCGCAAGGACGGCGTCGACTACTCCGTCCCCGGCGAACTGGTCATCCCCGTCGACGAGTCCCTGCCCGACGAGGACAAGCCCGCCCTGATCGTCGACGGCCAGCAGCGCAGCGCCGCCATCCGCGACGCCGACCTGGTCGAATTCCCCGTCGCCGCCGTCGGCTTCATCGCCGACGACCAGCAAGACCAGCGCTCCCAGTTCATCCTGGTCAACTCCACCAAGCCGCTGCCCAAGGGCCTCATCCACGAACTCCTGCCCGAGACCAGCGGCCACCTCCCGCCCACCTACGCCCGCAAGCGCCTGCCCGCCCAGTTGATGACCCGCCTCAACACAGACGGCCAGGGCCCCTTCTACGGCCGCATCGCCAGCCCCACCTCACCCGACGGCAACATCAAAGACACCGCCATCCTGCGCATGCTGGAGCACAGCCTCTTCGAGGGCGCCCTCTACCAGTACCGCAACCCCGAAGACGGCTCCGGCGACATCGACCGCATGCTGCTGCACCTGCGCTCCTTCTGGACCATGGTCAAGGACACCTTCAGCGACGCCTGGAAACTCCCACCCCGCCAGTCCCGACTCACCCACGGCGCCGGCATCCAGGCCATGGGCTTCGTCATGGACAGCCTCACCGACGGCATGCCCGCCGAAGACGTCGACTGCGACGACGTACGCAACGCCGTCCTCGGCCTGATGCCGGTCACCGCCTGGACCTCCGGCATGTGGCGCTTTGCCGACGGCGAACAGCGCCGCTGGAACGGCCTGCAGAACACCCCCAACGACATCCGCCTCCTGACCGACCTGCTGGTGCGCGCCGCCGGCAACTGACCCCCTGGTCGAGGGGTACCGCGGAAACAAACACAGTTCGCCCGCCACTGCATCCAGTGGCGGGCGAATTTCGTTGCCGGGCGCGGCGGCCCGCTGACCGCCCGAGGCGTCGCAGTCGCCGTTCTCCCGCCGCGGCGCGACGACGCAGGCCGTCCGAAGCCGCAGTCGGCCTGTGCTGCCCAGTCGTTGCCGAACCCGGCGGCGCCACTGCGTGAACGGATCGTCAACCTCGTGACAGGCGCCGCTGTCACTCGAACGCGGCTGCCCAGGAGTGGCGCCCCGTCCCGCCCTGTCGCATCAGACCGTGCTTCAGGTCCCCCACCCCGCCCCGGAATCCGCCGGCCGTGCATGGAACGGTGGACCCACTGCCCCTTTGTTGGCCCGCGACGTCTCAACGTCGTTGCTGCCAGGGTGGTTTGCCACAGGAAGGCGCCGAAACGTGCGCCCGGTATTGACCCGCTGGACGCCACCCGCTATGAAACAACATGATCGTCTTTATTGTGATCTCGTCACCGGTGTCCGCGCGCGGTGGCATGGAAGGGTGATGCAGCGTGGCAGGGCCGGTGCCGGGGTGGGCGGCGACAGGGGTGGGACGGGGTGCGCTTCGGCGTGGCGACCGGGTGCCGGTGGGCTGTGATCACCCAAGATCGTCCACCCGGCGGGGGCGTTGTCGGTGGCGCGGTTTACGCTTCCACCGGCTGGATGTGAGCATCTTGTGAAGGAAGTGCGATGTCGGGGCTGAGGGTGGGGGATTTCATCCGCTTTGCCGGCTGTTCGGTGTGCGGGTGCGACGCAGTGTCCCAGGGGGAGAGGGCTGGCTTCATTCGCTTCGAGGTGATGTCGCGACATCCGAGGCGGTGGCAGAGCGCGGCTCACTCCGAGGGAATGGCGGTACAGGGCCGCCCGGTACCGCTGTGCCCGAAGGGGGCATCGCCTGCCACGCCGGGCGGAAGGCCGCGCGGCGGGACCGGTCCCTGCTCGGCGATCCTGCCGACGCGGTCCACCGGCCGCACCCCGAGTCTCCGGGGCCGAGTTCACCGGCCGGTCCCGCCGCCCGCCGCCGGCCGGGGCGGGGTTGCGGCATGACGGACGAACCTGGCGCGTGCCCTCGGTGCGGCGCCAAAATGGTCATGCAGTTCGCCACGCGGGGACCCAACGCAGGCAACTGCTTCTGGGGCTGTTCCCAGTTCCCGCTCTGTCGCGGGTCGCGGACCATCGACGGCGAAGCGGCCAAGGCGGCGCCCGCCCGGCCCCGCACGCCGAAGGCCAGCCGCCCGGCGCGCAGCGGCGACACCTCCCGTGGGCTGTCGCTGCGCCGGGGCGACCTGCTGGTCTCCAGCGCCAACACCCTCGGGGCGGGGAAACTCGTGGGCAAGGACGGCGACGGCCTGATCCTGGAGTACTTCGACACCCCCGGGCAGCACCCCGACGAGCGCCGTCGTCACACCGTGCCCAGGGAGGGGCTCAAGCGGTTCACGCTGGCGCCCGAGACGCGGGTGTTCTGGCGCACGGGCACCGTATGGCGCTCCGGGCGCGTCATCGACGCCACAGCCCATCGGGACATCCACGTGCGGGCGCGCAACTGGGAGGGATACCTTGCCGAAGCGGACCTGTATGTCCGCTGGGACCAACCGCTGACCGACCCCGTCGGCTTTGCAGGCGCCGGACTGCTGGAGTCGCCTCTGCTGGCCGACATGCGGCGCCCCTTCCTGCAGAGCACCCTGACGCAGCGTTCGGCGGCCCGCGGCATGCGCGGCGCCCTCTCCAGCGCTATCGAGTTGTACGAGCACCAGGTCGAGACCGTGTGGCGAGTGCTGCAGGACCCGGTGCAGCGCTACCTCCTGGCCGACGAGGTCGGTCTCGGCAAGACGATCGAGGCCGGCCTCGTCGTGCGGGAACTTCTGCTGGACCAGCCCGACCTCACCGTGCAACTGATCCTCCCGCCGTTTCTCGTGGAGCAGTGGCGCCGTGAACTGTCGGGCAAATTCCGCACCGGTGACTTCCCGGGCGCCCGCATCGTCTACTCCCGCGACGATGCACCTGACACGTGGGAACCGGCGGATCTCGTCGTGGTCGACGAGGCACATCATCTGGCCCGCCTCGCGCACAGCGATCAGCCCGAACTGTCCAGCCGCTACACGCGCCTTGCCGAGGTCGCCGGGGCCAGCCCGCGCCTGCTGCTGCTGTCCGCGACGCCCGCACTGCACAACGAACGCGCCTTCCTGGCCATGCTCAAACTGCTCGACCCGGCCGTGTACCGGGACACGACGCCCGAGGACCTGCACCGGCGCATGCAGGCGCGTTCCGCGCTGGGCCGACTGTTCCTCGGACTGCAGCCCCACTTTCCCGGCGTGCTGCTGAACAAACGCCTCACCGAGATCGGCGCCGCGTTCCCGGAAGACGCTGAAGTCGCCGCCCTGATCGACGAAGCCAGGCAGGCGGTCGGCGGCCCGGACCGGCAGGTGCTGGCCGTGGCGATCGGCGCGCTGCGCACCTACGTGTCCGAGGTGTACCGGGTCCACCGCCGGATGCTGCGCACCCGCCGCACCGCTGCGCTGCACGAGTCGTACCGGGTCACCGGGCGTCTGCGCCCCCAGCAGGTTGTTCTCCCCTCGTCCGCTTTCGCCGGCCTTGCCTCCCTCCTGGACAACTGGCGCCAGGAGGCCCTGGCCGCGTGCGAGTTCGACGAGGAAGCCCGCCGCGAGGCGGCGTCAGCGTTCGCGACGGCCGTGGCTTTGTCCTTGGACCCGGACGCCCTGTGCGGGTGGGCCCAGTCCCGGGTGGCCGCCACGCCGGGCGAGCAGGACGCGCTCGACCGCATCGAGAGCGACCTGCGGTTCGTCAGCCGCCGCCGCGACCTGGCACGCCCGCTGGCCGATGCACTGACCGACCTGTTCAAGGCACGCGAGCGGGTGGTCGTCTTCTGCCCGACCCCGCAGGTGGCAGGGGAGTTGGCCGACGTGTTCAAGGAGGTGCTCCCCGGGGCTGTCTACCAGCACCTGGCGAGCGACTCGCCCGCAGCGTCCGAGCAGGCGGTGCGGGATTTCGAGCAGAGCCGGACGGCAGCCGTCCTCGTTGCCGACCACTCGGCGGAAGAGGGACGCAACCTCCAGTTCGCCGATCTCCTCATCCATGTGGGCCTGCCGCCCAGGGCGAACCGCCTCGAGCAGCGCATTGGCCGGTGCGACCGCTGGGACGCCCGTCGCGAAGGCGGCGCATGGCGCTCCTACTGGGTGGCTGAGACGACCGACCCGCAAGCGTTTGCCGCCGCGTGGATGCAGATCCTCAGCGAAGGGTTCGCCGTCTTCGACACGTCGATAGCCAGCCTGCAGCATGCAGTGGACGCCGCCACAGACGCCGCCTGGGACCTGCTGTTCGAGCGCGGCGCCGATGCCGCGCCCGACGCTATCCACATGGTCCGCACCATGCTCGAGGACGAGGTCAAGCGCGTACAGGAACAGGACGCCCTGGACAGCATCGAAGCCCCCACCGACGAGCGCTCGGTGTACGGACGGATGATGGCATCGGAGAGCCAGGCAGACTCCTTCGCCGACGTCACCGATGCACTGCTGTCCTCGCGGCGGGAGGCCGGGAACCTGCGGTTCGCCCCCGCCGGCGACCCTACCCACGCGATCGGCGGCTACGAACCCGTCAGCCGACGGACAGCGGGACAGGTCCAGATGCCCTTGGTATCGGCTGCGCGACTGCAGCGCGACTTCGTGCCGCTCGCAGGACACCGCGGCACCTTCGTGCGCAAAGTGGCCGTCGAACACGAAGACGTCCGCCTCTACCGCTACGGCGATCAATTCATCGATGCCGTGTCCGACTTCCTGTGGAACGACGACCGCGGCAGAGCCTTCGGCATGTGGCGGTGGATCCCCACCTGGCCCTGGGCAGAACGCCTCGCCTACCGCTTCGACTACGCCGTAGAAGCGCAACCCCTGCAGGACAGCCCGGAAAGCGACATACTCGACCAGTTGGCTGCAGCCTGGAGCAGCGACCTGGTGGACCTGCCGTCCCTGCGACGCCGCGCCGACGCGCTCTTCCCCCCGCTCATCGTGACCGTGTGGACCGACGCAAGCGGCACACCGATCACCGACGGGCGCCATCTCGACGCCCTGCAGGCACGCTATGCAAAGCCTGCACCCGGGCAGTTGGGGGGCGACTACGCACTCAACTCCGAGCGCATCAAACACGCATACGAACTCATTCCGGCCGCCCAATGGGGGACGCGCTGGCGTGCTGCTGAGCGCAGTGCCCAGCGCCTGGCCCACAGCGACGACGCCGTAGAGGCGCCCCGCACCCGGGCCCTGGACCTTGCCGGGACCGACATCGCCACCCGACTGCGGCAGTTGCAACTGCGGGCCGCGCGGTCAGAGGGAAACGAACGCGCTGAACTGGAGGAAGAAGTGGAAACGGAAGCACTCGCGGGCCAGGAGTTGCTGACGGCCCTCCAAACGCCTTCGCTCCGCCTGGACAGCACCGGTGTGGTCGTGGTCTCGGGCCGCAGCCCGGAGCAGGACGGCAGCGCGTGACCGCTCAACTCGACATCGTTCAGCGCATAATCCAGGGCGGCAAGGAGGCATCGGCAGAACAGCTCACCGGCCCGCACCGGCGGTTCGCCGATGCCTGGCGCTCTGGCCTTGCCGGGCCCACCCTCAGCGGCGACATCGCCGCCCTGCTGGCCCAGATGCTCCGCCATCAAGCCGGCGTGACGGGCCAGCGCCACCACGAACTGGAGATCAACCTCCACGAACGTGGAATCGACCTGCAGGCGCTCAAGCGAGCACACCTGCGCGTCGAACGGTTCGGCGCCACCCGGCACACCGTGCGCCTCGGTGATGCCTGGACGCCCCACTGGCTCCACGGCGACCCCCGCTGGATCGACCTCGCCTGCGCAAGCCCCGGCCCGTTCGTCTTCGCCGACAACACGACGGTGGAGACCAGCGCCCGCCCTAACAGCCCGGTGCCCGTCGATCCAGCCCTGCACGCGATCGCTCCCGACATCGACCACTACCGCTCACGCAGTCAGGCCAGCGCATTGCGCACCGCCTCCCTGGCGGACCCGGCCTCCACCCTGCACGTCGTACTGCCCACCGGCACCGGCAAATCCCTCGTCGGCCTGGCCCCGGGACTGCTTCGCGCACGCGGAACCACCATCGTGGTGCTTCCCACCATCGCCCTGGCACTCGACCAGGAACGCCACCTGCGCAAACGATTCCCAGCCTCCGCACTCCCTCGCGAACTTGCTTATCACAGCGACCGCATCAGCGAAGAACGCACAGCCATCAAGGAACGCCTGCGCGAGGGAACTCAGAGGATCCTTCTCACCTCACCCGAAGCCCTCGTACGCGGATTCACCACGACGCTGCGCACCCTTGCAACAACCGGCCAGCTCACCAACCTGGTCATCGACGAGGCACACCTGGTGCGCCTGTGGGGACTGAGCTTCCGTCCCGAGTTCCAGATTGTCGCCTCACTCGTGGGCGAACTGCGAGAACTCGCCACCGGGGCCGGGCACCCCCCGCCACGCGTCACCCTCCTGTCCGCAACGCTGTCCGCGCCCAGCCTCCAACTCAACAACCAACTCTTCGCAGGCAGCGCCGAGTCCCTGTTCATCGGGTCAACCTTCCTGCGCTCCGAACTGCGGTACTTCCTGGCCACCACCACGCCCGCAGACTTCAGGATGGAACGCCTCATCGAAGCGATGCACCACCTTCCGCGGCCGGCCATCATCTACACCACCAAGAAGGAACCCGCCAGGATCATCGCCGAGCGCCTGCGGGCTGCCGGGTTTGCACGCACCGCCGCCTTCCACGGAGACCTCGGTTCCGCCGAACGCCTTGGCATCATGCGCGGATGGTCCGGCGACGACGGGCCGACCACGACCGACATCGTGGTCGGCACCAGCGCCTTCGGTCTGGGGGTAGACCAGAGCGACGTCCGCACCGTGGTGCATGCCTGCGTCCCGGCCTCGGTCGACCGCTTCTACCAGGAAGTCGGCCGCGCCGGCCGCGACGGCCACGCGGCGCTGTCGGTCTGGCTTCCCGCCGTACCCGACGAGACCGAAGGCCGGCAAGTCGAAAACGCGACCGTGATCGGGGACGTCAAGGCGTGGAATCGATGGCAGGCCATGCGGGATCAGGACCGATCCCCGAAGGAGGCAGACGACGGTCTGGTCCTGGACACCACGGTGGTACCCGAGCACGGCGATGAGCCCTCGGACGCCAACCAACTGTGGAACCGCAACACGCTCGTCCTTATGGAACGCGCCAACCTCATCACCATCGAACGGTTGGCCCCCCCGGTGGTCGAGCACATACCCGGCGAGTCCGAGCAGGCATGGCAGGCACGGTTCGACAAGGAGTGGACTGCCTTCGTGAGCCACGTCCCGATACGGCTCAGACCGCACGTGGCCAACCTGGACCGAAGGACTTTCGAGGCTGCCCTGCAGCAGACCCGCACGGAGATCAAGGACGCCGAAGCCGCCTCAACCGCACGCATCACTCGCCTGCTGGCAAGAAGAGAATGCTGGGGACGCGTCCTGAGCGAGGAGTACACCTACACGGACATAGGCGCGATGCGGGCCCGCCAGAACGTGGCGCCCGCGTGCTCCGGATGCCCCGCTGAGGGGCACGCGCACCAGTCCGCCCTGCACACCGCGCGTCCCCTCGTCGCGGAAGCGCTCATGCCCGACCTTGGCACAAGCCCCAGCAAGGCCCTGGCGAACCTGGCCGCCGGCCACCGCAGCATTGTGGTCACCTACCCCAGCGGACGCCTCAGAACTTCCCTGAGCAACCTCATCCAGTCATGCGTCACCAACGGCGTACGCGGCATCGTCGCCCCCGCCGCACTGCTTGGGCTTCCGGCCGTCCGTACGGCATCGCGGTTCGCCGACGAGGGCCTGGTCGTCGTGGACCCCCTGCGCACCGGAGGGGTACCTGCGCGCCTCTCGGTACCGAGTCTCATCCTGATGGACCACGGGCAGGCGCCGCCCGTCTCATGGCTCGCCCCCACCAGCGGACCGCTGCGTGTCGTGGTCGTCCCCGAAGACATGCCCGACCCGGCCTACCCAGATGCCCTCATCAAGAGCATCCGCAGCCCTCACTGGACCATTGACGACTTCCTCAGGAGACTCTGATGGCTGTTCTGAACCCACCGCGAAGCCTTCCGGCCCTGGGCCGCTCCGTCATCAACTTCCTCACTGGATCCCGAACCGGATCTCGACGGGCCTGGACCGAGGCAGAGTTGATCGAGGCGTTCAGACCGCCAGGCCTGAACGAAGCCAGCTCCTCTGCTGAAGGCGTCGCGGACACCCTGTCGACCTTCCGGGCGATCGGGATGCTCTGCAGCGACACCGACGGCGTGATCACGGTGAGCGACACCGTCGCTGCCACGGGGGACACCCTGTCGCCGAAGGCGTTCCGCCGCGCGCTCCAAAGGCATGCCCTCGATCTGGACCGAGACGGAGACCCGTGGCAGACGGGCCCGGGAGAGAGTCTCACCGGCGGGGGACGCGATCTGCTCAGAGCGATGTCGTGGTTCCTCGCGCAGGACGCGCTCGGGCGTCCCATGTCGTGGACCAGCGGCGCTCAAGCCCTCCAGCACGCACAGTTCCCGGACCCTGACAATGAAACCTGGGCCATCACCAACGACACCCGCTGGGGTCCCAGCGCCCGATGGGGACAGGCACTTGGCCTCGCGGCACCCTCGCTTGTGCAGGCCAGATCGGGACTTGTACCCCTCCCCGCCGTGGCGATCAACGACGTCTTGGACGAACTGCCTGCCGGACAGATGCCCATCCGCGAGTTCCTGGGGCAGTTGACGGCCAAACTGCCTGTGCTGCACGGCGGCCTCGTCCGTGCCTCTCTCGTGGCGTACCTGCCCGGCGGAGACCCCGACCCGGGCATCGCGCAAGACTGCGCCGACAGTTCGGTCGGCCAGGCACTGCGCATCCTGCAGGACCGTGGCCGCCTTGTCCTCGACACCCTGCCCGACGCCAACGGCATCCGGCTGTCGCGATTCGACAGCCAACGCCAAACGCACGTCACCCTGGTTCGAGGAGGAAAGCGATGACCTGGCGGGGCACTCTTCCTGCTGCATGCTGGGAGGCCGATGAGGCCCCGGCCATCATTCCGGTCGAGGCGGAGAGCACCTCCAACGGAGTATTCCTCGCCACGCACACTTCGATCCCGATCCTCCTGCGCGACCGGGTAGACAGCGCTGTCGGCGGCACCATCGTCGACGAACACAGCCTGCAACGCGTCGTCGAGGAACTGCCGGCGGACCAGCCCATCATCCCCATCCTCGGGAAATCGGGCACGGGCAAGTCGCACCTGATCCGCTGGCTTCGCATCAACTTGAAGCCCAACAACGCGACCCGGCTGATCTTTGTCCCCAAACACCGCATGTCGCTGCGCGGGATCCTCGAACTCATCCTGGAGCACGCCACCAGCGAACGCGCCGCCGAGTTGCGCGCCAAGGTCGCCGCTGCTTCGGACGCTGCCGCGGACGAAACCACAGCACAACTGCGCCTGCGCAACGAGTTGGCTGTCCTGGTCGAGACCCGCGGGGCAGACAAGGACGGCACGCCCGAGGAGAACGATCTCCGCGCCTTCCTCGCCTCCGCAGAGGGCCTTCCTGCGCTGCTGAGCGACCCCGTCTTCCGCAGGCGGTTGCTCGCCGACAACGGTCCCATCGCGCGTCTGGTCCGGGAAAAGCTCTCCGGCAAGGGTTCGGAGGACAAGGAGGACGCGTTCGGTTTCTCCGCGGCAGACCTGGACCTCTCGGTCGACGATGTCAGCAAGGCCGGCGTCGACGCCGCCAGCGTCGCCAGCGCACTTGCCAGCGACGCCCCCTTGCGGGACCTGGCAGCGAAGATGCTCAACGAGCAACTCGGGCCGGCGGTCAGCGAGGTGTTCGGGATCGGGGGAGACGACCTTAAGCAACTCCTCGTCGAACTGCGCCTCGACCTGCACAGGCAAGGCCTGGAACTCCTCCTCCTGATCGAGGATTTCTCGATCTTCCAAGGCATCCAGGGCGGCCTCATCGACGCCATCACCCTGCTGCCCACCGAGACGCTCGCCCTGTGCCCGATGCGTGTCGTCATGGCCGTCACCACTGGTTACTTCGTCAACCAGATGCCGGAGACGGTGTACACACGGACCTACAAGGTCTTCGATCTCGAACTTCCCGCGGACAAGACAGCCCCGTTCGACCCCGCACGGTTCGCCGCCCGGTACCTCAACGCCGTACGCGTCGGCTCCCAGGAGATCGACAAGCACCGCACGCACGAAGGCCCGGAGCCAAACCACTGTCTGCAATGCCCCGTCCAGGAGAAGTGCCACCAAGCGTTCGGGGAGGTTGAAGGCGTCGGCCTGTACCCATTCAGCAGGACAGCACTTGACCGGGCCATCCGCAGCCAGTCCAAGGGCGATACCTTCATCGCGCGCGACGTGCTGACCCGCGTCCTGCGCCCCGTCCTCCACCGTGACCAGACCGAACTCGACGAGGGCCGGTTTCCCAGCTCCGGATTCGAGAGCGACTTCCGCACCGGAGCACTGGACATCCTCGACAACGTCGAGGACCAGGTCCGGCTGCGCACGCCAGGTGACCCCGAACTCTCCGAGCGCCGCGTGCGGATGGTGCGTTTCTGGGGACCAGGCCACGGACCGCAGAACCTGCATCCGACGATCCACGAAGCATTCGCCATCCCATCCCTGCCTGACCTCGTCACCGAGCAGCAGACCTTCCCGCACCAGCCGTCAGCGCCAGAGCCTGCGCGGCCCGTGCACGGTACGCAGACACCCGTAGTGGTGGACCCGCCGTCGCCGCCATCCGTGCTTCCGTCCCCGGCGGCTTCGAAGCCGACTCTGGTCCAGGCGGTCGACGATTGGCACAAGACCGGCCAACTCGTGCAGAGTCACCGCAACGATCTCCGGAAGATCGTGCACACCGCCGTCATCGGCTGTCTGGGACTCGAGGACGGATTCGGAGGTGACAGCGGAGACTGGACCAAGGGAAAGGCAGAATTCAAGCCGAGCTTTGATGCCGCCACCTCGATCACACTGGACGGCAGTGCCCTGCAAACTGCGCTGATCTCGATCGACCACCGCAATGTGGAGGACGTTCGCGTTCTGCGCGCCCTCGCCTGGGTGAACGCAAGAGGGTCCTGGGAGGACGTACCGCAAGGAGACGCGCTGCAAAGCCTGTGCGTGAACAGGGCCCAGGAATGGGCGGACAGCGTGTCCGCAGTCCTCCTTCCTTCGGAAGACGACGACGCCGAACTGGGCCGGCTCGCGCACGCACTTCTGTCCGTCAGTAAGGCCCTGGGGATCACAGACTCGTACAAGAGCGACAGGCTCAGCCGGGTTAAGGCGCTCTTCGCCAGCCCACCGAAGCTGGCTGATCCCGTGCGGCCTCACATGCGACAACTGCAGGACCGCTTCGTCGACCCGGCAGCGGAGCGAAGCCTCCTTCAGCAGCGACTGCTCCGCTTGACGTCCTACCGCCAGGGCGCTGGCAAGCCGCTGGCCATCGATCTGCCCCGCCTTGAACGCGCGATGCGCGACGACGCAGCGGAGGCGCCCTGGCCTGAGCACGTCCCCGAGCCGATCAGAAAAGCGGCGGACGACATTCAGAAGCGAACCACCATGCTGGATCCGATGTTCGACGAAAGCCGCCGCCTGGTGCCCGATGTGAGCGATCTCGGCGGTGACGTCGCCCAGGTGGCCCAGGCCCTCAACACTCTGCTCTCCGACCTGGCAGCGCTCGGCCAGTCAGCCAACTCGATCAACCTGCCCGCCCTTCGCGACGCAGCGAAATCGGTGAAACCCAGTGATCTGAAGAAGGTGACAGACCTGACTGAGGGGCTCGACGCCTGGCCCACCCTCACCTCCGATCAGCGCCTGCGCCTGATGAACCTGGACGAAAGGCCGGCCCTGCGCATCCGAACCTGGCTCGAACCTGCGCTGCAAGCCGTAAAGGTACTGGAGCAAAAGCTCCAGGCCGGACCCGCCTCGGAAGTCCAACGCGAGTACGACGAGACCCTCCAGCGGCTCGTGGCCGGGCTGGAGACCTTGAGCCGTGAGGTCATGGACATGGCCGGAGACGAGGGGGGCGCATGACGCTCATCGAACAAGTCCAGCGCCTGCGTGTAGCCGCGGCCGCTGCCCACGACCAGGACAAGATCAACCGCCGCACCGGCGAGTTGGCCGGGCAAGCCGAAAGCGTCGAGACGCTCATCGAGACGATCCAGCGACTCAGCCGAGGAGTGGTCGAACTGCGCGCATCCCACGCCCCTTTCGACGCCGACTTCGCTCCGCAGGCCGCCCAACTGGCCGCAGATCTGCACGTGCTCGCCGAAACCCTCCCCAGCCAGGACGCCGATACCCCACCGCAAGCGCTGAAGGCGCAGGTCAAGGCAGCCGACGGTTTCGTCAAGGGCCTCCGCGGGTCCGTCGAGCAGGCATGGACCGCTGAACGCAACCGTGAAGTACCAGTGATCAATGAGGATCTCGTCGCTACGCTGAGCAAGAGCGGGATCGACGTGGAAGAGATCCGTAACGAGATCGAGAAGGCGCATGGCGTGCTCAATGTCCTGAACAATCGCGCCGTCCCCGAAGCGGGCGACGTCGCAAGGCTGGCCGCGGCGCTGGAGAGCCTCCGGGCATGCGGCAAGCAGATCACCGCACTCGTCGACCCGGCCCTCGCCCGAGTGATCAGGGGCGCCCAGGAAACGAACGGGACGCCGTTGAACTCCTTCACCCCCGAGGTCCTTGCCGGGCTGTCGAGACTGGGGATCCTGGACCGCTTCCGCGTGAGGCTGCGATGACTCCTGAGACCGAGAGCGAAATCCTCGATGTCCTCGAAAAGCACGAGGACCCCCTGCTGTCCTGGGGCGTTGTCGACGGCGGATTCACCGACGACGAACTACACACCCACGTCGATGACGTCCTCATGGAGCGCGGCGAACTCGACACCGCCCAGGAGGCAATCGAGGCCCTCGAGGACAAGGGCCTAATTATCCGCGATGATGCGGTCTCGCCGTCACGGTGGCGTACCCGCAACGGCGAGACACTGCGTCTAATGGCCCGACTGCGCCAGATCTTCCCCTCCAACGACCCCACGGCTTGGCGCCAAGGTGCCGCTCTCGTCTCGGACTTCCGCTACGCCCGGCGCGCCCGCGCCTACCCGCGGCGCGATCAGTCCAGACACGCCGTCATCGACGGCACCGATGCGCTCCACGACCTCTACCGCCAGGTCATCGATGCCATGACGCGACGGGGGCCCAAACACGCCGACCTCAGCGGGTTCCAGGTTCGTGCCAGCCGCCAGATCTTCACGGCCCTGCAGTCCAATATCACCACCGCTACAGTCGTGGGTGCTGGCACCGGAAGTGGCAAGACACTCGCTTTCTACTTGCCGGCCTTCGCCTACCTGACGGGACTCCAGGACGAGTCGGCATGGACGCGTGCGCTGGCCGTCTACCCGCGCAACGAACTCCTCAAGGACCAACTCAACACCGCTTTTGCGAACGCCCGGCGGCTCGATCACCTGTGGAAGAAGGCCAACGGCCGGCCCATGACCATCGGGGTGCTCAACAAGGACACCCCAACCGGCATGAAAAGTCTCACGGCCTCCTATTCCGCATGGACGAAACGGGCCGAAGGCTTTCAGTGCCCTCACTTCACCTGTCCCGGTGACGGACACACTGTGTGCGGGGGCGCACTGTTTTGGTCCGAGAAGGACGCCAGGGAAAGAACGGAACGTCTGACCTGCGGCACCTGCGCGCGCGTGTTCGACGACTCCATGCTGGTCCTGACCCGGTTTCGGATGAACCAGCGGCCGCCAGACGTGCTGTTCACCACCACGGAGATGCTCAACCGCGGTCTGTCCGACCTGTCGCTGGGCAAACTGCTCGGTGTTGGCGCGGCCAAGAAGCCCCGCCTGATGCTGCTCGACGAGATCCACACCTACAGCGGCACCACCGGCGCCCAGGCAGCCCTCGTCCTGCGGCGCTGGCACCACTCGCTGCGCAGTCCGGTCACCTTCGTCGGCCTGTCCGCGACGCTGTCGAACGCCGTTCGCCACATGGCGGATCTGACGGGCGTTGACGATGGACTCGTCACCAACATCGAACCGGGCGCAGACGAGATGGAATACGAGGGCGCCGAATACATGGTCGCAGTGCGCAGCGACCCGACCAGTGGCGCCTCCGTGCTGTCCACCACCATCCAGACAGCAATGCTCCTCCCACGCGTCCTCGACCACCCGGTAGGGCGCACATCCCAGGGACTTCTGGGCACCAAGGCGTTCGTCTTCACCGACGACCTCGACGTCACCAACCGGCTCTTCTTCTACCTCCTCGACGCGGAAGGCCAGCGCTACCGCGCCCCCCGTACCCAGCAGTTCAAAGACCCCCTGGCATCCCTGCGACGTCCCGCACAAGACGGCGTCACCGACCAGCGGCGCGCCGGCCAGGTCTGGGACCTGCCGGTGAAACTGGGCCACAAACTCGACCGCCCAGGCCTCAACGTGAGCCGGACCACCTCGCAAGACGCGGGAGTCAACACCGCCTCCCAACTCGTGGTCGCCACTGCCTCGCTCGAGGTCGGCTTCGACGATCCGGACGTCGGTGCTGTGCTGCAGCACAAGGCGCCCCGCGGCGTCGCCGCATTCCTGCAGCGCAAGGGTCGAGCTGGCCGAAGCCGCCGAATGCGCCCATACACCGTGGTTGTGCTTTCAGACTACGGACGCGACCGTGCCACCTACGAGGCCTGGGACGCACTGTTCGATCCCGTCCTGCCCGAACTGGTGCTTCCCATCCGCAATCGCGCGGTCCTGCGCATTCAAGCCACTCTGGCGATGCTCGACTGGCTGGCAGCACAACTGCAGCCGGATTACCGTTACGCAAAGCTGTGGCGTGACTTGAAGGGTCTCGCCGATCCGGACTACCCGGACAACCGCAAGGTCCAGCAGAAAGCCGTCACCATCCTGCGTGAACTACTGCGCGACCCCGGCCGCCAGCGCAGCCTCCGCTTGTGGATCGAAGGCGCACTCCAGGTGCCTGAGGAGTTGGCCGCCGAGATCCTGTGGCACCCCCCTCGCCCGCTCATCCTGGCAGCCGTGCCCACGCTGGCCCGACGACTGGACAGCGAGTGGGCCGTTGCGCAGGACCACACGTACGCCAAGGGCAAGGATTTGATGGGCAGGAATCCGCTACCCGACTTCTTCCCCGAGAACCTCTTCAGCGAACTCGCGCTTCCCGAGGGGTACGTGGTCATCCCCCCGCAACAGTCGTGGGAGAAGGAACCTGAACTGCAGGCGATGGGCCTGGCTCAGATGCTGCGCGAATACGCGCCCGGACGCGTTTCACGGCGCTTTGCCACCCGCAACCTCGAGCACCGGCACTGGATCCCCGTTCCTTACGGGCAGCGCGAGACCGTCATGGATCTCGCCCCTGTCCTGCAGGCGCACCATCGGGAGGAGGCCGCCACCGTCGAGGTCGGCGGGGTCCCCACCCTCATCCCCATCGTCCGCCCCGACAGGGTGGAACTCCAACTCGCACCGCCAGAACTCAAGGATGCTTCCAATGCGGCCCTGGTCTGGCGTTCCCAGTTCCTGGAGAAGGGCCTCGGCCTGGTCGCCCGCCTTCCCCTGTCGGACCCCATCGGCAGCCTCATCGATGAAGCACGCTTCTTCCTGCACGCTCAAAACGCCCATGTCGAGGTCCGCCGTCTTGCCGTCCAGAGCGAGGCCAGTCTGGTCTTCACCCGTGGCGGCGAAGCCCGGGTCAAAGCACAGTTCTCGCTCGACGACGAGCGGGTCGGTCTAGGGGCTGCCTACGACGTCGACGGCCTGCGCCTGACCATCACGGTGCCGGACGTGATTGCTCCATCCGGCGACCTCGACCCGGCCCTGCGCAGCGCCTGGTTCCAGCACCTTCTGACGAACGACCCCGAACTGCTGGAACAGATGAACACGTTCCAGCTGGAATGGCTGCACCAGACCATCGAATGCATGCTGCTGATGTCCGCCGTGAGTGACGGTACGCCGCTTCCCCACGCCTACCAGACGGTGCGGGAAACCTTCGCCGACCGGTTGACAGACACCCTGAAGGCGATGTTCCGCAGTTCGGACGTCGAGGAGAGCGAAAGCGCCACACTCGGCCGGGTGGGCGAGCGGCTGCGTCAACTCCTCGCCGACAAGGACATCATCGCCCGCCTGGACCACCTGACGGACCAGGTCTGGAACCCCGACCCGGCACAATTCCAAGCCTGGCTGCGCCAGCGCGTCCTTGCCACCCTTGGACAGGCGGCCCTGTGGGCTGCCCGGGAGATCTGCCCCGAGCACGACCCCGAAGGCATCATCGTCGACATAGAACCCGGCTACGCCCTCGACGGCGCATGGCGGCACGGCCAGGTCTGGCTCACCGAAGCCTCGATCGGCGGCGGCGGCTTCATCGAAGCGCTGGCCACACGTGTACGCCCCGACCCGCGGCGGTTCTTGCGGCTGATCATGAGAGCCGTCCAGCCCTCCACCACTGAACTGGTCGACGCGCACATGCGGCGGATCGTGCGCCACACCAGCGAGCGCAGCGACTGGCTCGACCTCGTTGCTGAATACCGGGGCTCGGCTACACAGGCAGACCGGGTAAAAAACCTTGACCGCATACGGGCACAGTTGCGCGCCTCAGGCATCCACGGCGCGGAACAATCCGTCGTCTCGAGCCTGGCGAACCGCCTGCTCCGCCCCGGATCGACCGCACAGACGGACCAGGCACTACGCACCCTCATCGACGAGTGGGAGACCCAAGAACAACGCCTGGGACTTGAAATATCGCCGCGTACCTGGGCTTATCTGATGCGCCAGAGGCACGACCTGGACGCCGGACTGAACCTGTCCGCGAACTCCTCCGACCGTCAGCGCATCGACGCCATCCAAAGTGCACTCTGGCCACGCGGATGGGCCATACGCGCCGGGGCACTGCAGTCGTGGAACCCCTACTTCGACAATCCGCCGGCCGCACCCGATCTCATCCGGGGGCTGTTCACCTCCACAGACGACTTCATCAGCGTGACAGATCCCGACGCAGACAACCTGGTGCGCACACGCCTGTCCCAACAGGGATCCGCCCAGCTCATCGCACCTCCCGAGGACGTACCCGCCTTGGCAGACATGCTGGTGGATCTGTCGATCCGCGCCATCGAAGCAGACTTCCTCCAAGTGTTCGCACGAGTCGTTGAGATCGACCACCGTTCCGAGGGCAGCGTCGTGGCCACCCTCGAACTTGCCGAGGTGTCCGCATGAGAAGGATCACCACCGCCGGGGCCGGAGAGACCCGGCAACTCAACGATCTGCTGCAGAACCTCCTGGTGGCTGAACTGCTGGCCCCGTCAAGTCGCCTGTGGGTACTGTCCCCGTGGATCTCCGACATTGTCGTCATCGACAATGCATCCGGACAGTTCAAGAGCGTGCTCCCCGCCTTGCCGGCCCGGCCCATCCGGCTGACGGAAGTACTCATCGAACTCGCCCGCCGTGGCTCGGACGTCCGAGTGATCATGCGTGACGAACCGCGCAACGCCGCCACAGGACAACGCCTCACCGACCTCGCCCCCGTGGGGCCACGACCGACCCTGCTCATCCGGAACACGTTGCACGACAAGGGCATAGTGAGTGACCGATTCCACGTTCACGGCTCGATGAACTTCACCTTCTTCGGCCAGAGAGTGAACCAGGAAGGCGTCACCGTCGTATCCGACCCCGACCAGATCGCCCGTGCTTGGGTCGAATACCAGAACAGGTACCAATTGCCATGAGCGTCGACTTCAAGGAATTCTTCGGTCCAGGCAACGACATCACCCCCACACGGGTAGAACCGAACCTGCAACTCATCCTCGAGAACTTCATGGCAGGCATCCGGCAGCGCCAGATCGGATTCCTGCCGCGAAGTTCCGGCGGCCGTCTGTGGTGGTACGGCTTCGCACCCACCCCACGCCAGAGGCGCGAGACACTCGCCATCCTCGACAGTTGGATCGGCCCCACCTTCAGCGACCTGCCACGCCACCGAGGTGCCCTCAACCCGGCTGATCCGTTCGACGCCGCACTGGCAAAGGCACCGGTCAAGCCACTGCGCTTTGAGGTGCTGCCCCGCCCGACAGCAGGTTCGAAGGCTGGGGGACACGCGCGAGGCCAAGTACGTGACGCTCTGCTGGTGCTCAGCAGACTCCTCAACGGACGGCCGCCCTCGGAGTTCGACGCCCCCCGGACCACCGTCGAGGTCCTTGACGACCTCGGACACGCCATCGCTGCCCGTGACCGTGCCGTCGCCTTGGCCTGCCTGCGCGAACTTGAGGCGACCGCCGATCTCGACCAGTCGAACCTGGCCTTCCTGCGACTGAGGCTGTTCGCCGGGCTCGAGGACTGGAAGGCCGTTCTCGGGGACCGGGATCTCGACCATGTCCTCGCCATGCGTCGCCCCTTGAGCGTCACCCAAGTGATCCAGCAGGCGGTCTACGCCCGATGGTTCGCCCGGCACGACGCAGCCGGCGAAGAGGACGAACTGCTCGCAGCCGTTGCCGAACTCCCGGCGGCGTTCCGGCCGCTGTTCTCGGGCACACCGACAACGAGTCGGGCGCAGGCTGTCGTGGAGTTCCTCATCGCCGTGGACGCCAACGCGGACGAGGGCACACTCAGCCGACTCCTCGACGAAGCCGGCACGATCGAACCCGGCCTCCCCGCCCATCTGCGCAACGTGTTGCATTTGCACCGGGAACAAACTCTCCAGCCCACCGCACTGCCAGAACCGCCGGTTCCCCTGGAGCAGTCCGGTGTCCCGAGTGAATCGCCCCTCGAGCGCGCGACCGGGATGATGGCCCGGGGCGAACTGCAGGCAGCCATCGACCTCGTGCTGACGCTCGAACCGGGCCTGCACGCGGCATACCTGCTCCTGACCTGTGCACGCGACCTCCAGTCACCACAGCAAGCGGCGCTGGCACTTGAATACATCTCCACGCATCACCTGCGCGGCTTGATCGACGGGGCCGGCGCCCGCCTGCGCGATGATCTTTCCTGGCTGGAGCAGTTCACCCAGGACGGCCCCCACCTGGACTGGCGCACCTGGCTGGACGCTCTGGACGGGGACCAAGGCGGCGCGGCCCTGGCCACTGGCCCCGAAGTAACTGATACTTGGACGTCGCTGAGCAGCGGTGCACTGACGGTTTGGCTGCAGGATGCCTCGGATGAGGTACTGGGCAAACTCGGTGAGATCGGCGGCCAGTTCATGGCGGCGCACCGCGACATCTTCACTGAGGACGGAGCGGCCGAACTCAGCGAACGTGTCCTTGCCGGTCTCGCGCTCAGCGGCAAGAACTCGGCCGGCGTTCGGGTACAGACCCAGGCCCTGCTGGACTATCTGCTCTCTGCCAACCCCGCATCCGCGGTGTTCGCCTCGGCGCTCGAGTGGATCGAACTCATCGTATCCGCGAACATCTCCGCCGTAACCACGACGTGGGCGATCGACATCCTGCAGACGGCGACAGCGACATCGGCAGCGGCGACGAGCCCCGCTGCCGCCGCCTTCTTCTACAAGATCACCAATACGGTGAGGCCGTTCAAGACGGCACTGGACCCCACCGACCTCGAGGCCATCAAGCTCGTGGCCGGCGAACTGGGACTCAGAGCCCCTGAAGATCTGCTCGCCGAGTCGGTGCAGGATGCCGACCCCGGTGCACCGTACCGCCATCTGCAAGGCTCCAAGGTGGTGCTGTACTCCCTCACCGAGTCAGCCACCACCCGGGCTGCACAGGTACTGCGTATCTTGGTGCCCAAGATCGACGTTGAGACCAGTGCCGAACATGACGGCAGCAGCAAACTTGCCGCACAGGCAGCCAACGCTGACGTCTTTGTCGTGGTGACAGCATCGGCAAAGCATGCCGCCACTGACTTCATCACCGCCAAGCGGGGGACGCGACCGGTCGTGCTCGTCAACTCCCGCGGCTCGTCCGCCATTTTGCGTGAACTGGCCGAAGGGTGACGTGACGGGACACAGACAGGCGGGTGTGCCAATTCGACGGCCCTGTCTCATATTCAGTGAGCACTTTCAGAGTGGGCACCGAACGGGTGACGGGGATGGGTGAGTGCGGGTCCCGCAAGGCACAAGGCTCCTGCGCCGTTGAGGGAGGTGTTCGAAGTCTCAACCCACCGGCACAGGAGCCTCGTTGGTTCCCTATCCTGCCGCACTCGACCTCCCGCACGCCCTGGTCGAGTGGGTCACGATGCTCATCGTCACCCGTGAGGGTGAACGACGGTGCAAACTCCCCCGCATCAGCGTGCGTTGATCGCGCTGGTGTACCTGCGCCGCCACGACACCCTCGCCCGCATCGCGGCCGGCTTCGGGATATCCGTCGGCACCGCCCACGCCTACGTCACCACCGTCGTCGGGCTCCTCGCCGACCGTGCTCCCGGCCTGCTCAAAGTGCTGCGCGAGCAAGCTCCCGACTTCGTCCTCCTGGACGGAACTCTTGCCGAGTGCGACCGCGTCGGCGACAGCCGCGCCGACTACTCGGCCAAACACCGTCGGCATGGGGTAAACGTCCAGGTCGTCACCGACCCGGTCGGCGAGGTGCTGTGGATCACTGGGTCGCACCCACGACCTGACCGCGGCCCGCACTCACCGCATCATCCGGATCTGCGAACGTCAGGGCGTGGCCGTCCTCGCCGACCGCGCCTACACGGGCGCCGGCCCTCACGTCGCCACCGGCCGCAGACGCCCACCCGGCGGGGAACTCACCCTCACCCAGCGGACCGTCAACCGCGCGCTCGCCCAGGCCCGAGCCCCTGTCGAACGCGGCATGGCACGACTGAAGTCCTGGCAGATCTTCCGCAGATCCCGCATCAGCCCCAACCGCATGACCGTCATCGCCAAAGCCATCCTCACCCTGGAGAGGCAACGCTGAAAATGCTCAGTGGTGACGGAGGGCGGTGCTGCCCGAGGGTCTATCAGGAATCAGGTGTGATTCGTCTGTTTGGCCTATGCGTTGATCGGTGGGCTGTTCGGTCTATACCCGTCCGGCGGTGAGACGGCCGTCGAAGAGGACGTCGAACTCGTTGAGGGCGGACTTCCAGCGGTTGTTCCACCGCTGGCGGCCGCGGCCGGTGGGGTCGAGGGCGAGGGTGGCGAGGTAGAGGCGTTTGAGGGCGGCCTGCTCGTTGGGGAAGTGCCCGCATGCCTGGGCCGCTCGTCGGTAGCGGGCATTGAGGGACTCGATCGCGTTGGTGGTGTAGACGACTTGGCGGATGGCGTCGGGAAGGCCGAGGAAGGGCACGAGCTCGCTCCAGGCCCGCTCCCAGGTTCCTGCGATCGACGGGTAGCGCTTGCCCCACTTCTCGTCGAACTCGGCCAGCCTCACCCGTGCTTCGTCCTCGTTGACGGCCGTGTAGAGAGGCTTGAGGTCGCGGGCGACCTCGGCCCAGTCGCGGCGGGAGGCATAGCGCAGACTGGCCCGGATGAATGCCCTGACTTGGCAGCTGGAGCCCCGCTCTGCTGACGGCCTCGTGGCAGCGGTCGCGTCAGGCATCGGATGCGGGGCGGCGACGTCTTGCCAGGCAGGTGCGCCGGGCTGTCGGTCCTGGCGCGGTGGGCTACCGGCTGCGCCGGCTGGTGATGAGTTGTCCGTTGCGGAGGTGGTGGACGAGCTCGAGGCCGCTGTCGAGCATGGCGAGGACGTCGAGGTGGCGGTCGGCCGGCACGGTCGCTACGCGGCGTCCGTCGCGGTGGACGTGGATGGTCGGGTGTTGTTCGCTGGGGGGTGCGACGTCGGCGGGGCCGTTGTGTGTCCCGGGCGCGAGTCGGGTCAGCGGGGTGATGGCCGCCCGGTCGTCGAGGAGCTGGCCGATGGGGTCGGAGGGGGTGCGGACGTAGTCGAGGAGGTCCTGGATCTCGTACTCGTTCGCCTGGTAGTGCTCGGTCCAGCCGTCGATGTGGTGCTGGGCGGTCCACTGCCGAAGGCCGGTCGGGCGGTGTCCCAGGCGGTGGGCGTCGCGGCCCAGCAGGTGGGCGATGCGCCGGGAGGTGATGCCGGAGGTGAGCAGGGCCAGGGCCTGCTCGGTGTCGACGCCGTGGCGGATGTGCCAGGCGGTGTGAGTGTTGAGTCTGGGTGCGGAGGGGGAGAGCGTGGGGTGGGTGTTGATGAGGTTGATGAGTGCTCCGACGGTCCAGCTCAGGGCGTGTCCGAAGGTGGTGCTGATGTTGCGTACGGCCTGTTCGAGTGCCCACTCGGCGCCGGTGCCGGGCTGCCAGGAGCGGGCGAGTGCGGGGATTGAAGCGCCGGAGATCCATTCCTGGAGGGCCGGGGCGATGGGGACGGTCATGACCGTGCCCCGGGTCTCCTTGTCCTTGAAACTCCAGGTTTTGGTGACTTCCGGGAGGTTTTTGAGCAGGCGGTCGAAGACGTGATGCTCGGTGAGGAAGTCGAGGGTGCGCTGCAGCGGCCATTCCTCCGGCTCGGCGAGCCATCCGCCCCCTGTGGGACCGGGGGCGTTGTCGGCCGTGTGCCGGTCGAGCAGCACGGCCAGGTGCTGTGCGAGCCAGTCGAGATAGCGGGCCGACCCCAGACTGGTGCCGGTTGCAGCCCACCGGCCGGCCGGGGCGGGGTCGGTGCTGTCGTACACGGCAGCGACTTGGTCGGCGAGGCGGAGCCACCGGCTGGTGATGTGACCGTTGCCGGGCACGGACAGGGCGAACAGCGCGTCCAGGCCGTCGAGGGGTCCGTCCTGCCGCGCGGAGGAGGCATGCAGGTGTAGGACGAGCCAGACGAACGAGGCAAAGTCCGCTGCGATGCTGTCCGCCAGCGCGAAGATGCCGTCGGCGTCGTCGCGCAGCGTGTCCTCGGCGCGGGCGAGATCGGCCAGCGCCTCGGCGGTCAGCAGCGAAGAGGCGACACGGAGCTGCTCCGGGTCGGGGTTGAGGACGTCGAACTCGGCCGGGCGGGGCGGGTAGGGGCGGGTCAGGAAGATCCATCCCTCGCTCTCCCGGCCGGCCCGCCCCGCCCGCCCGATGGCGTTCAGGAGCTCGGCGGGGGACAGAGCGCGCTGGCCGTCGTAGGTGAGCGGGTCGCCGTCGACCTTGTGATGGACGATGACCGTGCGTACGGGAAGGTTGACGCCGTCGGTGAGGGTACTGGTGCTGGTGATCGCCAGGAGCTCGTTGCGGCGCAGCGCGTCCTCGACGGCGTGGAGGACGTCGTCGGGCAGGGCGCCGTGGTGGTAGGCGACGCCGTGGCGGGTGCAGCGGACCAGTGGGTGCTCTGTGCCGAGGGTGTCGGCGAGATACCGGCTCAGGACGGCGGCCTCGGGCCGCTCGGGGAGGCGGCCGGCGATGGCGAGCGCAGCGTTGCGGGCGCGTTGTCTGGTGTCGACTACCATCAGGACGCTGCCGTGCTCGGTGAGCTCCGCGGCGCCTGCGGCGAAGACCTTGTAATCCGCGATCCCGTTCGGCAACGCGTTGCGGGCATTCCACCGGCGGGGATCGCGGCCTTGGTAGCGCCGGGTTCCCACGGCACCGGTGGTCAGCCGGGCGATCGCGGAGGAGGCTGTCGGCCGGACGTCGAGACGGGCCTCGACCGGCACGGCGGCGATCACCTGAGAGGGGCGCGTGGCGGTTGCCTCCCGCGTGGTCAGCTCGGCCTGGTCCGCCATCAGGTTCGGGTACATGAGGCCGTGCATCCGGCGCGGTCCCCGCCAGGTGTCGGTGAAGTAGACCTCCCGCTCGGGGCGCTGCGGGTCGAGCCACGAGGCGATGTCTCCCTTGTTGCCGACCGCCGCGGACAGCAGCACCAGACGGATGTCACTGCGCGTCTGGAGCAGCGTGAGCAGGCTTTCTAGCACCAGGCCGCGACGGCCCTGACCCAGATGGTGGGCCTCGTCGACGACGACCAGTCCTACATCGGCCAGCGCTGCATCGGGATTGTTGCGGATCATGTGCATGAGGCGTTCGGGCGTGACGATCTCCACGTCCCCGCCGTCCGGTTCGGCCGAGGACGCCCAGTCCGCCAGGGGGAACTCCGGCTGCTCCGCGGCCAGGCGCCGCCCGAGCAGCCGCAGCCGGCCCCGCAGCGCCGTGCGCATCTCCCGTCCCAAGCTGCGCAACGGCGATACGTACACCACCCGCCCTGCGCGCTGCGCCAGGTGGGAGCAGATCACCAGCTGCGCCATCAGCGTCTTGCCCGCGCTGGTCGGCACACTGATCAGGCTGCGCGAGGTGGCCAGGTCGAGCGGGTTGCCCCGCTCCAGCTTCAGGAGCTGGCGCTGCGGCGGCCACAGGGTCATCACGGGCGGCTTCGACAGCGCGAAACTCCGCGCAACCTCCAGGGGAGTATCAGGCGGCAGGAGCCGGTAGAGGCTGCTGTCCGCCATCTCCCCACTCAACTGGTACAGGTGTGCAGCGACCCACCGGGCCAGCCGGTCTCCGCGGCCGGCCCGCTGCGTCATCACGTCCAGCAGCAGGCGCTGCGCGGCCCGCAACTTCCCCTCCTCACCGAACGCAAGGAACTGGTACAGGTGGAAGACCGCCTCCACGACGGCCTCCGCCGGCCCGTACATGGTTCCCGCCAGGGACTCGCGGCGCATCACCGCCCGCACCCTGCGCAGCTGCCGCCGCCACGCGCGCAGCGCCCGGCCCAGCTCCGGCCGGTCGAAACCGAGGAAGACGACACCGGCCTCCACCGCCAGCGTGCCGATGTGCAGCCGGAGTTCACCGGTGATGTCGATGAAGGAACGCACCTGCCGGTAGACGGCGGTGGCGTTCGGGTCCTGCTCGCTGCGCCGGTATCCAGCCTGCGCAGCGAAAGCGATCTGGAGGCGCTCGACAGCCGGCCGCCGTGCGTCGCCCAGAGCGAGGTCCATCAGGTGAGCGCTGGTGGCGAAGGCCTGCCGCACGCGCACCGCGTCATAGCCAGGAGTCTCCGGGTCGAGCGCGGCAAGGCCATGCAGAAACCACGCGGTGCCGAGTGTCTCATCCTCGATCTCCCGCTCACCGCGGAACGCCGCGACCTCCAGCTCGGTCATCGCCGCCAGCAGGTCAACCGCGCTGGGCAACACCCCGCCCACCCGATACTCGCCGAGCGCGGAGGCGAGCACCTCCGGGTCTAGAGTGCGCTCCACACGTACTCCCTTACGGTCTGAGCAAAGGCCTCAAGATCTTCGATCGCCACCACCAGGCCCTGCAGCGCGCCCAGGTGAGTATGGGTGGTGAAGTGCAGGTGGGAGCGGTCGAAAGCCGTGTCGGGGGTGTCCGCCGCGTCGATCGCCAAGCCGACACCGCCGCTGCCCGACTCCCGCGCATCCACCCACTGCCGCGCCATAGACCCGACGAACACCCGGGTGTCGGGAGCGAGTTGCCGCCCTCCCCAGGAGATCTGCCCCAGGTACCGCGCACCCCGGGTGTTCAGCTGCTGCCATGCCTTGCGGATCGTGTCGCTCGCCTTCGTCTGCTCTGCGGTGAACTTCTTCATCTCCCACAAGCGAAAGACGAACCCCAGTTCACTCCCCGGAACGCGGTGGATCACCAGCCCATCGGGCCCACTGTCGGTCACCGTCGACGACGGCGGATCCAGAATCTCCACGCTGCACCCGGGCTCAGGGGGAAGGTCACGGGTGGAGAGATACCAGAGCCACTCGCCCACGTAACCCGTGACACCGGTGGGATCGTTGGCCTCGAACACCGGACCCGCGTACAGAAGGATGTGCGCATGGTCGGGGCCGGACGAAGTGGTACCCGCCAGGACGTTGTCGCGCCATAGACGGTAGGCATGATCGTCCAGGTCGGTGCGGGCCCGCATCATCTCGTCCGCGATGATCCAGGCTGCCGCAGCGCGGTCCTCGGGCTCCCGACCGATGGTCACCACCAGGTCCCATGGGCACACCTGCCCATGGCCGCGGCTTTCCCGCCGGGTGAGATCGACCAGGCGGCCGCCAGCGGCCAAGGCATGCTTCATCGCCTGGCCTGCAGGTATCGACACCCGCCCCACCTCCCGCGTTGCCCCTGCGTCGGGACCTGGGGTGCCGACGTGGGTCACCCTAGCCGCGGGCGGCATGGCGCGTAGGGCTGTTGCCTCGAGCCTGCTGGAGCGGGAGGCAACGGGGGCGGTGGGCAGCAGGGAATGGTGGCGCGGAGGGTCCGGTGGCACGGGAGCGGGTTGGTGCGCGGGGGGTGGGTCGTGTGTCCGGCCGCCGGGGCCTGCGGATCAGCGGCTTGGTGCCGTACGGGGGCGGTGGGACCTGCCGGTCTGCTTCGTGGCGCTGGCGGTGGGTTCGAACCCGCAACCTCGACGGCTTGTAGGACCGGCACCGCGTGCGTCTGGGCTGCCGTACCGCGGCGGTGGGGCGGGCCGCGCCCCGGGCGGGGGCGGGGGCGGGTGCGCGGGGCGCGGCCCTGGGAG
>NZ_LAVA02000125.1 GCF_000974985.2 Streptomyces mangrovisoli | reverse complement strand
AGTACACCGCGTTGGCGACCAGGAAGTTGCGGACCTCACGGCGGCCGAAGTCGAACTCCAGCGTGCCCCAGTCGGGATGGGCGGCGCGCAGCGGGTCCTCGTGCTCGTACAGCGGCCGCCCGTCGAACTCGGCGAGCGCCCACTCGTCGCGCGGGAAGTGGGCCGGCACCCAGTCCATCAGCACACCGATCCCGGCGCGGTGCAGCGCGTCCACCAGGTACCTGAAGTCGTCCGGGGTGCCGAGGCGGGCGGTCGGGGCGTAGAAGCCGGTGACCTGGTAGCCCCAGGAGCCGCCGAAGGGATGCTCGGCGACCGGCATCAGCTCGACGTGCGTGAAGCCCAGGTCCTTCACGTACGCGGGGAGTTGGTCGGCGAGTTGACGGTACGTCAGTCCCGGCCGCCAGGACGGCAGATGCACCTCGTACACGGAGAACGCCGACTCGTGGGCCGGGGCGTCCGCGCGGCGGGCCAGCCACTGCGCGTCCTGCCACGCGTACGTGGAGGCGGTCACCACCGAGGAGGTGGCGGGCGGTGCCTCGGTGCGCCGCGCCATCGGGTCGGCGCGCTGCGTCTTCGAGCCGTCCGGGCGGGTGATCTCGAACTTGTACAGCTCGCCCTCGCCGATCCCCGGCACGAACAGCTCCCACACCCCGGAGGAGCCCAGCGAACGCATCGGGAACCCGGTGCCGTCCCAGAAGTTGAAGGTGCCGCAGACGCGGACGCCCCGGGCGTTCGGCGCCCACACGGAGAAGCGGGTGCCGGTCACGCCCTGGTGGGTCGTCGGATGCGCGCCGAGCACCTGCCACAGCTGCTCGTGCCGCCCCTCGCCGATCAGATGCAGGTCCAGCTCGCCCAACGTGGGCAGCATCGCGTAGGCGTCGGCGGTGTCGTGGACGGTTCCCTCGTACGTCACCAGCAGCCGGTGGCCGGGCACCTCCCGCAGCGGCAGCAGCCCGGAGAAGAACCCGTCGCCGTCGTCGTGCAGTTCGGCGCGCAGCTCCCCGGCGACGACGGTCACGGCGAGGGCGTACGGCCGGAACGCCCGGAAGGCGACCCCGCCGGGCACCGGGTGGGCGCCGAGCACGGAGTGCGGGTCGTGATGCTCGCCGCGCAGCAGCCGCTCGCGGTCGCCGGCGCCGAGGGCGGGGGAGACGGCGATCTCCGGGACGGCGTCCTCGGGTGCGACGGCGTCCTCGACGACGGCCTTGGCGACGGCCTTGGCGGCCGTCTTCTTCGCCTTCACCGGAGCGGCCTTCTTGGCCACCGCCTTCTTGGCCGCGGCCTTCTTCGTGCCGGCCTTCTTCGCGACGGCCTTCTCGGCCGCGGCCTTCTTCACCGAGGCCGCCTTCTTCGACGGGTCCGCCTTCTTCGGTTTCGCTGCGCTCGTTGTGCTCGGTGTGCTCGTTGTGCTCGGTTTCACCGTGCTCGGCTTCGCTGTGCTCGTCTCCTCGGCCGGGAGCTGCGGTTCCGGGCCACTGGACGGAGTACGGGGGGTCACGTGCGGCGCCTCCTCGGCGAAGAATGTGAGGTCAGATCAGGTCGGTGGTGGCCAGCCTGCGCACCGCGGCGAGCGGGACGGGCAGCCAGTCGGGGCGGTGCCGGGCCTCGTAGACCACCTCGTAGACGGCCTTGTCCGTCTCGTAGGCCCGCAGCAGTACGGGATCGGTGCGCGGGTCGCGGCCGCCGGCCTCCGCGTAGCCGGAGCAGTAGGCGGCCCGGCAGGCGGACGCCCACCGGCCGCCCCCGGTGCCCGCGGAGTGCGCCGCGTAGTCGAAGGAACGGAGCATCCCCGCGACATCGCGTGCCACCGGCTGCGGCATCCGCCGCTCGGCCAGCGGCTTCGAGGGTTCGCCCTCGAAGTCGATCAGCATCCACTCGCCGGAGGGCGCGCGCAGGCACTGCCCGAGGTGGAGGTCGCCGTGGCTGCGCTGGGCCGTCCAGGTCGTGCCCTCGGCGGCCAGGTCGGCCAGCGCCTCGAAGGCGGAGTACAGGCCGGGCACGAAGGGGTGCAGCGCGGGCACCGCCTGCGCGGCCGCCTCCAGCCGCTCGGTCATGCCGTCGGTCAGCAGCCGCATCTGGGCGTGGCCGAGCGTGACCGTGGGCAGCGCGCGGGCGAGCGCGGTGTGCACCTCGGCGGTGGCGCGGCCGAGGGCGCGTGCCTCGGCGGTGAAGTCCTCGCCCTTGGCCAGCTCGCGCAGCGCCAGCTCCCAGCCGTCGGCCGCGCCCTGCACGAAGGGCTGGAGCACGCCGAGGACGTACGGCTCCGGGGCGTCGGCCTCGGCCGTGAGCCAGGCTGTCGGCGCGGGCACCCGGGCGCAGCCCGCGCGGGCCAGGGCCAGCGGCAGTTCCAGGTCGGGGTTGGTGCCGGGGACGACCCGGCGCAGCAGCTTCCAGATGAGCCGGTCGCCGTAGACGACGGACGAGTTCGACTGTTCCCCGGTGATCAGCCGGGGCACGAGGCCCTCGCGGATCTCCTGCCGCGGATCGCGTTCGAAACGCAGCCCGCCGATGCGGGCCCGGGCGCGCAGCGCCTCCAGGAGCACCTCGGCGGGCCGGGGGTCGTACAGAGCGTCGTACACGGTGTGTCCGGCGAGGGGGCCCTCGGGGACATGTCCGATCAGCGCGGGCGCCAGCCGGGGCGGCAGCGCCTCGCGCTCGCCTATGAGTAGTTGGTAGCAGTCGCCTGGCCCTGCCGGGGCGCCCACGGCGGGCGGCTGCTGGGCCCGGACCAGAAGGTGGTGCAGGCCGAGCTTGCCGCCGGCCGGCAGCAGTTCGGTGGCCGCGACGAGCGAGAACCCGGTGACCGGCCGCCCCTTCCCCGCGAACCACCGTTGTCGCGGCAGCCACTCCCGCAACAGGGGATCCAACGACGCCAGGAGGCCGGTGCCGCTGGTGGTGACGGAGTGCGCGAGGGCTTCCGACATGGCGTCGCGTCCTTTCCGGGGACGGTCGCGGTGTGATGTGTTGCGTGCCCCGGGCGGAGCGGGGGAAACCCTCTCGAGCGGGGGGGCCTTCGGCCGAGTGACTCCCGTGCATTTTCTGCCTACATGACACAAGGGTGTCCACAGTCCGGCTCCAGAACCAGACAGGGACACCCTTGCGGCGGTACCGACCAGGATCGGTCGAGGTCCGCTCGTGCGGGGCGGGGGCGAGCCGTCGAAAGGGCGCAGGGGAACTCGCCATAGGGGTAGCGGGTTCCCCTGCGCCGGTCATGGGGATGCCCCGCGTCCGGCACGGGACGACCGAGGCCGACGAAGGCCGCCGTGAAGTCCGGCTCCGTCGAATGACCAAGATCAGGTTAGAGGACTTGTGAGCATCCTGGGAAGGGTGTGAAGGAATTGTGTAGCTCACAGGGGTGGAGGTGCGGTGAGGGCGCGGCGGGGCGGGCCGGCGACCCGGAGCGCCGCGCCCCGGTGTGTGCGCCTCGGCGCCTGGAACCCCGGCCGGGTTCCAGGCGACTCTCAGGCCGCGTCCCTGCGGAGCCGGAACCAGTAGAAGCCGTGGCCCGCG
>NZ_LAVA02000124.1 GCF_000974985.2 Streptomyces mangrovisoli | reverse complement strand
ACCTCGAGCAGCGGCTCGTCGGCCTCGACGCTGTCGCCGACCGACTTCAGCCAGCGGGTGACGGTGCCCTCGGTGACGGACTCGCCGAGCGCGGGCAGGACCACGTCGGTGCCCTGGGCGCCGGACGCACCCGAGGTGGCCTCGGCGGTCGGGGCCGGCGCGGGCGCGGCCTGCTCGGTGGAGGGCTGGGCGGCGGCCGGGGCCGGGGCGGCGGGAGCCGCGGGGGCGGCCTCGGCGGCCGGGGCCGGAGCGGCCGCGGGGGCGCCGGAACCGTCGTCGATCACGGCCAGCTCGGCGCCGACCTCGACGGTCTCGTCCTCGGCGACCTTGATGGAGGACAGCACACCGGAGACGGGCGAGGGGATCTCGGTGTCGACCTTGTCGGTCGAGACCTCGAGCAGCGGCTCGTCGGCCTCGACGCGTTCACCCTCGGCCTTCAGCCAGCGGGTGACGGTGCCCTCGGTGACGCTCTCGCCGAGCGCCGGAAGGGTTACGGAAACCGCCATGGTTTCGGTTGCTCCTTACGGAAAGTGCGGAAGTCTGTGTCGTCGCGGGACGCGTTCGGCGCGTCCGTCGGCCGAGGGTCAGTCGTGCGAGTGGAGCGGCTTGCCGGCCAGAGCCAGGTGCGCCTCGCCCATCGCCTCGTTCTGCGTGGGGTGGGCGTGGATGAGCTGGGCGACCTCGGCGGGCAGCGCCTCCCAGTTGTAGATCAGCTGGGCCTCGCCCACCTGCTCGCCCATGCGGTCGCCGACCATGTGGACGCCGACCACGGCACCGTCCTTGACCTGGACGAGCTTGATCTCGCCCGCGGTGTTCAGGATCTTGCTCTTGCCGTTGCCGGCCAGGTTGTACTTCAGCGCGACGACCTTGTCCGCACCGTAGATCTCCTTGGCCTTGGCCTCGGTGATGCCGACGGAGGCGACCTCGGGGTGGCAGTACGTCACCCGCGGGACACCGTCGTAGTCGATCGGGACGGCCTTCAGACCGGCCAGGCGCTCCGCCACCAGGATGCCCTCGGCGAAGCCGACGTGCGCGAGCTGGAGGGTCGGGACCAGGTCACCGACGGCGGAGATGGTCGGCACGTTGGTGCGCATGTACTCGTCGACCAGGACGTAGCCGCGGTCCATCGCGACGCCCTGCTCCTCGTAGCCGAGACCGGCGGAGACCGGGCCGCGGCCGACCGCGACCAGCAGGACCTCGGCCTCGAACTCCTTGCCGTCGGCGAGGGTGACCTTGACACCGTCCGCGGTGTACTCGGCCTTCGAGAAGAAGGTGCCCAGGTTGAACTTGATGCCGCGCTTGCGGAACGCGCGCTCCAGCAGCTTCGAGGAGTTCTCGTCCTCGACCGGCACCAGGTGCTTGAGGCCCTCGATGACGGTGACGTCCGCACCGAAGGACTTCCACGCGGAGGCGAACTCGACGCCGATGACGCCGCCGCCCAGGATGATCGCGGACTTGGGCACGCGGTCCAGGACGAGGGCGTGGTCGGAGGAGATGATGCGGTTGCCGTCGATCTCCAGGCCCGGCAGCGACTTCGGCACGGAGCCGGTCGCGAGGAGCACGTGGCGGCCCTGGACGCGCTGGCCGTTCACGTCGACGGAGGTCGGGGAGGAGAGGCGGCCCTCACCCTCGATGTACGTCACCTTGCGGGACGCGATCAGGCCCTGGAGTCCCTTGTACAGGCCGGCGATGACACCGTCCTTGTACTTGTGGACGGCCGGCACGTCGATGCCCTCGAAGGTGGCCTTGACACCGAACTGCTCGCTCTCGCGGGCCTGGTCGGCGATCTCGCCCGCGTGCAGCAGGGCCTTGGTGGGGATGCACCCCCGGTGCAGGCAGGTACCGCCGACCTTGTCCTTCTCGATCAGGGCGACGTCCAGGCCCAGCTGCGCCCCGCGCAGGGCCGCGGCGTAACCACCGCTACCACCGCCGAGGATCACTAGGTCGAAAACGGTGCTGGCGTCGTTCGCCACGTCACGTCCTCCATGCATGTGCGCCGTACGCCGGTCTCCGACGACCGGGCGGCGGCTGGTGTCCGGCCGCTCTTGGGTTCGGCCCTGTGGGTGGGGCCCTGTCCTGCCGCCGTCCATCTTCGCACTTGTCGCTCGAGTCCGAGACGCGGGGCCGATGTGTGAGACGTCCCACGTTCAGATGAGTACGCCGGACCGGGGACGCCCGTACGGCACATATCGGGCGCCGGTGCGAGGTGGGCAGGTCGGGCCGGTCGCACGGACCGCGTGGCCCCGGCCGGGCCGGCCCCGCGGACGCGCGCCCCCGTACGGGACCCGCGCGGGGGTGCGCCCGGGGGCGTCACGTCGGCGTCGTGGCCGTCAGCCGAGCTCGCCCGCGGCGGTGAGCTCCGCGAGCCGCACCAGGGTGCGCACGGCGGAGCCGGTGCCGCCCTTCGGGGTGTAGCCGAACGGGCCGGACTCGTTGAACGCCGGACCGGCGATGTCGAGGTGGGCCCAGGTGATGCCCTCGCCGACGAACTCGCGCAGGAAGAGACCGGCGACCAGGCCGCCGCCCATCCGCTCGCCCATGTTGGCGATGTCGGCGGTGGGGGAGTCCATGCCCTTGCGCAGGTGCTCCGGCAGCGGCATCGGCCAGGACTCCTCGCCGACCTCCTCGGCGGCGTCGACGATCGCGGCGCGGAACGCGTCGTCGTTCGCCATGACGCCGAAGGTCCGGTTGCCGAGCGCCAGCACCATCGCGCCGGTCAGCGTCGCCACGTCCACGATCGCGTCGGGCTTCTCCGCGGACGCGGCCCACAGCGCGTCGGCGAGCACCAGCCGGCCCTCCGCGTCCGTGTTCAGCACCTCGACGGTCTTGCCGCTGTACATGCGCAGTACGTCACCCGGACGGGTCGCGGAGCCGGACGGCATGTTCTCGGCGAGCGCCAGCCAACCGGTGACGTTCACGTCCAGGCCGAGCCGCGCGGCGGTGATCACGGCGGCGAAGACCGCGGCCGCGCCGGCCATGTCGCACTTCATCGTCTCGTTGTGGCCGGCCGGCTTCAGCGAGATGCCGCCCGAGTCGTAGGTGATGCCCTTGCCGACGAAGGCGAGGTGCTTGGCCGAGCGGGAGGAGGTGTACGACAGCTTCACCAGCCGCGGGCCGGACGCCGAACCGGCGCCGACGCCGAGGATGCCGCCGTAGCCGCCCTTCTCCAGGGCCTTGACGTCGAGCACCTGCACCTTGACGCCGTGCTCCTTGGCCGCGGCCGTGGCGACCGCGGCGAACGCCTCGGGGTCCAGGTCGTTCGGCGGGGTGTTGACCAGGTCGCGGGCGCGGTTCAGCTCCTCGGCGACGGCCGTGGCGCGCTCCAGCGCGGCCTTCTGCTCCTTGTCGCGGGGCTTCGCGCCGAGCAGCGTCGCCTCGGCGAGCGGGGCCTTGCCGTTCTTGGCGCGGTCGGCCGCGCCGTCCTTGTAGGCGTCGAAGGAGTACGCGCCGAGCAGCACGCCCTCGCCGATCGCGCCGACGTCGCCCGCGTCGCCCACGGGGAGCGCGAAGGCGGCCTTCTTGGCGCCGGTCAGGGCGCGGGCGGCGACACCGGCGGCCCGGCGCAGCGCCTCGGCGCCGTGGCCGGCGTCCTCCGCGGGCTCCGCGCCCAGGCCCACCGCCACCACGAGCGGGGACTTGAAACCGGCCGGCGCGGGCAGCTTGGTCACCTCGCCCTCGGCTCCGGAGGCCCCGAGGGTCTCCAGGACGTCGGCGAGCCTGCCGTCGTACGCCTTGTCCACGGCCTCGGCGCCCGGTGCGACGACCGGGCCCTTGGCGCCCTTGGCAACACCGATCACGATGGCGTCGGCCCGCAGGCCGGCCGCCGCGGCGGTGCTGAGAGTGAGAGCAGTCACGGTGGTGAATTCTCGCTTCCGATGTGAAGTTGCTGTGGCCGGGGAGCTGGGGTGGGTCGGCCAGGCCCGTAGCGACCCTAGAACCGGCCTGTCAGCTGCTCCCCACCGGGTCCGGTGGGACTCGGGACGAGCCTACGCGCGCTCGCCGTCTTCGCTCATTCCCGCGTGCGTTCACCCACGTGTTGCGCGGCGGTCGTCTCCGGGCGGATCGCCCCTACCGGCCGAGCGCCGCGACCACGAGCGCCGTCGTGGCGGCGGTCTCCGCGAGGCCGCCGAACACGTCGCCGGTCACCCCGCCGAAGCGGCGTGTGCACCGGCGCAGCAGCGCCTCGGCGGCGGCGAGGGCGAGGACCACCGCGGCCGCGGCGCGGACGGCGTCGTCGAGTCCGAGGAGCGCGCCCGCGCCGGCCGCGGCGAGCAGTACGGCGACGGCGACGGCCGCGGCCGGGCCCGGCGGCACCACGCCCGCGACCGCGGCCCCGAGCCCTTCCGGGCGGGCCGCGGGCACCCCGCGCCGGGCGGCGAGGGTCAGCGCCAGCCGGGCGGCCACCGCGGCGACGACGGTGGCCAGGGCGCCCCGCGCCCAGGAGTCGTCGTAGGCCCGTGAGACGGCCGCGACCTGCGCGAACAGTGCGAGGACGAGGGTGATCACGCCGAACGGGCCGATGTCGGACTGCTTCATGATCCGCAGCGCGTCCTCGGCGGGCTTGCCGCTGCCCAGCCCGTCCGCGGTGTCGGCGAGCCCGTCCAGGTGCAGGCCCCGGGTGAGGGCGGCGGGTACGGCGACCGTGGCGACCGCGGCCAGCAGCGGGCCCGCGCCGAGGACCAGCAGCAGCAGTCCTGCGGCGGCGGCGAGCACGCCGACCACCAGCCCGGCGAGCGGCGCGCACAGCATCCCGCCCCGGGCGGCGTCGCGGTCCCAGCGGTGCACCCGGACCGGCAGGGCGGTGAGGGTGCCGAAGGCGAAGCGGGGACCGTGCAGCCGGGCGGCCGGGGGGATCGTGGACACGGCCGCAGGCTACAGGCAGGCGCCATGTCGACAATCCGGGCAGACTGGGGCGCATGGGGCACTGGCTGTACCGCAACGTCGTCGAGCCCGGCAAGCTGCCCCTGCTCCTCGCGCTCACCGCCTTCGTGGTGACCTTCCTCGTCACCCGCGTCGTCACCCGGCTGATCCGCGCGGGCAAGGGCCCGTTCGGCAACGTGAGCGCGGGCGGGGTGCACATCCACCACGTGGTGCCCGGCGTGCTGCTGACCGTGATCGGCGGCTTCGGCGGGGTCGCGGCCGGCCGGACGGGCTTCGGCGCCTATCTGTGCGCGGTGCTGTTCGGGGTGGGGGTGGGGCTGGTCCTGGACGAGTTCGCGCTGATCCTGCACCTGGACGACGTCTACTGGTCCGACGCGGGCCGGCAGAGCGTCGAGGTGGTCGTGCTGACCGCCGCGCTGGTCGGGCTGCTGCTCGTCGGCTTCGTGCCGTTCGGGGTCAACGACATGTCCCAGCAGGAGATCGACGACCGCGGCACGCTCGTCCTCAACATCGGCGTGAACTTCCTCTTCTCGCTGATCGCGCTGAGCAAGGGCAAGACCCGGCTCGCGATCTTCGGGGTGATCGTGCCGGTCGTGGCGCTCGTCGGCGCGATCCGGCTGGCCCGCCCCGGCTCCTACTGGGCCCGCCGCTTCTACCGCAACCGCCCGCGGGCCCGCGCCCGGTCCGCCCTGCGCGCCTATCGGCACGACCGGCGCTGGGCGCGGCGCGGCCGGGCCCTCCAGGAGTGGATCGGCGGTAAGCCGGACCCGAGCCCGGCCCGGCTGCCCGAGCGCCGGTGACGGTCGCGCAGCGCCGACACCGCGCACAGCGCGGCCGCCGCGGCGATCGCCGCCAGATGCTCCTTGCCCGCGAGGTTGTCCTTCACGGCCACCTCCAGCGCCATCGCGGCGACGACCGCGGCGACGGTGGCGCGGGCCCGGTACCGCCAGCCGAGGTAGACGGCGAGGCCCACCACGGCCGCCGACGGGCCGGTGTCGACCACCAGGGCGTCCGAGCCGGGCAGGCCGAGCGGGGCGTCCGGGCCCAGCGCGATGCCGACGCGGGCGTACAGCGTCCCGGCGAGGGTGGCGACGTAGGCGATGGTGAGCGTGCGCCACCTGCCGAGGCAGAGCTCGGCGATCCCGAAGACCAGCAGGATCTGCGCGAGCGCCCCCCACACCGGCAGGTCGAGGGCGGGCACGAACAGCGACAGCGGGGTGCGCAGCAGGGCCGCCCACAGCGGGTCGGCCGCGCGTACGGCGCCGGCGTCCTGGACGAGGCCGTAGCCCCAGGAACGGTTCTGCACGAACTGCAGCAGGGCGGTGAGGAAGACCGCCACGAGCGTCATCGGTACGGCCGCGAGCCGCCGCCGGGCGAGCGGCTCGCGTACGGCGGCCCACAGCGGCCCCCACTCGCGGCGGGCCCGGCGGGCGAGGGCGCGCCTCATCCGGACGGCCTGGCCCGCGCGGTGGACCGGTGGTTCACCTGTGCGTGCCCAGGTGCCTGCGGTGCAGCCACTTCGGCAGCCCCGGCGCCTCCAGGAACCCCTCCGCGCGGGCCGACGCGAGGGCGATGCGCGGCAGGTCGGCGCTCTTCTCGAACAACAGGAACCGCGGCTCCCAGATCGGCCGGTACTTGGCGTTGGCCCGGTACAGCGACTCGATCTGCCACCAGCGGGAGAAGAAGCTCAGCAGCGACCGCCACAGCCGGAGCACCGGCCCGGCGCCGAGGCGGGCGCCGCGCTCGAACACCGAGCGGAACATGGCGAAGTTGAGCGAGACCTGCGTGATCCGGACCTCCTCGGCGCGGCGCAGCAGATCCAGCACCATGAACTCCATCAGGCCGTTGTCGCAGTCCCGGTCACGCCGCATCAGATCGAGCGACAGCCCCTGCGGGCCCCACGGCACGAACGACAGCAGCGCCTTCAACTCCCCGTCCGCGTCTGTGCATTCGAGCAGTACGCAGCGGCCGTCCTCGGGGTCCCCGAGCCGGCCGAGCGCCATGCTGAAGCCGCGCTCGGTGGCGCCGTCGCGCCAGTCGTCGGCGCGCTCGACGAGCCGGGCCATCTCCGCGGCGGACACGTCCTCGTGGCGCCGTACCCGCACCGTGTAACCGGCCCTGCGGACCCGGTTGTACGCCTGCCGCACGGTCCGCATGGCGCGGCCCTCCAGGGTGAACTCGGCGACGTCGACGATTGCCTCGTCGCCGAGTTCGAGGGCGTCCAGGCCGTGGCGCGCGTACACCGTGCCGGCCTCCTCGCCCGCGCCCATCACCGCGGGGATCCAGCCGTGCGCGCGGGCCTCGGCGAGCCAGGGCGCGATCGCGCCGGGCCAGGCCTCCGGATCGCCGATCGGGTCGCCCGAGGCGAGGGACACGCCGCCGACGACCCGGTAGGCGACGGCAGCCTTGCCGCTCGGCGACCAGATCACGCTCTTCTCGCGGCGCAGCGAGAAGTAGCCGAGGGAGTCCCGCTCGCCGTGCCGCCCGAGCAGTTCGCGCAGCCGCTTCTCGTCGTCCTCGGTGAGCGGGTCGACGGCGCGCCGGGAGCGGAAGGCGGCGTAGAAGACGGCGAGGACGAGGACCGTGCTCAGCACGTTGACGGCGACGTTCACCCAGTTGGGGGTGGCGATTCCAGGGAAGCGGGCCTCCTCGGCGGCGACCGAGACCAGCCGCAGGGTGCCGTACTGCCAGCGCTCGGCGAACGTCGAACGGGCCGCGTCCGCGGCCTGGTTGGTCACCGTCACCAGCAGCCCGGCGAGCAGCGACGCGGCGAGCGTCCCTCCTACGGCGACCGCGGCGGCGAGCCTGGGGTTGGAGCGGTCACCCTTGGCGTAGAACTCCCGCCGCCCCACCAGCAGCGCGGCGACGAAGGCGGCGGTCAGCGCGAGCGAGATCCAGTTCTGCGCGCAGCGCCGGATCTCGGGGGAGGTCATGGCGACGGCGAACAGCCCGAGGAACGGGCCGCTGAGGCCGAGGTTCAGGATCCAGGCGGCGCGCTTGCGGCGGCGCATGGTGACGGCGAGGAAGGCGGTGAACACGCCGGAGGCGAAGCCGGCGGTCAGCAGGTAGGGGGTGAACAGGTTCTCCTGGTTGTGCCGCCGCACGTCCTGTCCCAGGGAGAGCCAGACCGCGCTCAGGAAGTTGACGAACGCGACGGCCCGCAGGTACCAGACGGCGAACGCGGCGGCGCGGCGGGGGGCGGTGCGGCGGGTGGTTGCGCGCGGGGGTGCGGTTGCGCCGGGGCGCGGGTCCACTGGCGTGGCGAGGGCGGTTCGGGCGTCTCCCATAGGGGGGGATCATATGGGCGAAATGGGACGATCCTTGCCTTTACGTGCGCGTTTCCCTGCGGGTGGCCTGGCGGTACGCGGTACGCGGGTTCGGGGCGAGGGGGCGGGCGCGGCGCCGTCGTGCGTACTCGCGCAGTTCCCCGCGCCCCTTTCGGGGCGGGTGGGCCGGTGCGGCGCCGTCGCGGCTGGTCGCGCAGTTCCCCGCGCCCCTTCAGGGGCTCGTCCGTCATGTGCGGCTGCGCCGGGCCCCTTCGCGCAGTTCCTCGCGCCCCTTCGATCGTGCGGCACCGTCGTGCTTGCCCGCGCAGTTCCCCGCGCCCCTTTCGGGGCGGGTGGGCCGGTGCGGCGCCGTCGCGGCTGGTCGCGCAGTTCCCCGCGCCCCTTCAGGGGCCCGTCCGTCATGCGCGGCTGCGCCGGGCCCCTTCGCGCAGTTCCTCGCGCCCCTTCGATCGTGCGGCACCGTCGTGCTTGCCCGCGCAGTTCCCCGCGCCCCTTTGGGGCGTCGGATCACCTGGCGCAGGAAAACGCCCCGTCAGGGGCGCGAGGAACTGCGCGACCAGCCCCGACGCACCCGCACCTGCCCTTTTGGGGGCGCGGGGATCGCGCGATCGACGACGACGCACTCGCAGGACGGGCCCCGTCAGGGGCGCGGGGAACTGCGCGATCGGCCACGATGCGCCCGCACTTGCTCTTTTGGGGGTGCGGGGATCGGGCGATCGGTGACGAGGTATTCGCAGGGCGGGCCCCGTCAGGGGCGCGGGGAACTGCGCGGTCGGCCACGGCGCGCCCGCACCTGCTCTTTTTGGGGGCGCGGGGAACTGCGCGGGCAAGCATGGCGGCGCCGCATCCACCCCGAAAAAGGGGCGCGGGCAGGGTGAGGCGGCGGGGCCGGGTGCGTGTTACTCGGGCTTCTCCTCCGGGGACGGCGACCGCTCCGGGAGTTCGGCCGCCAGGGCGGCAGCCGCCTGCACCAGCGGCAGCGCCAGCAGCGCGCCCGCCGACTCGCCCACCGTCACCCCATGGCTCAGCAGGGGCTCCAGGGCCATCCGGTCCAGCGCCTTCGCCTGCCCCGGCTCGCCGCTGTTCTGGCCGGCCAGCCACCAGTCCGGCGCCCGGAACGCGACCCGCTGACCGACCAGCGCGCACGCCGCGGAGACCACGCCGTCCAGGATCACCGGCAGCTTGCGCACCGCGCTCTGCAGCAGGAACCCGGTGATCGCCGCGAGGTCCGCGCCGCCCACCGTCGCCAGCAGCTGGAGCTGGTCGCCGAGGACCGGCCGGGCCCGGCGCAGCGCGTCCCGGATCGCCGCGCACTTGCGCATCCACGCCAGGTCGTCGATGGCCTGCCCGCCGCGCCCGGTCACCACGGAGGCGTCGGTCCCGCACAGCGCCGCGACCAGGACCGCCGCCGCGGTGGTCCCGCCCACGCTGACATCGCCGAGCACCACGAGGTCCGTACCGGCGTCGGCCTCCTCGTCGGCCACCGCCATGCCCGCCCGGAACGCCGCCTCGGCCTCTTCGGGCGTCAGCGCGTCCTCGATGTCGATCCGGCCGCTGCCGCGCCGCACCCGGTGCCGTACGACGTCCGCGGGCAACGCGTCCGGCTCGCAGTCCAGCGCCATGTCCACCACCCGCACGGGCACGTCGAGCCGCCGCGCGAGCACCGCGGCGGGGCTCGCGCCCTCCAGCACCTGGCGCACCAGCGCGGTGGCGCCGCCCGCGGGGCGGGCCGACACGCCGAGCTCCGCGACGCCGTGGTCGCCGGCGAAGAGCACCACCCGGGCCCGCGTCACCGCCCGCACCGGTACCGAGCCCTGCGCGGCGGCGAGCCACTCGCCCAGCTCGTCGAGGCGGCCCAGCGCACCGGGCGGCACGGCCAGCCGCTCCCGGTGGGCCTCGGCGTCACGTCGCACTCCGCCGTCGGGGCGTTCGATCAGATCGGAGAAGTCGTCGAGATTAAGCGCGCTCATTCGCCGAACAGTACCGGCACCGGTCGAACGCCAACGCGCCACGTGGCCAGCACAGGGCGACGACGTCATTGCGCCCAAGATCGCGATCCCATACGTTCCGTTTTGCGTGATTTGCCGACCCGGCTGCCGGTGCCGCCGCCGGTCGCCCCTGCCGAGGTCGTCGTCGAGCGGAGCCACCCATGCCGCCCACCCCGCCAGCAGCCGACGGCTTCCACGAGCCGCGCCGTACCGACTGCCCCTGGTGCGGCTCCCGGCGCCTGCGCACCCGGCTGCACGCACCCCGCCGCACCCGCCGCACCCCGGGCACCTTCGTCGTCGACGAGTGCCTCGACTGCCGGCACGCCTTCCAGAACCCGCGGCTGACCGCCGAGGGACTCGCCACGCACCACCGCGACTTCTACGAGCAGCACCTCGCCCCCTTCGCCGCCCGCGTCCGCGCCACCCGCCGCCACCGCGCGCGGGCCCGCGCCCTGCTCCGCTTCCCCGGCTTCCCCGAACCCGAGAGCTGGCTCGACGTCGGCACCGGCCACGCCCGCTTCCCGCAGACCGCCCGGGAACTCTTCGCCTACACCTCGTTCGACGGCCTCGACACCACCCCGCGCGTGGCCGCCGCCCGCGCCGCCGGGCGGATCGAGGAGGCGCACCTGGGACGCCTGACCGACCAGCACATCAGAAACCGGCTGCGCGCCCGCTACGACGTCGTCAGCATGTTCCACCACCTGGAGCACACCCCCGACCCGCGCGCCGAACTCCGCGCCGCCCTGCACGTCCTGCGCCCCGGCGGCCACCTCCTCCTGGAGGTCCCCGACCCGCGCAGCGCCTTCGCCGCGCTGCTCGGCAAGTGGTGGCTGCCGTACGGCACCCCCCGCCATCTGCACCTGCTGCCGCTGGACAACCTGCGCGCGGAGCTCCAGGACCAGGGGTACGTGGTCGTCGCCGCGGACCGCCGCGCCGCGCACACGCCCTACGACCTCTCGGCCGCGCTCACCCTGGCCTTCGCCCACCTGCTGCCCAGGCCCCTGCTGCGCGTCGCCGCCCCGCTGGTGGCCCTCGCCACGGCCCTGGACCACGCCTGCGCCCCGCTGCTGCGCCGTACGCGCTTCTCCAACGCCTACCGGATCATCGCCCGCCGCGGCGACGGCCCACCACCCCCGTGCGACACCCCGCCCGGTCAGCCCCGCAGCACCAGCGCCTGACCCGCCACCACCAGCACCACCTGCTCGCACTCGTCCGCGAACGCCGCGTTCAGCCGCCCGAGTTCGTCGCGGTAGCGGCGGCCCGAGGCGGTGGCGGGCACGATGCCCGAACCCACCTCGTTCGAGACGGCCACCACGGTCCGCCGGGTGGCCCGCACCGCCGCCGCCAGCTCCCGCACCCGGTCCCGCAGCGCGCGCTCCCCGCCGCCCGCCCACTCCGCGTCGTCCCACGCCCCCACCGTGTCCATCGCGTCCGTCAGCCACAGCGACAGACAGTCGACCAGCAGCGGCGGCCCGTCCTGCGCGAGCAGCGGCACCAGGTCGCACGTCTCCTTCGTGCGCCACGACCCCGGACGCCGCTCGCGGTGCGCCGCGATCCGCGACTCCCACTCCGTGTCCCCGCCGCGCACCCCGCCCGTGGCGACGTACAGCACGTCCGGGCACGACTCCAGCCGCCGTTCCGCCTCCACCGACTTGCCCGACCGGGCGCCGCCCACCACCAGCGTCCGCCGCGGCACGACGGGAGGGTTCTCGTACGTCGCCCCCACGGTCACCGTCGTCCCGTCCGGCACCGCCCGCGCCCCCGCCGCCGCGAGCCGCCGCAGCGTCTCCGGGCCGGGCGGCACATCGTGGTCCAGATGCACCGCCACCACCTCGGTCGCGGGCCCCACCGCGCCCGCCGCCCGCAGCCGCGCCAGCCCGTCCGGCCGCCCCAGCACATCCGCGAGCACCATGTCGTACGGCTGCGCGGAGCCGTTCTCCTCCAGCCCGGCGAGCGCGCAGCCCGGCGGCAGATACAGCAGCCGCCGTCCGTCCGGCCCGGTCACCGCGTACCCGGTGCCCGGCGCGTCCATCGCCAGCGCCCGCACCCGATGCCCCGTCAGCAGCGCCAACTCCCGCCCGTCGGGCACCCGTCCGGGCTGCGGCAGCCCAACCGGCACCTCGAACGCCGGCCCGTCGTGCGGATGCGACAGCAGCACCTGGGCCACACCGCTCAGGGACCGGCCCGCGCGCGCCGCGGCGAGGGGGGCGCCCGGCGTCAGGTCGAGCAGCAGCGCCCCGTCGACGAGCACGGCGGTGGCGGCCCGCGCCCGGGCGCCGACGGCGGTCGCGCACGCCGCGCAGGGACAGCCGGGGCGGGGGAGGCCCGTGGGGGCACCGGTACCGAGAAAAGTCACGTCCACGTCAGGATTTTCCCCCGCGGCGGCGACTCCCGCGCACCGGCGACGGGCCCGTGCCGCCGGTCGGGGAGGCAGTGACCGGGCCCGTGCCGCAGGGACGAGGGTGCGGCAACGGGAGCGTGTCGCGGGCCGACCCGCCGGTCACGGCCTTCCCGCGTCCCTCTGACGGCTCACCCGGCGGAGCGCATAGGCTCTCCCGCGGAGGCCGGACCAAGATCCGGCTTCCGCGTGCAGGTGCTCACACCAGGGAGGCGTACATGGCGGCATGGACGTGGCGGTTCGAGAAGGCCGACGGGACGGAGGTCCAGCCCGCGGTGGTCCCCGAGGAGTTCACCACGCAGGGCGACGCCGAGTCCTGGATCGGGGAGAACTGGAAGGACCTGCGGGACGGCGGCGCCGACCAGGTGCGGCTGTTCGAGGACGCCGCCGAGATCTACGGGCCGATGAGCCTGCACGCCGAGGCGTCGTAGCGGTCTCGCCGGTCACGGCGGGCGTGGTGGTCCTGGCGGCCGCGGAGCCGTAGGAGCCCGGAGACCGCGGGAGTCGAGGGGGCGCGGCCGGCAACCGGCCGCGCCCGCCCTACTGCTCACCGAGCGTCACGTTCGCCGTCTTCTTGCTGCCGCCCCTGGTGTACGTCACCGTGGTCCGCTGGCCCGGCTTCATGTCGGCCAGCGCCTCCTGCAGCGAGGTGACGGTCGAGATGGTGTGGTCGCCGAGCTTCGTGATGACGTCCCCGGCGCGCAGGCCCGCCTTGTCGGCCGCGCCGCCCTTCTCCACCTCGACGATCGCCGCCCCCGTGGGCTGCTGCTCGGCGTCGACGACCGTGCGGGCCGTGATGTTCAGCGCGGCCCGGCCGGAGTGGGTGACCTTGCCGTCCTTCACGATCTGGCTCGCCACCGTCTGCACCATCGACGCGGGGATCGCGAACCCGATGCCGGGGGCCGCGCTGTTGCCGAACTGGGGGTCGGTCGCGGCGAGCGTCGGGATGCCGACGACCTGGCCGTCGAGGTCGACCAGGGCGCCCCCGCTGTTGCCCGGGTTGATGGCGGCGGACGTCTGCACCATGTTGGCGATGGTCGCGCCCGTACCGCCGTCCGAACCGCCCTCGCTGACGGTCCGTCCGGTCGCCGAGACGATGCCCTCGGTCACGCTGGAGGACAGCCCGAGCGGCGAGCCCATCGCCAGCACGATCTGCCCGACCTGGACCTTGGAACTGTCGCCCAGGACGGCCGCCTCGAGCCCCGCGGGGACCTTGGTCAGCTTGATGACGGCGAGGTCCTGCTGCGGGTAGGAGTACACGAGCTTCGCGGTGAGGCTGTCCTCACTGCCCGCCGTGGTCACGTTGAAGGTCTTCGCGTCGCCCACGACGTGCGCGTTGGTGACGATGTGTCCCTTGTCGTCGTAGACCACGCCCGAGCCCAGCGAGTCGCCGGCCTGGATCTGCACCACCGACGGCAGGACGTTCTTGATGACGCGCTGGTAGTCCGCCTGGAGATCCGCGCCGGAGCGCGGGGCCGCGGCCTGCGCGGTCGTGGCGGCCTTCGTCGCGGCGGCGTCGGCGTTCGGCCCGGACGAGTCCGGCTGTGTGCAGCCGGAGAGCAGGGCGAACGACAGGGCCAGCGCGGCCGGCCAGACGGTGCGGGCACCCGCCCGCGAACGGTTGCCGCGGCCGGTGCCGTGGCTTCGGCGGGGGGAAGCGTCCATGTCCCGAGTCTGGGGTGACGCCTGCGGCTCGGCTCGCGCTGATGGCCCGAACGGGGGTCCCTGCGGGCGGCACGCGAATCCCTGCGGGCGGCACGCGGATCCCTGCGGGCGCTGGGGTTGTCCGACCGGTGCGGCACGGTCGTGGCCGGTCGCGCAGTTCCCCGCGCCCCTTTTCAGGGGCTGGGGTTGTGCGACGGGTGCGGGCGCGGTCGTGGCTGGTCGCGCAGTTCCCCGCGCCCCTTTTTGGGGCTGGGGTTGTTCGATTGGTGCGGCGCGGTCGTGGGCGGTTGCGCTGTTCCCCGTGCCCCTTTTCGGGGGCTCCTCGCAGCCGTGCCCCGACAGGGGCGCGGGGAACTGCGCGACCAGCCACGACGCTGCCGCACGTGAGGAGCCGGGCCCGCCGCGTCAGGGGCGCGGGGAACTGCGCGAGCGGCCACGATGCACCCGCACGTGAAGGCCGGGGCGTGCCCCGTGAGGGGCGTGGGGTCCCATCGGGCCGCGGCCCGGTGGCTTTCGTGCCGCCCGCAGGGGCCGACCGCAGGGGGATCAGCCGCGCACGCCGCACAGGTGCAGCAACGCCGCCACCCCCCGATAGGGATCCGTCCGGCCGGCCTTCTCCTCCGCCGCCAGCAGCGCCTCCACGTCCGCCGGCACCGCCGTGCCGTCCGCGGCCGTGTCCGTGAAGACGCGCACCCCGTACCAGGTCGCCAGCGGCGCCCCGATCCCGGCCAGCGTCGAGGTGAGCGTGGCCAGCCGGTCCGCGCGCACGTCGAGCCCGAGCCGGTTGCGGTAGGACGTGGTGTCGAACGCGGCCAGCGTCCCGGCCCAGTCCCCCTGGAGCCCCGGCCGCAGCGCGAGCGCGTCGCCGTTGCGGACCAGCAGCGACAGCAGGCCCCCGGGCGCGAGCATCCGCGCCAGACCGGCGACGAGCGCGTCCGGCTCCTCGACGTACATCAGCACGCCGTGGCAGAGCACGACGTCGAAGGCGCCCGGCAGGAAGTGGACGCCCGTGTCCCGGCCGTCACCCTCGACGATCCGCATCCGCTCCTGGATGCCGGGCGGCTCGGCGGACAGCGCCTTGCGCGCCGCGGAGATCATGGTGGCGTCCCGCTCGACACCGGTCACCTGGTGCCCGGCGCGGGCCAGCCGCAGCGCCTGCGTGCCCTGGCCCATGCCGACGTCGAGCACGCGCAGCCGCTGCCCGACCGGGAACCGCCCGGCTATCTGCTCCTCGAGCTGCCGGGCCACCAGCTCCTGCCGTACGACGTCCCGCAGCCCGCCCAGCCTGCTCAGCCAGGCGTCCGCGGCCCCCCCGGAGAACGCGTCCGCGCTCAGGGCCGCTCCCCACGCTTGACCTGCGGCTTGGGCAGCCGCAGCCGGCGCATCTGGAGGGAGCGCGCGAAGCCGTAGAAGACCGCGCCCTTGGTGTCCTGGCCCGGGAACTTCTCGGCCAGCCGCTTGCGCAGCCGGAAGATCGCGACGACCGCGTCCACCAGGATCAGCACGATCACCACCAGCCACAGCAGCAGCGCGATCGACTTCACCGCGTTGAACGGCAGCACGCTGAGGACGAGGATCACCACGGCCAGCGGCAGGAAGAACTCCGCGACGTTGAAGCGCGAGTCGACCCAGTCGCGCACGAACCGGCGGACCGGTCCCTTGTCGCGCGCCGGGAGATACCGCTCGTCGCCGCTGGCCAGCGCCTGGCGCTGGCGCTCCATGGCGACACGGCGCTCCTCGCGCTGGCGCTTGGCGGCGTCCTTGCGGTTCGTCGGGGTACTGGCCACGCTGCGGCGCTGGGACTGGGCCTCATTGCGCTTGGGCGTGGGCCTGCCCTTCGGGGCCTGCGGGTCACGGGTCTGCTTGGAGTCGGTCACCTGCGCCTTGTCGGCGGGGGCCTTCTCTTCCTTGGCACGGCTACGGAACACAAAACCCAAGGGTACGGGGTCTTCGGGTGTGGACCCCAGTCGCCCTGGGAACGATCCGGCAACACCGTTCGTCTGTAGGGGGACAGGGAGGACGTCGCAGGCGGTCCACCGGGGGGAGCCCCGGGCACCTCGGGGGACACCTACTCCTCCAGCCGGAGCGGGACCGTGAGCAGTCGTCCTTGGGGATGAGCGCATCCGTCCCCGAACAGTGCGGTAATGGATGCGGGGCCCGTACTGTGGTCCTGTTGCAGTGGCTTGAGCTGGAGTCCGTCAGAAGGGGGCGCGCGAAGCCCATGAGCGGTGTCATGAAGCGTATGGGGATGATCTTCCGCGCGAAGGCGAACAAGGCCCTGGACAGGGCCGAGGACCCGCGCGAAACCCTCGATTACTCGTACCAGAAGCAGCTCGAACTGTTGCAGAAGGTCCGCCGTGGTGTCGCGGACGTCGCGACCAGCCGCAAGCGCCTGGAGCTGCAGCTCAACCAGCTCCAGCAGCAGTCCTCCAAGCTGGAGGACCAGGGCCGCAAGGCGCTCGCCCTCGGGCGCGAGGACCTGGCCCGGGAGGCGCTCTCCCGCAAGGCGGCGCTCCAGCAGCAGGTGACGGACCTGGAGACGCAGCACGCCACGCTCCAGGGCGAGGAGGAGAAGCTCACCCTCGCGGCCCAGCGGCTCCAGGCCAAGGTCGACGCCTTCCGCACCAAGAAGGAGACCATCAAGGCCACCTACACCGCGGCCCAGGCGCAGACCCGGATCGGCGAGGCGTTCTCCGGCATCTCCGAGGAGATGGGCGACGTCGGCCTCGCCATCCAGCGGGCCGAGGACAAGACCGCGCAGCTCCAGGCCCGCGCGGGCGCGATCGATGAGCTGCTGGCCTCCGGCGCCCTCGACGACCCCACCGGCATGCACAAGGACGACATCGCCGCCGAGCTGGACCGCATCTCCGGTGGTACGGATGTAGAGCTGGAGCTCCAGCGCATGAAGGCCGAGCTGGCCGGCGGCCCGTCCGCCCAGCAGCAGGCCATCGAGGGCGGCTCCGGCCAGGCGCAGTCCACGCAGCAGCCGCAGGACACCCCGCGCTTCGACAAGCAGTGAGCGGCCGCGCGTGAGCGCGCGCGGCCGGGCCCACGCGGAGGAGACCGAGATGGGCGACATGGTCGTACGGATCATGGCCGAGGGGCAGGTGAGGCTGGCCGACGGCCACCTCACCGAGCTGAACACGCTCGACGACGAACTCCTCGCCGAGATGGAGAAGGGGGACGGCCCCGGCTTCCGCCGGACCCTGCACGCTCTGCTGGCGAGGGTCCGGGACCTCGGCACCCCGCTCCCGGACGACGCCCTGGAGCCGTCGGACCTCATCCTCCCGTCGCCGGACGCGACCTTGGAGGAGGTCCGGGAGCTCCTCAGCGACGACGGCCTGATCCCGGGCTGACCCGTCCGGATCCGCGTCCGCGCCTGTGTCCGCGTCCGTGCCCGGGACTCCGGGCGCGGCGCGAGACGCTCCGTGCGGGCTCCCGGTGATCGGCGGGGGCGCTCGGAGTGACACCCGTTCACGGCCGTGCCGGGGCGCCGTACCGTTGACTCCCGTGAGCACACTCGACCGCGCCCGTCGCAGGCTGAAGGCCCACCCGCTCGCCCTCGACGCGGCCCTGGCGGCGGGTGTGCTGCTGTGCATGGTCGTCGGCTCGTTCGTCGACACCCAGGGCGAGGACGGCGTCAGCTGGGGCATCCGCACCCCCGACCCGCTCAGCCTGGTCCTCATCGTCGTCGGCGCCGGCGCCCTGGTGGCCCGCCGCCGCGCCCCCCTCACCGTCCTCGCGATCACCGGTACGGCCTCCCTCGTCGAGTCCGTCACGGGCGACCCTCGCGCCCCCGTCGCCATGTCCGCCGTGGTCGCGCTGTACACCGTGGCCGCCGCCACCGACCGCGCCACCACCTGGCGCGTCGGACTGGTCACCATGGGCGTGCTGACCGGCGCCGCGATGCTGGCGGGCCCGCTGCCCTGGTACGCGCAGGAGAACCTCGCCATCATCGCCTGGACCGGCATCGGCGCCACCGCCGGCGACTCCGTGCGCAGCCGCCGCGCCGCCGTGCAGGCCATCCGCGACCGCGCCGAACGCGCCGAGCGCACCCGCGAGGAGGAGGCCCGGCGCCGGGTCGCCGAGGAGCGGCTGCGCATCGCCCGCGATCTGCACGACGTCGTCGCCCACCACATCGCCCTGGTCAACGTGCAGGCCGGGGTCGCCGCCCACGTCATGGACAAGCGCCCCGACCAGGCCAAGGAGGCGCTCGCCCATGTCCGCGAGGCCAGCCGCTCCGCGCTGAACGAGCTGCGCGCCACGGTCGGGCTGCTGCGCCAGTCCGGCGACCCGGAGGCGCCCACCGAGCCCGCCCCGGGCCTGGACCGCCTGGAGGAGCTGGTCGGCACCTTCCGCAGCGCGGGGCTCCATGTGGAGGTGGCCCGCGCCGACCAGGGAGCCGCCCTGCCCGCCGCGGTCGACCTGGCCGCGTTCCGGGTGATCCAGGAAGCCCTCACCAATGTGCAGAAGCACGCCGGCACGGAGGCGAAGGCCGAGGTCAGCGTGGTGCGGGTGGGCCCGAACATCGAGATCACGGTGCTCGACGACGGCCGCCCGGGGGACCTCGCGGGCCAGGACGGGGGCGGCGGGCACGGACTGCTCGGGATGCGCGAGCGGGTCTCCGCGATCGCGGGCACCCTCACCACCGGTCCCCGCTACGGCGGCGGCTTCCGGGTCCATGCGATCCTGCCGGTCAGGAGCCGTACCGCCGTCAGGAGCGAGACGGCATGACCCCTGCCGCGGGCGGCACGGCATGACCCGCGCCCCGGCGCCAGGGCCGACCCGCGCCACGGGCGCCACCGCATGACGACTGCCACGGGGGAGACCGTATGACCATCCGCGTCCTGCTCGCCGACGACCAGGCGCTGCTGCGCAGCGCCTTTCGGGTCCTGGTCGACTCGGAGCCGGACATGGAGGTCGTCGGCGAGGCCTCCGACGGCGCCGAGGCCGTCCGGCTGGCCAAGGAGCACCGGGCCGACGTCGTGCTCATGGACATCCGGATGCCGGGCACGGACGGCCTCGCGGCCACCCGGCTGATCAGCGCCGACCCGGCCCTGGACGGGGTGCGCGTGGTGATCCTGACGACCTTCGAGGTCGACGACTACGTGGTGCAGTCGCTGCGGGCCGGCGCCTCGGGCTTCCTCGGCAAGGGCAGCGAGCCGGAGGAGCTGCTGAACGCGATCCGGCTCGCCGCGGCGGGCGACGCGCTGCTGTCGCCCGCCGCGACCAAGGGGCTGATCGCCCGCTTCCTCGCCCAGGGCGACGGCGCCGACGACCTGAGCGACCCGGCCCGCTCCGCCCGCCTGGACGCGCTGACGGTGCGCGAGCGCGAGGTCCTGGTGCAGGTCGCGGGCGGGCACTCCAACGACGAGATCGCCGAGCGCCTGGAGGTCAGCCCGCTGACCGTCAAGACGCATGTCAACCGCGCCATGGCGAAGCTGGGCGCGCGCGACCGGGCCCAGCTCGTGGTGATCGCGTACGAGTCGGGGCTGGTACGGCCGCGCGCGGACTGACGGCAACCGCAACGGCAACGGGAACGCGAACGGCCCTCCGCCGGTGCGGGACCGGGGGAGGGCCGTGGGGGTCGCGGGGTGTGCCGACGCCGCTGGGGGTGCCGGACGCCGCGGCGGGCGCCGGAGGCTACGGCAGCGCCAGCATCCGCTCCAGCGCCAGCTTCGCGAACGCCTCGGTCTCCTGGTCGACCTCGATGCGGTTGACCAGGTTGCCCTCGGCCAGCGACTCCAGGGCCCAGACCAGGTGGGGCAGGTCGATCCGGTTCATGGTCGAGCAGAAGCAGACCGTCTTGTCGAGGAAGACGATCTCCTTGCCCTCGGGCGCGAAACGGTTCGCCAGGCGGCGGACCAGGTTCAGCTCGGTGCCGATGGCCCACTTGGAACCGGCCGGGGCCGCCTCCAGCGCCTTGATGATGTACTCCGTCGAGCCGACGTAGTCCGCGGCGGCGACCACCTCGTGCCGGCACTCCGGGTGCACGAGGACGTTCACGCCGGGGATGCGTTCGCGGACGTCGTTCACCGAGTCCAGGCTGAAGCGGCCGTGCACCGAGCAGTGGCCCCGCCACAGGATCATCTTGGCCGCGCGCAGCTGGTCCGCGGTCAGGCCGCCGCCCGGCTTGTGCGGGTTGTAGACGACACAGTCCTCCAGGGACATGCCCATGTCGCGTACGGCGGTGTTGCGGCCGAGGTGCTGGTCCGGCAGGAAGAGGACCTTCTCACCCTGCTCGAAGGCCCACTCCAGGGCCCGCTGGGCGTTCGACGACGTGCAGATGGTGCCGCCGTGCTTGCCCGTGAACGCCTTGATGTCCGCGGAGGAGTTCATGTACGAGACGGGCACGACCTGCTCGGCCACGCCGGCCTCGGTCAGCACGTCCCAGCACTCGGCGACCTGCTCGGCCGTCGCCATGTCGGCCATGGAGCAGCCGGCGGCGAGGTCGGGCAGGACGACCTTCTGGTCGTCGGAGGTCAGGATGTCCGCGGACTCGGCCATGAAGTGCACGCCGCAGAAGACGATGTACTCCGCCTCCGGGCGCGCCGCCGCGTCGCGGGCCAGCTTGAACGAGTCACCCGTGACGTCCGCGAACTGGATGACCTCGTCGCGCTGGTAGTGGTGGCCGAGCACGAAGACCTTGTCGCCGAGCTTGGCCTTGGCCGCGCGGGCGCGCTCGACCAGATCCGGGTCGGACGGGGAGGGCAGGTCGCCGGGGCACTCGACGCCGCGCTCGCTCTTCGGGTCGGCGTCGCGGCCGAGGAGCAGCAGGGCGAGCGGAGTCGGCTGCACGTCGAGCTCCGGGGTCTGGGCGGTGGTCACGACACGCACCCTTTCTTCTTTTCGTCGATCTGACGTTATCTATCATAACCCGGTTCACGTCACTTTGACGATGGTCATAACGTCGATGTGACATGAATCCCGGTGGCTCGTCCGCCGCTCCCTGTCCGCTCCATCGCGCATGTGCGAGCATGAAAGGGAGAAGAAGAAGGCATGACGAACGTGCTCGGCCCGGAACCGTATCCGTCGGCCCGGAATGAATCCGCGGCCGCGCCGGTTGCACTCGTCGGCAAGCAGTCTCCGTACAACCCGGGAGAGATGTAGATGTCCGTATCGGACGAGACCAGCACCGTCACCGACGGCATCGTTCTGACCGACGCCGCCGCGTCCAAGGTCAAGGCCCTGCTCGACCAGGAAGGCCGTGACGACCTCGCGCTGCGCGTCGCCGTCCAGCCCGGTGGCTGCTCCGGCCTTCGCTACCAGCTCTTCTTCGACGAGCGCTCCCTCGACGGCGACGTGGTGAAGGACTTCGACGGCGTCAAGGTCGTCACCGACCGGATGAGCGCCCCGTACCTGGGCGGCGCCACCGTCGACTTCGTCGACACGATCGAGAAGCAGGGCTTCACCATCGACAACCCCAACGCGACGGGCTCCTGCGCCTGCGGCGACTCCTTCAGCTGACCGGTCCCGGCGGCCACGCCGGCCGGACCGCACGCGAAAGGCGGCACCCCCTCGGGGGCGCCGCCTTTCGCGTGTCCGGAGTCGCTCGGCGCGCCAGGAAGTCGGCGCGCCCGCGAGTCAGCGCGCCAGGGAGGACGGCTCCACGCGCTGCGCCGACGTCTTCGGCAGCGGCGTCGATGAAGTGGTCCGCGGCACCGTCGCGCCGTCCGTGCCGACCACCTTGCGGTCGCCGACCGGCCGGTCGAGCCGCACCTGCTGCTCGTAGAACTTGGCGATCATGACGCAGACCCTGCCCTTCCAGGGGGTCTCGGTCACCTTCACCGTGACCGTGCCGGACGTCTCGCTCGCCGACGTCTTGTAGTCGGCGCAGACCCCGCCGGTGAAGCGGACGGTCAGCGTGGTGCCGTCGGCGGACCAGCTGTCGACCTTCACGTCCTTCGTCGACCCGGTGCCGCTCGGCTCGGGGCTCGCGGAGGCGCTCGGGGACGACGAGGTCAGATACGTCGGATCGACGGCCGGATACGTCACCGTGGTGGTGTCCTGCGCCCCCGGCAGCCGCACCTCGTACAGCCAGGACGGGACCAGCGCCTGGCGCCCGCCCGAGGACCGCACGGCCAGCCCGAACACCGCCTTCTCGACGGTCGCCGAGCCGTCCGTCGCCGAGCCGTCGGTCGCGCCGGTGGAACCCGCGCCGGTCCCGGCCGACGACCCGGACCCGCAGGGCGCCTCCAGCCGGTCCTTCAGCGGTTCGGGGCTGGCACAGCCGCCGATGCCCATGCGGTGGTCGCTCTTGGGGGCCGTGTTCATCAGCGCGAGCGTCTTCGCGGCGCTCAGCGTGGGGTACGTGTCCCCCTTCACCGGCGCCTTCAGCTCACCGCTGCCGTAGGTGATCTCGCCCTGGGCGCTGACCGTCAGGCCGGTGGTGAGGCCGTAGGTGGGCAGTCCGTCGATCACCGGATCGGCGTTCACGGTGCGCTGGGCGCCCGTGGTCCGGCTCGCGTCCACCTTCGCGTCGTCCTGGCCGACCGCCTTGAGGACGGGCGCGGCCGCCTTCTTCGCGGCGGCCTCGCTCACCGGGTCGACGGACGGGGCGGCCGGGTCGTGCGTGCAGGTGGCGGCGCCGCCCTTGCAGTCGTCGGTGCCGGGGGCGTACCGGGTGAACGTCCACAGGCCGGGCGCCTGCCGGTTCACCTGGAGGCTGGGGCCCGAGCCGTCGCCCCCGGAGCCAACCTTCCAGACCTGGCCCTCGGCCACCGGCGTCCCGGCCACCCCGAGCGCCTTCGCCAGCCGGGCCACCTCGGCCGCGGAGACCTGGCCCTGCGCGCGGTACACCGGGGCCGAGCCGGGCCCCGAGGGCAGCGCGCCGGTGGCGCGGTAGGTCACGCCGTAGGGGTCGGGTTCCCCGGGCGCGATGCCGGAGGTGCCGCTCGTGGCGCCGGTCGTGTAGCCGTCGAGGGCGAGCGGCGGCGGAGTGCCGTGCCCGCCGGCGACGGCCCCGCCCCCGCCGCCGGTGGCGGAAGCGGCGAGATAGGCCCCGCCCCCACCGACGACCAGCACGGCGAACGCGACAGCGGCCACCACGAGCCCGGACCGCCGCCGCCCACCGCCCGCGTGCGCCACCCCCTCGCCGCCGCCATGGCCGGCATCGACCCGCCCACCGTCCTCGACACCACCCGGCAACTCTCCCGCCACGACGCTTGCCGCTCCCGCGCCCCCGGCGGCGCGACCCGCGCCGGGCCCGCCCGCGGCCGCGTCATCCGGGCCCGGGTCCGCCTGGTCAGATCCCGCGGCCGGTGCCCGGGTGTCTCCCGGCGCGGCGCC
>NZ_LAVA02000123.1 GCF_000974985.2 Streptomyces mangrovisoli | reverse complement strand
GGGTAGGCGGGGATGAGACGGGGGGTGGCGGGGGGCGGGGAGGCGGGAGCGGCGGCACCGGGCCGGGTGATGCCGGGCGAGGCGGGGCCGGACGCGGGGGCGGGCGCTTCGGGGACGGACGCCGGGGCGGGCGCGCCGGTACCGAGGTTCGGGCCGGTACCGGGGTGCGGACCGGTGCCCGGATTCGGACCGGTGCCAGAGCTCGGACCGGTGCCGGGGTCCAGGCCGGTGCCCGGATTCAGGCCGGTGCCCGGATTCGGACCGGTGCCCGGGTTCAGGCCGGTGCCCGGGTTCGGACCGGTGCCGGGATTCCCGTCCGCGTCCGGGGCGGGGCGGCCCAGGGCGCCCGGACCGGTGTTCGCCGCCGCGGACAGCGCCTCCGCGAGGCCGCCCAGCTCCACGTGCACCACCAGCACCGGCTTCCCGGGTACGGCGGCCGACGCCGAGCGCAGCGCCTCCGCGAGGGCCGCGTCCCCGGCCGAGTCCTCCCCCACGGCCGGGATGGCGGTGACGACCACCGCGTCGCACGTCTCGTCGGCCAGCGCCCGCGACAGCGCCCGGTGGAAGTCCTCCGCCGAGGCCGCCGTCGTCAGGTCCAGCGGCCTCAGCGGCCGCAGCCCCTCGGCGAGGCATGCCTCGTAGGTGAGCAGGCCCAGGGACTCGGAGTTGCCGAGGATCGCCACCCGGGGTCCGGCGGGGAGCGGCTGGCGGGCGAGCAGCAGGCCCGCGTCGACCAGTTCGGTGATCGTGTCGACGCGGATCACCCCGGCCTGGCGCAGCAGCGCGGACACGGTCGCGTGCGGCAGCCGCGTCGCCCGTACGGCGTGCCCCTGGGGCGCGGAACCGGCCGCCTGCACCACCACCAGCGGCTTGGCCGCGGCCGTGCGCCGGGCGAGGCGGGTGAACTTGCGCGGGTTGCCGATGCTCTCCAGGTACATGAGGACGACGTCGGTGTCGGGGTCGTCGTACCAGTACTGGATGACGTCGTTGCCGGAGACGTCCGCGCGGTTGCCCGACGAGACGAAGGTCGACACGCCCGTGACGCCGGTCACCCCGCCGCCGCGGCGCTCCAGGCGGGACAGCAGCGCGATCCCGATGGCGCCGGACTGGGCGAACAGGCCGATGCGGCCGGGGCGCGGCATCTCGGGGGCGAGGGAGGCGTTGAGCCGTACCCCGGGGGCGGTGTTGACGACCCCGAAGGCGTTGGGGCCGATGATCCTCATGCCGTGCGCGCGCGCCTGCCGGACCAGCGCGCGCTGGCGCTCGCGGCCCTCGGGACCGCTCTCCGCGTACCCGGCGGAGAGCACGACGAGGCCCTGGACGCCGTGTTCGCCGCACTCGTCGACGACCTCGGGGACCCGTTCGGCGGGTACGGCGACCACGGCGAGGTCGACGGGGCCGTCGATGTCGCGGACGGAGCGGTGCGCGGGCACGCCGTCGAGTTCCTTCTGCCCGTCCGGCAGCGCCCTGTTGACCGCGAACAGGCGGCCGGCGAACCCGGCGTCCCTGATGTTGTCGAGGACGCTGCGGCCCACGCCGCCGGGGGCCCGTCCGGTGCCGACGACCACGACGGAGCCCGGCGTCAGCAGCCGCCGTACCGACCGGGCCTCGGCGCGCTGCTCCCGCGCGCGCTGCACGGCCAGCGAGCGGTCCGTGGGCTCGATGCCGAACTCCAGGCGGACGACGCCGTCCTCGAAGCTGCGCTTCTGGGTGTACCCGGCGTCCGTGAACACCTTGATCATCTTGGTGTTGGCGGGCAGCACGTCGGCGGTGAAGCGGCGGATGCCGCGCTCGCGGGCGACGGCGGCGACATGCTCCAGGAGGGCGGAGGCGACCCCGCGCCCCTGGTGCGCGTCCTGGACCAGGAACGCGACCTCGGCCTCGTCGGCGGGGGCGGAGGCGGGCGCTCCGGAGGGGCCGACGCGGTCGTAGCGTACGGTTGCGATGAACTCGCCGCCCACGGTGGCCGCGAGTCCCACCCGGTCCACGAAGTCGTGGTGCGTGAAGCGGTGGACGTCCTTGGCGGACAGCCTGGGGTACGGCGCGAAGAAGCGGTAGTACTTCGACTCGTCCGACACCTGCTCGTAGAAGCTGACCAGGCGCTCCGCGTCGTCCACCGTGATGGGGCGGATCCGTGCGGTGCCGCCGTCGCGCAGCACCACGTCGGCTTCCCAGTGGGTGGGGTACTCGTGCCGGTCCGACGAGGTCTGCATGGGGCCCAGACTACGGCTCGCGTACGACAACGGCGCGGGGCAGTCTGAGGGGGCGAAGCGGGCCGGCCGACGGTCCGGGGCCCCGGCCCGACCGCCGATCCGGACGGCACCGCGCCGTGCCGCGCGGCACGCCGCACGGGGCACGCGTCGCGATATGGGACACTGGTCTAGACAACCCTGAGACACTGAAGGGCAGCATCACATGGCTGAGCGCCGCGTCAACGTCGGCTGGGCCGAGGGTCTCCACGCCCGCCCCGCCTCCATCTTCGTCCGAGCCGCCACGGCCACCGGCGTCCCGGTGACGATCGCCAAGGCCGGGGGCGACCCGGTCAACGCGGCCTCCATGCTGGCCGTGCTCGGTCTCGGCGCCCAGGGTGGCGAGGAGATCGTGCTCGCCTCCGCCGCCGAGGGCGCGGACGCCGCGCTCGAGCGACTGGCCAAGCTGGTCGCCGAGGGCCTCGAGGAGCTCCCCGAGACGGTCTGACCGACCGCCGCACCGAGCACCGGAGCCGTGCCGCCCGACCCGGGCGGCACGGCTCCGTCGTCTTCTCCCGTCCGCGTCCCGCCCTGACCACGCGCCAAGCCCCACACCGCCGCCGCGCGACGGCACGCGTGAGTACGGTCACCGTGCAACGCCGCCCATGAGTACCGTCACCCCACTCGACGCCACCCATGCGGAATTCGACCGCCCTCACCCGAATTTGATCACCCGCGCACGAAATCACGCGGGCATACGAAAGAAGCGCGACCGGAATTTCCCGGCGCGCCAGAATTCGGGCAGCGAAAACAAACCCCGCCGATTAGCTGTCTCTTTGTATACAGCGCGCGTGTTAATGCCGCGGGCCCGAGATGTTTACGGGATGTTGCGAAGTCCTCACACGGTCCGTGCGCTCGGCGCCGCCGGTGAAGCGCAGCCGGTGCGCGGAGGTCGCGCGCTCGGTGTGCAGCGCCGTGATCGCCCGCGCGCGCTCGGCGTCGCCGCGCGCCACCGCGTCCACGATCGCGCCGTGCTCCGCCCACGACTCCACCGGGCTGGCGGGCGCGTCGACGGCGTACATCCAGGCGATCTTGTGCCGCAGCTGGGTCAGCATCGAGGTCAGGGCATGGCTCCCGGAGGCCTGGGCCAGCGTCTCGTGGAACCAGCCGCCCAGCGAGCGCAGATCCTCGCTGGTGCCGCGCCTGGCCCGCTCCTGGCCCAGCCTGACCAGGCCGCGCAGCACCTTGAGATGGGCCTCGGTGCGCCGCTGGGCCGCGCGGGAGGCGCCCAGCGGCTCCAGCAGCATCCGCATCTCCAGCAGGTCGGCGGCCTCCAGCTCGGTGGGCTCCGCGACACACGCCCCCGCGTGCCTGCGGGTGACGACGAACCCCTCCGCCTCCAGGGTGCGCAGGGCCTCGCGGACGGGCACGCGGGACACGCCGTAGCGGCGGGCGAGGAGTTCCTCGGTGAGCCGGCCGCCGCGCTCGTAGACACCCGCGACGATGTCGTCCCGGATCGCGGTGCACACCGAGTGCGCCGGAATACGCATGACCGACCTCCGCCTTAATGCCCATGAAACGTCGTCCATTGACGTGCGTTCAGCGACTCTATTGCAACGGGCCGCAATTTCCGACGCCGGGCCGGAATCCGGGGATATTTTTTGGACAACGGGGCCGGTGAAACGACGAAAGCCCCGGCGTGGGGAGCCGGGGCTTCGAAGCGGTGAAGCGGATGTGGTGATACGACGGTCAGACGTTCACACCGTGCTTGCGGAGGTAGGCCACGGGGTCGATGTCGGAGCCGTACTCGGGCGTCGTACGGGCCTCGAAGTGGAGGTGGGGGCCGGTGGTGTTGCCGGTCGACCCCGACAGGCCGATCTGCTCGCCCATGGTGACGTGCTGGCCCACCGAGACCCCGATGGACGACAGATGCCCGTACTGGGTGTACGTGCCGTCGTGCATCTTGATGACGATCTGGTTGCCGTACGCGCCGCCCCAGCCGGTCTGCACGACCGTGCCGTACCCGACCGCGTGGACCGTGGTGCCGGACGCGGCGTGGAAGTCGATGCCGGTGTGGGCACCGGAGGACCACAGGCCGCCGCTGGCCTCGTACCCGGTGGAGACGTAGGAGTCGCTGATCGGGGCGACGAAGGTGTTCAGGCGCTCACGCTCGGCCGCGCGGGCGGCGCGGGCCTCGGCGGCGCGCTCCTGACGGGCCAGCTCGGCGGCCTCCTTGCGGGCCTGCTCCTGCTCCGCGGCCCGCCGCTGGGCGGTGGCCTGTGCGTCGATGTGGCCGGGGACCGTGTCCCCGATGCTGACGACCGGGACGAGACCGGTGGTCTCGGCGGAGTTCTCCGCGGCGAGCGCGGGGGCGGCCGCGACGGTGCCGACGACCCCGGTGGTGGCGAGGGCCGCGATGCCCGCCGCCTGCGCGGTGGAACGCTTCATCCGGCCCGGACGGCGGTGCTTGCCGGGGGCGCACATGAACGCCATGTAGTGGCTGGTCCTTTCCTTCCCTCTCGCCTACCGGGTTAGCTGACGGGTTCGGAGCAGGAAGGTCTCCTACGGACCCCCACGCGGCTCGCGCGGGCGCCCGATTCACCCCAGGGACTTCACAGATGGGTCCCCGGCTCCCCTGGCTCGCGCCGTACGGGGACTCGGCGATGACTGTCCGGTGCCGCGGGTGCGGCGCACTGCACGACGAACAGCCGGATCGACGCTAGAGCGACTCACTTTCAATTCCCAAACGGACCGCCTCTTTTGTAGCGCATGCCACAGAACAGACAGTCCGCTCCCGCCCAAATCGGGCACAAAGCGGCCCTGGTGACGTGTCGGTCACCAGGGCCGCCTCGCGCGTGCCGCCGGTCCGCGGGGACCGCGTGGGCCGCTGCTCCGCGGTGCCGCGTGGGCCGCCGCTTCGCGGTGCCGCGGGTGGCCGCTACTCCGCCGTGACGACGGTGACTTCGCCGATCCCGAGGGCCTCGACGGGCTCCTTGATCTGCGCCGCGTCACCGACCAGGACGGTCACGAGCCCGTCCACCGGGAAGGCGCTCACGACCGCCGCGGTGGCCTCCACCGTGCCGGTCGCGGCGAGCTGCCGGTACAGCGCCGCCTGGTAGTCGTCCGGCAGGAACTGCTCGACCTGGTCGGCCAGCGTGCTCGCCACGGCCGCCGCCGTCTCGTACTTGAGCGGCGCCACACCGACGAGGTTCTGCACGGCGATGTCCCGCTCCGCGTCGGTCAGCCCGCCCTCGGCCAGCTTGCGCAGCACCGTCCACAGGTCCTGGAGGGCCGGTCCGGTGTTCGGGGTGTCGACGGAGCCGCTGATGGCGAGCATCGCGGCGCCGCTGCCGTCCGGCGCGGACCTGAGGACCTGCCCGAACGCCCGTACGCCGTAGGTGTATCCCTTCTCCTCGCGCAGGACGCGGTCCAGCCGGGAGGTGAGGGTGCCGCCGAGGCAGTACGTGCCGAGCACCTGCGCGGCCCAGACCCGGTCGTGCCGGTCGGGGCCGACCCGTCCGATGAGCAGCTGCGTCTGGACGGCGCCGGGGCGGTCCACGATGACGACACGGCCGGTGTCGTCGGCGCTGACCGGCGGCACCGGCTTCGGCTTGGCCGCGGGCGCGCTCCAGGCGCCGAGCGTCTCGCCGAGCAGAGCGTCCAGGTCCACGCCGGTGAGGTCGCCGACGACCACGGCGGTGCCGGTGGAGGGGCGGACATGGCGGTCGTAGAACGCGCGGACGGCCGCGGAGTCGATCTTGGTGACCGTGTCCTCGGTGCCCTGGCGCGGGCGCGACATGCGCGAGGTGGCCGGGAAGAGCTGCCGGGACAGCTCCTTGGCGGCGCGGCGGGCCGGGTTGGCCAGCTCGTGCGGGATCTCGTCGAGGCGGTTGTGGACCAGCCGTTCGACCTCGTCGTCGGCGAACGCGGGTGCCCTGAGGGCGTCCGCGAGCAACCCCAGGGCGCGCGGCAGCCGGGAGGCGGGGACCTCCAGGCTCAGGCGGACCCCGGGGTGGTCGGCGTGCGAGTCGAGGGTGGCGCCGCAGCGCTCCAGCTCGGCGGCGAACTCCTCCGCGGAGTGCTTGTCCGTGCCCTCGGAGAAGGCCCGCGCCATGATCGTGGCGACACCGTCGAGACCGGACGGCTCCGCGTCGAGCGGGGCGTCGAGCAGCACCTCCACGGCGACGACCTGCTGGCCGGGGCGGTGGCAGCGCAGCACGGTCAGCCCGTTGTCGAGGGTGCCGCGCTCGGGCGCGGGGAAGGCCCACGGCCGGGCGTCCCCGGCCTGCGGCTGGGGGTGGAAGTCCATCGGGGCGAGCTCGGTCACTGGGCCGTCTCCTCGTTGTCGTCGGCTTCCACGGTCGCCTCGGACTCCGGGTCCGCGGGCGGGTCGGCGTCCTCGGACCGCTCCGCCGCCTCGGCGGAGACGGGCTCGTACACGAGCACCGCGCGGTTGTCGGGGCGCAGGCAGGCCTTGGCGACCTCCTGGACCTCCTCGGCCGTCACCGCGAGCACCCGGTCCACGGCGGTCAGCGCGAGCTGCGGGTCGCCGAACAGGACGGCGTACCGGCACAGTTCGTCGGCGCGGCCGGCGACCGTGCCGAGCCGGTCCAGCCACTCGCGCTCCAACTGGGCCTGGGCGCGCTCCATCTCCTCCGGCGTGGGGCCCTCGGCCGCGAACCGGGCGAGCTCCTCGTCGATGGCGGCCTCGATGACCGGGACCTCCACGTCGCCGGACGTCTTCACGTCCAGCCAGCCCAGGGAGGGCGCACCCGCCAGGCGCAGCAGGCCGAACCCGGCGGCGACGGCCGTACGGTCGCGGCGCACCAGGCGGTTGTACAGGCGGGAGGACTCGCCGCCGCCGAGGACGGTGAGGGCGAGGTCGGCGGCGTCCGACGCGCGCGTGCCGTCGTGCGGGAGACGGTAGGCGGCCATCAGCGCCCGCGCGGGGACCTCCTCGACGACGACCTCGCGCAGCTGCTCGCCGATGACCTCGGGCAGCGCGCCGTCGCGGGGCGCGGGCTTGCCGTCGTGGCCGGGGATGGAGCCGAAGTACTTCTCGATCCAGGCGAGGGTCTGCGCCGGGTCGATGTCGCCGACCACGGACAGGACGGCGTTGTTGGGCGCGTAGTACGTGCGGAAGAACGCGCGGGCGTCCTCCAGCGTGGCGGCGTCCAGGTCGGCCATCGAGCCGATGGGGGTGTGGTGGTAGGGGTGGCCCTCGGGATAGGCGAGCGCAGTGAGCTTCTCGAAGGCGGTGCCGTAGGGGACGTTGTCGTAGCGCTGGCGGCGCTCGTTCTTGACGACGTCGCGCTGGTTCTCCATGGACTCGTCGTCGAGGGCCGCGAGCAGGGAGCCCATGCGGTCGGCCTCCAGCCAGAGGGCGAGCTCCAGCTGGTGGGTGGGCATGGTCTCGAAGTAGTTGGTGCGCTCGAAGCTCGTGGTGCCGTTCAGCGAACCGCCCGCGCCCTGCACGAGCTCGAAGTGCCCGTTGCCCTTCACCTGGGCGGAACCCTGGAACATCAGGTGCTCGAAGAGGTGCGCCAGGCCCGTACGGCCCTTGACCTCGTGGCGCGAGCCGACGTCGTACCAGAGGCACACCGCCGCCACCGGGGTCAGGTGGTCCTCGGAGAGCACCACCCGAAGACCGTTGGCCAGGCGGTGCTCGGTCGCTGTCAGGCCCCCGGAGCCTGCCTCGGCTGTGGCCGTGTGACCCATGGGCATGTACGTCCCTTCGCTCGCGAAAGCTGTGGGGAAACCGCGCTCGGCCCCGGCCGCCGAACCCTCGGCGCACCGTGGCCGGATCGCGGGATCCTGCCGGTCCTGCCACTGTATGCAAGCGGACGGGGCCTCGGCGAAGTTCCCGGAGGTCGTACGCCGAGAGCGAGATCGGCACGGCGGACCGTGGGGCGGGCGGGGGTGCGTGTGGCCACGGGGGCCGGGGGTGCGACCGTAGGGATCGAACGCCGGGGATCGAACGCCGGGAACGGCGAAGGGACGGGTCCTGGTCGGCGTTGTCAGTCGCGCGGTCCACAATGGTCCGCATCGGATGTCCGTTCACGCTTCAGCAGGAGTGAGCCGGAGGGGTGAGCGCCCCCTAGGCGAGCGACCAGGAAACAGGAGGAGCCGGCAGCGATGGCCCGCCGCAGCACGAAGACCCCGCCGCCCGACGACTCGTACGAGGAGAGGATCCTCGACATCGACGTCGTGGACGAGATGCAGGGCTCCTTCCTCGAGTACGCGTACTCGGTCATCTACTCCCGCGCCCTGCCGGACGCCCGGGACGGCCTCAAGCCGGTGCACCGCCGCATCGTCTACCAGATGAACGAGATGGGCCTGCGCCCCGAGCGCGGCTACGTCAAGTGCGCCCGTGTCGTCGGCGAGGTCATGGGCAAGCTGCACCCGCACGGTGACGCGTCGATCTACGACGCCCTGGTGCGCATGGCGCAGCCGTTCTCCATGCGCGTCCCGCTGGTCGACGGCCACGGCAACTTCGGTTCGCTGGGCAACGACGACCCGCCGGCCGCCATGCGGTACACCGAGTGCCGCCAGGCCGAGGCGACCAGCCTGATGACCGAGTCGATCGACGAGGACACGGTCGACTTCACGCCCAACTACGACGGCCAGGAGCGGGAGCCGGTGGCCCTGCCCGCCGCGTTCCCGAACCTCCTGGTCAACGGCGCGTCCGGCATCGCGGTCGGCATGGCCACCAACATGCCGCCGCACAACCTCGGCGAGGTCGTGGCGGCCGCCCGCCATCTGATCCGCTACCCGAACGCGGACCTGGACGCCCTGATGCGGTTCGTCCCCGGCCCCGACCTGCCCACGGGCGGCCGGATCGTCGGCCTGTCCGGCATCCGCGACGCGTACGAGTCGGGCCGCGGCACCTTCAAGATCCGCGCCACGGTCGCGGTGGAGACGGTGACGGCCCGCCGCAAGGGCCTGGTGGTGACCGAACTGCCGTTCACCGTCGGTCCCGAGAAGGTCATCGCCAAGATCAAGGACCTGGTCGGCTCCAAGAAGATCCAGGGCATCGCCGACGTCAAGGACCTCACCGACCGCGAGCACGGCCTGCGCCTGGTCATCGAGGTGAAGAACGGCTTCGTGCCGGAGGCGGTCCTGGAGCAGCTGTACAAGCTGACCCCCATGGAGGAGTCCTTCGGCATCAACAACGTCGCCCTGGTCGACGGCCAGCCGCTGACGCTCGGCCTGAAGGAGCTCCTGGAGGTCTACCTCGACCACCGCTTCGATGTCGTACGGCGCCGCAGCGAGTTCCGGCGCACCAAGCGGCGCGACCGTCTCCACCTGGTCGAGGGCCTGCTCACCGCGCTCGTCGACATCGACGAGGTCATCCGCCTGATCCGCTCCAGCGACAACAGCGCCGAGGCGAAGCAGCGCCTCATCGAGCGCTTCTCCCTGTCGGAGATCCAGACGCAGTACATCCTGGACACCCCGCTGCGCCGGCTGACCAAGTTCGACCGCATCGAGCTGGAGTCGGAGAAGGAGCGGCTGAACTCGGAGATCGCGGAGCTGACCCGGATCCTCGACTCGGACACCGAGCTGCGCAAGCTGGTCTCGGCCGAACTGGCCGCGGTGGCGAAGAAGTTCGGCACCGAGCGGCGTACGGTCCTGCTGGAGTCGGCGGGCTCGCCCACGTCGGCCGTGCCGCTCCAGGTCGCGGACGACCCGTGCCGCGTGCTGCTGTCCTCGACGGGCCTGCTCGCCCGCACGGCGGGCGGCGAGCCGTTCCCGGCGGACACCGACGGCAGCCGCGCCAAGCACGACGTGATCCTCTCGGCGGTCCCGGCGACCGCGCGCGGTGAGGTCGGCGCGGTGACGTCGTCCGGCCGTCTGCTGCGCATCAACGTCATCGACCTGCCGCAGCTCCCGGAGACGGCGGCGGCGCCGAACCTCGCCGGAGGGGCGCCGCTCTCGGAGTTCCTCTCCCTGGAGGACGACGAGACGCTGGTCTGCCTGACCACGCTCGACGAGTCGTCGCCCGGTCTGGCGCTCGGCACCCAGCAGGGCGTCGTCAAGCGCGTGGTCCCCGACTACCCGACCAACAAGGACGAGTTGGAGGTCATCACCCTCAAGGAGGGCGACCGCATCGTCGGCGGGGTGGAACTGCGCACCGGCGACGAGGACCTGGTCTTCATCACGGACGACGCCCAACTGCTGCGCTACCAGGCGTCCCAGGTGCGTCCGCAGGGCCGTCCGGCGGGCGGCATGGCGGGCATCAAGCTGACCGACGGCGCGAAGGTGATCTCGTTCACCGCGGTGGACCCGGCGGTGGACGCGGTGGTCTTCACCGTCGCCGGCTCGCGCGGCACGCTGGACGACTCCGTGCAGACGACGGCGAAGCTGACCCCGTTCGACCAGTACCCGCGCAAGGGGCGGGCGACCGGCGGCGTGCGCTGCCAGCGCTTCCTGAAGGGCGAGGACTGCCTGTCCCTGGCCTGGGCGGGCCCGATCCCGGCCCGCGCCGCGCAGAAGAACGGCACCCCGGTCGACCTCCCGGAGATCGACCCGCGCCGCGACGGTTCGGGCGTGTCGCTGGCGAAGACGGTGTCGGTGGTGGCGGGCCCGGCCTAGCCGGCCTCTTCGGGATCCGGTACGTCCTTCTCGGGATCCGGTCCGTGGCCGTCGGGATCCGGTACGTCCTCCTCCGGATCCGGTACGTAACGCAGGACGCCCCACATGCCGTGCTCGTCGGCGTGCGGGGCGCCGCTGCGACAGGCCTCGAGTTCCTTGCCGAGGGCGGCGGTGTCGATGCCGGAGCCGATGAGGACGATCTGCGTCAGGCGCGGGGCGCCGGCCGGCCAGGGCTCGGGGTAGAAGCGCAGGAACCGCCCGACGGCATGGACGCCGTAGCGATTGCGCGTGTCGTACGGCCCGAAGTCGACGTACCCCTTGATGCGGTACAGCCCCTCGGGCCGACTGTCGAGGAAGGCCATCAGCCGGCGCGGGTCCAGCGGGAGGTCGGAGACGAAGGAGAGGCTGTCGTAGCCGGCGTGCAAGTGCCCGGCGTGGCCCGCGGGTTCGTCCTCACCCTCGGCGTCGCGCAGGTCGTCGAAGGACAACTGGCCGATGCGCTCCTCGCCGGGCCGGCAGTCGAAGAGGAACTCCGGGTCGACGCGGCCGTAACGGGCGGGCAGGACGGCGGCGCCGTCGACGAGGGAGCGCACGAGGGCGAGGACACGCTCGCCGTCCTCGGCCCGGTCGGTCTTGTTGACGACGACGAGGTCGGCGAGGGCGAGATGCCGGTCGATCTCCGGATGCCTGGCCCGGGTGTCGTCGAACTCGACGGCGTCGACGACCTCGACGAGCCCGCCGTAGACGATGCCGGGCTGCTCGCTGGCGAGCAGCATCCGGACGAGTTCCTGCGGTTCGGCGAGGCCGCTGGCCTCGATCACGATGACGTCGATACCGGCTTCGGGCCGGGCGAGGCGGTCGAGATAGGTGTCGAGTTCGCTCGCGTCGACCGCGCAGCACAGGCAGCCGTTGCCGAGGGAGACGGTGGAGTCCCCGAGGGCGCCGGCGACGGCCATGGCGTCGATCTCGATGGCCCCGAAGTCGTTGACGATCGCGCCGATCCGGCTGCCGCCGCTGCGGTGGAGCAGATGGTTCAGCAGGGTGGTCTTGCCCGAGCCGAGGAATCCGGCGAGCACGACGACCGGGATCTGCGGCGGACGGACCGGCGAGTCGGGGCCCTCGCCCCGGGTCGGCTGACGCAACGTGCGACCTCTCTCACACCAACGCGTGCGCCGTGTCGCGGACCGGCGCGCGTACGACGGATCGAATGCCGCCCCAGGATACGAGCAGGAATAATCGCAGCGAAGTGAACGATTGTTAGCTGCACGCGCGGGGCAGACGTTGGGCATGGCGCCGGAGTGTGCGACCCTCGCTTCCTTCTGTGCGCCTCCTCTCCGCCTCCCCGCCGATCAGAGCCGCTCGGCACCCTGGGAGACGGCAAGCGCCGCCCACCGCTCGCCGGTCCCCGTCACCCAACCCGCACCCGACGACCGGCGGACGGCCGCCTGATCCGGGGGTTGACATGGCCACACAGAGGAATGGGATGGGGAGGATCGTTTCGGCTGCGAAAGCAGGGTTCGCAGCCGTCGCTGACTCCATCGAGACGGCGAGCGCGCACCGTCGCAGAAGGGCGGTACTTACTCAACAGCACCGGCTCCACTTCGACTTGCTCTGCAAGGCGATGGACGATCCCGCGTTGGCCGCCGTCCTGGACACCTATGAGATGGTCGTTCCGGCCGAGAAACAGCGTCAGTTCCTCTTCGCGAACGCGCTCTACACCAACGCCCTCTTCTTCCACCGGATCGGCGCCATGACGCGGGCGGAACTCCACGGCCATCTACGAGTGCTGTGCCAGAACGCGGTGTTCCGCGAGTACTGGGAGGCGACGCGCCACCACAGGAAGAGCCTCCCCGAGGCGTCGGAGGAGTTCACCCTGGGACAGATGATGGACCGACTGGTCCAGGAACTCGCGGATTCCGACACGGACGAATGGTGGGTCGTGGGCGAGCCTCCCGAGGAAACGACGTGATCCCCAGGAGGCTCCGCCTCGCGCGAAGCGTCAGGCGTCGGGGATGTCTCGCTTGGCACGCACGAGAGTCTCCCGCGTGATGATCACGATGCGTTCGTAGTCTGCGCGTGCCGCGTCCGACGGAAGGTTCGGGTCGAGTTCCGCAGTCGCTTCTCGTCCGATGACAGCGAAGTCACCGTTGTCGAGTTCGAAGATGTCGGGGCACGTCTGGCCACTTGCGCTGCCGCGCTCCTTGGGGGCAACGCCGACGCGTCGCACGATCTTCACGGAAAGCTACCGCCTCACAGCTCAAAGGGATGTGGTCCTCCGAACTGCACCCCGAAAGTGGTCGTCGGAGCGCGCTCTCCAAGCGCAAGGGTGTTGCCGGAGTGCCCGGAGAGGGCCCTGCGACAAGATATCGAGATCCGAACCCTCAGCGTGCCAACAATGCCCCGGCAGACGGGCGAATTTCGCCGTCATCACTTGACCACCGGCCGGAGACAGGTGTTCGGAGCGGCCGGCGGCGTCACGAGTCGCCGTGTCACGAGTCGCCGTGTCCGGGTCAGCGCACGGCCGGCACCGCCACCGGCGCCTCCTCCCCCACATACCGGGCCACCGGGCGGATGATCTTCGGGTCCTCCGCCTGTTCCAGGATGTTGGCGCTCCAGCCGACCGCTCGGGCCGCCGCGAAGGTGGGGGTGAACATCTCGCGGGGCAGGCCGCAGAGTTCCATGACCACGCCGGCGTAGAACTCGACGTTGGTGTGGAGTTCGCGGCCCGGCTTCAGTTCGGCGAGGATCGCCTCGACGCGCCGCTCCACCTCGACCGCGAAGTCGACCCGCGCCCCGCCGAAGCCCTGAGCGATCTCGCGCAGCATGCGCGAACGAGGGTCCTCCGTACGGTAGATCGCGTGCCCGAAACCCATGATCCGCTCGCCGGCGAGCACGCGGGCACGGATCCACGGATCGATCCGCTCCGGCGTGCCGATGGCGTCCAGCGTGTCCAACGCCCGGCTGGGCGCACCCCCGTGCAACGGTCCCGACAGCGCCCCGACGGCCCCCACCAGGCAGGCCGCCACATCGGCTCCGGTGGACGCGATCACCCGCGCCGTGAAGGTTGACGCATTGAACCCGTGGTCAATGGTTGAGATCAAGTATTGCTCGACGGCCCGTGCGCATCGCGGCTCCGGTTCCGAACCGGTCAACATGTACAGGTAGTTGGCCGCGTACGAGAGATCCTCCCGCGGCTCGACGGGATCAAGCCCCTGCCCCAGCCGGTACAGCGCCGTGAGCATGGTGGGCACGGCGGCCGCCGCGGCGAGCGTGTCCGCCCGGCGCCGGTCCGCGTCGATGTCGTACACCGGACGGAACCCCTTCGCCGCCCCGAGCAGCGACAGCGCCGTACGCATCCCCGCCAGCGGCCCGGACAGGGCGCTCGCCGCCGCGACGGCGGGCAGCGCGGAGCGGACCTCGTCGGGCAGCCGCCGCAGCGCCGCCGTCTGCGCGGCGAAGGCCGCTCTCCGCTCGGCGTCGGGGAGTTGGCCGTGGACCAAGAGATGCCAGACGTCCTCGAAGCCGCGGCTGCGCGCGAGCTCGACGGCGGAGTACTGGCGGTAGTGGTAGAAGCCCTCACGCCCGCGGACGTCACCGATACGGGTGTCGGTGACGACGACGCCCGCGAGCCCCCGCGGCACGTCGACAAGCGTGGTTGCGGCCCTGTTGATGGTCATGCTCTGCCTCCCTGGACTTGATTCGACTGTCCATGGTTGACTCAATGTCTGTCAATATTGATTGAATCAACTTGTCATCAGGGTGGATACCGTGTGCGCCATGCGTGATCAGGAACCCGCCCTCGGCCGGCCCGGCGGACGCCGCCTCAGCACCCGCGAGACCGCCGAGCTGCTCGGCGTGAAGCCCGAGACCGTGTACGCCTACGTGAGCCGCGGCCAGCTCAGCAGCAGACGCGAACCGGGCGGCCGCGGCAGCACCTTCGACGCCAAGGAGGTGGAGGCCCTCGCCCGGCGCAACAGGCGTGAGGGCACCGTCGGTTCGGGCTCCGGCGGAGAGCTGTCCGTACGGACCCGCATCACCCTCATCGAGAAGGACCGCTACTTCTTCCGAGGGGTCGACGCGACCGAGCTCGCCGCCCGCCGCTCCTACGAGGAGATCGCCGAGTGGCTGTGGACCGGGCGCCTCACCCCGGGCGTCACCTTCACCGCCCCGGAGGCGTCCGCGGCGGCCGCCCGCCGGGCCGTAGAGGCGCTGCCGGAACACGCCGGGCCCACCGACCGGCTGCGGGTCGCCGCGATCGCCGCCTCGGTCGAGGACCCCATGCGCTTCGACCTGTCCGAGGACGCCGTCCTCGGCACCGCGCGCATCCTGATCCCCACCCTGGTCACCGCCCTGCCCAGGAAGCGGCACACCCACACCGACGGCGACTCCCTGGCCCAGCGGCTGTGGGGCAGGCTGACCGGCCGTATCGAGGACGAGACGTCCCTGCGCGCCCTGGACACCGCCCTGGGCCTCCTCGTCGACCACGACCTGGCCGCCTCGACGCTGGCCGTCCGGGTCGCCGCCTCCGCCCGCGCGCACGCCTACGCCGCCGTCTCCGCCGGATTCGGCGTGCTGGAGGGCCCGCTGCACGGCGCGGCCAGCGGCCTCGCCCACCGGCTCCTCCTCGACGTGCTCGACGAGGGCAGCGCGGCCCCCGTCATCGCGGACGAACTGCGCGCAGGCCGCCGTATCCCCGGCCTCGGCCACCGGCTCTACCCGGGCGAGGACCCCCGCGCGCGCGTGCTGTTCGCGCTCCTGGAGGAGATCCCGAACGCGGGGCCCGCCCTCGCGGCGGCCCGCGACATCGTCGCGACCACCGCCCGCCACACCCCGCTGCACGCCAACGTCGACCTGGCCCTCGCCGTGCTCACCGTGACCTGCGGAATGGCCGCCTCGGCCGGAGAGACGATCTTCGCCGTCGCCCGCACGGCGGGCTGGATCGCGCACGCCCTGGAGGAGTACGGCGAGCGGCCCCTGCGGATGCGGCCCAGCGGGCACTACGTGGGGCCGCAGCCGCCGCAGCCCCTGCCGTAGCGCGTGCCGCGGCGGGACCCGCCCCTCCGCCGGGCCCGCCGCGGAGCGCCGCCCCGGACCCGTGTCCCACCCCACCGGAGCAGGACACGGGGCGGGCCCGGAAGTGGTTCGGGCGAAGTCAGGTTAGGCTCACCTCTGTGAGTACGTGCGCGACCGTCTCCCAGGGTCTCGACGAGCCGCTGTCCGGAACCGCGGCCACCGCGACCACCTGGCTGCTGCTGGAACAGCCCGGCCCGTGGGGCGCCAAGGCGCTCACCTCGAGCCACCTGGACCCCGCGCTCGGCCGCGCTCTGGAGAGGGCCGCCGACGGCACCGGCGTGCGCGTCGCCCTCATCCGGCGCCCCGGGCGCCACGCCGACCCCGGCACGCCCCCCGTGCGCCGCGTGTACGCCGCCCACGTCGTACCGGGGAACGTCTGGCTGCACGCCGCCACGACGCGCGATCCTCGGCAGCTCCTCGGCCTCGACCTCGCGGCGCTCGGTCGCGGCGACCACCGCAGCTTCGGCTCGGCGCTCGGCGGCGCCCCCCACACGGGCGACCCGCTCGCCCTCGTGTGCACCAACGGCAAACGCGACCGCTGCTGCGCCCTGCTGGGCCGCCCCCTGGCGTCGGAACTCGCCGCGTCCGGCGTCGAGGGCGTCTGGGAGGTCACCCATCTGGGTGGTCATCGCTTCTCGCCGACGGTCCTCGTGCTGCCGTACGGATACGTCTACGGCCGGGCCGAGGCGCACGCCGTCAAGGAGGTCCTGCACGGCGCCGCCGAGGGACGCGTGGTTGTCGACGGCTGTCGCGGGAACTCCGCCTGGGAGCGGCCCGGCCAGGCGGCCGAGCTGGCCGTGCGCTCCCTGCTCGGCGAGTACGCCGTGGACGCGTTGAGCGTCGTACGGACGGACGGCGCGGCCCCGCGCTGGGAGGTGACGCTCGCCCACACGGACGGCCGCCGGTGGCACGTGGCCGTCGCCTACGGCGCCGCGTTGCCGCCCCGCGCCGAGAGCTGCGGCGCCTCGGTGCTCGGCTCCCCGGCCCGCCTGGAGGTCACGGCCGTCCACGAACTGGCAGCCGCGGCGCTCCCCGGCTGAGCGTCCACGCGCGCCGGAGCCCCACGCGCGCGTGGCCGCCCCGGGAGCCATCCGGGCCGAGGGGCCGCTCAGGCGCGTACCCGCCCGGTGACCCACCCCGCGCACCGCCCCTATGGCTGCGCGCACTCCGCCACGTACCGTCGTCGCCATGAGCCCCACAGCCCCCGCCCGCCGCCTGCGCCTCGGACTGCCACGGCGGGTGTTCTCGCAGGTGCTGCTGATGCAGGTGCTGCTCGCCGCGGGCGTGGCGGTGCTGGCGACCGGACTCTTCCTCGCGCCCCTGAGCCACCAGCTCGACCAGGAGGCGATGCGCCGGGCGCTCGCCATCGCCGAGACCACCGCCGAGCAGCCCGCCGTCGTCCACGACCTCCAGGACACCAGCCCCTCCCCCACCGGACCCGTGCAGCGCGAGGCGGAGCGGATCAGGCTCGCCACCGGCGCCGAGTACGTCGTCGTGATGGACCTGCACGGGGTGCGCTGGTCGCACACCGACCCGGCGCAGATCGGCCGCAGGGTCTCGACCGACCCCAGCCGGGCGCTGGCCGGAGCGGAGGTCATGCAGATCGACACGGGCACCCTGGGTCGCTCGGCGCGCGGCAAGGTGCCGCTGCGCGACGCGCGCGGCCGGATCGTCGGGGCGGTGTCGGTGGGCATCGCCTACGACAGCGTGCGCGGGCGTCTGATGAGCGCGATCCCCGGCCTGTTCGCGTACGCCGGCGGCGCCCTGGCCGTCGGCGCGCTCGCCGCCTGGCTGGTCTCGCGGAGGGTCCATCGGCAGACCCGGGACCTGGCCTTCTCGGACATCTCGGCGCTGCTCGCGGAGCGGGAGGCGATGCTGCACGGCATCAGGGAGGGCGTCGTCGCCCTGGACCGCACGGGTCGCATACGGCTGCTCAACGACGAGGCGCGGCGCCTGCTCGGCCTCGGCGACGAGTCCGTGGGCCGCACTCCGGACGAGGCGCTCGGCACGGGCCGTACGACGGACGTGCTGGCCGGCCGGGTCACGGGCACCGATCTGCTCGCCGTGCGCGGGCAGCGGGTCCTGGTCGCGAACCGGATGCCGACGGACGACGGCGGCGCCGTCGCCACCCTGCGCGACCGCACCGAGCTGGAGCAGCTCGGCCGGGAGCTCGACTCCACGCGCGGTCTCATCGACGCGCTGCGCGCCCAGGACCACGAGCACGCCAACCGCATGCACACGCTGCTCGGCCTGCTCGAACTGGACATGTACGACGACGCGGTGGACTTCATCGGCGAGGTGGTGGGCGACCACCGCGCGACCGCGGAACAGGTCACCGAGAAGATCCGGGACCCGTTGCTGGCCGCGCTGCTGGTGGGCAAGGCGACCGTAGCCGCGGAGCGTGGTGTCGCCCTGTGGATCTCGGAGCGCACGGCGCTGCCGGACCGGTTGATCGACCCGCGGGGGCTGGTGACGGTCGTGGGCAACCTGGTCGACAACGCCCTCGACGCCGTCGCGGGTACGGCCCACGCGCGCGTGGAGGTCGAACTGCGTGTCGAGGGCCGTACCGCCGTGCTCCGGGTGCGCGACACGGGCCCGGGGATCCCGGCCGAGCGGCGCGAACTGGTCTTCACCGAGGGGTGGTCCACCAAGCGGCCGCCCGCGCACGGCCGGCGCGGGATAGGGCTCTCGCTGGTGCGCCGGCTCGCGGAGCGGCAGGGCGGGAGCGCCACGGTGGGGGACGCCGACGGCGGGGGCGCGCAGTTCACGGTGGTGCTGCCGGAGGCGCTCGTCGGGGACGAGGCCGTGGCCCGTCCGGATGCGGCCGGGCCGCTTCCGGACGGGGCGGAGTCCCTCCCGGAAGCGGCGGTGCCCCTCCCTCGTGGGAGCGTCAGCCCGCGGAGTTCTCTGCCGCCTTCTTGACGAACTCGGTCGTGTAGGTCTTGTCCAGGTCGACCGTTGCGTTCTTGATCGTGGGGTTGAACGCCTTGAGCACCCGCTCCACGGTCTCGGGTCCGTCCTGGGGCATCACGCCGTCGTCGGTGAACATCGGCAGGGTGTTCTTGATGGAGGCGGCGTAGAGCGCGCCGTCGCCCTGGGCGTAGTCGGCGGGCATCTTGTCGGCGATCTCGGACGCGCTGTGGGTGGACATCCACTTGAGCGTCTTGACGAATGCATCGGCCAACTTCTGGACGGTGTCCTTGTGTTGATTCACCCAGTCCGTCTGCATGTACAGACTTGACGACGGGTAGGGCCCGCCGAGCGCCTCCTGCGACCCCTCGGGGGTGCGCATGTCGACGATCACCTTGCCCGCCTTCTTCGACAGGACCGTGGCGACGGTGGGGTCGGTGGTCATGCCGGCGTCGATGGAGCCCTGCTGCAGCGCCGAGACGAACGTCGGGCCCGCGCCCACGGCGACGGAGGTGAACTCGTTCGTCGAGACGCCGTTCTTGACCGCGAGGTACTTGGTGAGGAAGTCCGTCGAGGACCCGAGGCCCGTGACGCCGAGCTTCGTGCCCTTGAAGTCCTTCGGCGAGGTGACGGTTCCCGCCTTCTTGGTGGACACGACCTCCACCTCGCCGGGCGCGTGCGAGAACTGCACGACGGATTCGACGGACTTGCCCTTCACCTGGAGGTCGAGCGTGTGGTCGTAGAAACCGACGGCGCCCTGGACCTGGCCGGAGACGAGCGCGGTCTCGGCCTGGACGCCTGCGGGCTCGCTGAGGAGTTCGACGTCGAGGCCCTCGGCGTCGAAGTAGCCGAGCCGCTGGGTGAGCATCGCGGGCAGGTAGATGACCTTGTCCAGGCCGCCGACCATGATCTTCACCTTGGTGCCCTTGCCGTCGCCCTGTCCGCCGGAGCCGGCGGACGCGGTGTTCGCCGCGTCGTTCGCGCAGGCGGTCAGGGAGGTCAGGGCGAGCAGGCAGGCGGCGGTGAGCGAGGCGTGTCTGGCGATGGTGCGCATGGCGTTGTCACGTCCTTGTGGGAGGGCGATGCGGATGACGGGGTCGGGTGCGAGGCCGGGTGCGAGGCCGGAGGGGCTCAGCGCTCGGTGTGCGCGGGCTTCCAGCGGAAGACACGGCGCTCGGCGAAGGTCAGCAGCCCCTCGGCGACCAGGGCGACGACGGCGAGGATCACCATGGCGGCGTACACGCCGGCCGCGTTGAACGTGCCCTGGGACTGGGCGACGAGCAGGCCGATGCCCTGGGTGGCGCCGATGTACTCGCCGACGATGGCGCCGATGAGGGCGAAGCCGAAGCTGACATGGAGGCTGGTGAAGATCCACGAGGTGGCGGAGGGGATGACCACCTGGAGTGTCACCCTGCGGTCGCTCGCGCCGAGGACGCGGGCGTTGGCGATCAGGTTGCGGTCGACCTCGCGGGCGCCCTGGAAGGCGTTGAAGAACACCGGGAAGAACACCAGCACCACGGCCGACGCGACCTTCGAGGCAGGCCCGAGCCCGAACCAGATGACGAAGATCGGGGCCAGGACGATCCTCGGGATGGAGTTGAGCACCTTGATGTATGGACCAAGGATGTCGGCGAGCAAGGCGACCCGGCCGAGAGCGATACCGAACACCACACCGGTGACGACTCCGATGCCCCAGCCGAGCAGCGCCTCGTGCAGCGTCACCCAGATCTGTTGGCCGAGGGAACCCTGCGCCGTGCCGTGCGCGACCCAGGTGCTGATCTGATCCCAGATCTTCGACGGCATCGAGAAGTTGAACGGATCGATGACCTCCGCCCGCGAGAGCGCCTCCCACAGGCCGAGCACGGCCACCAGGAGCAGCACGCGGGCACCGACGACGACCGCTCTGCGCCGACGGGCGGCACGCGCCCGGACCTGCTTGCGGTCGGGCGGCGAGGCGGTGTCTTTGACGGGCTTGGCGAGGACCTCAGGCGACATGGGCGGCACCCCTCTCGCGCGTGATGCGCACCTCTTCGCCGAGGGACGCCCAGATCTCCCGGTAGATCTCGATGAACCGCGGTAGCAGGCGCACCGACTCGACCTTGCGCGGACGGGGCAGGTCGATGTCGAAGACCTGCTTGACCGTCGCGGGCCCGGCGGTCATCACGACGACCCGGTCGGCCAGCGCGATGGACTCCTCGAGGTCGTGGGTGACGAAGACGACCGAGGCGCCCGTGCCCTCCCACAGCTCCAGGAGCTCGTCCGACATCAGGGCCCGGGTCTGCACGTCGAGCGCCGAGAACGGCTCGTCCATCAGCAGGATCTCGGGGTCGTTGACGAAGGTCGCGGCGAGGGCGACCCGCTTGCGCTGGCCTCCGGAGAGCTGGTGCGGGTAGCGGTCCTCGAATCCCGCGAGGCCCACCCGGGCGATCCAGTCGCGGGCCTTCTCCTTCGCCTCCGCCTTGGGCACGCCGCGGAAGCGCGGGCCCGCCATGACGTTGGACAGGACCGTGCGCCAGGGGAAGGTGGCGTCCTGCTGGAAGACGAACCCGACCTTGCCGCCGACCCCGCCGACCGGTGCGCCGGCCACCAGGACCTCGCCGTCGCTGGGTTCCTCCAGACCGCTGACCAGGGTCAGCGTGGTCGACTTGCCGCAGCCCGTGGGCCCGACGACCGCCACGAACTCGCCGCGGCCCACCGTCAGGTCCAGATCCCGCACGGCCGTGTGCGGGGCCCCGGACGGGGTCCTGAAGGTCTTGCTCGCGCCCCGCAGCTCGATGGCGGGGCTGGTGTCTGCGCTCATGGGCCGGGACCGTAGGCGCGCCGGCCCACGGGGCAGCAGTCTTGTGGGCGCAACCCGTTGTTTTGCTCGCAAGCACCTGTTGTGCTCTTTTTGCTCGCGCTACAACTGCGGAGCACGAAACACGGGCGTAACGCCCGCCGGCCTCGAAGGAAGGGCCTGATGATTGACGTCATGGTGGTGGACGACGACTTCCGTGTCGCCGAGATCAACGCCAGGTACGTGGGCAAGGTTCCCGGCTTCCGGGTCGCCGACCGCGCGCACAGCGCCGCGCAGGCGCTGACCGCCGTACGGCGCGGGGGCGTCGACCTGGTGCTGCTCGACCACTACCTGCCCGACGGGACGGGCCTCGAACTCGTGCACCGGATGCGCGAGGAGGGCCTCGGCGCCGACGTCATCATGATCACGGCGGCCGGTGATGTGGCGACCGTGCAGCGGGCGATGCGCCTGGGCGCGCTGCACTACCTGGTGAAACCGTTCACCTTCGCCGCGCTGCGCACCCGTCTGGAGTCGTACGCGGCGCTGCGCCGCACCGTGGACCGCGTCGGCGTGCGCGGTACTGCGGGGCAGGAGCAGGTCGATCGCATCTTCGGCGCACTGCGGACCGCGCCCGCCCCGTCGTCACCGGGGCTGCCCAGTGGCCATTCCGAACCGACCACCGATCTGATCTGCGGTGTCCTGCACGGCGCCGGAGCGCCGCTGTCGGCCCACGAGGTCGCCGTACGCACCGGCCTGAGCCGTTCCACGGCACAGCGCTATCTGCGCCACCTGGAACAGGCGGGCCGTCTGCGCCTGTCGCTGAAGTACGGCGACACCGGCCGCCCGGAGCACCGGTACGCCTGGGTGGCTGTGTAGCGCGGACAGCCCGTGCCCCGCCGATCAGACCGCTCCCGCCCCGGTCAGGGACCGCACCTCCGTCTCCGCGTGTTTGGCCTCGTCGGGGATCTCGGGTGAGGTGACCGTGCCGAGCCAGCCCGCGAGGAAGCCCAACGGAACGGAGACGATCCCGGGATTCTGCAACGGGAAGTACTGGAAGTCGAGGCCCGGGAACAGCGAGTCGGGGCTGCCCGACACCACCGGGGAGAGCACGACGAGCACCAGCGCCGGCACGAGCCCGCCGTAGACCGCCCACACCGCGCCGCGAGTGGTGAAGCCGCGCCAGAACAGGGAGTAGAGCAGCGCGGGGAGGTTCGCGGAGGCGGCGACGGCGAAGGCGAGGCCGACCAGGAAGGCCACGTTGAGGTCCCGCGCGAGCAGTCCGAGCGCGATCGCGACCACCCCGATGCCGACCGCGGCCAGCCGGGCCACCGTCACCTCGCCACGCGGCGCCGCCCGTCTGCGCAGCGAGGCGTACAGGTCGTGGGCGACGGACGCCGACGACGCCAGGGTGATGCCCGCGACCACCGCGAGGATGGTGGCGAAGGCGACGGCGGCGACGACCGCGAACAGCACGGTGCCTCCGGTGGAGTCCGCGCCCCCGCCCAGATCGAGGGCCAGCAGCGGTACGGCCGTGTTCCCGGCCGCGTTGGACCCGCGCACGGCGTCCGGGCCGACGATCGCGGCGGCCCCGAACCCGAGCACGATCGTCATCAGGTAGAAGCCGCCGATGAGTCCGACCGACCAGATCACCGAGCGGCGGGCGGCCCGCGCGGTCGGCACGGTGTAGAAGCGGGACAGGATGTGCGGCAGTCCGGCGGTGCCCAGCACCAGGGCCAGGCCGAGGCTGATGAAGTCGAGACGCGCGGTCCAACTCCCGCCGTACTTAAGTCCCGGCGCCAGGAACGCGGTCCCGTGTCCGCTGCGCTCGGCGGCCGTGGACAGCAGCCGGTCGACGTCGCCGTGGAAACGCACCAGCACCAGCACGGTCAGCGCGACGGTGCCGGCCAGCAGCAGCACCGCCTTCACGATCTGGATCCAGGTGGTGGCCCGCATCCCTCCGAACGACACATAGATCACCATCAGCGCGCCGACGGCGATGACCGTCCAGGCCTGCGCGGCCTGGCTCGTCCGCCCCAGCAGCAGTGCGACCAGGCTGCCCGCCCCGACCATCTGCGCCACCAGGTAGAGAACGGACACGGTGACCGAGGAGGTTCCCACCGCGATCCGCACCGGCCGTTCCCTCATGCGCGCGGCCACGACGTCGGCCAGGGTGAACCGGCCGCAGTTGCGCACCAGTTCGGCGACCAGGAACAGCACCAGCAGCCAGGCGACCAGGAATCCGACGACGTAGAGGAGCCCGTCGTAGCCGAACAGCGCGATCAGCCCGGTGACTCCGAGGAAGGATGCAGCGGACATGTAGTCGCCCGCAATGGCAAAACCATTCTCCATCGGGGAGAAGAGACGGCCGCCCGCGTAGAACTCCTCGGCCGACCCGTGCCGATGCCGGCCGACCCACGTCGTGATCCCCAAAGTGACCGCGACGAACGCGCTGAACAGCATCAACGCCAGCGTCTGGTGCTGCCCCGTCATCGGGCACCGCCTCCGATGCCTCGGGTCAGTTCCTGTGTGTCCCAGCGCAGTTCGAGCGCGGCCCGGTCCCGGCGCAGCCGTGCGTGGCGGGCGTAGGCCCAGGTGAGCAGGAACGTCGTGAGGAACTGGCCGAGCCCCGCGACCATCGCCACGTTCACGGCGCCGGCGACCGGCCGGGCCATGAGCCCCGGCGCGCTCGTGGCGGCCACGACATAGGCCACGTACCAGACGAGGAAGGCCACCGTGCCGGGGACCACGAATCGCCGGTAGCGACTGCGCACCTCCTGGAAGGCCGCGCTGCGCTGCACCTCCAGATACACCTCCCCGGGATCGACGTCCGCCGCCTCGTCGGCCGCGCGCGCGAGCGGTACGGCGGCGGGCCCGGGCCCGGACTCCGCCGACTCCCCCCACCCCGAGGCGAGGGCGTCGTACCAGGGGTCCTCGTAACTCACACCCCGGGACGCCTCGGTGAGGGTCGGGTCATCCGGCTCGTGGTTCTCGGCCGAGCCCTGAGGAGCACCCGCGTCTCCGCGGGGACGACCGTTGCTTGACTGCATACGCAAGGATGGACAGACCGGGCACACCCTCGGCCCCGCTTCCCGGGCCCCTTCACCCCATCAGGTGACTCAATGCGCTGGTGGCCGGGCAAGGCCCTTCGCATAGGCGTAACGGACGGCCTGGGCACGGTCCTTGAGTCCCGTCTTGGCGAAGAGGTTGTTGATGTGGGTCTTCACCGTGGCGGTGGAGACATGGAGTTTCCGGGCGATCTCCTGGTTGCTGAGCCCCTCCGCGATCAGCGCCAGCACCTCGCTCTCCCGCGTCGTCAGCCCGTCCGGCGGCTCCGCGGGCCCGGGCACGGGCGGCCGCTCGGGCTCCGACAACCGCTCCAGCAGGCGCCGTTGGATACTGGGCGAGAGTCCGGCGTCCCCGGACAGTACGCTGCGCACGGCCCGCGCGATCTCGTCTCCCCCGGCGTCCTTGGTGAGATAGCCCCGCGCGCCCGCCTTCAACGCGGGGAAGAGGGAGTCGTCGTCCGCGAAGGTCGTCAGCACCACCACCTGCGTGCGCGGGTGCTCGGCACGGATCCGCCGGGTCGCCTCCACCCCGTCGCAGCGGGGCATCCGCAGATCCATCAGCACCACGTCCGGATCCAGCTCCGCCACCAGCGCGACCGCCTCCTCGCCGTCGCCCGCGGAGCCGACGACCTCGATCCCCGGCAGCAGCCCGAGCAGCATCACGATGCCTTCGCGCACCACGGTCTGATCGTCGGCGACGACCACCCGAGCGGACCTCAGGCCGGCCTCCTCCGTCATACCGGCACCTTCAGTGTCACGACGAACCCCTCCTCGTCCGGCCCGGCGTCCAGCGAGCCGCCCAGCAGCTCGGCGCGCTCCCGCATCCCCAGCAGACCGTACCCGCCGCCGGATGTGCCGAGTTCACCCGCGGCGCCCCCCGAGTCCCGCACGTTCAGCGTCACTTCGTGCTCGCGGTAGTCGAGGCGGATCCGCACCTTCGCACCGGGGGCGTGCTTGCGCACGTTCGTCAGGGCCTCCTGGGCGACCCTGCGCACCGCCTGCGACGCCTCCGCGGACAGCTGCGGACGCTCACCCGTGACGGTGACCTCCGCGCCGCCGGCCGCGCTGACCAGCTCGCTCAGGAAGTCCTCCAGCGGCGTCAGTTCACCCCGCAGCGCGGAGAGTGCCTGGCGGGTCTCGGCGAGGCCGTCACGGGCCATGCCGCGCGCCGCGACGACCCGCTCGAGGATCTGGTCCCGGTCGGCTCCCCGCTCGATCAGCAGCCGGGCCGCCTCCAGGTGCACCATCTGCGCGGACAGGCTGTGTGCCAGCACGTCGTGGATCTCCCGCGCGATCCTGGCGCGCTCCGCCAGGGCCGCCGACTCCGCTTCGGCCGCGCGCGCCGCTCGTTCCTGGGCGAGCAGCCGCTGCGCGCCGCCGCGGGCCTCGGCGTCCAGACGCAGGACGTATCCGGCGAGGGCCATGCCGGTGACGGTGGCGGCGGTCGTCAGCGGGACGTCGTTGTTGACGGCGGCGAACGAGGCGAGGGCGACGGAGGCGACGGGCAGCGCGGCGCCCATGGGCATCCGCTCCAGCGCGGAGATCGCGCAGCCGCACCACAGGACGAGCGCCGGTCCTTCGAAGCCGGTGGACTGGGCCAGCACGGCCATCCCGAGCAGCGGGACGACCAGGAGGAGCGACGACATCAGCCGGTGCTGCAGGGTGGTCCGCCAGAACGCCCGGGCGAGCACTCCGGTGACGGCGATCCCGACGACGGCGAACGCGATGCCCCAGCCGTGCACGTGCTTGTTGTGGAACACGCTCCACAGCAGCATCCCGAGAACCAGGGCGCGGATGCCCCCGGACAGCAGGCGCCTCGGCCGGGAGAGGCCGTTGCGGCCGAGTGCCTCCGGGGACGGCCAGCGGGTCCAGGCGTTCTCCGTCACACGCGGTCCTTCCAGGCGGGCCGGATCACGTCGTCACCGTACGCCGCGGCCGGGGCGGGCGTCGCGGTCAGCGACTGTGCCCGCCAGACGAGGATGCCGGAGCGCACCAGCAGGGTCGCGGCGAGGGCGAGCATCAGGGCGGAGCTGTGCTGGTGGATGCCGAGCGCGGCGCCCAGGGCGAACAGGCCCGCCCTTGCGGCTATGCCCACGCCCCAGACCGCGACGCTGGCCTTGGTGCTCTTGCTCCACAACGCGCCGTCCGGCTCGGCCCACACTCGGGTGGTCCAGGCCCAGCCGGCCCCGGTGGCCAGGCCGAGGACGAGTTCGGCGCCGAGCAGCAGCGCGGACTGGGTCGGATGGTGGGAGTCGACCATGCCGGGCTCGCGCAGGGCCACGACCGCCAGGATCGCGGGCACGAGCCACCAGCGCCGGTCGGCGCCTATCCGGCGGGCACGGAACTGGCGGACGATCACCAGCACGACAACGGCGACGATCACCAACGCGTTGACGAGCCCGGACATGAGAGGCCTCCGTGAGCGGGGAGAGGGTCCCGGCAGCGAGCGCTGCCGATGCCCCAAACGCTACGGATCCGCGCAGGTCGGCGAATCGGCTCGGAGGTGGAACGTGGGTGGATCCGCCACGGCGCGGGGATCCACCCACGGGTGGAGAGGCCGGGGCGGGCCGGAGCGGCCGACCCGCGAGGTGTGGGTGCGGAGGGCCCGCGAGGTGTGGGTGCGGAGGGTCCGCGGAGTGCAGGTGCGGAGGGCCCGCGGGTTGCGGAGGGAGTGGTCGGGAGCCGGACCGTCCGGCCGGGCCGGCTCCCCCTTGTGCCGGCGTCCCCTACGCGTCGATCCGCGACCGGTCCATCGTCGCCGCCGAGCTGGAGATGAACTCCTTGCGGGGGGCGACGTCGTTGCCCATCAGCAGGTCGAAGACCGTCTCGGCTGCGTCCAGGTCGGAGAGGTTGATCCGGCGCAGGGTGCGGTGCCGCGGGTCCATGGTGGTCTCGGCCAGCTGGTCGGCGTCCATCTCGCCGAGGCCCTTGTAGCGCTGGATCGAGTCCTTGTAGCGGACGCCCTTGCTCTGGAACTCCAGGAGCTTCTCGCGCAGCTCGCGGTCCGAGTACGTGTAGACGTACTTGTCCTGGCCCCGCTTGGGCTGGCTGATCTCGATGCGGTGCAGCGGCGGCACCGCGGCGAAGACCCGGCCCGCCTCGACCATCGGCCGCATGTAGCGGTGGAAGAGGGTCAGCAGCAGGGTGCGGATGTGAGAGCCGTCGACGTCGGCGTCGGTCATCATGATGATCTTGCCGTAGCGGGCCGCGTCGATGTCGAAGGTGCGGCCGGAGCCCGCCCCTATGACCTGGATGATCGCGCCGCACTCGGCGTTCTTCAGCATGTCGGTCACGGACGACTTCTGGACGTTGAGGATCTTGCCGCGGATCGGCAGCAACGCCTGGAACTCGGAGTTGCGGGCGAGCTTCGCCGTACCGAGCGCGGAGTCTCCCTCGACGATGAACAGCTCGCTGCGGTCGACGTCGTCGCTGCGGCAGTCGGCCAGCTTGGCCGGCAGGGACGAGGACTCCAGGGCGGTCTTCCGGCGCTGGGCGTCCTTGTGCTGGCGGGCCGCGATCCGGGTGCGCGCGGCCGCGACGACCTTCTCCATGATCACACGGGCCTGCGCCGCGTCGTCGCGCTTCGTGGAGGTCAGGAACGCCTTGAGTTCCTTGGAGATCACGTTGTTCACGATGCGGCGGGCGGCCGAGGTGCCGAGGACCTCCTTGGTCTGGCCCTCGAACTGCGGCTCGGCCAGGCGCACGGTGACGACGGCGGTGAGTCCTTCGAGGGCGTCGTCCTTGACGATGTCGTCCTCTGCGACGCGCAGCAGCTTCTTCGCGCGCAGGACCTCGTTCATCGAGTCCTTGATCGCCTGCTCGAAGCCGGCGACGTGGGTGCCGCCCTTGGGCGTGGCGATGATGTTGACGAAGGACCTGAGCGTCACGTCGTAGTTCGTGCCCCAGCGCATCGCGACGTCGACGCCGAGTTCACGGGTGACCTCGGTGGGCGTCATCTGGCCGTGCTCGTCGAGGACCGGGACGGTCTCCTTGAAGGTGCCCTGTCCGGTGAAGCGGAGGACGTCGCAGACCGGCCGGTCGGTGGCCAGGTACTCGCAGAACTCGCTGATGCCGCCGTCGAAGCGGAAGGATTCCTCGCCCTTGCTGCCGTCCTGGCCGAGGCCGAACTCGTCACGGACGACGATGGTCAGGCCCGGCACGAGGAACGCGGTCTGGCGGGCGCGCTGGTGCAGCGTCTCCAGGGACAGCTTGGCGTCCTTGAGGAAGATCTGCCGGTCGGCCCAGTAGCGGATGCGGGTGCCGACGCGGGTCTTCGGGATCCGCTTGGTCTTGCGCAGCCCGCTCGCGGCCTCGAACTTCGCGTCGGGGCCGGCCGCCATGAAGGCGCCCGGCACGCCGCGCCGGAAGCTGATGGCGTGGACGCTGCCGCCGCGGTCGACCTCGACGTCGAGGCGCGCGGACAGCGCGTTCACCACGGAGGCGCCCACGCCGTGCAGACCGCCGGACGCGGCGTAGGAGCCGCCGCCGAACTTGCCGCCGGCGTGCAGCTTGGTCATGACGACCTCGACACCGGAGAGGCCGGTCTTCGGCTCGACGTCGACGGGGATGCCCCGGCCGTTGTCGCGCACCTCGACGGAGCCGTCGTCGTGCAGGACGACCTCGATGTGGTCGCAGTAGCCGCCGAGGGCCTCGTCGACGGAGTTGTCGATGATCTCCCACAGGCAGTGCATCAGGCCGCGGCTGTCGGTCGACCCGATGTACATACCGGGCCGCTTGCGCACGGCTTCGAGCCCCTCCAGGACGAGCAGGTGCCGCGCGGTGTAGTTGGAACCGTCCCGGTCTGCTCCTGCCAGCAGAGCCGTGGACGGCGCGGACGTATCGGCGGTCACGCGGTTCGCTCCTCGCTGAATTTCAGATGGGGCCCTTCTGGGTAAGGGCGTGGCTTCATCGTCGCTCAGAGGGTACCGAGCCCTGGTAGAGCCGTTGTAACGCCACCCTCGTCGGAAGTCACCCTAGTCGAGGGTCGCATGGGTGTTCGATCCCTCGATGGAGTGAAGTACATATCACGTTCCCTTCGGGGCATGAACCATTTAGGCTCCGGGCACGTCCTCATGCACAACCGGCAACGCTGCCGGGAGGATGGAGACAATGACAGACAGCGCGAAACCGTAAGACACAGAGATACGTAATACGGCACATTCGCCGCCAACCGGCAACAGACGGCCGGCCTCGAAAGATTTTTTCGAGGAAAGGCCCCGAGCGGGAACGTTTTGGGCCTGGTTGGATGTTGACCCTGGTACGACAGCTCGTCGAGCTAGAGAAGAGGCGACGTGACTACTGTTCTGACCCCCGCGAGCCCGTTGACGGCCGCCGATCGCTGCGACCGTTGCGGCGCCCAGGCATACCTGCGCGTCGTCCTGCTCAGCGGCGGAGAACTGCTCTTCTGCGCCCACCACGGTCGCAAGTTCGAGCCGGAACTCAAGAAGATCGCCGCTGAGATACAGGACGAGACGGAGCGGCTGACGTCCGTTCCCGCGTCTGCCTCCGAAGATGAGCGCTGACACCTCGCGTTAAACGACGAGCCAGCCCCGGCACAGGCCGGTGAACGGGCGGCCGCTCCCACCAGGGAGCGGCCGCCCGTCGTCGTAGGCGCTCGCGAGTGTCCTTCTGCCCCCTGACGGATTCCGCGACCGGCCTCCGGCCGGGCCCCCTGGTGCGTACTCTCGCCGCCGCAGCTGCTGCTGCGACGGCGACCGTTCCACCCCGCCAGAAAACCTCTCACAGCCCTGGAGCGGGTCTCTCCAAGCCCCGCAGGGGCGCTCAGCCCCTCCGGGCCCCCTTGGCGCCCCTGGCGCCCCTGGCGCCCTTCGAGCGGCCTCCGTGGCTCTTGGCCGTCGCGTTCAACGTGTGGACGACGTCCGACACGCGCGCGTAGACACCGGGATAGCCGGACCGCCCACAGCCGCTCCCCCAGGACACCAGCCCGATCAGGCGCCCGTGCGCCACCAGCGGGCCGCCACTGTCGCCCTGACAGGCGTCCGGCCCGCCCTCGCGCTCTCCGGCGCACAGCATGGAACTGGCGTGATAGGTGCCGTCGGGACCGCCGGGATAGGCACGTTCGCACTGACTGTCGGCGAGCACGTGCAGGCGTGCGGCTCCCAGGGTGTGCGGGTAGTCCCCGCCGCCCGAGATGTCGCCCCAGCCGTAGACGGTGGCCTCCGTCCCGGGTTCGTAGGCCGGGTCGCCCTTGCCTGCCATGCGGACGACCGAGCCCTGCGGCAGCGGCGAGGCGAGCGTGAGGACGGCGAAGTCGCCGGCGTTGCTGTCCTTGTCGTAGTGCGGATTGACCCAGATCTTGCGGACAGGGATCTCCGCCCCGCCGCGCGCGAGCAGATCCGTACGCCCGGCGATGACCTTGAGGTCGCCCGGGTGGTCGGGCGGCGCGCCGAGGACGTCCTCGGCCATGCAGTGGGCTGCGGTCAGCACGGTGGTCCGGCCAACCGCGACACCTCCGCAGAACTGTCCCGCCCGAGTACCTCCGAACCGGTCACGGCTGGACAGGGCGACCGTCCAGGGTCCCTGGGAGACGTCCACGGGGAATCCGCCCACCACGACGCTGTCGGCGGCCACAGGGGCCGCCGAGGCCAGCGGTATGGCGGTGGCGGCGGCCGCGAGGACCAGCGGCCGGGTCAGGGCGCGGGCAACGGTACGAAGCATGCACGTTCCTCACTCTGGGGTGGTCATGGGAGACCCAGAGTGATTCAGCGCGCCGTACTGCGCACCCGCGGCAGCGCGAAGGCCCGGTCCCCCACGAGGGAGGACCGGGCCTTCGGCGTCGTACGACCGGGTGGAGTCGGCGCGGAGCGGCGGACTAGTCGAGGTAGTCGCGCAGCACCTGGGAACGCGACGGGTGGCGCAGCTTCGACATCGTCTTGGACTCGATCTGGCGGATGCGCTCACGCGTGACGCCGTAGACCTTGCCGATCTCGTCGAGGGTCTTCGGCTGGCCGTCGGTCAGGCCGAAGCGCATGGACACGACACCCGCCTCACGCTCGGACAGGGTGTCGAGGACCGAGTGCAGCTGCTCCTGCAGAAGCGTGAAGCTGACCGCGTCGGCCGGGACGACCGCCTCGGAGTCCTCGATGAGGTCGCCGAACTCGCTGTCGCCGTCCTCGCCGAGCGGGGTGTGCAGGGAGATGGGTTCGCGGCCGTACTTCTGGACCTCGATGACCTTCTCCGGGGTCATGTCGAGCTCCTTGGCCAGCTCCTCCGGGGTGGGCTCGCGGCCCAGGTCCTGGAGCATCTGGCGCTGCACACGCGCGAGCTTGTTGATGACCTCGACCATGTGCACCGGGATACGGATGGTGCGGGCCTGGTCGGCCATGGCGCGGGTGATCGCCTGACGGATCCACCAGGTGGCGTACGTGGAGAACTTGTAGCCCTTGGTGTAGTCGAACTTCTCGACCGCGCGGATCAGACCGAGGTTGCCCTCCTGGATGAGGTCCAGGAAGAGCATGCCGCGGCCGGTGTAGCGCTTGGCCAGGGAGACCACCAGACGGAGGTTGGCCTCCAGGAGGTGGTTCTTGGCGCGGCGGCCGTCCTCGGCGATGATCTCCAGCTCGCGCTTCAGCTTCGGGGCGAGCTTGTCGGCGTTGGCCAGCTTGTCCTCGGCGAACAGGCCCGCCTCGATGCGCTTGGCGAGTTCGACCTCCTGCTCGGCGTTGAGCAGCGGGACCTTGCCGATTTGCTTCAGGTAGTCCTTGACGGGGTCGGCGGTGGCGCCGGCGGCCGCGACCTGCTGCGCGGGCGCGTCGTCCTCGTCCTCGTCGGAGAGCACGAAGCCGGCGCTCTCGGTGCCCTCGGGCTCGTCACCGGGCTTGGTGTCCTCGAGGACCTCGTCCTCGACCAGCTCGGCGTCGTCCTTCTTGGCGGTGGTCTTCTTGGCAGTCGTCTTCTTGGCGACGGCCGCCTTCTTGGCCGGGGCTGCCTTCTTGGCGGCGACGGCCTTCTTGGCCGGGGCCGCCTTCTTGGCCGCGGGCAAAGCCTCCTCGGCGGTGTCGTCGGCTGCGGGTGCGGCGGGGGTGGCCGTGGTGGTGGCGGTGGCCTTCCGCGTGGTCACCGTCTTCGCCGCGACCGTCTTGGTGGCGGTGCGCTTCGCCGGGCTCTTCGCTGCGACGCTCTTGCGGGTCCGCTTGGGCTCCGCGGCACTGACCATCAGCGTCACACCCTCTTCCTCGAGGATCTGGTTGAGGCTGCGCAGTACGTTCTTCCACTGAGTGGCCGGAATCTGGTCAGCTTCGAAGGCCCGACGCACATCGTCGCCGGCGATCTGCCCCTCAGCCTTTCCCCGCTCGATGAGCGCCATGACAGAGACGGACTCGGCGATCTCCGGCGGGAGCGTACGGGATGTGCTGGCCGACACGAACAACCTCTCGGAACGTTGGAAAACGGCTTCCGGCCCCGTCCACGACGGACTGGAGCCGACCGCCGGCTTGGGGATGGGCCGACGGTGCGGGCGGGGGCCGGGGAGTTGCACAGCGCCTGTGATGGCGTCCGTATTCCCTCCGCGGCTGTCACCTCTTAGGTCATCGCGCTGTTTCCGCGAGTGTTACGCCGAATCTGCGTGGCCCGAGTCACACCTCGTACATACGCAAAAACGGTCACTCTCGGACAGATCGCGTCACGTGAAGCCGGGACCGGGGCGCCCACGCGCCTCGCCTCCAGGCTACCGGTTCGCGCGGGTACGCCAGCTCCCACCGGGTCCCCGGGATGAAGGGGCCCGGCGGGACGTGACGGATTCCGCCGAAACAGATGCTCCAGGGCGCGACCGAACGGATCCGGTTGCGATCGAGACGGGTCACCTCAGTTCGCAAATGATTCGTGCACGATTGGGTTGTGGTCGATGCGGTACGGATCGCGCGAGGCCGGCAGCGCGGCGGTCCCGGTGGCCCCGAATCGGATCCGGAGCCGGAGCCTGGGTGCGGATCCGGGCGCGAGTGCGGATGCGGATGCGGGCGCGGATACGGCTGCGGCTGCGGCTCCTGGGTCAGGAACCCAGGGCCAGGAGTCCGGAGTACCGAGTCACGCGGTGCGCGCGGCCCGACCGCCGGGCAGGGCGGGTCGGGGCGTGAGGCGCATGCCCGGTCGCGCCGCGCGTCCGGGGTGGGGCCGCTGTTCGACGCCGGGCCGATGCCCGACCCGACGCCCGATCCCAAGTCCGGATCGACGCTCGGGCCGACGCGGGCCGTTGCCCAGGGTCGGCGCCGTCGCCCGAGACCTGTCGGAACCGGTCGGCTTCCGCTCAGGCCTGGCGTGCGGCGGACCTGACGCGAAAGGTCCCGGTCGCCGCTGTCGGCCCTGGCATCTCCGTCACCGCGTCGCCGTCACCGTCGTCTCCGCCACCGCACCGGCGTCTTCGTCACCGTCGCCTCCGTCGCCCCAGCCGATCCGGATCAGTGCTCACGCGGGGCCGGCACGACGCGCTCCACCTCGGGGTGAACGGTGAGCAGCTGCCGCATCGCCGCCTCGGCGGCGAGGCCGTCACCGGTGCCGAGAGCGTCGACGATCCGGCCGTGCTGCCCGAGCGACGCCTCGTTCGGCCGCTCGCAGCCCGTCACGGGACCACCCGAGACCTGAAGTGCCGCGGAGACGATCCCGGAGAGGTGCTCCAGCATGCGGTTGCCGGCGATCTGGATGAGGAGCGTGTGGAATTCCATGTCCGCACGGGAGAAGGTGAGCGCGTCACCCTGTCCCATGGCGTGGCTCATGATCTCGACCAGGTCGGCCAGCCGCTGCTGGACGTCCTCCCGGCCGTGCCCGGCGGCAAGGCGCGCGGCGAGCGGTTCGATCGTCCAGCGCAGCTCGTTCAGCTCGCGACGCTGGTCGTCACGCTGCGGACCGAAGGCCCGCCATTCGATGATGTCGGGGTCGAGAAGGTTCCAGTCGCTCACCGGGCGCACCCGCGTGCCGACGTTGGGGCGGGCGCTGACCAGGCCCTTGGCCTCCAGAACGCGCAGCGACTCGCGGACGACGGTGCGGGACACCTCAAAACGCTGACCGATCTCCTCGGGGACCAGCGGGCGGTCGGCGCCCAGGTCACCGGAGACGATCATCTGACCGAGCTGCTGGACGAGTTGGCCGTGCAGTCCGCGGCCGCGGCTGCCCGTGGCGCGGCGGCCCACGCGGCCGAGGTCGGGGTCCGCACCGTCCCAGACGTGGGCTCCCACACGGTCGGCGGCGGCCTCATAGGGGTAGCGGTCGAGTTCGCCCGGGCCGACCAGGCCGGAGTCGGTGGAGCGGGCGGCGGTCATCATGGTGTGCGCAAGGGTACTCACGGATCCTTTGTCGGCGCCCTTCTCAACTCCCTTGAGGTCTTTGGTGAAAAGCACACGAAAGGGTGATCGCTCACCCCGTCGCAATTGACGCCTTATCGGAAAGAAATGGGCTTTCCCCGGGGAGTTGTGGGCACGACAGGATCGGAAGGGGGCGACCGTCGGTCATCGGGCCCTGTGGCGCACGGTGTTGAAGAGGTAAGCGCACATCAGGACCGTGAGCGACAACGTCAGCGCACTGCCCACCGGTTGAGCCACCACCCGCAGCACCGCGAGCAGATACCGCCCGCCCCCGAAGGGCCACTGCCACAGCAGCAACTGACGCAGACGCAGCTGCATCCCGGCCGCGGTACGCACCGTCGACCCCTCCCACGCCTTGTGCAGCAGAGGTACGACCACCACGGGCACGGCCACCACCGCCGCCAACCCCGCCGTGGTGGAACGGAACAGTCCGGCCGCCAGCACTCCGGCCCACGCGCAGCCGACCATCAATCCGACCCAACTAGCACCCAAAGAAATCCAATCCGCGGGAACTTCAGCCACCTCCCGCCCGTAGAACAGATACAACGCCTCGGCATCGCACCCCACCACCAGAAAGGCGAGCACCAGTGCGGTAACCGAAGAAACGAGCAATTTCGCGGTGAGCAGCCCCAGCCGGCGGGGCACACTTCCGCGATCGGCCGCCAGCGCGGGATGACGGAACTCCTCGCCGAAGGCCAGCGCGCCCAGCAGCCCCGCACCGAGGGCCGCGGGCGGCAACGGCAACTCCCTCGGCCACGCCGCGAACAGACGCGCCTGAGGCGTGTGCCCGACGCGAGCCAGCAGTACGGCGCCGAGGGCGGACACGGCGAGCACGACGGCGCCGGTGAGGAAGGTCGTGCCGACACCCATGGCGCGGCGCAGCTCGTAGCGGAGGGGGCGGAGGGGGCCGGGGGCCGAGCGGACGGGGATGGGGCATCAGCGCCGGCGTCCGCCTCAACAGCAGTCCCGGTCTCGACCGCGGCCCCCGTCTCGACAGCAGTCCCGATCTCGGCGGCGGTCCCGGTCCGGCCAACGCCCTCGGGCCCACCAGCGGCACCTGCCTCTCCCACGGCTCCCGCCTCGGC
>NZ_LAVA02000122.1 GCF_000974985.2 Streptomyces mangrovisoli | reverse complement strand
TCGCCTCACCTTGAAGCGCCGAAGTCAGTAAGCGGGGGTGGGGCTGGTGCCCCGTCAGGGGCGCGGGGAACTGCGCGATCGGCCACGACGCGCCCGCACACGGAGTGCAACCGTCGCTTCGCGGCCGCGGCCCGGCGGTGGCTGAGCGCGCGGTTCCCCGCGCCCCCAGGGGCGCCGCCCGGAGGGTGTACCCGGCGGGGCCGGCCGCGCAGAATGTGGGGCATGCCGACGCCCACGGACGTGTTGCTCGCCCGGTTTCTCGAGCGGCTCGTGCCGTTGGACCCCGTCGCCGTGTGGGCGCACGGCTCGTTGGCCGGTGGGGACTACCAGGAGGGGCGCAGCGACCTCGACCTGGTCGCCGTACTGCCGCGGCCGGCCGGAATCCGGACCGCGCGGGCCGTCGTCACCCTGCATCGCGCGCTGCGCGCGGAGCCGCTCGCCGACCGGCTGCACTGCTCCTACCTCGCCCCGGACACCCTCGGTGACGCCGGGCGCGCGCACCTGACCTGGGCGCACGAGCACGTGCTGAGCCGGCCGGTCACCCCGGTAACCCGGCGGGAGCTGGCCGCCTTCGGGCGCGTGCTGTACGGGGCCGCGCCGGACCGGCTGCTGCCGCCGGTGCCGGACGCCGAGCTCGGCGCGTTCGTGGTGCGCGACCAGCGGGAGTTCTGGCGGCCCGCGGTCGACAGGCCGCGGCTGTGGCGGCAGGACATCTGGGTCGACCTGGGCCTGACGACCCACGCACGGGCGGTGATCACCCTGCGCGAGGGGCGGCTCGTCCCCAAGCGGGAGGCGCTGGACGCGCTGCCCGGCCTCGGCGCGCCGGCCGAGGTCGTCGAGGACGTCAGGCGGCGCCGCTACGACGGGCCGGGCGAGCCGCCGACCGAGCCGTGGACTGTCCACCGGGCCGAGCTGACCAGGAGCTTCCTCGCACCGGCGATCGACGCGCTGGTCACGGCGTACGGCTGAGGAAAAAGGCCGTCAGGCCCGGGAGCCGACCGTCGCCTCCGTCGCCGGTCCCGGCAGCTCCGCCACCGTCTCCGGCCGTTCGCGCAGCGCGAGCAGCACCCGCAGCACCCCGATCCACACCAGGCAGGAGCCCAGCATGTGCAGGGCGACCAGGGCCTCGGGCAGATGGGTGAAGTACTGGACGTACCCGATGACGCCCTGCGAGAGCAGGATCAGGAACAGGTCGCGGGTGCGGTCCTGCGGCCCCTTGGGCGCGTCGACCGCCTTGAGCACGAACCACAGCGCGAACGTCAGCGTCACCACGATCCACGCGAGCACGGCGTGCAGCTTGGCGACCGTCTCCCAGTCGATCGGGATGCGGTCGACCTCGTTGGAGTCGCCCGCGTGCGGGCCGGCGCCGGTGACGACCGTGCCGACCGCGATCAGCAGCACCGACGCGGCCACCAGGAACCACACCAGCTGCCGTACCGCCGCGCCGACCAGTGGCCGGGGCGCCGCGTCACCCTCCCGGGTGCGCTGCCACATCAGCGTGGCGACGGTGATCAGCGCCGTCGACAGCAGGAAGTGGGCCGCGACCGTGTACGGGTTCAGGCCCACCAGGACCACGATCCCGCCGAGGATCGCGTTGCTCATCACGATCCAGAACTGGGCCCAGCCGAGCCGGGTCAGGTCCCGCCGCCACGGCTGCTGCGCGCGTGCCGCGACGATCGCCCAGCCGACGGCCGCGCACAGCACGTACGTCAGCATCCGGTTGCCGAACTCGATGGCGCCGTGGACGCCCATCGCGCTCGTCGTGGTGAGGGAGTCGTCCGTGCAGGTGGGCCAGGTCGGGCAGCCCAGGCCGGAGCCGGTGAGCCGGACGGCGCCGCCGGTGACGACGATGACGACCGACATCACGAGCGCGGCGAGCGCCGCCCGCCGGACGGTCCGGGCATCCGGCGTCCAGCGTGCGGCGATGAAGGAGAGCGGGTTGCGCACGGCGGCGAGGGCGTCGGCGCGGGTCAGCTTTGGCACGCGCACCATCGTAGGCGGCTGCTTGTGCACGCGTTCACGAGGGTCGGCCTTCGTCCCGCTCCGAGCTTCACGAGGGTCGCCCTTCGTCCCGCTCCGAGCTTCACGAGGGTCGGCCTCGGGCCTGTCCCCGCCGGCACCCGGTTCGCTTCCGGTCATGGACGCGGCCTACTCCCAGCGGAAGAACGCGCCGGCCGCGCCGAGTCCCGCGACCGCCCACACCGCGAGGACGCCCAGGTCGCCCCAGGGGGTGCCGGTGCCGTGCTGGAGCACCGCGCGCAGCCCGTCGGACAGCGCCGAGATGGGCAGCAGGCCGAGCACGTCCTGCGCGCCCTGCGGGAACTTGTCCAGCGGCACGATGACGCCGCCGCCGACGAGCAGCAGCAGGAAGACCAGGTTGGCGGCGCCCAGGGTGGCCTCCGCCTTGAGGGTGCCCGCCATCAGCAGGCCGAGCCCGGAGAACGCGGCGGTGCCGAGCACCAGCAGGAGCAGCACGGTCAGCGGGTTCCCGTGCGGCGACCAGCCGAGCGCGAACGCGATGACCGTCAGCAGCAGCACCTGGAGGACCTCGGTGACCAGCACCGACGCCGTCTTGGCGGTCATCAGCCCCCAGCGCGGCAGCGGGGAGGCCGCGAGCCGCTTGAGGACGCCGTAGCGCCGCTCGAAGCCGGTCGCGATGGCCTGGCCGGTGAACGCGGTCGACATCACGGCGAGCGCCAGGACGCCCGGGGTGAGGAAGTCGACCGCCCTGCCCTTGCCGGTGTCCACGATGTCGACCGAGCTGAACAGGACCAGCAGCAGCGTCGGGATCACGACGGTCAGCAGCAGCTGCTCGCCGTTGCGCAGCAGCATCTTGGTCTCCAGCGCCGCCTGCGCCGCGATCATGCGGGGGAGCGGGGCGGCGCCGGGCTGGGGGGCGTACGTACCGACGGTGGTCACGACCGCAGCTCCTTGCCGGTCAGTTCGAGGAAGACGTCTTCGAGGGTGTGGCGTTCGACGGAGATCTTCTCCGGCATCACGCCGTGCTGGGCGCACCAGGAGGTGACGGTCGCGAGCAGCTGCGGGTCGACCTTGCCGGCGACCCGGTAGGCGCCCGGCGTCAGCTCCGCGGCCGAGCAGTCCGCGGGCAGCGCCTTGAGCAGCGAGCCGACGTCGAGGCCGGGGCGGCCGGTGAAGCGCAGAGTGTTCTCGGCGCCGCCGCGGCACAGCTGCTCGGGGGAGCCCTGGGCGATGACCCGCCCGGCGTCGATGACGGCGACGTCGTCGGCGAGCTGTTCGGCCTCGTCCATGTAGTGGGTGGTGAGGATCACCGAGACGCCGTCCGCGCGCAGGTCGCGCACCAGGTCCCAGGTGGCGCGGCGGGCCTGCGGGTCGAGTCCGGCCGTGGGCTCGTCGAGGAAGACCAGCTCCGGGCGTCCCACGACGGCCATGGCGAGGGCGAGCCGCTGCTGCTGCCCGCCGGACAGCCGCCGGTAGCTGGTCCGGCCGCAGGAGCCGAGGCCGAGCCGCTCCATCAGCGCGTCCACGTCGAGCGGGCGCGCGTGCAGCTTCGCGACATGGCGCAGCATCTCCTCGGCGCGGGCGCCGGAATAGACGCCGCCGGACTGGAGCATCACGCCGATCCGCGGGCGCAGGGCGCCGGCTTCCCTGACCGGGTCGAGGCCGAGGACGCGTACGGTGCCGGAGTCCGGCCGCCGGTAGCCCTCGGCGGTCTCGATCGTCGTCGTCTTGCCGGCGCCGTTGGGGCCGAGGACGGCGGTGACCCCCGCCCGGGCGGTCAGATCGAGGCCGTTCACCGCGGTCTTCGAGCCGTAGCGCTTCACCAGGGCCTGGACCTGGACCACGGTTTCACTTCGCATGGCCCAAGAGTCTAGGTAGCCGCCCACCGCTTGGAACCGGCGGGTGCGGAAGTCCGCGGGGAGCACGATCGGCGCGCCGGGGAGCTTCCCGGGGTGCCGTGCGCCGCCGTGTGCGCGGCCGTGCGAAGGGCCCGCCGAGGGGGCATCGTCGCCGGTCGGAAGGGGTGCGGAGGGGGTCCGGAGCCCCCGGCTCGGATGCCGGGCGGGGCCGTACGCACCCCTCGCGGCTGATCGATCAAAGATCGTTTCCGCAGGTCAGATTAGGTACACCTAAGTGATGCAGGGCACCGCCCGCCCGCCGGGGGGCGGCTTGCCCCGCTCTGAAGAATTACGCAACAATGGCGTTGTGAAAAACGTCGGCGAGGCTCGGGAGACCCCGGTGGGGACCTCCCAGGAGGAGCTCGCGACCGGTGAGCGCTCGACGCGCAACCGAGTCGCGCGGTCCATCCTGGACCACGGGCCGTCGACCGTCGCCGAGCTCGCCGGGCGCCTCGGCCTCACCCAGGCCGCCGTCCGCCGCCACCTCGACGCACTGGTCGCCGACGATGTCGTGGAAGCCCGCGAGCAGCGGGTGTACGGCGCGCGCACGCGTGGCCGGCCCGCCAAGGTGTTCGCGCTCACCGACTGCGGCCGGGACGCCTTCGACCAGTCCTACGACACCCTCGCGGCCGACGCGCTCCGTTTCATCCAGGAGCGCTTCGGCGGGGACGAGGCCGTCGTCGCCTTCGCCCGCGCGAGGATCGCCGAGCAGGCCGCCGCCTACCGCGCGGCCATCGAGTCGGCCGCCCCCGAGGAGCGCACGGAGGCCCTGGCCAAGGCCCTCAGCGCCGACGGGTACGCTGCTACGGCGCGCAGCGCGCCCCTCCCGCACAAGGGTGAGCAGCTCTGCCAGCACCACTGCCCGGTGGCCCATGTGGCGGAGAAGTTCCCGCAGCTCTGCGAGGCGGAGACGGAATTCTTCTCGCAGCTGCTCGGCACCCACGTACAGCGGCTGGCCACCATCGCGCACGGCGACGGCGTCTGCACGACGTTCATTCCCGACGCCGCACCCGCCCACAAGACCCACAACGCATCTGCTAGCACGGCCGGGAGGAACCCCGCATGACGCTCCCCACGGAGACTGCCCACCCCGAACTCGAGGGTCTGGGCAAGTACGAATACGGCTGGGCCGACTCCGACACGGCCGGCGCCTCCGCCAAGCGCGGCATCAACGAGGACGTCGTCCGTGACATCTCCGCGAAGAAGAGCGAGCCGGAGTGGATGACCAAGCTCCGCCTCAAGGGCCTGCGCCTCTTCGAGAAGAAGCCCATGCCCAGCTGGGGTTCCGACCTGTCGGGCATCGACTTCGACAACATCAAGTACTTCGTGCGCTCCACGGAGAAGCAGGCGGAGTCCTGGGAGGACCTGCCCGAGGACATCAAGAACACGTACGACAAGCTCGGCATCCCCGAGGCGGAGAAGCAGCGCCTCGTCGCCGGTGTCGCGGCCCAGTACGAGTCCGAGGTCGTCTACCACCAGATCCGCGAGGACCTGGAGGAGCAGGGTGTCATCTTCCTCGACACCGACACCGCGCTGAAGGAGCACCCGGAGCTCTTCAAGGAGTACTTCGGCACCGTCATCCCGGTCGGCGACAACAAGTTCGCCTCCCTGAACACCGCCGTGTGGTCGGGCGGCTCCTTCATCTACGTGCCGAAGGGCGTGCACGTCGAGATCCCGCTCCAGGCCTACTTCCGTATCAACACGGAGAACATGGGCCAGTTCGAACGGACCCTGATCATCGTCGACGAGGGTGCCTACGTGCACTACGTCGAGGGCTGCACCGCCCCGATCTACAAGTCGGACTCGCTGCACTCCGCGGTCGTCGAGATCATCGTCAAGAAGAACGCCCGCTGCCGCTACACGACCATCCAGAACTGGTCGAACAACGTCTACAACCTGGTCACCAAGCGTGCCGTCGCCTACGAGGGCGCGACCATGGAGTGGATCGACGGCAACATCGGCTCCAAGGTGACGATGAAGTACCCGGCCGTCTACCTGATGGGCGAGCACGCCAAGGGCGAGACCCTCTCCATCGCCTTCGCGGGCGAGGGCCAGCACCAGGACGCCGGCTCCAAGATGGTCCACATGGCGCCGAACACGTCGTCGAACATCGTCTCCAAGTCGGTGGCGCGCGGCGGCGGACGCACCTCCTACCGCGGCCTGGTCGAGATCGGCGAGGGCGCCGCGGGCTCCAAGTCCAACGTGCTCTGCGACGCGCTGCTGGTCGACACCATCTCCCGCTCCGACACGTACCCCTACGTGGACGTCCGCGAGGACGACGTCTCCATGGGCCACGAGGCGACCGTCTCCAAGGTCTCCGACGACCAGCTCTTCTACCTGATGAGCCGCGGACTGACCGAGTTCGAGGCGATGGCGATGATCGTGCGCGGCTTCGTCGAGCCGATCGCCAAGGAGCTCCCCATGGAGTACGCCCTTGAGCTGAACCGCCTGATCGAGCTCCAGATGGAAGGCGCGGTCGGCTGAGCCGCCGCCGTCACCGTCAAGCCACTCACGTAAGAAAGCGAGCAGACCACAGCCATGGCTGAGGCTCAGAACTCCCCGGTGGGCTCCACCACCGCCGGCGCCATCGCGGTGGCCGCCGAGTCCACCGTCGCCACGCGCATGAGCGCACCCCCCTCCTTCGCCGTGACGGACTTCCCGGTCCCGCACGGCCGGGAGGAGGAGTGGCGGTTCACCCCCCTGGAGCGCCTGCGCGGGCTGCACGACGGCACCGCGGTGGCCACCGGCGAGGGCGTGAAGGTCGACGTCGAGGCCCCCGAGGGCGTCACCGTCGAGCTGGTCGGCCGCGAGGACGCGCGGCTCGGCCGGGCCGGCACCCCGGTGGACCGGGTCGCCGCCCAGGCCTACTCCGCGTTCGAGCAGGCCGGCGTGGTCACCGTGCCCAAGGAGACCGTCCTCACCGAGCCGATCCGCATCGCCGTGCACGGCGAGGGCGGGGTCGCCTTCGGCCACCAGGTCATCGAGCTGGGCGCGTTCGCCGAGGCCGTCGTCGTCATCGACCACACCGGTGACGCCGTGCTCGCGGCCAACGTCGACTACCTGCTCGGCGACGGCGCCAAGCTGACCGTCGTCTCCGTCCAGGACTGGGACGACAAGGCCGTGCACGTGGCCCAGCACAACGCCCTGATCGGCCGCGACGCCTCCTTCAAGTCCGTGGTCGTCACCTTCGGCGGCGACGTCGTACGGCTGCACCCGCGCGTGACGTACGCCGGCCCCGGCGGCGAGGCCGAGCTGCTCGGCGTGTACTTCACCGACGCCGGCCAGCACCAGGAGCACCGCCTGCTGGTCGACCACAACACCCCGCACTGCAAGTCCAACGTCGTCTACAAGGGCGCGCTCCAGGGCGACGACGCGCACGCCGTGTGGATCGGCGACGTCCTCATCGAGGCCAAGGCCGAGGGCACCGACACCTACGAGATGAACCGCAACCTCGTCCTCACGGACGGCGCCCGGGTCGACTCGGTGCCGAACCTGGAGATCGAGACCGGCGAGATCGTCGGCGCCGGCCACGCCTCCGCCACCGGCCGCTTCGACGACGAGCAGCTCTTCTACCTGATGGCTCGCGGCATCCCGGAGCACGACGCCCGCCGCCTGGTGGTCCGCGGCTTCTTCGCCGAGCTGGTCCAGCAGATCGGCGTCCCGGACATCGAGGAGCGCCTCATCGCCAGGATCGAAGAGGAGCTGGAGGCGTCGGTCGCATGACGGCCTTCGTACGCGCCTGCGGCCTGGGCGAGCTGGAGGAGGACACCCCCAAAAGGGTGGAACTCGACGGCACGCCGGTCTCCGTCGTCCGCACCGAGGGGGAGGTGTTCGCGATCCACGACATCTGCTCGCACGCGAACGTCTCGCTCGCCGAGGGCGAGGTCGACGACTGCCACATCGAGTGCTGGCTGCACGGCTCACGCTTCGACCTGCGCTCCGGCAAGCCCGACAGTCTTCCCGCGACGCGCCCCGTCCCCGTATACCCCGTAAAGATCGAAGGGGACGATGTGCTCGTCTCCCTCTCCCAGGAGTCCTGAGGCACCCATGGCAACGCTTGAAATCCGAGACCTGCACGTCACCGTCGAGGCCGACAACGCCACGAAGGAGATCCTCAAGGGCGTCGACCTGACCGTGAAGCAGGGCGAGACGCACGCCATCATGGGCCCCAACGGCTCGGGCAAGTCGACCCTCGCCTACTCCCTGGCCGGTCACCCGAAGTACACGATCACCAGCGGCACCGTGCTGCTCGACGGCGAGGACGTCCTGGAGATGTCCGTCGACGAGCGCGCCCGCGCGGGCCTGTTCCTCGCCATGCAGTACCCGGTCGAGGTCCCCGGCGTCTCCGTCTCCAACTTCCTTCGCACCTCCGCCACCGCCGTCCGCGGCGAGGCCCCCAAGCTGCGCACCTGGGTCAAGGAGGTCAGGGAGGCCATGGAGCGCCTCAACATGGACCCCTCCTTCGCCGAGCGCAACGTCAACGAGGGCTTCTCCGGCGGTGAGAAGAAGCGCCACGAGATCCTCCAGCTCGAACTGCTCAAGCCGAAGGTCGCGATCCTCGACGAGACCGACTCCGGTCTCGACGTCGACGCCCTTCGCATCGTCTCCGAGGGCGTCAACCGCGTCCGCGAGACCGGCGAGGTCGGCACCCTGCTGATCACGCACTACACGCGCATCCTGCGCTACATCAAGCCCGACCACGTCCACGTCTTCGCCGACGGCCGCATCGCCGAGTCCGGCGGCCCGGAGCTCGCGGACAAGCTGGAGAACGAGGGCTACGAGGCATACGTGAAGGGTGGCGCATCCGCGTGACACAGCTGCCGGGCCTCCTCGACACAGAGGCGATCCGCAAGGACTTCCCCGTCCTGGACCGACTGGTCCACGACGGCAAGAAGCTCGTGTACCTGGACAACGCGGCGACCTCGCAGAAGCCGCGCCAGGTGCTCGACGCCCTGAGCGAGTACTACGAGCGCTACAACGCCAATGTCCACCGCGGTGTGCATGTGCTCGCCGAGGAGGCCACGGCGCTGTACGAGGGCGCGCGCGACAAGGTCGCCGAGTTCGTCAACGCGCCGAGCCGCGACGAGGTGATCTTCACCAAGAACGCCTCCGAGTCGCTCAACCTCGTGGCGAACATGCTGGGCTGGGCCGACGAGCCCTACCGCGTGGACCACGAGACCGAGATCGTCATCACCGAGATGGAGCACCACTCCAACATCGTTCCGTGGCAGCTGCTCGCGCAGCGCACCGGCGCGAAGCTGAAGTGGTTCGGCCTGACCGACGACGGCCGCCTCGACCTGTCGAACATCGACGAGATCATCACGGAGAAGACGAAGATCGTCTCCTTCGTGCTGGTGTCCAACATCCTCGGCACCGTCAACCCGGTCGAGGCGATAGTCCGCCGCGCCCAGGAGGTCGGCGCGCTGGTGTGCATCGACGCCTCGCAGGCCGCGCCGCACATGCCGCTGGACGTGCAGGCCCTCCAGGCCGACTTCGTGGCCTTCACCGGCCACAAGATGTGCGGCCCGACCGGCATCGGCGTGCTCTGGGGCCGCCAGGAACTCCTCGAGGACCTGCCGCCGTTCCTCGGCGGCGGCGAGATGATCGAGACCGTGTCGATGCACTCGTCGACCTACGCTCCCGCCCCGCACAAGTTCGAGGCGGGCACCCCGCCGATCGCGCAGGCGGTCGGCCTCGGCGCGGCGATCGACTATCTGAACTCGATCGGCATGGACAAGATCCTCGCCCACGAGCACGCGCTCACCGAGTACGCGGTGAAGCGGCTCGGCGAGGTCCCGGACCTCAGGATCATCGGCCCGACCACGGCCGAGGACCGCGGGGCCGCGATCTCCTTCACGCTCGGCGACATCCACCCGCACGACGTGGGCCAGGTCCTCGACGAGCAGGGCATCGCGGTGCGTGTCGGTCATCACTGCGCCCGCCCGGTCTGCCTGCGGTACGGAATTCCGGCGACCACGCGAGCGTCGTTCTATCTGTACTCCACGCCGACCGAGATCGACGCTCTGGTCGACGGCCTGGAGCACGTACGGAACTTCTTCGGCTGAGGGGTTGGCGAGCGATCGCATGAAGCTGGACTCGATGTACCAGGAAGTCATCCTGGACCACTACAAGCACCCGCACGGGCGTGGTCTCCGGGACGGCGACGCCGAGGTGCACCATGTGAACCCGACGTGCGGCGACGAGATCACGCTCCGTGTGAAGTACGACGGCACGACGATCGAGGACGTCAGCTACGAGGGCCAGGGCTGCTCGATCAGCCAGGCGTCGGCCTCCGTGCTGAACGACCTGCTGGTCGGCAAGGACCTGGCGGACGCGCAGAAGATCCAGGAGACCTTCCTGGAGCTGATGCAGTCCAAGGGCAGGATCGAGCCCGACGACGCCATGGAGGAGGTGCTGGAGGACGCCGTCGCGTTCGCCGGCGTCTCCAAGTACCCGGCACGGGTGAAGTGCGCCCTCCTGAGCTGGATGGCGTGGAAGGACGCGACGGCGCAGGCGCTGAGCGGGGCCGACGCCGAAAGGAAGACCGCATGAGTGACACCGTCGAGCAGTTGAAGCCGGCCTCCGAGGACGAGGTCCGCGAGGCCCTGTACGACGTCGTCGACCCCGAACTGGGCATCGACGTCGTCAACCTGGGCCTGATCTACGGCATCCACATCGACGACGCGAACATCGCGACGATCGACATGACCCTCACGTCGGCGGCCTGCCCGCTGACCGACGTGATCGAGGACCAGGCCAAGTCCGCCACGGACGGCCTCGTCAACGAGCTGCGGATCAACTGGGTCTGGATGCCGCCGTGGGGCCCGGACAAGATCACGGACGACGGGCGCGAGCAGCTGCGGGCGCTCGGGTTCAACGTCTGAGTCACGCAGGACACGGCAGGACATGGTGAAGGGGCGGCACCCACGGGGTGCCGCCCCTTCACCGTTCGCCGCCTCAGGAGACGCCGGCCACCAGCCGGAACGCCGAGTCTTCGCCGTAGAGCTCGCCGGACTGCCGGGTCTCCAGCTTCAGCTGGAAGTCGCGGTGGCGCAGGAACCGGTCCGGGTAGTTGACCGACTCCAGCGTCACCGCGCCCGAGGCCGAGGCCGGGTGCGAGCAGAACGTGGCGTCCTGCTCGAACAGCCGTGAGCCGTCGTCCCGTTCGGCGCGCAGCACGAAGTCCCGGTGCCGCAGATAGCTGCCGTCCGCGGTGACGAAGGAGTAACAGGAGCTGTCGGCAAGACCCTTGACCAGCTTGAAGGTGGCGGCGCGCCGGGCGGCGGCCGAGCCGAGCGGGTCGAGCTCGACCCGCCCGTCGCTCACCTTCCAGTAGCGGTCGGGGTAGTTGACCGAGCGGACCGACACCCAGCGGGTGGTCGAGGGGGACGTGGCCGCCCCGCCCTTCGAGCCGCCGGACTTCGACGGGTCCGCCGACGCCGACGTACGGGCTGAGGGCGTGGGCGACGAACTGCCGTCCCGCTTCCCGGCCTTCGCCGAGGCCGACCGGTCCACCGTGGCCGGGCGTTCGGCCTCCGCCGCGGAGGGCGAGGCGAAGGACAGCAGCCCCGGCCCGGCGTCCAGTTGTCCCGTCGCCCGCGCGGCCGGGGACGAGGACACGTCGGGGTCCCGCGAGCCGAGGCCGACCGCCGTCACGCAGGCGCAGGCCGTGGCGAGCGCCAGCGCGCCGGCCAGCCACAGGCGCCGGGTCCCCGGGGTCCGGGAGGTGTCAGGGGGCCAGCCGCCGTCCCAGGGACGGTTCGAGGGCGGCAGGGCAGGTCTGTCAGGCATACATGATCCTCCAGCTGCGCCGGACGGCGGCCGGTGGTGACGGGGTGGGGGGGATGTGCGCGAGCGGTGAAACCCTAGTGGAAGCGGGGGCCCCGTAGCACCGGTTTCGCCGACGGATCCGGGTGCCGCCCGAAGTCCCCTCGTGGCCGTTCCGTTTCGTCCCAACCACCGTGCTGCGCTTTGCTTATGACTGTCCGTCAATGTTCCGTATCAGGTGTCGCGCACCCGGCGTGGGCCGCCGTCCCCGCGGCGCTCGCGCGACCGTTGTGTACGCTCGTACACATGGGATACGTGTGGCTCGTCGCGGCGATCGCCGCCGAGGTGACCGCGACGACGGCCATGAAGTACAGCGAGGGCTTCAGCAGACCGGGTCCGTCGCTGCTGACCGTGCTCGGCTACGTCGTCTCGTTCGCGCTGCTCGCCCTGACCCTGCGGACGGTCGGGATAGGCACGGCCTACGCCATCTGGTCCGGCATCGGCACCGCGAGCATCGCCGTGCTCGGGATGCTGCTCTTCGGCGAGGGGCTGGGCGCCGCCAAGGTCGCGGGGATCGTGCTGATCGTCCTCGGGGTTGTCGTGCTGAACCTGGGCGGGGCGCACTGATGCCCCGGCGCCACGACCCCGCCCGGCGGCAGCGGATCATCGACGCGGCGATCCGGGTCGTCGGCGCGAAGGGCATCGCCGGACTCACCCACCGCGCCGTCGCCGCCGAGGCCGATGTGCCGCTCGGCTCGACGACCTACCACTTCGCGGGTCTCGACGAACTGATGGTCGCCGCGCTCCGCCAGGCCAACGAGGGCTTCGCGACGGTCCTGGCGGGCAGCGGGGCGCTGGCCGACCCCGGATCCGATCTGGCCGCGGGGCTGGCCCGGGTGCTGGGCGAGTGGCTGGGCGGCGACCGCACCGGGGTGGAGCTGGAGTACGAGCTGTATCTGGCGGCCCTGCGCAGGCCCGCCCTGCGCCCGGTGGCCGCGGAGTGGATGCGGGACACCGCCGAGAGCCTCACAGCCCGCACGGACCCGGCCACCGCGCGGGCCCTCGTGGCGGCGATGGACGGCATCTGCCTCCAGTCCCTGCTGACGGGCACCCCGTACGACGAACCGTTCGCCCGCGAGACGCTGCGGCGGGTGCTGGCGGGGGCGGGGGCGGGGGCGACGGCGGGGTGACGTCGGGGGCTGGGCGGGAGCGGGCAGCCTGGGGC
>NZ_LAVA02000121.1 GCF_000974985.2 Streptomyces mangrovisoli | reverse complement strand
TACTGACTTCGGCGCTTCAAGGTGAGGCGAGGTTGTCGATGGTCAGGCCGGTGCCGGTTATGAAGCCGTCGAGGGTGTCGGGCCGGTATTGGAGGCGTTTGAGCCGGTTGCGGACGAGGGCTTCGAGCCGGTCGAGGGCCATGACGGCGAGGTTGGCCAGGCTGCGTTTCACGTGCGCCCAGACCCACTCGACCGGGTTGA
>NZ_LAVA02000120.1 GCF_000974985.2 Streptomyces mangrovisoli | reverse complement strand
CGCCGCTTCGGCACGCTCGCCCGGCGCGACCTGACGTCGACGGGCGCACTGGCCGCCGGCGCTGAAGCCGTCGAGTACGTCGGGGCGGCGTTGGATGCCGCGTAAGCGGTTCCTCACGAGCGGGGCGAGGTCTTCGATCGCGCGAGGTGCGAGGTTGGCCAGGCTGCGTCTTCACGTGCGCCCAGACCCACTCGACCGGGTTGAGGTCGGGAGAGTAAGCGGGCAGCAGGAACACCGTGAGCCACTCGCGCTGGCCGATGAGCCCGCGCATGGCATGGGAGACATGGGTGTTCAGACGGTCCCAGACCAGCACGATCGGTGCCTTCAGGAGCTGGTGAGCACCGTCGACGAGCGCGATGAAGTCCCGCTCGCCCATACTGCGGCGCCCGCCCTTGCCTGCCGGATGGATCCGCAGCCGGTGACACAGTCGGGTCCGGGAGCCCGGCCGCATCGCGACCAGTCCCGCAACCGACAGGCGTCCCGAGCGCCGGCCGCTGACGGTCACGACCGGGGTGTGCCCGCGCCTGCCCCAGGTCCGTCCCCGGGGCGGCTTGCGGGTGAAGCCTGCTTCGTCCTCGAAGCAGATGTATCCCCCGCAGTCCGCCCGGGCTCTTTTACCTCGGCCCAGGTCGCCTCCTTCCACGCAGTCACGGCCTGGTCGTCGCACTCGGCGACCCGCCGGCCGGGTATCTGCGGGCTGAAGCCGATCCGGCGCATCAGCCTCGTCGCACCCGAGACGCTGTAGGAGACGTGGAACTTCCTGCCGATCAGCGTGGCCACCCGCGCAGCGGTCCACACCTGGTCCTCCGCCCAGCCGTGCGCGGCCGGGCCCTCATCGAGGTACGCGGCCAGTTTCTCCAGACTGCGCGGGGAAAGCCGACAGCGTGACCCACCCGGACCGCGTGAGGTCAGAGCCTCCACACCGCCGTCCTGCCACAACTGATGCCACAGATAAGCCGACTT
>NZ_LAVA02000012.1 GCF_000974985.2 Streptomyces mangrovisoli | reverse complement strand
CCTCCCCGCCCCCGGTGGCCCGCACGGCCCCGCCCTCCGGCACCCCCAGCTTCTCCCGCACCCCCGCCACCGCCCCCGGCAGCACGGCGAGGAACCGCTCCACGTCCTCGGCCGTCGCGCCCGGCGGCAGCGACACCCGCACATTGCCCTCGCTCAGCACCCCCATCGCCCTCAGCACATGGCTGGGCGTCAGCGTGCTGCTGGTGCACGACGATCCGGACGACACCGAGAACCCGGCCCGGTCCAGCTCGTGCAGCAGAGTCTCTCCGTCGACATAGAGACAGGAGAAGGTGACGATCCCCGGCAGCCGCCGTTCCGGGTCGCCCACCACCTCGACATCCGGCACCAGCGCGGGCACCCGCGCCCGGATCCGCTCCGTCAGCTCCCGCAGCCGTACCGCCTCGGCGGCCGCCTCCGCGCGGACGGCGCGCAGCGACGCCGCCGCCGCGACCACCGCCGGCAGGTTCCCGAACCCGGGCACCCGCCCCGACTCCCGCTCGTCGGCGGGTCCTTGGGGCGCGAACCGGGTCCCCTTGCGGACCGCGAGCAGCCCGACCCCGGGCGGCCCGCCCCACTTGTGCGCGGACGCCGTGAGCAGCGACCACGGCCCCCGCACCGGCCCCCAGCCCAGCGACTGGGCCGCGTCGACCAGCAGCGGCACCCCGGCGGTGCGGGCGGCCTCGGCCACCTCGGCGACCGGCTGCTCGGTCCCCACCTCGTGGTTGGCGGACTGGAGGCACGCCAGCGCGGTGTCCGGGCGCAGCGCGGCGGCGTACTCCGCGGCGTCGACGGCGCCCGCGCGGTCCACCGGCACCCGGGTGACGGTGCCTCCGTTCGCCGCGAACGTCTCAGCCGAATGGAGTACCGAGGAATGTTCGACGGCTGACACGATCAGGTGGCTTCCCACCCGCCGCCGTCCGGCCAACGCCCCCGCGACACCGCTGTGTACGGCGACCGTCCCCGACGGCGTGAACACCAGCTCGTCGGCCCGGCAGCCCACCGCCTCGGCGGCCGCCTCCCGCGCCGCGTCGAGCAGCAGCCGGGCCCGGCGCCCCTCCCGGTACAGCCGCGCCGGATCGGCCCACCCCTCGTCGAGAGCGGCCAACAGGGCCTGACGTGCGACAGGATGAAGAGGGGCGGCCGATGCGGCGTCGAAGTAGGACACACGGCAACGGTAGATCGCCGGTCGCACATCAGGGGCGCGAGGAGCCGTGCGATCAGCCCTCCATTCACCCGCGCCGGATCCCGAAACCCTGACAACCCGAGCTATTGGGCGCCCAATCCCACCCTTAAGGAGTGACAGGCGGCGCGTATGCCCCCCTCCCCGCGAACCCCTGGAGGGCGTCGGCTAGGGTTTGGTCCGCATAAACATCCAAACCCCTGCCCGACGCAGGACGGCGACCGACCCCCGAGAAGGCCAGGCCGCAGCCATACCGCGCGGGCGAGACTCTCGGGAAGGCGCTACGTGAGTCCCAACGGCTCCGACCTCCCCCACAGCCCGAAGGGCGTGGGCGGGACCCCCAAGCCGCGGCGCCCGATGCGGCGGAAGCTGCGGCAGGCACTGACCGCGGGCCTGGTCCTCGCGACCGCTACCGGTTGCACATACAAGGACTTCCCCCGCCTTGGTATGCCCACCCCGACCACGGAAGAGGCTCCGCGGATCCTCTCCCTGTGGCAGGGCTCCTGGGCGGCCGCGCTCGCCGTGGGCCTGCTGGTCTGGGGCCTGATCCTGTGGAGCGCCATCTTCCACCGGCGCAGCCGCACCAAGGTCGAGGTTCCTCCGCAGACCCGGTACAACATGCCCATCGAGGCGCTGTACACGGTCGTCCCGCTCATCATCGTCTCGGTGCTGTTCTACTTCACGGCCCGCGACGAGTCGAAGCTGCTGAGCCTCGACAAGAAGCCCGACGTCACCATCAACGTCGTGGGCTTCCAGTGGAGCTGGGGCTTCAACTACATCACCCCGGTCGAGGGTTCGTCGGGCAACGCGAAGACCGACCCGGCCCTGTCCTCCATCCCGGACCGGTTCAAGAAGGACTTCCCGGCGGACGCCGGCGGCGTCTACGACGTCGGCACGCCCGCCACGAAGAACCCCCAGACCGGCAACCCGGGCCCGACGCTGTGGCTGCCGAAGGGGGAGACGGTCCGCTTCGTCCTGACCTCCCGTGACGTCATCCACTCCTTCTGGGTGCTGCCGTTCCTCATGAAGCAGGACGTCATCCCGGGCCACACCAACGCCTTCCAGGTGACTCCCGACAAGGAGGGCACCTTCCGGGGCAAGTGCGCCGAGCTCTGCGGCGTCGACCACTCGCGGATGCTGTTCAACGTGAAGGTCGTCTCGCCGGAGCGCTACCAGCAGCACCTCAAGGACCTCGCCAAGAAGGGGCAGACCGGTTACATTCCCGCCGGCATCGCGCAGACGAGCCACGAGAAGAACCGGGAGACGAACAACCTGTGAGCATCCTCAACGAACCCCAGGGTGCCGCGGCCGCTGACGACGCTTACGAGAGCGAGCTCCCGGTCAGGCGCAAGCAGCCCGGCAGTGTCGTGGTGAAGTGGCTGACGACCACCGACCACAAGACGATCGGCACGCTCTATCTGGTCACGTCGTTCGCGTTCTTCCTGATCGGCGGCGTGATGGCGCTCCTCATGCGCGCCGAGCTCGCCCGTCCGGGACTGCAGTTCATGTCGAACGAGCAGTTCAACCAGGCGTTCACGATGCACGGCACGATCATGCTGCTGATGTTCGCGACGCCGCTGTTCGCGGGCTTCACCAACTGGATCATGCCGCTCCAGATCGGTGCCCCGGACGTCGCCTTCCCGCGGCTGAACATGTTCGCCTACTGGCTCTACCTGTTCGGCTCGATGATCGCGGTCGGCGGCTTCCTCACCCCCGACGGCGCGGCCGACTTCGGCTGGTTCGCCTACAGCCCGCTGTCGGACGTGGTCCGTTCGCCGGGTATCGGCGCCGACATGTGGATCATGGGTCTGGCCTTCTCCGGCTTCGGCACGATCCTCGGCTCGGTCAACTTCATCACCACGATCATCTGCATGCGCGCGCCGGGCATGACCATGTTCCGGATGCCGATCTTCACCTGGAACGTGCTGCTGACCGGTGTGCTGGTCCTGCTGGCCTTCCCGGTCCTCGCGGCCGCGCTGTTCGCCCTGGAGGCGGACCGCAAGTTCGGGGCACATGTCTTCGACTCGGCCAACGGCGGAGCCCTGCTATGGCAACACCTCTTCTGGTTCTTCGGCCATCCAGAGGTGTACATCATCGCGCTGCCGTTCTTCGGCATCATCAGTGAGGTCATCCCGGTCTTCTCCCGCAAGCCGATGTTCGGCTACATGGGTCTGATCGCGGCCACGATCTCGATCGCCGGTCTGTCCGTGACCGTGTGGGCGCACCACATGTACGTCACCGGCGGTGTGCTGCTGCCGTTCTTCTCCTTCATGACCTTCCTGATCGCGGTCCCGACCGGTGTGAAGTTCTTCAACTGGATCGGCACCATGTGGAAGGGCTCGCTGTCCTTCGAGACGCCGATGCTCTGGGCGACCGGCTTCCTGATCACCTTCACCTTCGGTGGTCTGACCGGTGTCATCCTGGCCTCGCCCCCGATGGACTTCCACGTCTCCGACTCGTACTTCGTGGTGGCCCACTTCCACTACGTCGTCTTCGGCACCGTGGTGTTCGCGATGTTCTCCGGCTTCCACTTCTGGTGGCCGAAGTTCACCGGCAAGATGCTCGACGAGCGGCTCGGCAAGATCACCTTCTGGACGCTGTTCATCGGCTTCCACACCACCTTCCTCGTCCAGCACTGGCTGGGCGCCGAGGGCATGCCGCGCCGGTACGCCGACTACCTGTCCGCCGACGGCTTCACCGCCCTGAACACGGTCTCGACGATCGGCTCGTTCGTCCTCGGCCTGTCGATCCTGCCGTTCCTCTACAACGTGTGGAAGACCGCCAAGTACGGCAAGCCCGTCGAGGTCGACGACCCGTGGGGCTACGGCCGCTCGCTCGAGTGGGCGACCTCCTGCCCGCCGCCGCGGCACAACTTCATCACCCTGCCGCGGATCCGCAGCGAGTCCCCGGCGTTCGACCTGCACCACCCGGAGATCGCCGCGCTCGAGCAGCTGGAGCACGCCGGTCACGGCAGCAGCGCCGCCGCGGGCAGCAAGGAGGTCGGCAAGTGAAGATCCAGGGCCGCATGTTCATGTGGCTGAGCTTCTTCGTCCTCGTCATGGCGATCGTCTATGGCGTGTGGTCGAAGGAGGCGGCCGGCACCACGGCGCTCTTCATGGCCTTCGGCCTGTGCATCATGATCGGCTTCTACCTGGGCTTCACCGCCCGGCGGGTCGACGCGGGTGCCCAGGACCACAAGGACGCCGATGTCGCGGACGACGCCGGTGAGCTGGGCTTCTTCAGCCCGCACAGCTGGCAGCCGCTCTCCCTCGGCATCGGCGGCGCGATCGCCTTCCTCGGTGTCGCGATCGGCTGGTGGCTGCTGTACTTCGCGGCGCCGCTCATCCTGATCGGCCTGTGGGGCTGGGTCTTCGAGTACTACCGCGGCGAGAACCGCACCCAGTAGCACGCGCCGAGCGCACCAGGGGCCCGGACACTCCGTCAGGAGCGTCCGGGTTCCTGCGTTTGCCGCAACCGCGTTACCTCGTCCGTGTCACCCGGCGCGCCATGGTTGACGCGGCTTCCTACGTTGAGTTCATGAGCACCTCTCCGCGCACCCGTACAGTCATCGGCTGCACCCTGCTGGTGACCGCCCTCGGCGCGGGCGTCACCGCCTGCGGCTCCGACGGCAACCCCCTGTCGGCCAAGCCGTTCGACGCGGCCGACCAGATCTCCTTCAACGGCCCCTCAGGCGACGGCAAGAAGGTCGACCCGGACAAGCCCCTGGAACTCACCGCCGACAGCGACGACGGACGCATCACGGACGTCACCGCCGTGGACGCGACCGGCCGCCAGGTGGCGGGCGAGCTCTCCGCCGACGGCAGCCGCTGGCACAGCACGTCCCCGCTGGCCGCGAACGCCCGCTACACGGTCCGGGTCAGCACCGAGGACGAGGACGGGGCCCCCGGCCGCAAGGTCCTCACCTTCGACACCGCCAAGCCCACCGCCAAGAAGCGGCTCACCGTGAAGTTCGGCCCGAACGCCGGCGCGTACGGCGTCGGGCAGCCCCTCACCGCCGAACTCAGCCAGCCCGTCAAGGACAGGACCCAGCGGGCCGTCGTCGAGCGCGCCCTGCGCGTCGACTCCGTCCCGTCCGTCCAGGGCTCCTGGTACTGGGTGGACGACAAGGAACTCCACTACCGGCCCAAGGACTACTGGCCCGCCCACGCCACCATCAAGGCGCGCAGCGACCTGGACGGCGTGAAGGTCAGCGACCGCCTGGTCGGCGGCGCCTCGAAGGCCCTGAAGATCACCACCGGGGACAGCATCCTGGCCCTCACGGACGCCGCCACGCACCAGATGACGGTGTACGAGAACGGCAAGGAAATCCAGGAGATCCCGGTCACCACCGGCAAGCCCGGCTTCGACACGCGCAACGGCGTCAAGGTGGTCCTCGCCAAGCAGTACTTCGTACGCATGCGCGGCACCAGCATCGGCATCGCCGAGGGCAGCGCGGACTCGTACGACCTCCCGGTCTACTACGCCACCCAGCTCACCTTCAGCGGCGAGTACGTGCACGCCGCGCCCTGGTCGGTGGGCTCGCAGGGCTACGAGAACGTCAGCCACGGCTGCACCGGCATGAGCACCGGCAACGCCGAGTGGTTCTTCGACCACATCCACGAGGGCGACGTGGTCAAGGTGGTCAACTCCGAGGGCCACGAGATGGAGCCGTTCGGCAACGGCTTCGGCGACTGGAACGTCACCTGGAAGGACTGGCGCAAGGGCAGCGCGCTGACCGGCTCCGGCCAGGCCACCCCGAACGCCCAGGACATGGCGAGGCTACGGCCGGAGAGCGTCTGACCCACCGTCCGGCAGGGGCGTCACACCACCCGTTCGGGTGAGTGGACACGCCGAGGCGGACATCGGATGTGCGCCGACGCGGACATCGGAAGCGGTCTCAGGGGCGGTACGGCCCGAAAACGGCCGTACCGCCCCTCGTTCATGCGCGTGCGCTCCCGCGAGCCCCACGGGGTCCCGTGGGCCCAGGTGCGGCCCGGCACGGCCGTACGGCCCCCGTCAGGCGCTCTGGAGCCGCTTCTGACGCAGCAGCCCCGCCAGTGCGGCGGCGAACTCCACCGGGTCCGCCGGCAGCGTCACGGCGGCGTCCGCGCGGCTCCAGGTGGCCAGCCACGCGTCCTGCGGCCGCCCGATGAGCAGCAGCACCGGCGGGCAGTTGAACACCTCGTCCTTGATCTGGCGGCACAGTCCCATGCCGCCCATCGGCACGGCCTCGCCGTCGAGGACACAGATGTCGATGCCGCCCTTGTCGAGCTCGCTCAGCACCGCGGCGGGCGTCGCGCATTCGACGAACTCCACGGTGGGCACGTCCGGAGCCGGCCTGCGCCCGGTCGCCAACCGGACCTGTTCGCGGGTGTTGGAGTCGTCGCTGTAGACCAGCACCGTGGCGGTCGGCTGCATTGTTCCTCCGAGACGTCGGCGTCGTACGGACGGGGCCGTTCGGGCGGGATGTTACTCCCCCGAACACCACGTCAACACCGGTCCGGACGAGCAAGACACTCCGATTGGCACCCCCCGGAGTGAGGGCGGGATAAGCGACCGACATAATGTCGGTCGTGGCGACAGCAACGACAGTAGAAACCGGGCACGCGCACCCGTCGGTCAACCGGCCGAACCTCACCAGCGTCGGAACCATCATCTGGCTGAGTTCCGAGCTGATGTTCTTCGCGGCCCTCTTCGCGATGTACTTCACCCTCCGGTCGGTGACCGGTCCGGATCACTGGAAGGAGATGGCAGACCATCTCAACCTTCCGTTCTCCGCGACCAACACCACGATCCTGGTGCTCTCCTCCCTCACCTGTCAGCTCGGCGTGTTCGCCGCCGAGCGCGGTGACGTCAAGAAGCTCCGGGGCTGGTTCATCGTCACCTTCATCATGGGTGCGATCTTCATCGGCGGTCAGATCTACGAGTACACGAACCTGGTGAAGGAGGACGGGCTCTCGCTCTCCTCCGACCCCTACGGCTCGGTGTTCTACCTGACCACCGGCTTCCACGGCATGCACGTGACGGGCGGCCTCATCGCCTTCCTGTTCGTCCTCGGCAGGACGTACGCGGCCAAGAGGTTCACCCACGAGCAGGCGACCGCGGCCATCGTCGTGTCCTACTACTGGCACTTCGTCGATGTCGTCTGGATCGGCCTCTTCGCCACGATCTACCTGATCAAGTAGCCCGGCGTCGCCCCCAGGGCGAGACCGATCCATTTCCCGCATCGACGCAGAAGATCCTGACACCGGGGTAATCCGTGAAAAAGCTCTCCGCACGACGACGCCATCCGCTGGCGGCGGTCGTCGTCCTACTCCTCGCGCTGGCGGCCACTGGGGGGCTGTACGCCGCGTTCGCGCCCGCGAGCAAGGCACAGGCCGATGAAACCTCCCAGTCCCTGAGCATCGAAGAGGGCAAGAAGCTCTACGAGGTGGGCTGCGCCAGCTGCCACGGCTCCGGTGGCCAGGGCTCCTCCGACGGGCCCAGCCTGGTCGGCGTGGGCAGCGCCGCGGTCGACTTCCAGGTCGGCACCGGCCGTATGCCCGCCGCCACCTCGCAGGGTGCGCAGGTCCCGCGCAAGAAGGCGATCTACTCGCAGGCCGAGATCGACCAGCTCGCCGCGTACATCGCGTCGCTGGGCGCCGGCCCGGCGAAGCCGACCTCGGAGCAGTACAGCAAGGACGGCGCGGACATCGCCAAGGGCGGTGAGCTGTTCCGTACCAACTGCGCGCAGTGCCACAACTTCACCGGCAAGGGTGGCGCGCTGACGAAGGGCAAGTACGCCCCGACCCTCGAGGGTGTCGCTCCGAAGCACATCTACGAGGCGATGCTCACCGGCCCCCAGAACATGCCGTCCTTCCCCGACACCACGCTGTCGGAGCAGAACAAGAAGGACATCATCGCGTACCTGCACGCGATCGACAGCGGCGAGTCGACCAACCCGGGCGGCCTCGAACTCGGCGGTCTCGGCCCGGTCACCGAGGGTCTGTTCGCCTGGATCTTCGGACTCGGCGCGCTGATCGCGGTCGCCGTCTGGGTCGCCGCTCGGACCGCAAAGGCCAAGAAGTCATGAGTAGCCAAGACATTCCAGAAGAGAACCTGCCCTCCGAGCAGGGCACCGCGCACGGCGCGGTGAGCGTCGCGGACGAGAAGCACCCGTTCGCCGACCCGGGGCTGCCGCCCCACGAGCACCGGATCCAGGACATCGACGAGCGGGCCGCCAGGCGGTCCGAGCGTGCGGTCGCCCTGCTGTTCACGCTGTCGATGCTGGCCACGGTCGGCTTCATCGTCTCCTACGTGGCGATCCCGCACGACAAGGACATCTTCGTCTTCCCGATCGGTCACCTCAGCGCGCTGAACTTCGCGCTGGGCCTGACCCTCGGTGTCGCGCTGTTCTGCATCGGCGCGGGCGCGGTCCACTGGGCCCGCACCCTGATGTCCGATGTCGAGGTCGCCGACGACCGTCACGCGATCGCGGCGCCCGAGGACGTGCGGGCCAAGGTCCACGCGGACTTCAAGCAGGGCGCCAAGGAGTCGGCGCTCGGCCGCCGCAAGCTCATCCGCAACACGATGTTCGGTGCGCTGGCCCTGGTGCCGCTCTCCGGCGTGATGCTGCTGCGCGACCTCGGTCCGCTGCCGGGCGACAAGCTCCGCCACACGATGTGGGCCAAGGGCAAGCGCCTCGTCAACATGAACACGAACCTGCCGCTGCGTCCTTCCGACGTCGCCGTGGGCTCGCTCACCTTCGCCAAGCCCGACGGCCTGGAGGAGACCGACGAGGACTTCCAGACCCAGATCGCCAAGGCGGCCCTGATGATCGTCCGGCTCCAGCCGGACAACATCAAGGACAAGCGTGAGCTCGACTGGTCGCACGAGGGCATCGTCGCCTTCTCGAAGATCTGCACCCACGTGGGCTGCCCGATCTCGCTGTACGAGCAGCAGACGCACCACGTGCTCTGCCCGTGCCACCAGTCCACCTTCGACCTCTCCGACGGTGCCCGAGTGATCTTCGGCCCGGCCGGCCACGCCCTGCCGCAGCTGCACATCGGCGTGGACGACGAGGGTTACCTCCAGGCGCTCGGCGACTTCGAGGAGCCCGTCGGTCCTGCATTCTGGGAGCGCGGATGAGCACTTCAGCGACCAACGAGTCCCGCTCTCGCGGGAAGGCACCGGCCGGCGAGCGCGTCGCCGACTGGGCCGACGGCCGGCTGGGGATCTACTCCCTGGCCAAGGCCAACATGCGCAAGATCTTCCCCGACCACTGGTCGTTCATGTTGGGCGAAGTGTGCATGTACAGCTTCATCATCATCATCCTGACGGGTGTCTATCTGACGCTGTTCTTCCACCCGTCGATGAACGAGGTGCAGTACCACGGCAGCTATGTCCCGCTCCAGGGGCAGATGATGTCGGAGGCCTTCAGCTCGACCCTGCACATCTCCTTCGACGTGCGCGGTGGTCTGCTCATCCGGCAGATCCACCACTGGGCCGCGCTGATCTTCATCGCCGGCATGTTCGTGCACATGATGCGCGTGTTCTTCACGGGCGCGTTCCGCAAGCCGCGTGAGGTCAACTGGCTGTTCGGCTTCCTGCTGCTCGTCCTCGGCATGTTCACCGGTTTCACCGGTTACTCGCTCCCGGACGACCTGCTCTCCGGCACCGGTGTCCGCTTCATGGAGGGCGCGGTCCTGTCCGTGCCGATCGTCGGCACGTACCTGTCGTTCTTCCTCTTCGGCGGCGAGTTCCCGGGCGGCGACTTCGTGGCCCGCTTCTACTCGATCCACATCCTGCTGCTGCCGGGCATCATGCTCGGCCTGATGGTGGCGCACCTGATCCTGGTCTTCTACCACAAGCACACGCAGTTCGCGGGTCCCGGAAAGACCAACAACAACGTCGTCGGCATGCCGCTGCTGCCGGTCTACATGGCGAAGGCCGGAGGCTTCTTCTTCCTGGTCTTCGGTGTGATCGCGGTGATCGCGGCGATCGCGCAGATCAACCCGATCTGGGCGATGGGCCCCTACCGTCCGGACCAGGTGTCCACCGGCGCCCAGCCCGACTGGTACATGGGCTTCTCCGAGGGCCTGATCCGCTTCATGCCGGGCTGGGAGATCAACCTCTGGGGCCACACGCTCGTCCTGGGCGTGTTCATCCCGCTGGTGATCTTCCCGCTGGTCCTGGTCGCGATCGCGGTCTACCCGTTCATCGAGTCCTGGGTCACCGGCGACACGCGCGAGCACCACATCCTGGACCGCCCGCGCAACGCGCCGACGCGCACCGCCTTCGGTGTCGCGTGGATGACGGTGTACTTCACCCTGCTGATCGGCGGTGGCAACGACCTCTGGGCCACGCACTTCAACCTGTCGATCAACGCGGTCACCTGGTTCGTCCGGATCTTCGTCTTCGTCGGACCGGTCCTGACCTTCCTCGCGACCAAGCGGATCTGCCTCGGCCTCCAGCGCCGCGACAAGGACAAGGTGCTGCACGGTCGCGAGACCGGCATCATCAAGCGCCTGCCGCACGGTGAGTTCATCGAGGTGCACGAGCCGCTCAGCCAGGAGCAGCTGCACACGCTCACGGCGCACGAGCAGTACACGCCGGCGGAGATCGGCCCGGCGGTCGACGAGAACGGTGTCGAGCGCAAGGTGAAGGGCGCGGAGAAGCTGCGCGCCAAGCTCAGCCGCGCGTACTTCGACGAGGACTCCCAGATCCCGAAGCCCACTGTCGAGGAGTACAAGGAGATCACGAGCGGCCACGGCCACCACTGATCGCTGCGTTTCGCCACGCCACGGTCGAAGGGCCCCCGTCCGATGTTCGGACGGGGGCCCTTCGCCGTCTGCGGCACTGGATAGGGTGGGAGGCGATGAGATCGGCGTCCCGGATCCCGGGACCTCACCCAGGAGCGGCTGATGAGCGCTGTGACCCCCGCTGGAGGCGACATCGCGGCGGGCCGTTCCTGGCCCGAGGTACTGAACGCCCTGCTCGACGGCCGTGACCAGAGCGCCGACGCGACGGCCTGGGCGATGGACCGGATCATGCGCGGCGAGGCGACCGACGCCCAGATCGCGGGCTTCGTCGTGGCGCTGCGCGCCAAGGGCGAGACGGTCGAGGAGATCACCGGCGTCGTCCGGGCGATGTACGCGCACGCCAAGGTGATCGAGGTGGCCGGCCGCACGGTCGACATCGTCGGCACGGGCGGCGACGGCGCGAAGACGGTCAACATCTCCACGATGTCCGCCCTCGTGGTGGCCGGCACGGGCGCGAAGGTCGTCAAGCACGGCAACCGGGCGGCGTCCTCGGCGTCCGGCTCCTCCGACGTCCTGGAGAAGCTGGGCGTCAACCTCGACCTCACCCCGCAGCGGGTCGCCGAGGTCGCGGAGGAGGCGGGCATCACCTTCTGCTTCGCGGTCAAGTTCCACCCGGCGCTGCGTCATGTGGCCGCCGCCCGCGGCCAGTTGGGCATCCGTACGGTGTTCAACGCGCTCGGCCCGCTGACCAACCCGGCGAAGGTCAGGTCCCAGGCGATCGGCGTCGCCGACCCGCGGATGGCGCCCATCATCGCGGGCGTCCTCGCCGACCGCGGCAACTCCTCCCTCGTCTTCCGCGGCGACGACGGCCTCGACGAGCTGACCACGACGGCCACCTCGCGGGTGTGGGTGGTGCGGGACGGCAAGGTCACCGAGGAGACCTTCGACCCGCGTGACGTCGGCATCGAGCTGGTGCCCGTGGAGGCGCTGCGCGGCGGCGACCCGTCGTTCAACGCGGAGGTCGCCCGGCGGCTGCTGGACGGCGAGCGGGGCCCGGTCCGCGACGCCGTCCTGCTGAACTCGGCGGCGGCCCTGGTGGCCCTCGACCCGACCGGGGCGCCGCTGGCCGAGCAGCTGGCCGCCGGCATGGCGAAGGCGGCCGCCTCGATCGACTCGGGCGAGGCCAGGCGCGTACTGGAACGCTGGGTGGCCGCCAGCAACGCCTGACGGCGTCCGCCGGGCGGCATCCACGAGTGGCGCGGTTCGGCGTCCACGAGTGGCGCGGTTCGGCAGGCAGGGGTGGCGCGGTTCCGCGATCCGGACACGGGTTGCGGGACCGCGATCACATCCCGTACGTTCCTTTCCAGGTCATGAGTGACAGTCATGAGGCCCCGGCCGACTGTCCGGCAACCCTCCGTCCGTGGCGGGGTGCCCCGGGTGAGGACCAGGTCGTGGGCAGCGAGGTCCACGGCAAGCGCGGACCCCTTCGTCACCAGGGGTCCTGGTCGTCGAGGGAGCCTTCTGTGAGCAAGCGAATGCGATAGGGCGTCGAGCCCCGCCTCCGCGTACCCCCTTTCTCTTCCTCTCCGCGCCGGAGCACGTCTGCTCGCGCGGTGGGTTCCGCCTGCCTCACAGGAGCTTCGCCATGTCCGTTTCCGCCGCCCCCGCCGCTGCTGCCGCCGCCTCCGTCACCGCCTCGGCCCCCGCCGCCGACTGCACCGCCGTCGACGCGTCCGCCTGTGCCCCGCTGCCCGTCCTGGGCCGGGACGTCACCGTTCCGCTCGTGACGGGCGGCGAGGTCACCTACGCCGCGCTGGACTACGCCGCGAGCGCCCCCGCCCTCCAGCGGGTCTGGGACGACGTGGCGGCCTACGCGCCCTACTACGGCAGCGTGCACCGCGGCGCCGGGTACCTCTCCCAGCTCTCCACCGACCTGTTCGAGAACGCCCGCCGCACGGTCGCGGAGTTCCTCGGCTGCCGCGAGGACGACCAGCTCGTCTTCACCCGGTCGACCACCGACTCGCTGAACCTGCTCGCCGCGGCGCTGCCCGCCGACTGCCAGGTGTTCGTCTTCGAGACCGAGCACCACGCCTCCCTGCTGCCCTGGAAGAACGCGCGGGTCACCTACCTGGACGCCCCGCGCACCCCGCAGCAGGCCGCCGACACCCTGGAGCGCGCCCTCGCCGCCCGGGACCCCTACGGCCCGGCCCTGGTCTGCGTCACCGGCGCCTCGAACGTCACCGGCGAGCTGTGGCCGGTGCGCGAGCTGGCCGAGGTCGCCCACGCGCACGGCGCCCGGATCGTGCTGGACGCCGCCCAGCTGGCCCCGCACCACCCCGTCTCGCTGCGCGACCTGGACGTCGACTGGGTCGCCTTCTCCGGCCACAAGCTCTACGCCCCCTTCGGCTCCGGCGTGCTGGCCGGCCGCGCCGACTGGCTGCGCGCCGCGGAGCCGTACCTGGCGGGCGGCGGCGCGAGCCGCCGGGTCACCCGGCGCGAGGACGGGGGAGTGGACGTGGAGTGGCACGAGACCGCCGCCCGCCACGAGGCCGGCTCCCCGAACGTCATCGGCGCCTACGCCATCGCCTCCGCCTGCAAGGCGCTCACCGAGGCGGGCTTCGACACCCTCGTCGCCCGCGAGCAGCAGCTGATCCGCACGGTCCGCGAGGGCCTGGCGGACGTCCCCGAGGTGCGGGTGCTCTCCCTGTTCGGCGACGACGCGCCCCGCGTCGGGGTGATCTCGTTCGTGGTGGAGGGCTGGAACAGCTCCCACTTCGCCGCGGCGCTCTCCGCGGAGTACGGCATCGGGGTGCGCGACGGGCTGTTCTGCGCCCACCCGCTGGTGCGGACGCTGCTCGGCGGCGATCCGCAGACCCAGGGCGAGTGTGGGTCGCCGGAGGCGGCGCCGGGGGAGAAGTCGCTCAACGCGATCCGGGTGAGCTTCGGGGCGGGCACGCCGGACGAGCACGTGGCGCGGTTCGTGGGGGCGGTGCGGGAACTCGTCGCCGAGGGCGCGAAGTGGTCCTACCGCACGGAGGACGGCCGCTGCGTGCCGGCGGTCTGACCTCCGGTCGGGGTCGTACCCGTCCGCGGCCCGGTGGGGCCCCTTCGCGCAGTTCCCCGCGCCCCTGAAGGAGCGCGGGGAACTGCGCGATCAGCCACGTTCGGGGCCGCGGTGGACGTGTCAGCTGTCCAGGCCGATGGCGAACGCCGCCTCCAGGTCGTGCTGGGAGTACGTGCGGAACGCGACGTGCGTGTCCGTGGCCTCCACGCCCGGGATCTTGCTGATCCGCCCGGGGATGACCTCCGCGAGGTCCTCGTGGTGCTGCACCCGCACCATCGCGATCAGGTCGTACGTGCCGGTCACGGAGAACACCTCGCTGACCGACTCCAGCGCGGCGATCGACTCCGCGATCTCGGGAATCCGGTCCACGCTGGTCTTGATGAGGACGATCGCGGTGATCACGGCTGGTTCTCTCCCTCGGGTGCCAGAGCTGGGGCGGACTCAACTCTAGTCGCCCGCCCGTCGCCCACCACCGCCCTTCCAAGGCCGCCCTTCGGGCCCTCCTCTCTTCCGAACCGCACCCACGCGTAGAGGAACCCGACCGAGAAACCGACCAGGTGGGCCAGGTAGGCCACCCCCGGCCCGGCCGACGCGCGCCCGGCCGCGAGCCACTGCAGGCCCGCCCAGACGGGCAGCACCACCCACGCGGGCAGCCGGAGCGGCAGAAAGAAGAGGAACGGCAGGACGGTGGTCACGCGCGCCGAGGGGAACAGGAAGAGGAAGGCCCCGAGAACGGCCGAGATCGCCCCGGAGGCGCCGATCAGCGACTGCTCGGAGGAGGAGTTGGCGGCGGCGTACCCGAGCAGCGCCAGATACCCGCAGCCGAGATAGAAGAGCACGAACTGGACGCGCCCCATCCGCTCCTCGGTCAGCACGCCGAAGACCCAGAGGAAGAGCATGTTGCCCAGCAGATGCAGCCAGCTGCCGTGCACGAACAGTGCGGTCGCGGGCGTCAGGGCGGCGCGCGGCGCGCCCTGGAACAGCTCGGCCGGGACCACGCCCCAGCGCCGGAAGTACGCCTGCTGCGCGGCGGCCAGGGCGTCCCCGGAGCCGTACGCCGGATTCAGGCCCGCCGACGGGCCGACGACGAAGATCAGGCAGCACAGGACGATGAGCGCCTTCGTCATGGGTGCCGGGGGGATGCGCACCGACCGGATCGCGCCGCCGGTCGCCGTGTTCCACTTGCCGATCATGGACACAGAGCATGGCGTAACGGGACGCAACGGCACGTAATGCCTCGCCGCCGTGGACGGACGGGCGGCGAGTACCCGCCAGGCCGTAGGGTTACGAGCCGTACGCGTCGAGGCGGCGCGTCACGGACACTAGAAGGAAGGCGAACAGCCACGATGACGGTTCCCCTGCCGACCGCCACGACGCGGTGGCGCTGCACCCTCTGCGGCAATCTCACCCGCTTCGACGTGACCCGCTCCTCCAAGGTCGTGGAGTACATCCACCTCGACCTGGCCGGAGAGCCGAAGGTGGAGGAGCGCGAGGTGGTCAGTGAGACCATCGAGTCGGTGCGCTGCCGCTGGTGCAACGCGGTGGACCAGGTGGAACTCGTGGACAGGCCGGGCGCCGGCTCCTGACAGGGGCGGCCCCGTACAGGCATTGGGGTGTGAGGGATGGTGGAGACCACAGGCGGGGGGCCGGACGACGGCGCCGCTGAGGTGCTCGACCGTCCGCTGCCCGACGGAGTGCGCAGAAAGGTCGTCCAGATCGTCTCGGACGGCTTCGGCGGGCTGACCGTGAGCGAACTGCCCGCACAATTGCGGCAGTACGCCCGGTTCGCCCCGAATCGGCGGGCCAAGTTCGCGGGGAACGCGATGGCCGCGGCACTGGAGAGCGACCCGCTCTTCCGGCAGCGGATCGGGGAGCGGTTCAGAGAGACGCAGCCGGAGCTGTCCGGCGCCCTGGACTCCGGCTCGCCGCCCCCGGCCGCGGACCCGCTCGACGTGGCGGCCGCGGCCTACGTGCTGCGGCCCACGGGCTGGGTGAAGCTGGTCACCGCGGCCGGCGAGGAGGCGCAGCGGGCGGACGCCGAGCGCGCCGACGAGCAGAGCCGCGCCGAGGCGGAGCGGCTGCGCGAGGAGCTGGACCGGGCCCGTGAGCAGACCCGGTCGGAGACCGAACGGCTGCGCACCGAGCTGGACGCGGCGCGCAAGGAGGCCGAATCGCTTCACCGCAAGCTGCGCGCCGCGCTCAGCGACGTCAAGCGCGGCGAGGCCGCCCTGCGCAAGCTGCACGCCGAGACCGAGGCCGTACGCGCCGAGGGGCAGGCGCAGTTGTCCGCGGCGGACAGCGAGACGCGGCGCCTGAAGGGGCGCCTCGGCGAGGTGGAGGCCGCGCTGGAGGCGACCCGTCGGGCCGCCCGTGAGGGCCGCAGCGTGGAGGACATGCGGGTGCGGCTGCTGCTCGACACCGTGCTCGACGCGGCGCAGGGGCTGCGCCGTGAACTCGCCCTGCCGCCGGTGTCGGTGCGGCCGGCCGAGACCGTGGACGCGGTCGAACCGGGACGAATGACCCCGAAGGACATCGCGGCGCGGGCGCTGTCGGAGCACGACCCGGCGATCCTGGACCAGTTGCTGGCGCTGCCGCAGGCGCATCTGGTGGTCGACGGCTACAACGTCACCAAGACCGGCTATCCGCAGATGCCGCTGGAGAAGCAGCGCCTCAGGCTGCTCGGGCAGCTGTCGCAGCTGGCCGCGCAGACCGGCGCCGAGGTGACGTGCGTCTTCGACGGGGCCGAACTGGCCGCGCCGGTGCTGCTGGCGCCGCCGCGCGGGGTGCGGGTGCTGTTCTCCAAGCCCGGGGTGACCGCCGACGAGCTGATCCGCCAGCTGGTGCGCGCCGAGCCGCCGGGCCGTCCGGTCATCGTCGTCTCGACCGACCGCGAGGTGGCCGACGGCGTCGCGCGGGCGGGTGCCCGACCGGTGGCCTCTGTCGTACTTCTGAAGCGACTGTCCTGAACGTCCAACGGACGCGTTCAATGCCCGAATTGACGGAACCGTCACGCAACGTAGCGTCAACCGGCCATCACTGCATGTGGGTTGTGGGCAAAGAATGCATGGCGTGACGGGATTTTTTGGTGTGAGGATTTGAACTGATCACAGCGAGGTCACTAAGGTCATGGCTCGAACCTCCGCGCGGGTGATCACTCAAACGAAGGAGCCCGTCTCCGTGGCGTCCCACCGTCGACCGAAGCAGCCGAGTCGCATACGCGCGACCGTGCTGACCACCGCAGCAGCCGCTGCCGTCGTGCTGAGCTCGCAGGCCGCCAATGCGGCGCCGAACGAGAAGCTCAGCAAGGACGAAGTCAAGGCCAAGGTCGACGCGCTCTACGAGAAGGCGGAGCAGGCGTCCGAGAAGTACGACGGCGCCAAGGAGAAGCAGGAGAAGCTCCAGAAGGAGATCTCCACCATCCAGGACAACGTCGCCCGGGGCCAGCAGGACCTCAACAAGCTCCGCGACGACCTGGGTTCGCTCGCGGCCAGCGAGTACCGCTCCGGCGGCATCGACCCCTCGCTCCAGCTCTTCCTGTCGTCCGACCCGGACGACTACCTGGACAAGGCCTCCACGCTGGACCAGCTCAGCGACCAGCAGGTCGCCGCGCTGAAGAAGATCCAGGACAAACAGCGCGAACTCGCCCAGGAGCGGGCCGAGGCCAGCGAGAAGCTCAAGGACCTCGCCGCCACCCGCACCGAGCTGGGCAAGCAGAAGAAGGACGTGCAGGCCAAGCTCGCCTCCGCCCAGAAGCTGCTCAACACCCTGACGGCGAAGGAGAAGGCGGACCTGGAGGCCGAGCAGGCCCGGGCCGACCGCTCCTCCTCTTCGCGGGTCGACCTCGGCAGCACCACCGCCGCCTCCGGCCGGGCCGCCGCGGCCTTCGCCGCCGCCCAGGGCGTGATCGGCTCCCCGTACGTCTACGGCGCCTCGGGCCCGTCCCAGTTCGACTGCTCGGGCCTGACCTCCTGGGCCTACGCGCAGGCGGGCGTCTCCATCCCGCGCACCTCCGAGGCGCAGGCCAACGCCGGCACCCGGATCTACAGCGAGAGCGACCTCAAGGTCGGCGACCTCGTGATCTTCTACGGCGACTACCACCACGTCGGCCTCTACGCCGGCAACGGCCAGGTCCTGCACGCCCCGCACACCGGTGCCTCGGTGCGCTACGAGTCGATCAGCAACATGCCCTTCCAGTTCGGCGTGCGGATCTGATCCGTCCGTTCCGGTGTCCGGACGTGGTCCTTCCGCTCCGCGTCCGGATCTGATCCTTCCGCCCGAACGGGCGAATCGCGACAAGCCGAGCTGACCCCGCGCCCCGCCGATGACCTGCGTCAGAGGCGGGGCGTCACGTTGTGTGCCCGCCGGGGTCTTTGGCCGCGGGGTGTCCGCGGGGCTACTGTCTGGCGCGTTTCCCGTTCCGCCGGGGCGGCACCTCTCCCGCGCCCCGGCACGGGGGACGGTCCGTGTCCGCCAGCGGAAGGAGTACCGCGTCCCGTGGGGTCCCATCGCCGCAACGCACCGTCCGGGTTCGACCGGGGCGCCGGAGTCGCGCTCTGTGTGATGTCCGCCGCCGCGGCCGCCGTGGGCGCCGTACCGGCCGGCTCGGCCGCCGCCGCCCCGCACGACGACACCCGCGCGGAGGTGGACCGGCTCTACCACGAGGCCGAGCGGGCCACCGAGGCGTACGACAGGGCCGGGGAGCGCGCCGCCACCCTGCGCCGCCAGGTGGGCTGGGCCCAGGACCGCATCGCCCGGCAGCAGCAGCGGGTCAACACCATGCGGGACGCGCTCGGTTCGCTGGCCGGGGCGCAGTACCGGGCCGGCGGCATCGACCCGTCCCTCGCCCTGCTGTTCGCCCGTGACCCGGCCGACTACCTCGCCAAGGCCGCCACCCTGGACCGGATCACCGCCCAGCAGGCCGGTCAGCTCAAGGACCTCCAGGAGGCCCTGCGCGAACTCGCCCAGGAGCGCGCCGAGGCGGACGGCAAACTCGCCGAACTGGAGCGCAGCCGCGAGGCCGTCGCCGCCCACAAGAAGACCGTCGAGCGGAAGCTGGCCAGGGCCCGCACCCTGCTCGCCGCGCTCTCGCCGGCCGAACGCGGCGCCTTCGACCGGGCGTCCCGCTCCGGGCGCGACGATCTCCCCGGGCTGCCCCTGCCCGGCGACGAGGGCGAGCCCGGCTCCCGCGCCGCCGCGGCCCTCGCCGCCGCCCGCTCCGCCCTCGGCCGCCCCTACGTGTGGGGCGCCAACGGCCCCGGCGGCTTCGACTGCTCGGGCCTGATGCAGTGGTCGTACGCCCACGCGGGCATCCATCTGCCGCGCACCTCGCAGGAGCAGCGCTACGCGGGCCGGCAGATCCCGCTCTCCGAGGCCCGCCCCGGCGACCTCGTCGTCTACCGGTCCGACGCCAGTCATGTGGCGATGTACGTCGGCCACGGCCAGGTGATCCACGCCCCCTACCCGGGCGCCCCGGTCCGCTACGACCCGGTCGGGATGATGCCGATCTCCTCGGTCACCCGGGTCTGAGGGGCGTCCCCGGCGGCGCGCCGCCGTACGATCGTGAAATGGCTGGTCGCAGGCGGAGGTGTGGCTCCGCACCCGGGACGGTCCTGCTGCTGGTGTCCCTGCTCGCCTCGCTGGTCGCCTGCGGCGGCGGACCGAAGCCGGACGGCGCCCGCACGCAGGTGCAGCAGCTGCTCGACCGGCGGGCGGATGCGCTGCTCGCGCACGACGAGAGCGCCTTCGCGCGGACCGGCGAGCGCACCGAGTTCGCCCACGTCGGCGCCGTGCCCCTCGCGGCCTGGAGCTACCGGGTGACCGCGCTGCACCGCACCGGCGCCACCGCGACCGCCGCCGCGGACCTGCGCTACCGCTTCCAGGGCTACGACAAGGCCCCGGTCACCGCGGCCCGCACGCTCACGCTGCGCCGTACCGCCGACGGGCAGTGGTACGTCGAGTCCGACCGGCCCGCGAAGAAGACCGCGCAGCAGCTGTGGGACCAGGGCACGGTGCGGGTCGTGCGCGGCCGGCACAGCCTGGTCCTCGGGGTCGGCGCCTCCGGCGGCCTGCTGCGCGACTACGCCGCCCTCGCGGACCACGCCGTGCCCTCCGTCTCGGGGGCCTGGGGCACCGAGTGGGCCGGGCGGGTGGTGGTGCTGGTGCCGGACTCGCTGGACGACATGGCGGGACTGCTGGGCTCGCCCGCGTCCTCGTACCGCGGGATCGCCGCGGTCACCACCGGCGAGGCCGGGGGCTCGGGGCAGGCCCCCGCCGACCGGGTCATCGTCAACCCGGCCGCGTACGCCGTCCTCGGCGCCGTCGGCAAACAGGTCGTGCTCACCCACGAGACCACCCATGTCGCCACCCGGGCCCACACCACCCGGGCGACCCCGCTGTGGCTGTCGGAGGGGTACGCCGACTGGGTCGGCTACCTCGACAGCGGCCGCAGCGCCCCGCAGGCCGCGCCGGAGCTGTCGCGCTACCTCCAGGACGGGCACACCCCGGGCGCGCTGCCCACGGACAAGGACTTCGGCTTCGGCAGCGACGCGAACGAGCTGGCGCGGGCGTACGAGGGTGGCTGGCTGGCCTGCCGGATGATCGCGGACCGCTGGGGGCCGGAGAAGCTCGACGCGTTCTACCGGGCCGTCGGCGACCACGGCAAGCGGCAGGGTGCCGTCGAGAGCGCGATGAAGCAGGTCCTCGGCACCACGCTCGACGACTTCACCACGCAGTGGCGGGCCTATCTGACGGCCCAGCTGGGCTGACGACAACGCCGCCCCGTCAGGGGCGCTGTCGTCAGCCGGCCCTCGCCTCCAGCGTGGCGATCGCCTCGCCGAGCCAGGCCCGCTCCGCCGTGCCCGTCGCGCGCGCCACCCGCAGCATCCCCTGCCGGAACAGGTCGTCCGCCTCCTCCGCGGGCACCGGGCGGCCGGCGTCGTAGAAGAAGCTGGTGGGCGTGTCGAGGAAGTCCAGCCGGCGGCGCAGCACCGCGGCCTGCTCGGCGGGGTCGGGCAGGTGGCGCAGGAAGGCCAGCACGGTGTTGAAGCGGACCTGGTCGGTGATCTCGGTCTGCTTCGGCCGGCGCAGCAGCTCCAGCAGGGCCTCCCGGCCCGCCTCGGTGAGGGTCAGCATGCGGCGCGGCGCGGCGCTCGCCCCCTCCTCGGTGTGCTCGTCGAGGCGGCCCGCGGCGACCAGGCGGTTGATCGCCGGGTAGAGGGCGCCGTCGCTGACCGGGCGGACATGGCCGCTGAGCGCCCTGATGCGCTCCTTCAGCTCGTAGCCGTGCAGGGGCTCCTCGGCGAGGAAGCCCAGGATCGACAGTTCCAGCACGGGTCTCGTCCTCCTTGCCGTGGACCGAACGCCATGGTACCTCTTATCGAGCTACCTCGAATCGATGTAGCTCGATAAGAGGTAGCTCGGTCAGGGATACCACGACAGCCAGGAAGGCTCGGTCCACGCCGTGAACGCCCACCGCAGGCAGCTCATAGCCCTCGCCCACCCCGTCTACCTCTCGCTGCTCGCCTCCGTCGCCGCCGGGATCATCAACACCGTCTGGGTGTCCCGGCTCGGCGGCCCCGCCGTCGCCGCGGTCGCCGTGGCCACCAACACCGAGAACGTCCTGCTCGGCGTCGCCCTGGTCTTCGCCTCCGGCACCACCGTGCTCGTCGCGCACGCCCGGGGCGCCCGCTCGCCCGCCGCCGTCCGCGCGGCCGTCCGCGGCGGCTGGGCGCTGTGCGCGCTGGTCACCCCGGCCGTTGCCGCGGGCGGCCTGCTGCTGCGCGTCCCGCTGGCCCACCTGGTGCTGGGCGGCGCCGAGGGCCCCGCCCGCACGCTCGCGGCCGGCTACTTCGCCGTCTCCCTGCCGGGCATCGCCGTCTTCTACGCCCAGCAGCTCGTCGACGGCGTCCTCAAGGGCGCGGGCGACACCCGCACCCCGATGCGCCTCGCCCTGCTCGCGAACGGCCTGATCCTCGTCTGCGACCCGTTCCTGATCCACCTCTACGGCGTCCGCGGCGCCGCCGCCTCCACCGTGCTGTGCCGCGCCGCCGCCCTCGCCGCCGGACTGCGCGCGCTGCGCCGCGACCCGCTGCTGCGCGCCGCCGCGGGGGCCCGCCCCGCCGAGCCGCTGCCCGCCGCGCTGCGCCGCACGCTGACCACCGGGCTGCCCATGTCCGCCGACTTCACCGTCCGGCAGACCGGCACGCTCGTGCTGATCGCGATCGTGGCCCGGCTCGGGGTGACGGCCGTCGCCGCCTACGCCATCGCCTACAAGGTGCTCTACGTCGCCACGATGGCGTTCTACTCCGTACGCCAGGCGGCCTCCATCCACACCGCGCACACCCGGGGCGCAGGCGTGGACGCGCGGCGGGCCGTCGGCCGGGAGGCGGTACGGCTCTCCGGCGCCGTGGGCCTCGCCGCGGCCGCGCTGTTCGCCGCCGGCGCGCCCTGGGTGATGGCCGCGTTCGGCGCCGGCGGCGCGGTCGCCCACGACGGCGTGCTGTTCCTCCGCTGCATCGGCCCCTACCTGCTGCTGACGGCCTGCTGCATCGCGCTCGGCGGGGTCTTCGAGGGCAGCGGCGGCGCGCCCGCGCTGCTGCGCGTGACGGTGCTCGGCACGGCCGTACAACTGCTGCTCGCCACCGCCCTGTCGGGGGCGGGGCTGCCCGGGGTGTGCCTGGCCATGGCGCTCGCCATGGCGGTGCAGTGCGCCGCGGTCGCGGTGCTGTTCCGGCGCGCCCGCCCTCAGGTGGAGGAGACCGGGGTCTCCTCGGTGTCGGTGGCCTGAGCGGGGATCCCGGTCCGCGGCGCCGCGGGCACCGTGGCTCGCCACAGCCGGACCGCCGCGGTCACCGCGGCCGCCACCAGCAGCCCGTTGCGCAGGAACATCAGGGTCAGGCCCAGGCCGTCGCTCGCCACGACGTCACCGAACCACAGCGGGAACTCCAGCATCGTCACGGGCGCGGCCAGCAGCACCAGCAGGGCCGGCGGCCCCATCCGGGTGCCGCGGAAGCACAGGCAGACCGCCGCGGTGCCGATCAGCCACACCAGGTACTGCGGGCTGATCACCCGGCTGGTCACGGTGAACAGCAGCACCGCCGTGAACGCCGCGTCGGCGAGCGAGTGCGCCGCGAACCGGACCGCCAGCATCCGCCACAGCAGCAGCCAGCCGAACGCGGCCCCGGTCAGCGTGAGCGCGATCGTGCTGACCAGGCTCACACCGGGGCCGAGGAACTCCACCGATCCGTAGTTCAGGAGCACTTGGCCGCTCCAGCCGAAGTGCCGGGCGACATGGAAGACCAGCGCGCCCAGCGACTCGACCTCGGTGCCGCGGTTGCTCTGGTAGGTCAGGAAGGAGAACGCGCCGGGCATCACCGCGGCGAAGCCCGCCGCGAGCACGGCCCCGGTCACCGCGGCCGACGCCCAGGCCCGGCGCCGCACCGGACCCACGAGCAGCAGCACCGGCCACACCTTCAGCAGCGCCCCGAACCCGGCCAGCGCTCCCATGATCCGCGGGTGCCGGGCCCCGGCGAGCAGCGCCGCCACGGCCACCGCCGTCACCATCACGTCGTAGCGGGCGTAGACGGTCGGGCCGAGCAGCGGCACGCCGATGACCCACATCCACAGTCCGCGCATCGACTTGCCGGGGCGCCGGCCCGCGTACGCCAGCAGCGCGAACACCGCCGCGTCGGCGAGCAGCACGAGGACGTAGAAGGCGTGCGGGTAGCTCAGGAACGGCAGCAGGCCGGGCGCGAGGATGGGCAGGGCCGCGGCCGGCGGGTACTGCCAGGCCACGTCCGCCAGCGGGAACGTGCCCTGCCGCAGCACCCCGAACCAGCCCTGGTAGATCACCGACACGTCGCTGGTCACGTCGGGGCCCGGGAAGACGAACACCTTGAAGACGAACAGCAGCAGTACCAGCCTGCCGGCGGCCCAGACCACCGGCGGCCCCGCCCATGCCCGTCTCGCGCCCGCACCGTCCACCTGAACCCCTGTTCGTCGGCGTGTCCTGGGTGACGAAGATTCTCACGGCCGCGGGCCGCCCGAACGCCTGGGTCGGCCGTTTCCCGCGCCGGAGGCCACCGGGACGCGTATGGTCCCGCGTCCACCTGTGCGAGGGCCATGAGGCGCGGCCGCGCCGGGCGCACGGCACGCGGTTCGGTAGGGTCGGCGGCGATGCACAAGACCCTGATCGTGACGAACGACTTCCCGCCCCGCCCCGGCGGCATCCAGGCGTTCCTGCACAACATGGCGCTGCGCCTGGACCCCGGACAGCTCGTCGTCTACGCCTCCACCTGGAAGCGGGGCCGCGAGGGCGCCGAGGCCACGGCCGCCTTCGACGCGGAGCAGCCCTTCACCGTCGTACGCGACCGTACGACGATGCTGCTGCCCACCCCCGCGGTGACCAGGCGGGCCGCCCTGCTGCTGCGCGAACACGGCTGTACGTCCGTGTGGTTCGGGGCGGCGGCACCGCTCGGCCTGATGGCCCCCGCGCTGCGCCGGGCCGGCGCGGAGCGGTTGGTGGCCACCACCCACGGCCACGAGGCGGGCTGGGCCCAACTCCCGGCCTCGCGGCAGCTGTTGCGGCGGATCGGGGAGTCCACGGACACCATCACCTACCTCGGCGAGTACACCCGCTCGCGCATCGCCGAGGCGCTGACCCCGGCGGCGGCCGCGCGCATGGTCCAACTGCCGCCCGGCGTCGACGAGAAGGTCTTCCACCCGGCCTCCGGCGGCGACGCGGTCCGTGCGCGCCTCGGGCTCACCGACCGCCCCGTGGTGGTGTGCGTGTCCCGGCTGGTGCCGCGCAAGGGCCAGGACACCCTGATCCGCGCCCTGCCCCGGATCCTGGCCGCCGAGCCGGACGCGGTGCTGCTGATCGTCGGCGGCGGCCCCTACGAGAAGGACCTGCGGCGCCTCGCCGAGGAGACGGGCGTCGCCCGCTCGGTGCGCTTCACCGGCGCGGTGCCCTGGTCCGAGCTGCCCGCCCACTACGGCGCCGGCGACGTCTTCGCCATGCCCTGCCGCACCCGCCGCGGCGGCCTGGACGTCGAGGGCCTCGGCATCGTGTACCTGGAGGCCTCGGCGACGGGCCTGCCGGTGGTGGCCGGCGACTCGGGCGGCGCCCCCGACGCGGTCCTGGACGGCGAGACGGGCTGGGTGGTCCGGGGCACCTCCCCCGAGGACACGGCGGAACGCGTCACCGTCCTCCTCGCGGACCCCGAACTCCGCCGCCGCATGGGCGAACGCGGCCGCCAGTGGGTCGAGGAGAAGTGGCGCTGGGACCTCCTGGCGGAGCGCCTGAAGGCCCTCCTGTAGCCACCCTGACAGGTCCGGTTCCGTACGCGCGGCGCCGTCGTGGCTTGTCGCGCAGTTCCCCGCGCCCCTTCAGGGGCGCGGGGAACTGCGCGAGCGACCACGACGCACCCGCACCCGACCCTCGTACCGCGAGCCGAAATGCGCTGCCGACCCCCTAGCCGGAGGCGAAGCGTCCGCGGATGCTGCGAGCATGACAGCAAAACTGACGCAGCATCAGCTGACGAGACGTCACATCCTGGGCATGGTAGCCCTCCAGACCGCAGCCGCCGCAGGCCTGACCCGCATCGGCCTCGCCTCGGCCCAGGCCGCCGAAGAGGCCCCCGCGGTCGACAACGCCACAGCCGTCGTCGTCGGCTCGGGCTACGGCGGCGCCGTGGCCGCCCTCCGCCTCGGCCAGGCCGGCATCCGCACCCTGGTCCTGGAGATGGGCCGCCTGTGGAACACCCCCGGCGCGGACGGCAAGATCTTCTGTTCCACCGCCGCCCCCGACCAGCGCTCCATGTGGTTCCGCACCCGCACCGAGGCCCCCCTCGCCTCGTTCCTCTGGCTCGACGTCGTCAACAAGGACATCAAGCCCTACCCCGGCGCCCTCGACCGCGTGCACTTCGACGCGATGTCGGTCTACGTGGGCCGTGGCGTCGGCGGCGGCTCCCTGGTCAACGGCGGCATGGCGGTCACCCCGTCCCAGGCGTACTTCGCCGAGCAGTTCCCCACCGTGGACGCCACGGAGATGTACGGCACGTACTTCCCGCGCGCCCGCGCCATGCTCGGCGTCAACACCGTCGACTCCACGTGGTTCGAGTCCACGGAGTGGTACCGCTTCACCCGCACCTCCCGCAAGGCCGCCACGAACGCCGGCCTCAAGACCACCTTCGTGCCGAACGTCTACGACTTCGACTACATGCAGCGCGAGGCCGCCGGCACGGCGACGAAGTCCGCGCTCGCGCAGGAGGTCATCTACGGCAACAACTACGGCAAGCGCAGCCTCGACAAGACCTATCTGGCCGCCGCGCTCGGCACCGGCAACGTCACCGTCAACACCCTGGAGAAGGTCAAGCGGATCGAGCGGGCCGCCGACGGCACCTGGCTGCTGACCGCCGACCGCATCGACGTCACCGGCACCGTCGTCGAGACCAAGCAGTACAACTGCACCTACCTGTTCCTCGGCGGCGGCAGCCTCGGCACCAGCGAACTCCTCGTGCGGGCACGGGACACCGGCGCCCTGCCCGACCTCGACGCGCGCGTCGGCGCGGGCTGGGGCACCAACGGCAACACCATGGTGGGCCGCGCCAACCACATCTGGGACACCACCGGGGCCAACCAGTCGACGATGCCGGTCATGGGCATCGACGACTGGGCCAACACCGCCAACCCGGTCTTCGCCGAGATCGCCCCCCTGCCGATCGGGTTCGAGACCTGGGTGAGTCTCTACCTGGCGATCACCAAGAACCCCTCACGGGCGTCGTTCACCTACGACAGCGCGAGCGACGGCGTGAAACTCGGCTGGACCGCCGCCCACAGCGCCGTCTCCGTCGCCATGGCCAAGAAACTCTTCGACCGGATCAACCTGGCCAACGCGACGATCTACCGCTACGACCTGTTCGGCTCCACGAGCAAGGTCTTCGCCGACGACTTCTGCTACCACCCGCTCGGCGGCTGCGTCCTCGGGCAGGCGACCGACGACTACGGCCGGGTGAAGGGGACTTCGCGGCTCTACGTCACCGACGGCTCGCTCGTGCCGGGCAACATCGGCGTGAACCCGTTCGTCACCATCACCGCGCTCGCCGAACGCACCATGGCGCGGGTCCTCGTGGAGGACACCGCGCCATGACGCACTGTCAGGAACCTTGCCGAAACAGGGAGTCGCGTACAGGCGCTCGGCAAGGGGCCCGCTACTTCTGGTAGATGGCCTCGATGTCGGCCGCGTAGTCCTTCGCCACCACATTGCGCTTCAGCTTCAGCGACGGTGTCAGGTGGCCCGACTCCTCCGTGAACTGGGAGGACAGAATGCGGAACTTCCGCACCGATTCCGCCTTCGACACCGCGGCGTTGCCGTCGTCGACCGCGTCCTGGACCGCCGCGATCAGATCCGGGTCCTCGCGCAGCGACGCCGCGGTGGCACCCGCGGGCTTGCCGTGCTCGGCGGCCCAGCGGCCCAGGAACTCGTCGTCGATGGTGACCAGCGCGCCCACGAACGGCCGCCCGTCGCCCACCACCATGCACTCCGCGACCAGCGCGTGCGCCCGGATGCGGTCCTCTATGACGGCCGGGGCCACGTTCTTGCCGCCCGCGGTGACGATGATCTCCTTCTTGCGGCCGGTGATCCTGAGGTAGCCGTCCTCGTCGAGGGTGCCGATGTCACCGGTGTGGAACCAGCCGTCGGCCAGCGCCTCCGCGGTCGCGGCCTCGTTGTTCCAGTAGCCCTTGAACAGGTGCTCGCCGTGCAGCAGCACCTCGCCGTCGTCCGCGATGCGCACCACCGAGCCCGGCAGCGGCTGCCCGACCGTGCCGATCTTCTGCCGGTCCCACGGGTTGAACGCGGTCGCCGCGCACGACTCGGTCAGGCCGTAGCCCTCCAGGACCGTGAAGCCGATGCCGCGGAAGAAGTGCCCGAGCCGCTCGCCCAGCGGGGCGCCGCCGGAGATGGCGTACTCGCCCCGGCCGCCGAGCACCGCGCGCAGCTTGCCGTAGACCAGCTTGTCGAAGGTCCGGTACTTGATGCGCAGGCCCAGCGACGGGCCCGAGGGGGTGTCCAGCGCCTTGCTGTAGGCGATCGCGGTGTCGGCCGCCTTGTCGAAGATCCGGCCCTTGCCGTCGGCCTGCGCCTTGGCGCGCGCCGAGTTGTAGACCTTCTCGAAGACGCGCGGGACGCCGAGGATCAGCGTCGGCCGGAACGAGGCCAGCTCGTCGGTGAGGTTCTTGATGTCCGGGACCAGGCCCAGCTTGATCGGCGCCATCATCGGCGCGATCTGCACCAGCCGCCCGAAGACGTGCGCGAGGGGCAGGAACAGCAGCACCGAACACTCGCCCGTGCGGAACAGCGGGCGCAGCCGCTCCACGATGTTGCCGCACTCGGCGAAGAAGCTGCGGTGGGTGAGCACGCAGCCCTTGGGGCGGCCGGTGGTGCCAGAGGTGTAGACGATGGTCGCCGGGTCGTCGGCCTTCGCCAGCGAGCTGCGCTCCTCGACGGCCCGGTCGGTGACGTCCTTGCCGAGCCGGCCGAGCTCCTCGACGGCTCCGGCCTCGATCTGCCAGACGTGCTTGAGGGCGGGCAGCGCCTCGCGCACGGACTCCACCGCGGCGGTGTGCCCGTCCAGCTCCACGATGCAGGCCGTCGCGCCGGAGTCCGACAGGATCCACTGCACCTGCTCCGGGGAGCTGGTCTCGTAGACCGGCACGGTGATCGCGCCCGCGCTCCAGATCGCGAAGTCGAGCAGCGTCCACTCGTACCGGGTGCGGGACATCAGGCCGACCCGGTCGCCCGGCTGCACGCCCGAGGCGATCAGGCCCTTGGCGGCGGCGTGCACCTCGGCCTGGAACTCCCGGGCGGTCACGTCCTGCCAGGCCCCGCCCGACTTGCGGGCGATCACGGCGACGTCGGGATGCTGCGCGGCGTTTCTGCGGACGATGTCGGTCAGATTCCCGTCCGCGGGGACCTCGTACAAAGCCGGAAGGCTGAACTCGCGCAAGACTGCTGCTCCTCATAGGGCGCCGGCGCCACGACGTTGTGCGATGCGACGGTGCGGTCCAAGGCTCGGGCGGGTGCCCGGGACGCCAGAGGCCGGGGGACCACTGGTTGAAATCCTGAGCACGACTGGACTGCCCGGACGTTACCCGCCGGTATGGCCTCTTCGACAGGGGTTCCCGGCGAGATGTTCGCTGCGTCACACAGGTTGGTGTTTCCTGCGCGTACGGTAGTCCACCCGTTTCCTGACCGGCCAGTAGCTACGGGCCCGGTCGGCACTGTTCACACATGCCGCACGCCCCTACCCTTGATCGACATGGCATCCACACGAGCCGGTAACCCCAGCACCCGGATCCACGTGGTCAGCGACGTGCACGGCAACGCCAGGGATCTGGCCCGGGCCGGCGACGGCGCCGACGCCCTGATCTGCCTGGGCGACCTCGTGCTGTTCCTCGACTACGCCGACCACTCGCGCGGCATCTTCCCCGACCTGTTCGGCGTGGAGAACGCCGACCGCATCGTCGCCCTGCGCACCGCCCGCCGCTTCGACGAGGCGCGCGAACTCGGCGCCCGGCTGTGGGGCGGCATCGGCACGGACCGCGCCGCGGTCATCGAACAGGCCGTGCGCAAGCAGTACGCCGAGCTGTTCGCCGCCTTCCCCACACCGACGTACGCCACCTACGGCAATGTCGACATGCCGCCCCTGTGGCGGGAGTACGCCGGCCCCGGCACCACCGTCCTGGACGGGGAGCGGGTGGAGATCGCCGGCCGGGTCTTCGGCTTCGTCGGCGGCGGCCTGCGCACCCCCATGCGGACGCCGTACGAGATCAGCGACGAGGAGTACGCCGCGAAGATCGAGGCGGTCGGCGAGGTCGACGTGCTGTGCACGCACATCCCGCCCGAGGTCCCCGAACTCGTCTACGACACCGTCGCGCGCCGCTTCGAGCGCGGCAGCCGCGCCCTGCTCGCCGCCATCCGCCGCACCAGGCCCCGCTACGCCCTCTTCGGCCACGTCCACCAGCCGCTGGCGCGGCGCATGCGGATCGGCGCCACGGAGTGCGTCAACGTCGGCCACTTCGCGGGCACCGGAAAGCCGTGGGCGCTGGAATGGTGACCGCGCCGCCCCGGGCCCGACGGCGGTGAAGGCGGCAGGTCGGCCGCGCGGTAGCCTTCACGCTGCACACACGTGCGCACACCCGACCAGGTACGCGCACCTGTGAGACCTCTCTACCGGCCCGCACCTGGAGGAGCCACGGCGATGGCGGAACACACCAGCTCGAGCATCACGATCGAGGCGGCACCGGCCGATGTCATGGGGGTGATCGCCGACTTCGCCCGCTACCCGGACTGGACCGGCGAGGTGAAGGAGGCCGAGGTCCTCGCCAGCGACGCGCAGGGCCGCGCGGAGCAGGTCCGGCTGGTCATGGACGCCGGCGCCATCAAGGACGACCAGGTCCTCGCCTACACCTGGACCGGCGCCGACGAGGTCTCCTGGACCCTGGTCAAGTCCCAGATGCTGCGCTCCCTCGACGGCTCCTACCTCCTGAAGGCGGCGGGCGCCGGCGCCACCGAGGTCACCTACCGGCTGACCGTCGACGTCAAGATCCCCATGCTCGGCATGATCAAGCGCAAGGCCGAGAAGGTCATCATCGACCGCGCCCTCGCGGGCCTCAAGAAGCGAGTCGAATCCGGCGAGGCCCCGGCCTCCACCGACTCGGACAACTGATCGCAGCACCCCGCCCCGACACCCCCAGGGGCGCGGGGAACTGCGCGACCGACCACGACGCACCCGCACGGCCCCCCGAGGGTTACCCGCACGCCCCGACCCCGCCCCACCCCCACACCCTGAGGGGCGCGGGGAACTGCGCGACCGACCACGACGCACCCGCACGATCAGACGCAGAGCCCCCGCAGGGACGGGCGCGACCGACCACGACGCACCCGCACGGGCCCACCGGGCCAGACCCCGCCCCACCCCACCGGCAGGTGGCCACGCGGCCACGGTGAAGCCGGGAGCTTAGGTAGCGTTCACCCTTATGCGCACCATCCTGATCACCGGACCGGGCGGCGCGGGCCGTACGACTCTCGCCGCGGCCCTCGCCCGCACGGCGGCGGCCGAGGGCACCGAGACCCTCGTCCTGAGTGCCGACCGCACCGACACCCTGGGCGCGGCACTCGGCGCGCAGACCGGCGCCGCACCGGCGCGGGTCGCCCCGCACCTCACCGCCTGGCGCCCCGACGCGGCCGAAGGCTTCCGTGAGGACCTCGCCTCCCTCCAGCGGCGCGCCTCCGGCGTCCTCGACCTGCTCGGCGCGTCCCGCCTGGACGCCGAGGAGGTCACCCCGCTGCCCGGCGCCGAGCAGCTCAGCCTGCTGCGCGCGCTGCGCGACGCGGCCCTCTCCGAGCGCTACGACCTGCTCGTCGTCGACCTCCCGCCCGCCCCGGACGCCCTCGCGCTGCTCGCCCTGCCCGAGGAACTGCGCCGCTATCTGCGCCGGCTGCTGCCCCCCGAGCGGCAGGCGGCCCGCGCCCTGCGCCCGGTGCTCGGCCGGCTTGCCGGCGTCCCCATGCCCGCCGACTGGCTCTACGAGACCGCCGCCCGCTGGGACGTCGAACTCGCCGCCGTCGAGGCCGTCCTCGCCGACCCGGGCACCGCCGTACGGCTGGTCGCCGAGCCCGGACCGGCCGGCGCGGACGCGGTGCGCACCACCGCCCTCGGCCTCGCGCTGCGCGGACTGCCCGTCGAGGCCGTCCTCGCCAACCGGGTGCTGCCCGAGGCCGCCGAGGACACCTGGCTCGCCGGACCGCTCGCCCAGCAGCGCAAGACACTGGCCGACTGGCAGGGCTCGTACCGCGTCGAGACCGTCCCCCACCTGGGCCGCGACCCCCGCGGGGGCGACGACCTGACCGCCCTCGCGGTGCCCGGCGTCAACTCCGCGCCCACCCCGGTCGAGTGGCCCGTCACCGACCGGATCGCCGCCGACGGCGTGCTCGTGTGGCATGTCCCGCTGCCCGGCGCGATACGCGAGGAACTCGACCTCGTCCGGCGCGGCGACGAACTCGTCATCGGCACCGGCGGGTTCCGGCGCGTCGTCGCCCTGCCGTCCGCGCTGCGCCGCTGCACCGTCGACGGCGCCGCCCTGCGCGAGGACGAGCTGCGCATCCGGTTCGCGCCGGATCCCCAGCTGTGGCCGCGCACCCCGTGAACGACGTACGCCCGTTCGGGTAACGTCGTAGGGACAAAACGTAGTCAGGAGCCCGTCATGAGCAGCGAAGAGCTCAGCCCGTCGGAGCCCGGTGGCCACGAGCCGGCCGGGAGCACGCCCGACGAGGCGACGGCCGAGGCGCGGGCCACCGACGCCGACGCCTGGGCGACGGCCTGCGCCGAGGACCTCGCCGCGGAGAAGGCGCGCCGCCGCGCCCGCGGCGGCCCGCCGCCGGGCTCCGCCGCCGAGGAACTGCGCAAGCTCGTCGACGCCGTGGCGGACAAGCTGTCCGGCTTCCAGTCCCCACTGCTCGGGGCGGTCGCCGGGCCCGCCGCCCAGCAGATGGTCCGGCAGGTCGTCCAGCAGGCCAAGGCGGCCGTGGAACCGGTGATGGAACGCAACCCGGACGTCTTCGACCATCTGGCGGCCGCCGGCAGCGAGCTGCTCGCCGCCTACCGCTCGGCCGTCCAGACACAGGAACAGCGCTGGACCGCGGGCCCGGACGACCCCGCCCAGGACCCCTCCGAACGCCGCGAACCGGGCGAAGGCACCGGCCCCGGGGAACGCATCGACTTGGATTAGGACCGGTCGTTTGGATCAGCTCGCAGACGCGGGGTCTGGCACGCACATCTGCCGCGTTGTCGTCGGTCGCCAACTCCCCCACGCTCGACAAGCTCGCGCGGGAGGGACCCCCATCGCGTTGACTCCCTCCTCCGCCTTGCAGCTGCACCCACCAGACCCCGCTCACCGGCACCGGACAGATCCGCCGATGCCCTGCAACCTGATCCAAACGACCGGTCCTAAAGCCCCCTCGGGTACGGTTGGCCGTAGCGGGGCTCGACCGAAACTGAGGGATTCATGGGACTCACCATCGGCGTCGACATCGGCGGCACGAAGATTGCGGCCGGCGTGGTCGACGAGGAAGGCAACATCCTCTCGACCTTCAAGGTGCCGACCCCTTCCACGCCCGAGGCCATCGTGGACGCCATCTCCTCGGCCGTGGAGGGTGCGCGCGCGGGGCACGACATCGTCGGCGTGGGCATCGGCGCGGCCGGCTATGTGAACCGGCAGCGCTCCACCGTCTACTTCGCACCCAACATCGACTGGCGTCAGGAGCCGCTCAAGGCGGAGGTCGAGGCCCGCGTGGGCCTGCCCGTCGTCGTCGAGAACGACGCCAACGCGGCCGCCTGGGGCGAGTACCGGTTCGGGGCCGGCAAGGGCCACCGCAACGTCATCTGCATCACGCTCGGCACCGGCCTGGGCGGCGGCATCATCATCGGCAACAAGCTGCGCCGCGGGCACTTCGGCGTGGCCGCCGAGTTCGGGCACATCCGGATGGTCCCGGACGGCCTGCTGTGCGGCTGCGGCTCGCAGGGCTGCTGGGAGCAGTACGCCTCCGGCCGCGCCCTGGTGAGGTACGCCAAGCAGCGCGCCAACGCCACCCCCGAGTCGGCCGACGTCCTGCTCGCGCTCGGCGACGGCACCCCCGACGGCATCGAGGGCAAGCACATCTCCGTGGCCGCCCGCCAAGGCGACCCGGTCGCCGTCGACTCCTACCGGGAGCTGGCCCGCTGGGTCGGTGCCGGCCTCGCCGACCTGGCCTCCCTGTTCGACCCGTCCGCCTTCATCGTCGGCGGCGGCCTCTCGGACGAGGGCGAGCTGGTCCTGGACCCGATCCGCAAGTCGTACAAGCGCTGGCTGGTCGGCGGCAACTGGCGTCCGGTCGCCGACGTCCTGGCCGCGCAGCTCGGCAACAAGGCGGGCCTGGTGGGCGCGGCCGACCTCGCCCGGGAGCCCGACCCGATCATGTGACACCCGGCGCGCCGCTGCGGTGCCAACGACGCCACCGCACAGGCGTGACCCCGCACGGGGAAGCGCGGCTGCCCCCCACTCGACGCGAGCCGCGCCCGCCCCGCACACCCGCCCGTCCTGGGCGTACTGTGATCCACATGTCGCTGCTCCCGAACTCCCGCACGGAGCCTGACGGTTCCGCCGTCATCAGGGTCCTCAGCTACAACATCCGCTCGATGCGCGACGACACCGACGCCCTCGCCCGGGTGATCGGCGCGTGCGCGCCCGACCTGGTCCTGGTGCAGGAGGCGCCCCGGTTCTTCCGGTGGCGCAAGAAGCTCGCGCGGCTCGCGGCGGCGTCGGGGCAGGTGATCCTCTCCGGCGGCGGTACGGCCGCGGGGCCCGCGCTGCTGTGCGGCCTGCGGGCCACCGTCGAGCGCACGGAGGACGTCCTGCTGCCGCTCACCCCGGGGCAGCACCGGCGCGGCCTGGCGACGGCCGTGGTCCGGTTCGGCGGCGCCCGGCTGGGCGTGCTGAGCTGCCATCTGAGCCTGGAGCGGCACGAGCGGTACGAGCAGGCCGGCATGGTCCTCGACCGGCTGGCCGCCCTCGGCGTCCAGCACGCCGTCGCGGGCGGCGACCTCAACGAGACCCCGGGCGGCCCCGCCTTCGGGCGGCTCTCCGCCGCCCTCCAGGACTGCCGGGCCACCGCCCCCTGGGGCGGCGAGGAGACCTGGGTCCGGAACCCGCCCCACCGCCGTATCGACGCCGTCTTCGCGACCAAGGGCGTCGAGGTCCTCGGCTGCGGCGTCCCGGAGGGGCATCCCGGCGTGACACCGGCCGACCTGAGAACGGCCACGGACCACCTGCCGGTCCTGGCCGCCCTCCGCATCCCGGCCGGGTGAGCCCGCGGCGCGCTCGCCCCTGACCGCGGGGAGCCGGCGGCGCGCTCGTCCCCGACCCGCGGGTCCCCGGTGTACGGGCCTCAGACCACCGCGCCGCGGCCCGGGTCGTCGTTGTCCTCGTCGTCCGGGCGCATCCGTGCCACCAGGGTGGCGAAGCCCCCGAGGAAGCCGCCGACGCCCAGCGTCGTCAGCCACCACGTCATGTCCCAGCCGAGGATCACCGCGAGCAGCAGCAGCACCGGCCCGCCGACCACGCCGAGCCAGGCGAACTTCGCGGTCGTGTCCGCCTCCGGCAGCGGCGGCGGTTCCGGCGGGACGAAGTGACCCTCGTCGTCGTCGGCCGGCTCGGCGGGCGTGTGGTCGCGGGGGCCGACGCCCGGCGCGAACGACACCGAGCCGCCCAGCGGCAGCGTGGACCGGGCCGGACCTGGCGGCTCGGGCTCGGGCGCGGCCTCGTCCGCGACGTCGCCCACCTCGCCGGCGGCGGTCGCGGCCCCCTCGGTCCCGGCGGCGTTCACGTCGGCCTCGGGCAGCGCCAGGTCCCGCACGGGCTTGAACGGCTTCGTGCCCGGCGGGTCCGGCGGCTCCTCGCCGTACCCCGCGACGATCGCCGCCCACGCGGCATCCTCGTCGAGGGGCAGGTCCTCCCCGCCGCGCTGCGGGTCCGCGCCGCCCTCGCGGTCCTCAGGGCCCTCGCGATCCGCGAGGCCCTCGCGCTCCGCAAGGTCCTCGCGGTCCTCACGGCCCTCGCGGTCCTCGCGGTCGGAGTCGTGCTCAGCCAACGGTGGCCGTCCCTTCCTTGCCGAGACTGGGTGCGAGCCGGCCGATGAACGCGAGACTCTCCGCGAAGACCCGGTCCGCGTCGTGGTCCAACGTCGCGACGTGGTAACTCTGTTCCAGCAGGATCTCGGTCACGTCCGTGGACGAGACCCGGCCGAGGACGCGCGCCGAGTCGGCCGGCGGCACCACATGGTCCTGCGGGCTGCGCAGCAGCAGCAAGGGCTGTGTCACCTGCGGCAGCTCACCGTCGACCAGCCGCAGGAACGAGCGCAGCGAGTGCGCCGCGTGCAGCGGCACCCGGTCGTACCCGAGCTCCGCGCCGCCGCCCTTGGCGATGTCGTCGGCGACGCCCCTGGTCGAGCGGACGAGGTGGCGCAGCACCGGCAGGGCGTGGGCGGCCGCCCCGTGCACCTTGTTCGCCGGGTTGACGACGACCACCCCGGCCACCGCGTCCCCGTGCCGCGCCGCGAGCCGCAGGGCCAGGGCGCCGCCCATGGACAGCCCGGCCACGAACACCGTGGCGCAGCGCGCCCGCAGCGCCCGCAGCTCGCGGTCCACTTCCGCGTACCAGTCCTGCCAGACGGTGATCTGCATGTCCTCCCAGCGCGTGCCGTGCCCGGGCAGCAGGGGCACGGAGACCGTCAGTCCGTGCTCGGCGAGCCGCTCCGCCCAGGGGCGCAGCGACTGCGGGGAGCCGGTGAAACCGTGGCACAGCAGCACGCCGACGTCCCCGCCCTCATGGCGGAACGGCTCGGCTCCGGGGACCACCGCCACCTTGGGTCTCCTGTTCGTCGGAGGGACCTGAACCAGCCTGTTCCTGAGAGGTACGCGAACCGGCCCGGGTGAGGTTCACCGTACGCGACGGCACTGACACCGACCAGGGTCGTCGGGGTCATCGGCCGCGGTCCGGGTTAAGGTCTGTTCGACGGACACAGGAGGCATTCGGTTGTTGTACGGCACGATGAAGGTCGCCATCGGCGGACCGCTGAAGATCGCCTTCAGACCATGGGTGGAGGGCCTGGAGAACATCCCGGCCGAGGGTCCGGCCATCCTGGCGAGCAACCACCTGTCGTTCTCGGACTCGTTCTTCCTGCCGTCGATGCTCGACCGCAAGGTCACCTTCATCGCGAAGGCGGAGTACTTCACCACGCCGGGCCTCAAGGGCAGGCTGACGGCGGCCTTCTTCAAGGGCGTCGGACAGCTGCCGGTGGACCGCTCCGGCGCGCGCGGCGCGGGCGAGGCGGCGATCAAGAGCGGCATAGAGGTCCTGGAGCGCGGTGAGCTGTTCGGGATCTACCCCGAGGGCACCCGCTCGCCCGACGGCCGCCTCTACCGCGGCAAGCCCGGCGGCCTCGCCCGGGTGGCGCTCGCCACCGGCGCCCCGGTCATCCCGGTCGCGATGATCGACACGGAGAAGATCCAGCCGCCCGGCAAGGTCATGCCCAAGCTGATGCGTCCGGGCATCCGCATCGGCAAGCCGCTGGACTTCAGCCGCTACCAGGGCATGGAGCACGACCGGTTCGTGCTGCGCGCGGTGACCGACGAGGTCATGTACGAGATCATGAAGCTCTCCGGCCAGGAGTACGTCGACATCTACGCGACCGCCGCCAAGCGGCAGATCACGGACGCGGCGAAGGCGGCGAAGGAAGCCGAGAAGGCGGAGAAGGCGGCGGCAACCGCCGCCAAGCCGGCCGAGCCGGAGACGCCCGCCGAGGCTCCCGCGGCTGCGGAGACGGAGACGCCCGCGGAGACGGAGAAGCCCGCCGCGGCCGACGCACCCGCCGAACCCGACGCGCCCGAGGCGCAGAAGCCTGAGCCACAGCTTCCCGGATAGGGCAGTCTGGGTGCGGGGGTGGGGGACGTGGCCGAGCGGGTCATGAAGATGTCGGTAGAGCAGCCGCTGTGGCGCGCGCTGGCCGGATACCGCGTACTGACGATGCTGTACGCGGTCGGCGTGTTCGTCAGCGCCTACCACGAGTACGACCGCCCGGCCATCGCCGTCGGCTACTACGTGGTCCTGTTCCTCTGGACCCTCGCCACGCTGCCGCGCGTGCAGAGCGCGGCCGCCTGCACCCGGCCCTTCCTCGCCGTCGACCTGGCGGTGGCGCTCGCCGGGATCGTGCTGACCCCGCTGGCCGCCGACGACCGGCACATCCAGATCGGCGGGGCCACCCTGCCGTCGATCTGGACGGCGGGCTCGGTGCTGGCCTTCGCCATCAAGGGCGGCTGGCGCTGGGCCGCGTTCGCCTCCACCCCGGTCGCGGCCGCCAACCTGATCGAGCGCGGCGCCCCGACCCGCGACACCGTGCACAACGTGGTCCTCGTGTGGGTCGCCTCGCTCGCCATCGGCTACGTCGTCGAGGTCGCCCGCGCCTCCGAGCGCACCCTCGCCCGCGCCCTGGAGATCGAGGCCGCGACCAGGGAACGGGAGCGGCTGGCCCGGGACATCCACGACGGAGTGCTCCAGGTGCTCGCCATGGTGCAGCGGCGCGGCGCGGTGATCGGCGGCGAGGCGGCCGAGCTGGGCCGGATGGCCGGCGAGCAGGAGGTCGCGCTGCGCACCCTGGTCACCGGCGGCCTGGTCCCGGTGCCCCGGCCGCCCGAGGACACGGCGGGACGGCCCGACGGCCACGGCCCCGCGGCCGACCCCGGCGCCCCCGTCGACCTGCGGACGCTTCTCGCCCCCTACGCCGCCGCCCGGGTGAGCCTCGCCGAGCCCGGCGCCCCCGTGCTGCTCGCGCCGGACACCGCGCGCGAGGTCGCCGCGGCCGTCGGCGCCGCCCTGGACAATGTGCGTACGCACGCGGGGGAGGGCGCCGGCGCCTGGATCCTGGTGGAGGACGAGCCGGACGACGTGATCGTCACGGTGCGCGACGACGGCCCCGGCATTCCCGAGGGCCGGCTCGCCCAGGCCGAGGGCGAGGGACGGCTGGGCGTGGCCCTGTCCATCCGGGGGCGGCTGCGGGACATCGGCGGCAGCGCCGAACTGGTCTCGGTGCCCGGTCAGGGCACGGAGGTCGAACTGAAGGTGCCGAAGGGCACGGGGATCACGCGGGGGAAGGCGGAGCGGGGATGAGCGAGCGGCAGGACCCGGTCGGGGCGGCGGACGGGAGCGGGGCTCCGGTCGGGGAGACGGGCGCGGCCCGGGGCCCGCTCCGGGTGATGGTGGTCGACGACCACCCCATGTGGCGGGACGCGGTCGCCCGTGACCTGGCCGAGGCCGGGTTCGAGGTGGTCGCCACCGCGGGCGACGGCGAGCAGGCCGTGCGCCGGGCGCGGGCCGCCGCCCCGGACGTCCTGGTGCTCGACCTCAACCTGCCCCGCAAGCCCGGCGTCCAGGTCTGCAAGGAACTCGTCGCCGCCGACCCCGCGCTGCGCGTGCTGGTCCTCTCCGCGAGCGGCGAGCACGCGGACGTGCTGGAGGCGGTGAAGTCGGGCGCGACCGGCTATCTGCTGAAGTCGGCGTCCACGGAGGAACTGCTGGACGCGGTGGGCCGCACGGCGGTGGGCGACGCGGTGTTCACCCCGGGCCTCGCCGGACTGGTGCTCGGCGAGTACCGGCGCCTCGCCTCCGAGCCCGCCCCCGCGGCCGGCGCGGGCGAGCCCCACGCGCCCCGCCTGACGGACCGTGAGACCGAGGTGCTGCGCCTGGTCGCCAAGGGCCTGAGCTACAAGCAGATCGCCGAACGCCTCGTCATCTCCCACCGCACGGTGCAGAACCACGTCCAGAACACCCTCGGCAAGCTCCAGTTGCACAACCGTGTCGAGCTGGTGCGGTACGCGATCGAGGCGGGCCTGGACGACCTGGACTGACCCCGCCCGCGCCGGTGCCGTCCGCGCTCGCGGGCGGCACGACGGGCGTCAACCGATCGCCGCATGATTCACCTGAATTGCCGGTCCCGCCCATCCCTCTGTGACCTGGATCACCATTAGCGTGATGCCCACAGGCAACCGCGGCGAAGGGACATTTCCATGCGGGTCGGAGTACTGACCGGAGGCGGCGACTGCCCCGGACTCAACGCCGTCATCCGGGCCATCGTCCGCAAGGGCGTGCAGGAGTACGGCTACGACTTCGTCGGCTTCCGGGACGGCTGGCGGGGCCCCCTCGAAGGGGACACCGTCCGCCTCGACATCCCCGCGGTGCGCGGCATCCTGCCCCGCGGCGGCACCGTCCTCGGCTCCTCGCGGACCAACCCCCTCAAGGTCGAGGACGGCATCCGCAGGATCAAGGACAACCTGGCCAAGCAGGAGGTCGAGGCGCTGGTCGCGATCGGCGGCGAGGACACGCTGGGCGTGGCCGCGCGGCTGTCCGACGAGTACGGCGTGCCGTGCGTCGGTGTACCGAAGACCATCGACAACGACCTCTCCGCGACCGACTACACCTTCGGCTTCGACACCGCGGTCGGCATCGCCACGGAGGCGATCGACCGGCTGCACACCACCGCCGAGTCGCACATGCGGGTCCTGGTCTGCGAGGTCATGGGCCGGCACACCGGCTGGATCGCCATCCACTCCGGACTGGCCGGCGGCGCCAACGTCATCCTCATCCCCGAGCAGCGTTTCGACGTCGACCAGGTCTGCGCCTGGATCGCCTCGCGCTTCAAGGCGTCGTACGCCCCGATCGTCGTCGTCGCCGAGGGCGCGATGCCGAAGGACGGCCAGATGGTCCTCAAGGACGAGTCGCTGGACTCCTTCGGGCATGTCCGGCTCTCCGGTGTGGGCGAGTGGCTGGCCAAGGAGATCGAGAAGCGCACCGGCAAGGAGGCCCGCACCACCGTGCTCGGCCACATCCAGCGCGGCGGCAGCCCGAGCGCCTTCGACCGCTGGCTCGCCACCCGCTTCGGCCTGCACGCGATCGACGCGGTGCGCGACCGGGACTTCGGCAAGATGGTCGCGCTGCGCGGCACGGACATCATCCGCGTGCCCATCGCGGAGGCCACGGCCAAGCTGAAGACGGTCGACCCCGACCTGTACCGCGAGGCCGGCGTCTTCTTCGGCTGAGCCACCCCGGAAAGGGGCGCGGGGAGCGGCGCGAGCAACCAAGACGGTCTTGAAAGGGGCGGGGAACTGCGCGAAGGGGCCCCACCGGGCCGCGGCCGGCGGCTGAGCGCCGTGCCCCCGTGGGTCCGTCGTGGTCGCTCGCGCAGTTCCCCGCGCCCCTTCCGGGGCGTTGCCTCTCCGGCGGCCGGCGCCGTACCGACGTATATTCGCCGGTGTCAGCCACCTACAGGCCAGCCCTCGGCCACCCCTCCGGAGGAGCCCCCGTGGAGATTCTGGCGTTCGGCGTGCAGGCTGACGAGAAGCCCCTGCTGGAGCGGGCCTTCGCGGGCGGCCACGAGGTCCGCAGCGTCAGCGTCTTCCTCGACGAGGACACCGCGCCCATCGCGGCGGGCTACGAGACCGTCTCCAGCAGCGTCAACTGCGACCTGAGCCACCGGGTGCTCCAGATCCTCGCGTCCGGCGGCACCCGGATGATCGCCCAGCGCTCCACCGGCTTCAACAACATCGACCTCAAGGTCGCCGAGCGGCTCGGCCTGACCGTCGCCCGGGTCTCGGCCTACTCGCCGTACTCGGTGGCCGAGTTCGCCTGGACCCTCGCCATGGCGGTCAACCGGCGCATCGTGCGGGCCGCCAGCCGCACCCGCGACTTCGACTTCCGCCTCGACGGGCTGATGGGCCGCGACTTCCACGGCCGCACCGCGGGCGTCTTCGGCACCGGCAAGATCGGCGAGGCGTTCACCCGGATCGCCCACGGCTTCGGGATGCGGCTGCTCGGCTGGGACATCGCCGAGAACCCCGCCTGCGTGGAACTCGGCATGAAGTACGTCCCCAAGGAGCAGCTGCTCGCCGAGTCCGACCTGGTCAGTCTGCATGTCCCGCTGATGCCGCAGACCCAGCACCTCATCGACGCCGCGGCCCTGCGCACGATGAAGGACGACGCGGTCCTCGTGAACTCCAGCCGCGGCGGCCTCATCGACAGCGAGGCGCTCGTCGGCGAACTGCGCGCGGGCCGCTTCACCGGTGTCGGCCTCGACGTCTACGAGTCCGAGGCGGGCCTGTTCTACCTCGACAAGTCCCTCGAAGCCATCGAGGACGACACCCTGGCCCGCCTCGTCACGTTCCCGAACGTCCTGGTCACCTCGCACCAGGCGTACTACACCGTGGACGCCGTGCACCAGATCATCGACACCACGGTCGAGAACGTCCTCGACTACCGGGCCGGCCGCCGTTCGGAGAACGTGCTCGTGCCGCGCAGCTGACCGGCGAGCTCCCGGACGATCGCCGTGCCGTTCAGCGTCAGCACCGACTCGGGGTGGAACTGCACCCCGGCGAAGCCCGGACCGCGCAGCGCGTGCACCTCGTGCGGGCCGCCGCGGCTGATCTCGATCCCGTGCGCCGCCAGCTCACCGGCCGTGTCGTCGTCGCAGGTCGCCACATAGCTGTTGTAGAAGCCGACGGTCTCGGTGCGTCCGAACAGGTCGACCGCCGTCTGCGCGCCCTGGTACGGCACCCGCTTGCGCACGATGTCGAGGCCCAGCTCGGCCGCGATCAGCTCGTGTCCCAGGCACACGCCGAGCAGTCCGTGCCGGTGGTCCCGGACCAGCTCGGCGGTCAGGGCGCGCAGGAAGCGCATCTTCGGGTCCGTGAGATCGCCCGGGTCGCCCGGCCCGGGGCCCAGCACCACCAGCCCCTCGTGCGCGAGGACCGCCTCCCGCAGCCCCGGCTCGTCGTAGCGCCGCACGGTGACGTCGAGGCCCGAGGCCCGCAGCAGGTGCGCGAGCATCGCCGTGAAGGTGTCCTCCGCGTCGACCACCAGCGCGTGCCCGTCGAGCTCCGCCGTGCGCTCCTGCATCCGCAGCCAGAACGGCGCCAGCGAGGCCCGGCGCCCGTCCAGCGCCGCCCGCACCCGGGGGTCGTCGGCCAGCGGGGGCCGGGTGTGCTCCCGCCGCGGCCGCGCCGGCCGTACCCCGAGGGCCGCGAGGACGCCCGCGGCCTTCGCGTGGGTCTCGGCCACCTCGCCCGCCGGGTCCGAGCCCCGCACCAGCGTGGCGCCGACCGGCACCCGCAGGCGCCCGGCCGCGTCGATGTCGGCGGTGCGGATCAGGATGGGGGAGTCCAGGGTCTGGGCCCCGCCGGTGTCACGGCCGATCAGGGCGAGGGCGCCCGCGTAGTAGCCGCGGCCGCCGGACTCGTGCCGCTCGATGACCCGGCAGGCGTTCTGCACCGGCGAGCCGGTCACCGTCGCCGCGAACATGGTCTCCTTCAGCACCTCCCGCACGTCCAGGGAGGACTTCCCGCGCAGCTCGTACTCGGTGTGCGCGAGGTGCGCCATCTCCTTCAGGCGCGGCCCGACGACCACCCCGCCCCTGTCGCCGACGGTGCACATCATCTTGAGCTCCTCGTCGACCACCATCGACAGCTCCTCGATCTCCTTGCCGTCGCCGAGGAAGTCCAGCAGGTGCTCGGGGGTCGGACCGCCCTGCGGATAGCGGTACGTGCCGCTGATCGGGTTCATCACGACCGTGCCGCCGGACATCCGCACATGCACCTCCGGACTGGCCCCGACCAGCGTCCGGTCCCCGGTGTGCACGACGAAGGTCCAGTACGCGCCCCGCTCGCCCTCCAGCAGCCGCCGGAACAGCGCGAGCGCGTCCGCGCGCCCGAAGCCGGGGACCCGGCCCTCGTACGTCCGCCGGATCACGAAGTTGGCGCCCTCGCCGCGGCCGATCTCCTCGCGCAGCACCCGGCCGACGATCTCGCCGTACTCCGTGTCGTCGACGTCGAAGCCGCCGTCCTCCACGCGCACCTCGTGCGCGGGCAGCGTGGCGAGCGCCTCGGCGAGCGGGAGGACGTACGACTCCTCGGGCGTCAGCACCGCGAGGGGTGTGCCGTCGTCGCGGACGTCGAAGCCGCGTTCGCGGATCTGCCGGAACGGGATCAGCGCGAGCCCCTCGCCGGGCAGGTCGGCCAGCCGCTCGTGCTCGGTCACCGGGCCGAGCAGGAGTTCCACGGTGTTCTCGTCGTGGCCCGGGGTGCGGCGGCGGAGCAGGGCGAACGGGCGGTCGTCGGTCAGCAGCTGTGCCAGGTCCATGGAGTCGTTCCTCTTCCTCGTCCGTGTGCGGGGGGTCGAGGAACGGCTCCGGGAAACGCCGAAGGCCGCCCCTCGGGCGGCCTTCGCGAAGTCTTGCGTACGCGCAGTCAGTGGGCCGCCGGGTGAGCGGTCCACCACCAGTTCTGGATCTGGTTGCGCGTACGGAGAGCGAGCATGCGAGCACCCTACCGCATGTCCGGAGTGCGTACCGGACGTCTCATTGGGTGGGCGCGGGACGGAACGGAGGACATCACCCCGTAATGTTGGGGTCGTGACCGTGAACGCTAAGACCAGCCCGAGCGCTGGCAACACCTGGCGACACCTGCCCGCGGCGCAGCAGCCCGAGTACCCCGACACCGAGGCTCTGCGCGCAGTGATCGCGGACCTCGAGTCGTATCCGCCGCTCGTCTTCGCGGGCGAGTGCGACCAGCTGCGCGCCCGGATGGCGGCCGTCGCCAAGGGAGAGGCGTTCCTTCTCCAGGGCGGCGACTGCGCCGAGGCGTTCGACGCCGTGTCGGCCGACCAGATCCGCAACAAGCTCAAGACGCTGCTCCAGATGGGCGCCGTCCTGACCTACGCCGCATCCGTGCCCGTGGTGAAGGTCGGCCGTATCGCCGGCCAGTACTCCAAGCCGCGCTCCAAGCCGACCGAGACCCGCGACGGCGTGACGCTGCCCACCTACCGGGGCGACTCCGTCAACGGCTTCGACTTCACCGAGGCCGCCCGCATCCCGGACCCCGAGCGCCTGAAGCGGATGTACAACGCGTCCGCCTCCACGCTCAACCTGGTGCGCGCCTTCACCACCGGCGGCTACGCCGACCTGCGCCAGGTGCACGCCTGGAACCAGGACTTCGTGAAGTCCTCCCCGTCCGGCCAGCGCTACGAGCAGCTCGCCCGGGAGATCGACAGCGCGCTGAACTTCATGCGGGCCTGCGGCACCGACCCGGAGGAGTTCAAGACCGTCGAGTTCTACTCGTCGCACGAGGCGCTGCTGCTCGACTACGAGTCGGCGCTGACCCGCACCGACTCGCGCACGGGTGACCTGTACGACGTCTCGGGCCACATGGTGTGGATCGGCGAGCGCACCCGTCAGCTGGACGGCGCGCACATCGAGTTCGCGTCGAAGATCCGCAACCCCGTCGGGATCAAGCTGGGCCCGACGACCACGGCGGAGGAGGCGCTCCAGTACATCGAGCGCCTCGACCCGGACCGTGAGCCGGGCCGGCTCACCTTCATCGTGCGGATGGGCGCGGACAAGGTCCGCGACAAGCTGCCCGAGCTGGTCGAGAAGGTCACCGCCTCCGGCGCCACCGTGGCCTGGGTGACCGACCCGATGCACGGCAACACCTTCGAGGCGGCCTCCGGCCACAAGACCCGCCGCTTCGACGACGTGCTCGACGAGGTGAAGGGCTTCTTCGAGGTCCACAAGGAGCTGGGCACCCACCCGGGCGGCATCCACGTGGAGCTCACCGGCGACGACGTCACCGAGTGCGTGGGCGGCGGCGACGAGATCTTCGTCGACGATCTGCACCAGCGCTACGAGACGGCCTGCGACCCGCGGCTCAACCGCAGCCAGTCCCTCGACCTGGCGTTCCTCGTCGCGGAGATGTACCGGGACCAGTGACGCCGGTGCCGGTCACCGGAGCGTGAGGTGGGGCGCGGATCACATACGATCCGCGCCCCACTCCTCTTTTGGGACTCCTGTGAGCCGGGTAAGGTTAGGTTAGCCTCACCGAGGAAGTCGGGACGGCACCACTTCGATCCCGTCGGGAGGTGAACCGCGTGTACGTCTGCAGTTGTTTCGGGGTCACCGAGCAGCAGGTCAAGAAGCACGCGGCGGACGGTGCCTGCACGCCCCGCCAGATCGCGTCGGCCTGCAAGGCGGGCACCGACTGCGGTTCCTGCGTACGGCGCATCCAGGCCCTGCTGGGCCGCGGCGACTGCCCCACCCGCCGGTCGGCGGACGAGCGGCGGGCGATCGCGACGGCCGGGGCCGGGGAAGCGGCCCGGGCGGCCTGAGGCTCCGGCGGACCGGCCGTCCCGGGGCCCTGGCGTGCGGGGCCCTGGCGCGCCGGGCGGGTCAGCTCTCCGGCTGCTCGATCAGCTGGGCGATGTAGAGGGCCTCGCCGAGCTTCTCCACCAGCTCCAGCTGGGTGTCCAGATAGTCGATGTGGTGCTCCTCGTCCTCGAGGATCGACTCGAAGATGTTGGCGGACGTGATGTCGCCCTTCTCGCGCATCACCTTGATGCCGCGCCGGAGCCGGTCGATGGCCTCGACCTCGACCTGCCGGTCCGCCTCGAACATCTCCTTGACGGTCTGGCCCACCCGTACGTGGAACAGGCGCTGGTAGTTCGGCAGCCCCTCCAGGAACAGGATCCGGTCGGTGAGCACCTCGGCGTGCTTCATCTCGTCGAACGACTCGTGCCGGGTGTACTTCGCGAGCTTCGTCCAGCCGAAGTTCTCCTGCATCTTCGCGTGCAGGAAGTACTGGTTGATCGCGGTCAGCTCACCGGTCAGCTGCTCGTTGAGGAATTCGATGACCTCGGGGTCGCCCTGCATCGCAGAGGCTCCTTCCAGCGCGGGGGTCGGGCCAGGTTGCGCCGCATGATTCCACTGGGGCGCGGACCCGTCCAGTAAGTGCACGCTTAGTGGGAGTTGTCCGAATGGCGGTGTCCCGACCCGAAGCTGGTCGGGTGCACCGCTCCGGGTCTGTCAGGATGGAGCCATGGGTCAGCCGGTGGAGCGTGCAGCAGGAGCATCGGAAGGGGCCACGGAGTCCCCGCTGCCGCCGGGGCAGCGGATCCAGCGCGGCTGGCCGGTCACCCACTACGGGCCGGTGCCCAAGTTCCGCCCCGAGCGCTGGGAGTTCCGGGTCTTCGGCGCCACCGCCGACAGCGAGAAGCGCACCTGGAACCACGAGGAGTTCACGGCGCTGCCGTACACCACCGTGGTGGCCGATCTGCACTGCGTGACCAAGTTCAGCATGATCGGCGCCGAGTGGGGCGGTGTGCCGGCCCGCGCGATCCTCGACCTCGCCCCGCCCGCGCCCGCCGTCACCCATGTGATGGTGTGGGCGGAGTACGGCTTCAGCTCCAACCTCCGGCTGTCGGACTTCGCCTCCGACCGCGCGATCTTCGCCACCCACAAGGACGGCGAGCTGCTCACCGCCGAACACGGCTTCCCGGCCCGGCTGGTCGTCCCCCACCTGTACGCGTGGAAGGGCCCCAAGTGGGTCCGCGGCGTCGAGTACATGACGGCCGACCGCAGGGGCTTCTGGGAGGAGCGCGGCTACCACAACATCGGCGACCCGTGGCAGGAGCAGCGCTACTCCTACCAGGAGGCGCCGGGGGAGGGCCCGGAGCTCTGACCGGAGGGCGGGCCGTACGCCACCGGCCCCGGGCCGGCCGTCCGTGAGCCTCCTCAGCCGTCCCTGAGCTTCTTCAGCCGCTCGACGTCCGCCGCGTGCCCTTCCTTGCCGCCGGGCGTCTCGATGATCAGCGGGACGCCGTCGGTCGCCGGGTGGGTCATCAGCGCGCGGAAGGGGTCCTCGCCGATGTGCCCGGCCCCGATGTTCTCGTGGCGGTCCTTGTGGGCGCCCACGACGTCCTTGGAGTCGTTGGCGTGGATCAGCTTCAGCCGGCCCGCGCCGACCGTGTCCACCAGCAGGTCCAGCGTCTGGTGCATCCCGCTCGGGCCCGTCAGGTCGTGTCCCGCGGCGAAGATGTGGCAGGTGTCCAGGCACACCCCGAGCTTCGGGTGGGCGTCCAGCGCCTCGAAGTAGGGGCCGAAGTCCCAGGTCCGGGAGCACAGCGACGCGCCCTGTCCGGCCGTGGACTCCAGCAGCAGGAACGGGTCGTCGTCGTGGGTCAGCTCGTCGAGCAGCGGCAGCAGATGCTCCCGCACCTGCTTCAGCGCCACCGACCGGTCCCGGCCGCCCGTCGCGCTGCCGGTGTGCACGACCACCCCGAGCGCGCCGATCGCCCGGCCGCGGCGCAGCGAGTGCCGCAGCGACTCGACCGACCGCTCCACGGTGGCCTCGGTGTGCGAGCCGAAGTTGATCAGATAGGGCGCGTGGACGTACGCCGGGATCGACTTCTCCGCGCAGACGGCGCGGAACTCCTCGTCCTGGCGCGGGTTGCCCGCCGGGGTGGCCCAGCCGCGCGGGTTGGCCACGAAGACCTGCACCGCCTCGGCGCGCAGGTCATGGGCGTACGACAGCCCGACGGAACGGAGGCCGCCGGCGACCGGCACATGGCCGCCGACGGGGTTGCGGAGGGCGGGGGGCTGCGGCTGAGTCACCCGTCAAGGGTGACACGTCACCCGAACGGCTCCCGCCGCGCCCTCGCCGTGCCCTCGCGCACCCGTGCGGGCTCGGACCCGTGCGGGCTCGGACCCGGGCTCAGCGGATGGTGATCTTGATGGTGGAGCCCTTCGGCGCCGTCTCGCCGCCGGCGACCGACTGCTTCTTCACCGTGTCGCCGAACAGCCCGAGCAGCCCGCGGTCCTCGTCGACCTTGAAGCCGGCGTCCTCGAGGGCCTTCTTCGCGTCGTCGACGCTGTCCCCGACCACGTCCGGGACCTCGATCATCTGCGGGCCCTTGGAGATCGTCAGCGTGACGGTGTCACCGTCGGCGGCCTCGCTGTCGGCCTCCGGGGTCTGCTCGGCGACCTGCCCGGCGTCGAACTCCGAGTTGACCCGGCCGGTGGCGACCTTCACCTTCAGGCCCGCCTCCGCGAGGTCGGCGCGCGCGTCGGAGAGGTCCTCGCCGGTGACGTCCGGCACGTCGACCGGGCTGCCCTTGCTGACCACCAGCGCGATCGCCGAGCCCGCGTGCCGCTCGGTGCCGGACTCCGGGTCGGAGCCGATGAGGAAGCCCCGCGGCACGTCGTCGTTGAACTCGCGGGTGACCATGCCCGGCTCCAGCCCGTCCTCCTTCAGCCGGCTGCGCGCCTTCGCGAGGCTCAGCCCTTCCAGGTCGGGCACCTTCACCGTCTCGGGGCCGTCGGAGACCACCAGGGTCACCGAGTCGTGCTTGCGGATGCGGGCGCCCGCCTTCGGGTCGGTGCTGATCACCGTGCCCCGGCGGATCGCGTCGCTGTAGCGGTGCTCGACCTTCTTCACGCCGAGGCCCTCGTCCTTGAGTCGCGCCTCGGCCTGCGCCTGGGTCTTCTCCAGCAGTTGCGGGACCTTGGTGAACTGGCCGGAGTTGATGTACCAGACGCCGGTCCCGATGCCCAGGGCCAGCACCACGGCGACGACCACCGTGAGCAGCCCGCGCCGGGGCCGCCCCGGGACCCGCGGCGGCACGGGCGGTGTCGCCAGCAGGCTGGTCCGGTTCAGCGGGTCGGGGCCGTCGCCGTCGACCGGCAGCGGGCGCGGCACGGTCAGCGAGCGCGGGATCACGCTGGTGCGGTCCCCGGCGTTGTCGTGCTGCGCGGTGATCGCCTGCGGCGGCACCGCGTCCAGCTGCTCCGGGGTCAGCGCCGCGCGCACCTCGAGCACCTGGCCGAGCAGCGCCACGGCGTCGTAGGGCCGGAACTCGGGGGAGCGGGCGGTGGCCGCCGCGACCAGCGTGTCCAGCGCGGCCGGCAGCCCCGGGACGACGGCGGACGGCGCGGGCACGTCCTCGTGCAGGTGCGCGTAGAGCACCTGCGCGGGGGAGTCGCCGACGTGCGGCTTCGCGCCGGTCAGCATCTCGTAGAGCATGACGCCGCACGCGTACACGTCGACCCGGGTGTCCGAGGTGCCGTGCTCGATCTGCTCCGGCGCCAGGTAGGAGACCGTGCCGAGGACGGCGCCGGTGGTGCTGGTGACCGTGTCCACGGAGCGCACCAGGCCGAAGTCGGCGACCTTGACCCGGCCGTCGTCCCCGATCAGGACGTTCTCCGGCTTCATGTCGCGGTGCACGAAACCGGCCCGGTGGGCGGCGCCCAGCGCGGCCAGCACCGGCTCCAGGATGTCGAGCGCGGCCCGCGGCTGGAGCGCCCCGCGCTCGCGCAGCACGTCGCGCAGGGTGCAGCCGGCGACGTACTCCATCGCCAGATAGACGTACGACCCGTCGGTGCCCTGGTCGAAGACCTGCACGACGTTGGGGTGCGCGAGCCGCGCCACCGACTTGGCCTCGCGGATGAACCGCTCGACGAACGAGCCGTCGGCCGCCAGCGTCGGGTGCATCACCTTGAGCGCGAGCACGCGGTCCAGGCGGGTGTCCAGGGCCCGGTAGACCGTGGCCATCCCGCCGACCGCGATCCGCGCGTCGACGCGATACCGGCCATCGAGCACTCGGCCGACCAATGGGTCCTGAAGGGTCGTATCCACGCAGGTGAGTCTACGAGCCGGGACCGACAGGGCCGTCGTTTCGCGTCGTTCCGGGAAAGGAATGCAGCAGAGCTGTGACTGTTGCGTGGCTGGAAAGCCCGGTGGGCCGCGCGGGTGCGAGGAGCGGAAGCACCTAGAACGCCGGGCGCTCCGGGTCCAGTCGCGCGCGCCCCTCCACCGGCGAGGACGCCTCGGCGAAGTGCCGGCGCGGGATGCGCCCGGCGCGGAACGCCAGCCGGCCCGCCTCCACCGCGTGCCGCATCCCCTCGGCCATCAGCACCGGTTCCTGCGCCCGGGTGACCGCCGAGGCGAGCATCACCCCGGCGCACCCCAGCTCCATCGCCAGCGCCACGTCCGACGCGGTCCCGGCACCCGCGTCCAGGATCACCGGCACGCGCGCGTGCTCGGTGATCAGCTGGAAGTTGTGCGGGTTGCGGATGCCGAGCCCGGAGCCGATGGGCGAGCCCAGCGGCATGACCGCCGCGCAGCCCACGTCCTCCAGCTTCCGCGCCAGCACCGGATCGTCGTTGGTGTACGGCAGCACCGTGAACCCGTCATCCACCAGCGTCTCGGCCGCGTCCAGCAGCTCCACCGGGTCCGGCAGCAGGGTCCGCTCGTCGGCGATGACCTCCAGTTTCACCAGGTCCGTGCCGAGCGCCTCGCGGGCGAGGCGGGCCGTGAGGACGGCCTCCCCGGCGGTGAAGCAGCCCGCGGTGTTGGGCAGCACCCGGATGCCGAGCCGGTCGAGGACCGACAGCACGGAACCGTGCGTCCCGGGCTCGACCCGGCGCATCGCGACGGTCGTCAGTTCCGTGCCGGACGCCACCAGCGCCCGTTCCAGCACGTCCAGGCTGGGCGCGCCGCCCGTGCCCATGATCAGGCGGGACCCGAGGGCGATGCCGCCGAGGACGAAGGGGTCGTCGGCCATGGGTCAGCCTCCCTGGACGGCGGTGAGGATTTCGACGCGGTCGCCCTCGGCGAGCGGCGTGGCCGCCCACCGCGTGCGCGGTACCACGGTCTCGTTGAGGGCCGCGGCCACCCCGGCGGGCGACGCGGTGAGCGTCCGGACGACGCTGTCGAGGGCGGTACCGGCGGCGACCTGCCGCGGCTCGCCGTTGACGGAGATGGAGACGGAGACGGAGGGGTTCACGGGGGCTCCGTAGCGGGTGGCGGAGGCGGTCGAACGGGCCGCTTCGGCGGGGTCCTCGGTCGCGCGGGCCGCTTCGGCGGCTTCGGCGGCTTCGGCGGTCGCGCGGGCCGCCGCGCCCGCGGGGTCGGGGTCGAGGGCGGGGAAGGTGGCCGGGCGGCCCGGGGTGCGGGCGGCGGGGCCGGTCGGGCGGGCTCCGGCCGCGGTGCCGTAGGCCGTCATGCGGGCTGCCCCGAGCGGCGCGGCGCGTCGGCCGCAGCCGCACGGGAGAACCGGGCCGGTGTGAACGGCCGTGCCTCCGGCGGGAGTTCGCCCGTGGTCAGGGCGTGCGCCAGCGCGTCGCCGGTGACCGGGGTGAGCAGCACGCCGTTGCGGTGGTGGCCGGTGGCCAGCAGCAGCCCGGGGAGCGCGGTCGGGCCGAGCAGCGGCGCGTTGTCGGGGGAGCCGGGGCGCAGCCCCGCGCGGGTCTCCGCGAGCGGCAGCTCGGTGATCCCGGGGACCAGTTCGTGGGCGTCGCGCAGCAGCTCGTACACGCCGCCCGCGGTGACCGTGGTGTCGAAGCCCAGCTCCTCGCTGGTCGCGCCGAGGACCAGCTCGCCGTTCTCGCGGGGCACCAGGTAGACCGCGCTGCCGCGGACCACCGCGCGCACCGTACGGCTGAGGAAGGGCGCGTACCGCGGCGGCACGGTCAGCCGCACCACCTGCCCCTTCACCGGCCGCACCGGCGGCACCACGTCCGCCGGCACCCCGGCGAGCCGCCCGCTGAGGCTGCCGCCCGCCAGCACCACCTGGCCCGCGGCGAGTTCGGTGCCGTCGGCCGTGACGACCCCCGCGGCGCGGTCCCGGGCCACGACCAGCCGCTCGGCCCACGCCCGGTGGAACGCCACCCCGGCCCGCTCGCAGGCTGTGACCAGGGCCGCGGCCAGTCGCCGCGGGTCGATCTGGTGGTCGGCGTCCACCCGCAGGCCGCCGCGCACGCCGGGCGCGAGCAGCGGCTCCAGACGGCGGCAGTCGCGTCCGGACAGCCACTCCGACTCCAGCCCCGACTGCCGTTGCAGGGTGTGCAGTTCGCGCAGATGAGCCCGGTCGTCGGCGTCCAGTGCGACGGCGAGCGTGCCGCAGCGGCGGTAGCCGAGGTCCTGGCCGGTGAGTTCGGTCAGCTCGGCCGCGAACCGCGGATAGCGGCGGGCGGACTCCAGGTTGAGGCCGAGCAGCGTCTGCTCGCCGAAGTGCAGTTCGGTGACGGCGGCCAGCATCCCGGCGGCCACCTGCGCGGCCCCGCCGCCCGGCGCGGGGTCCACCACGGCGGCGGCGAACCCGCGTTGCGCGGCCCGCCAGGCCGTGACCAGGCCGATGATCCCGCCCCCGACGACGAGAACGTCCGACGTACGTGACGACATGGGCGTCCAGCCCCTCCCTTCGCCGGCATGACCCGGATCAGGTTCGTACGGTCGGAGGCCGCCAGCCTCCCTCTCAGCCCGGTCGTCCGGGCTCCCGCGAGTGCTTGTACGGTGGCCAGCCTAGCGCCTGGAAGGAGCCCCGTTCATGGCCCGTTCGCTCGACGGACTGACCCTCGCCCCCGTCGCCGACCAGGCCCCCGGGCAGGTCGGCACCCGCACCCGCTTCGCCTACCGCGAGCAGGACGGCACGGTCTGGGCCGACTACGCGGGCGGTGACGTCGTACGCGGCCACCTGGTGGGTACCCGTGAGGGTGACCGGATCGACTTCCGTTACGTCCAGCTGGGGCGCGACGGCACGACGTCCTCGGGGCACTGCGTCTCGGACGTCGTCGCGCTCCCGGACGGCCGGATCCGGCTGGTGGAGACCTGGGAGTGGGAGTCGCAGCCCGGCAGCGGCACCAGCGTGGTGGAGGAGCTGGGCGCGTAGCGCGCCGATCGTGTGCGGTTCGTGTGCGGCAGCTCACCGCACGGCCCGCGGACTGACAGATTGTCAGTTGTCTATGGTGATCGGGTGAGCGAGCAGACGGAGGACCAGGGCATGTCGGCGGCACGACGGGTGGTGGTCGCCGGCGCGGGCATGGCCGGCGTACAGACCGCGGTGGCCCTGCGCGAACAGGGCTTCACCGGCAGCGTGACGCTGATCGGAGCGGAGCCGCACCAGCCCTACGACCGGCCCCCGCTGTCCAAGGCGGTGCTGCTCGGCAAGGCCGAGGACTCCGCCTTCGACGTCGACTTCGAGGCGCTCGGCATCGAACTGCTCCTCGGCCGAGAGGTGCTCGGCCTGCGCCCGGCCGACCACGAGGTCGACACCGAGACCGGCCCCGTCCCCTACGACGTCCTGGTGGTCGCCACCGGCGCCGAACCGTTCCGGCTGCCCGGCGCGGACGGCGTGCCCGGCGTGCATCTGCTGCGCACCCTGGACGACGCCGAGCGGCTGCGGCCGGTCCTCGCCCGCCGGCACGACATCGTCGTGGTCGGCGCGGGCTGGATCGGCGCCGAGTTCGCCACGGCGGCCCGCGAGGCGGGCTGCGCGGTGACGGTCGTGGAGGCCGCGGACCGCCCGCTGGCGGGGGCGCTGCCCGCCGAGGTCGCCGCCCCGATGGCCGGCTGGTACGCCGACAGCGGTGCCGAGCTGCGCACCCGCACGCGCGTGGAGCGGGTCGAGCCCGGCGCGGTGGTGCTCGACGACGGCACCCGGCTGCCCGCGGACGCGGTCGTGGTCGGCATCGGCGCCCGCCCGGCCACCGCCTGGCTGGACGGGTCCGGCGTCGCGCTGGGCGCGCACCACGAGGTCGTCGCCGACGACCACCTGCGCACCTCCGTGCCCGACGTGTACGCGGTCGGCGACTGCGCCTCCTTCCCGTCGGCCCGCTACGCCGAGCGCCTGCTCGTGCACCACTGGGACAACGCCCTCCAGGGCCCGCGCACGGTCGCGGCGGGCATCGTCGGCGAGGCGCCGACGGTCTACGACCCGGTGCCGTACTTCTGGTCCGAGCAGTTCGGGCGTTTCGTGCAGTACGCCGGCCATCACGCGTCGGCCGACGCGACCGTCTGGCGCGGTGACCCCGCCGGGCCCGCCTGGACGGTGTGCTGGCTGCGCGAGGGCCGCCTGGTGGCGCTGCTGGCCGTCGGCCGGCCCCGGGACCTCGCGCAGGGCAGGCGGCTGATCGAGGCCGGCACCCCGATGGACCCGCGGGCGCTGGCGGACCCGGCACGGCCGCTGAAGACGGCGCTCGCGTAGCCGCCCCCGCGGACACCGCCGCGCGGCCGTCCCCGCGGACGGCCGCCGCACGGCTGCTGCCCGGCTCGCCGGGGCGGTTCCGGGACCAGCGTGTTCTCCCAGGTGGACGGCCCCGGCTTCCGACTGTCGGTGCCAGATGGCACGCTTATTTCCGTGACCGAGATTGACGCAAAGACCGATGCTCTCGTCCCCGCCTGGCTCACCCTGCCCGACATCGCCGAACAGTTCGGCGTCGAGGTGACACGTGTGCGGCAGCTGGTCAAGGAGGGCCAGCTCATCGCCGTACGCCGTGGTGAGAACCGCGCGCTGCACGTCCCCGCCGCCTTCATCGACGGGGACAAGGTCGTCAAGGGCCTGACCGGGACCTTGACGCTGCTCAGGGACGACGGCTTCACGGACGAAGAGATGATCGAGTGGCTCTTCACCCCCGACCCCAGCCTGCCCGGCACCCCCGCGCAGGCGCTGAGTGAGAATCGTGGCACGGAGGTGAAGCGCCGCGCCCAGGCGCTCGCCGTCTGAGCCGACCGAGAGACAAGGGGTGCGGGCGGCCCCCGAGGCCGCCCGCACCCGCCGGCACCGTACCGAACAACGGGGGGACCACCACATGTCCGACACCGCCGCCGCGACCGCGCGCGCCGAGCTGGCCGACGCACGGCTGTACCTGTGCACGGACGCCCGCACCCGGCAGGGCGACCTGCCCGAGTTCCTGGACGCGGTGCTGGCCGGCGGCGTCGACATCGTGCAGCTGCGCGACAAGGGCATGGAGGCGGCCGAGGAACTGGAGCACCTGAAGGTGTTCGCCGACGCCTGCGCCCGGCACGGCCGCCTGCTCGCGGTCAACGACCGGGCGGACGTCGCCCACGCGGCCGGGGCCGACGTGCTGCATCTGGGCCAGGGCGACCTGCCGGTGTCCGCGGCCCGCGCGATCCTCGGCGACGACGTCCTCGTCGGGCGCTCCACGCACACGCCCGAGGAGGCGGCCGCCGCGGCCGTCCAGGACGGCGTGGACTACTTCTGCACCGGCCCCTGCTGGCCCACCCCCACCAAGCCGGGCCGCCCCGCTCCCGGCCTCGACCTGGTCCGCCGCACCGCCGCGCTCGGCACCGACCGCCCGTGGTTCGCCATCGGCGGCATCGACCTGGACCGGCTCGACGAGGTGCTCGACGCGGGCGCCCGCCGGGTGGTGGTCGTGCGCGCGCTCACCGAGGCGGACGACCCCGGAGCCGCGGCGGCGGAGTTCGCCAAGCGCCTGCGCCAGGCTTCGGCGCACTGACCGTTTCGCCGTCGCCGTGTCTCACGGTTGTCCAAGGCGTGGACAACAGCCTGGCAATTCGGTCAAATCGCACTTGTGCGGTTGGGGGACCGGCCGCCCCTGACTAACCTGCGGGTATGGCCCTCGGAACAGCGTCCACCAGGACTGATCGCGCGCGCACCGTGCGTGACATGCTCGCCGCCGGCAAGACGACGTATTCGTTCGAATTCTCGGCGCCCAAGACCCCCAAGGGCGAGCGGAACCTGTGGAGCGCGCTGCGCAGGGTCGAGGCGGTCGCCCCCGACTTCGTCTCCGTGACCTACGGCGCGGGCGGCTCGACCCGCGCGGGCACGGTCAAGGAGACCGAACAGATCGTCGCCGACACCACCCTGACCCCGGTCGCGCACCTCACCGCCGTCAACCACTCCGTCGCCGAGCTGCGCAACATCATCGGGCAGTACGCCGACGCGGGCATCCGCAACATGCTCGCGGTCCGCGGCGACCCGCCCGGCGACCCGATGGCCGACTGGGTCCCGCATCCCGAAGGGCTGACCTACGCGGCCGAACTCGTCCGTCTCATCAAGGAGTCGGGCGACTTCTGCGTGGGCGTCGCGGCCTTCCCGGAGATGCATCCGCGCTCCGCCGACTGGGACGCCGACGTGCGCCACTTCGTCGACAAGTGCCGGGCCGGCGCCGACTACGCGATCACGCAGATGTTCTTCCAGCCCGAGTCGTACCTGCGGCTGCGCGACAAGGTCGCCGCCGCCGGCTGCGCGACACCGGTCATCCCCGAGGTGATGCCGGTCACCAGTGTCCGGATGCTGGAACGATTGCCCCAGCTCAGCAACGCGGCGATTCCGGCCGTCCTGAAAGAGCGGATCCTCACAGCGAAAGACGACGCGACCGCTGTACGCTCAATCGGGATCGAGTTCGCCACGGAGTTCTGCGCACGACTGCTGTCCGAGGGAGTGCCAGGACTGCACTTCATCACGCTCAACAACTCCACGGCGACCCTGGAAATCTACGAGAACCTGGGCCTGCACCACCCACCGCGGGCCTAGACCGGCCGCGCCGGTGTGCGACACACTGCGTAACGGCCATTGGGAGAGGGGCGTACATGGGCTGGACGGTCCTCTACATCGCGTTCGGCGTCGTCGCACTGTGGCTGCTCGGTGAGGTGCTGCTCCAGTACAAGGCGCGGCTGCGCTGGCGACTGGTGGCCTTCGCCGGGTTCCTCGGTGTCGTGCTCGGCGTGCTCACCCGGTCCGTCGTCATCATCGGACTGGGCGCGGCCGCGTTCACCCTCGGGCAGACCTTCGTCACCCTCTCCTTCCGCCGCGGCTTCGTCGCCGGCTGGGCGGTCAAGCGCCCCGACGACGAGCCCGAGCCCGAGGCCATGGGCGGCAGCAAGCGCCGCCGCGGCGGCCGCGGCAGCCGGCTGAACGACCCGGTGCTCGACGCCGCCGGCTACGACCCGCAGGAGCAGGAGTACGACGAGGGCCCGGCCTACGGCCGCGACAACGCCCCGGCCTACGGGCAGGACGACTACCAGGACCGCGACGACGTCTTCACCCCGACCCGCTCCGCCGACCCGACGGCCGCCGAGACCACCAACGTCTACGAGCCGCAGCCCATCCCCGAGGACACCGGTTCGTACGGCGTGTACGGCGCCGACGGCACCAACGGCCAGGGCACCGACTACGCGGCCGCGACCGCCGACTACGCCGCCGCGAACGGCGAGGCGGCCTACGCGACCGCGGGCCAGGACCAGGCCTACGCGACCGCCGCCCAGGGCACCGACCAGAACTACGCCTACGACTACTCCGGCTACGGCCAGCAGCAGTACGGCTACGACGCCTCGGGCCAGCAGCAGTACGCCGGCTACACCGACCAGTACGGCAACGCCCAGAACTACGGTGCCTCCTACGACGCCTACGGCAACCAGCAGCAGTACACCCAACAGGGCTACGGCCAGGGCCAGTACACCGGCGGCTACGGCGAGACCCCGGCGGACGGCGTCTGGGTGCCGCAGCAGCGCACCGACGAGAACTACGGCGAAGTCCCGCCGGAGCAGCAGCAGTACGGGTACCAGCAGAACAACGGTCAGCAGGCCAACGGCCAGCAGAACAACGGCCAGCAGGGCAACGGGTACGACGAGCAGTACCGTTTCTGAACCGCGGAACCGTCTCTGAACCGCAGGACCGTTTCTCGACCCGCAGGACCGCTTCCGCGCCTCCGGTGTCGCCCCGTCACTGAGAGCCGCGGAACTCCGGCCCCTCCACCACCAGTCCGGCCACCAGCGCGCCCGACATGCCCGCGTGCGGCAGCCCGCCGCCCGGATGGGACCAGCCGCCGACCGCGAACAGCCCCGGCACGGCGGTCGCGTTGGCCGGGTGCAGCACACCCTCCGGCGCGGCCAGGGCGGGCGGCGGGACCGCCCCGCCCGTCGCGCCCGTCTCCCGCTCGGTGTCCAGCGGAGTGCGCACCTCGCGCCACAGCACCCGCTCGCCCAGCCCCGGCACCGCGCGCCCGGCGGCGGCGACCATCCGGTCCGCGAAGGCGTCGGCGGCGCCCGGCGCGGCCCAGTCGTACTCCGTCGCGGCCGGGACCGTCGCCGTCAGCACCACAGACTCGTGGTCCGCGTCCGGACGCAGCGCCGGGTCGTCCGGCCGGTCCACGAGGACGGTCGGCAGCTCGGGGACGACTCCGCCGCGCCGGAACTTCTCCAGATCGCCGTCGGCGTCCGCCGCGTGCACCACCGTGCGGTGCACGGCGCCGGGCTCGCGCGCGCCGCGCAGCGCCAGACAGACCACCACACGGCCGGGGAAGCGGTCCTCGGGCTCCGGCGGCACCGCCCCGGCGCCGTAGAGCTCCGCGCCGGGCAGCAGGCCGCGCAGCCGCCAGGGGCCGGGGCCGACGACCGTGTCCGCCTCCGCCGAGGTGCCGTCGGCGAACTCCACGCCGGCCGCGCGGCCGTCCTTCTCCACGATCGCGGTCACCTCGGCGCCGAACACGAACTCGACCCGCCGGGCCAGACAGCGCTCGTACACCGCACGGGCCAGCTCCCGGATGCCGCCGCGCACGTACCAGGTGCCGAAGGCGTGCTCCATGTAGGGCAGCACGGCCGCGCTCGCCGGAGCGGTCCCGGGATCGACGCCGTACGCGAGCGCGGAGTCGGCGAGCAATGCCGCGAGGCGCGGGTCGCGCAGCTCCCAGGCGCCGATCTCGTGCAGCTTCACCGCGCGGCGGGTGCGCAGGAACCGCTTGTGCGGCACGCCCGGATACGGCTCCTTCTCGTCCAGCACCCGCCAGTTCGACCACAGCGGTTCCTCCAGCAGCGGTCGCCGCGTGCGGTCCCAGGCCTCGCGGGCCCGCACCAGGAAATCGCTCCAGCGCGCGCCCGCGCCCCGGCCCAGGGCCTCGTCGAGCGCCGCGACGACCCCCGCGCGGGACGCGTTCGGCAGGGAGACCTCGGTGCCGTCCGCGAAGACGTGCCGCGCGGCCGGGTCGACCTGGACCAGCTCGACGCGGTCCTCCAGCGCCTCCTTGCCGGTCTTGACGAACAGATCGCGGTAGACCGCGGGAAGCGTCAGCAGGCCCGGCCCGGTGTCGAAGGCGAACCCGTCCCGCTCGAGACGGCGCAGCGCACCGCCGTACGTCTCCGTACGCTCGTACACCACCACCCGGTGGCCCGCGACGGCCAGCCGGGCGGCCGCCGCCATCGCGCCCATCCCGGCGCCGATCACCGCAATCCGTGCCATGCCCGCGACTCTATCGCCGCGGCTCAGGGGGCCTGCGGCTCGGTGGTCATACGGCGCCGCGCCCGGCGTTCGGCGCGGCGCCGCAGGAAGCGGCGGATGCGCGAGACCAGGAAGACCAGCACCACCAGGCCACTCGCCAGCAGCACGGCCGCGATGCTCGCCGCCGCCCAGGGATGGAACAGCGCGAACGTCACGAGCCCGGCCACCGAGAGATCCTCGGCGAGGCTCACGACGATGTTGCTGAACGGCTCCGGCGAGGTGTTGATCGCCATCCGCGCCCCGGCCTTCACCGAGTGACTGGCCAGCGCCGTGCCGCCGCCGACCAGACCCGCCGCCAGGTCGGAGAGCGAGCCGCCGCTCTGCCCGGCGAGCATCGCGCCCACCCAGGCGCCCGCCGCGGGCCGGATCACGGTGTGCACCGTGTCCCAGACGGAGTCGACGTACGGGATCTTGTCGGCGACGGCCTCGCAGAGGAACAGCACGCCGGCGACGAGCAGCACCTCGGGGCGCTGGAGGGTCTCGGGGACCTCGTCGCTCAGCCCGGTCGCGCCGAGGACGCCGAGCAGCAGCATCACCGCGTAGGCGTTGATGCCGCTGGCCCAGCCGCTCGTGAAGACGAGAGGGAGTATCGACACGGACGCGATCGTAGCCATGCGGGGGCGGCTCGTCGTGGGGCTGAGCGCGCAGGCTTGAGTACCCGTACCCAGGGGTGGAGATGAGTATCCGCGCGGATGGGCCCCGACCTGCGGGGACGAGAGAGTGGAGGCACGGAAGGGGGCGCGGGCCCGGCACCGCCGACACGGGGCGGCGGAACGGCAGGCGCCCTTGACCGCTCCTTCCGCCGATCCGTCGGCGGAAGCGAGAGACGGGGGAGTCCCGGGAGAAGACCGAAAACGGGGGTCTCCTACGGGGGAGCACGGGGAACACGGGGGAACGCAGGGGATGCACGACCGGGCGCCGGCCCGGTGCGGCACGCGGGGAACGCGGCCGCACCGGACCGGCGCTCCGTGCGTCCGGACCCTGTCGGACCGGTGTTCCGTGCGTCCGGGCCTTGCCGGGGCGGTGTTCCGCACGCCGGGCCCGGCGCGACCCGTGGCGCGCCTCCTCAGGCCGTACGGCTGCCGCTGACCCGGCCCTGGAGCAGCCGGGACAGCGAGGCGTGCACGTCGTCGAGGGAGCGCTCCGGCTGGAAGGCCTGCCAGTCGAGGGCCGCCACCAGCACCATGCCCACCAGCGCCGCCGCGGTCAGCGGGACATCGATCTCGTCGCTGAACTCGCCCGCCGCGACCCCCTCGCGCAGCACGTCCTCGATGGCCGCCACCACCTCCCGGCGCACCACCATGAGGGTGGACTGCCAGGCCCGGTTGGTGCGCCACAGCTCGGCAACGTACAGCTGGGTGAAGGACGGATAGCGGGCGATGAAGCCGAGACCCGCGCGGATCATCGCGTCCAGGGCGTCCACCTTGCTGCCGCCGTCGCGGTCCGACTGCTCGGCCGCTTCCCGCAGGGAGGCGGTGAGCAGTCCCACGCCGTGCCGCAGCAGCTCCTCGAACAGGACCGACTTGCTCGCGAAGTTGTAGTAGACCGTGCCCTTCGCGACTCCGGCCCGCTCGGCGATCTCGTCCACGGTCGTGGCGGAGAAGCCCTGTTCGGCGATGAGGGTGACGGCCGCCTCGTAGAGCTTCTGCCGGGTGGCCTCGCGGCGCGAGCTGCCGCCGGAGGGGACGCTGGTGCTTTCCATGGCCCTGATTGTCACAGGAACGGGGCCGCCCGCGATCCGGTCGTGGATCACAGGGTCAGCTCCGGGTGCAGCCGGTCCAGGGTCCACACCTGGCGGCGGCGGGCCGAGACGGCGGTCAGCGCGAGCGCGCCCGCGGTGAAGGCCGCCAGCACGGCGGTGGCCTGCCACACCGGGCCCAGGCCACCGCCCGTGATCAGCCGCCTGAGCGCCGCCACGACGTAGCTCATCGGCAGGAAGGGATGGAGCGCGGCGAAGAAGCGCGGACTGGTCTCGACCGGGTACGTGCCGCCCGCCGACGTCAGCTGGAGCATCAGCAGCGCGAGGACGAGGATGCGGCCCGCGGCCCCGAACCGGGCGTTGAACCACTGCACGAGCGCCGCGAAGCACGCCGCCACGAGGAACAGGAAGCCGATCGTCCCGGCCGCCCGCGCCATCTGCAGGCCGATCGCCCAGTGCAGCACCGACATCAACGCGAGGGTCTGGAGCACGCCCACGACCGCCACCGGCAGCCAGCCCGCCAGCGCGATGCGCAGCGCCGAGCCGCCCGCGGCCAGTGCGCGCCGGTTCATCGGCGGGATCAGCATGTACGCCACCATCGCGCCCACCCACAGGGAGAGCGGGATGAAGTACGGGGCGAAGCCGGTGCCGTAGTTGGGCGCCTTGTGCAGGTCCTCGGAGGCGAGCTGGACCGGGTCGGCCATCACCTCGGTACGGCGGTCGCGGTCCTTCTTGTCGTAGTCGGGGATCTGCGAGGCGCCGTCGTGCAGCCCGCCGGCCAGCTCGGCGGAGCCGTCGGCGAGCTTGTACAGGCCGCCGGAGAGGTCGTCGGCGCCCGTCCGCAGCCTGCCGACGCCCTTGTCCAGGTCGTCGGCGCCCGTATGGGCCGTGCCCAGCCCGGTGTGCAGCTTCTTCGCGCCCGCGGCGACCTTCGCGGCCCCGTCGTTCAGCTTGTCGATCCTGGTGACGGCGTCGTGCAGGTCCTCGGAGAGGTGCGGGGCGCGGTCGGCGAGGGCCTGCGCCTGCTTCTGGAGCGCGGCGAGGTCGGTGTCGAGCTTCCCCAGGTCCCCGTCCTGGTCGGCGATCAGCGTGTCCAGGTCGTCGGCGACCGAGGTCACGTCGTCCGCCGCCTGCTTCGCCTTCTTGAGGTCGGCGCAGGACAGGTCGGGCAGCGCCGCGTCCTGGCAGCGGGTCCGGTAGACCTCGTCCAGGGTGTCCGAGGCCGCGTGGGCGCCCTGGTCGGCGACCGGGGCCGCCTTCACCAGGGTGGTGAGGTTGTGGCGCACGGCCTTGGCGGAGTCGGCGACCAGCCGGGCGGTGTCCGCGATGGCCTGCTGGTTGTCCTTCAGGAACGGCCCGAGCTTTTCGTCCACGGCGTCGGCCTTGTCGGCGAGCGTCTGCGTGCCCGCCGCGACCTGCGCGGAGCCGTCCTCCAGGGTGCCGGCGCCGGACGTGAGCTTCTTGAGGCCCTTGGAGAGCTCCGCGCTGCCCGTCTTGGCGGTGCTCAGGCCGTCGGCCAGCTGCTTGGACCCCTTCTCGGCCTTGCCCGCGCCGCTCTCGATCTTGTCCGCGCCGCCGGCCGCCCGCACCGTGCGGTCGTGGATGTCGGAGAACGACACGAAGATCCGGTCCAGGTACGTCCGTGACGTCTTCGCCGACGCCGCCGAGCGCACCTCGTTGAAGACGGTCTTCGAGATCTGGCCGACGATGTAGTTGTTGGCGTCGTTGGTGCGCACCTGGAGCGCGCCGGTCTCGGGGTCGTCCCCGGAGCCGGAGGCGACGCGGGCGCTGAAGTCGGCCGGCATGGTCAGCGAGAGGTAGTAGGTGCCGTCCTCGACGCCCTTGCGCGCCTCGGCCGCGCTCACCTCGTGCCACGCGAAGGTACGGCTCTCCCGCAGCCCTTCGGTGATGTCGTGCCCGGCGTCGATCCTCTTGCCCGCGGCGGTGGCGCCCCGGTCCTCGTTCACCAGGGCGACGGGGACGCGGTCCAGGCGGCCGTACGGGTCCCAGAAGGACCAGAGGTAGAGGGCGCCGTAGAGCAGGGGCAGCAACAGCAGCGCGACCAGGGCGGCTCGCGGCAGCCGCCCCCGGCCGAAGCGCCGCAGCTCAAGCGCGGCCAGTCGCGGCGAACGCATCGGCCGGTCCCTTCTCTGCGGGGCTGTCCGCGGGGTTGTCTTCGGGGTTGTCCGCGGGGTCGTCCGCGGGCTTGTTCTCGTTGGCGCCGGGCTGCTCGGTCGGCTCGCCCGAGGCCGGGTTCTCCTCTTCGGTGGGCTTCTCGCCGGAGGTCTCCGCGGCCGAGGGCGGCCCGTCGGTGGGCTTCTCGGCCGAGGTCTCCTCGGCGGAGGTCCGCTCCCCGGTGGCCGCCGCCGTGGTCTCCTCCGTGGCGCGGGTGGTGATCTCGACGGTGCCGCCGGGGGCCTCGCTGCACACGGCCACCACCGTCGTGCCCGCGTCGGCGATCGACCGCAGCAGCGCCCACACCTCGGCGCGCTCCGCGGCGGAGAGCTTGAGGTCGGCGTCGTCCACGCCGAGCAGGCCCGGCCGGCCGACGAGGGCCAGCGCGATCGACAGCCGCAGCGCCTCCAGCCGCTCCAGGTCCCGTACGGCGGTCCGGGACCCCTTGGGCAGCGCCTCCCGGTCGAGCCCGGCGGCCGCCAGCGCCGCGTCGATCCGCAGCCGTGCCTCCAGCGTCCGTTCCCGGCCCGGCCGCAGCAGCGCCCGCAGCGAGTCCCCGAACCGCTGCTGGAGCAGCGCCCGCTCCCGCAGGTGTTCGCCGACGGTCAGCGCCGGATCGAGGTCCGTGACCCCGGCTACGTTCGCCAGGGCGCTGACCCGGCGCACCGCCGCCGCCTTGCGGGGCAGCCGCGCCCCGCCCACCGACGCGGTGCCCTCCGTAGCCCGCATCCGCCCGGTCAGGGCGAGCAGCAGACAGGTGCGCCCCGAGCCCGACGCCCCCTCGATCGTGATCAGCGCGCCGGGCTCGGCCTCGACGCCCACCTCGCGGAACACCCATCCGCGCGGCCCCTTGAGGCCGAGCCCGTCGGCGGCCACGCGGGCCGCGTCCACCGGTTCCCCCACCATTCCCCCTTGTTTCGGTGGCACCTGTCGCGGTGTCACTCTTTTTTGAACTGACTGGTCAGTGCAAAACTTAACTCGAACGGCCACTCGAAGCAAAACCCCTGGTCGGAACGGATTGTCAGTGCCATACCGCACGATGGGCACATACGGCACCTCGTAACGGGAGTGCCGTCACCCAGACGACAGGAGGTTCGTCATGGCCCACCACAACGCAGCAGCCGCCCGTCGGCGCCGCGCCACCGGCCCTGCCCCCTCACTGACCGGCCCGGCGAGCGACGTGCACCCCGTGCTGCGCCGGACCACGGCCCCGCCCGCCGCCCTCGACCTGCTCGCCCAGGCCCGCGCCGGACTCGACGAGGCGACCGCACTGGAGACCCCCAACGAGCGCTACGCGACGGCCCATCTGGCCGCCCTGCGCACCGCCGCGGCCGTGCTCGCCGCGCGGGGCCGGCCCGAACTCACGCCGCGCAAGCGCGCCCGCATCCGCAGCGCGTGGGAAGTGCTCCCCGAGATCGCGCCCGAGCTCACCGAGTGGAGCGCGCTGTTCGCGTCCGGGGCCCGGCGCCGTGCCCGGGCCGAGGCCGGGATCCAGGGCGCGGCCGGCCGCCGGGACGCCGACGACCTGATACGCGACGTGGCGATGTTCGTCCGCCTCGTCGAGCGGATGCTGGTCCTCCAGCCGGTCCTCCCGCAGCCCCGCCAGGACACCGAGCCCACCGGCCCCCAGGGCCCGGCCGACACGGCGGACCGGAACTACCCGGACGCGGGCTGAGCCGGCGGGGACCGAGGAGGCGGGGCCGTCCGCCGTGCGAGACGGGCCGTGCCGCCCGACCGGGCGAGGCGGCGGAGGCAATAGGGTGGAGGGCGCCTGAAGCCTTCCCTCCCTCGCGCCGCGGGCGGGGGAGGCGCCCCGATCCCGCCGCCGTGTCACCGGCGGTGCCGCGCCGAGGAGTCAAAGCCGTGTCGGACCCGATGCGCCCCCGCGCCTCTCTCCGTACCGCCGTGGTCTGGGAGGTCCTCCAGGACGCTCTCGAACGCCGGGTCAAGGCCACGGGCCGGGACGCGCTGGACGTCCTCGACACCGGCGGCGGCAGCGGCAACTTCGCGGTGCCGCTGGCCCGCCTCGGCCACCGCGTCACCGTCGTCGACCCCAGCCCGAACGCCCTGTTCGCGCTGGAGCGCCGGGCCGCCGAGGCCGGCGTCGCCGACCGGGTCCGGGGCGTCCAGGGCGACGCCCACGGCCTGTTCGACGTGGTCGAGCGCGGCGGCTACGACGTCGTGCTGTGCCACGGCGTACTGGAGTACGTCGACGACCCCGCCGAGGGCATCCGCAACGCGGTCGCCGCGCTGCGCTCCGAGGGCGTGCTCAGCCTGCTCGCGGCCGGGCTCGGCGGTGCCGTGCTCGCGCGCGCCCTCGCCGGGCACTTCAAGGAGGCCCGCCAGGCCCTCGACGACCCGAACGGCCGCTGGGGCGCCGGCGACCCGGTGCCGCGCCGCTTCACCGCCGAGCAGCTCACGGAGCTGGTGGCCGGGGCCGGCCTCGACGTCGGTGCCGTGCACGGTGTCCGTGTCTTCGCCGACCTCGTCCCCGGCGTGCTCGTGGACACCGAGCCGGGCGCGCTGGAGGCGCTGCTGCGGCTGGAGGAGGCGGCGGCCGCGCTGCCGGCCTTCCACGCGGTCGCCACCCAGCTGCATGTGCTCGGGGAGACGCGCGGGGCCGGCGCGGCCTGAGCCGACTCCCGGGGCACCGGCCTGATCAGCGGCTTGGCGGCGGATGGAGTAGGCCACAGGCCACCCGATCGGACGAAGCGCGCCGTATGATCGAGGGAGACCGCCCGGCATGACGGATCGGCCGCTGGGGAATGGAAGCCTCAGCGAGCCGGGACGCCCATGGCGGGTTCTGGTTGGCCAACTGGCGTAGAGGGGCGGGTTTCACGGGGGCGATTCCCTGCCTATCCTGAAGGGACCCCCCGGGTCGCCCCGGCGACTGCACGATGAGGAGGACTCCGTGCCGCTCTCGGAGCACGAGCAGCGCATGCTCGAGCAGATGGAGCGAGCGCTGTACGCCGAAGATCCCAAGTTCGCGTCGGCGCTCGAGGGAAGCGGGCTGCGTACGTACACCCGACGTCGGGTCTACCAGGCGGTCGCGGGCTTCCTCGTGGGTATCGCGCTCCTCATGGCCGGAATGGTCGCGCAGCAGATCTGGATCAGCGTGGTGGGCTTCCTCGTCATGCTGGGGTGCGCGGTGCTCGCGGTCACCGGCTGGCGCAAGGCCCCGAAGCCGGGTGAGCAGCCCGCCGGAGCGCCGCACGGCCGCCGTCAGGTCCGGCCGAAGCGCTCGATGATGGACCGTATCGAACAACGCTGGCAGCGGCGTCGCGACGAGCAGGGCGGGCAGTAGCGCGTCCGGCCTCCGGCCCGGTCGACCCCACTGAGGGGCGGCCTCCCACCAGGGTGGGGGGCCGCCCCTCAGCCGTGTCCCGGCCCCGGGAAGTTGGACACCTGCGGGCCGGTGGGGGCTTGTCGCGCAGTTCCCCGCGCCCCTTTCAGGGACGCTCGGGCAGCGGTGCCCCGACAGAGGCGCGGGGAACTGCGCGAACAAGCCCCACCGGCCCGCAGGTGTGGCAGCCGCTCAGCTCTCCGACGAGCCGCCCGCAGGGCGCACCCGCAGCGGACGCATGGTGCTCCACCAGGCCCCGACGGCCCAGAACACCCGAACGGTCGAACGGGGCGCGAGCAGTGCACGCAGGCGGGTCGTCGCGTTCGCGGTGGTCCGCAGGGCGGTGACGACCTGCCGTGTCTCGCCCGCGAGGCCCGCCACCGGCCGGGGCCGGGGCGCGTACAGCACCTGTTCCACCGCTTCCGCCACCCGGTGGACCGAGGCCGCGGCCGCCGCGTCGAGATGCCCGAGCCGGACGATTCTCGCGGCCGCCGTGCGCGGGGTCTGGGACTCCACCGGCAGGATGCCGAAGTCCCACGCCGTGTCGCTCAGCTCCTGCCAGACCGCCAGGGTCGCGAGCGCCGCGTCCTTCTCCGAGCGGCCGTGGCCGCCGAGCCGGACCGCCCGCATCCGTAGCCGCACCAGCATCGGAGACAACGGGATCGCCAGCCCGGCCAGGATGGCGAGGGCCACCAGCACCTGCGCCCACCAGCCCGGACCGTCTCCGTTGCGCACCGCCGTGGCCTGCTCCGACGCGCTCGGGCAGGCGTCCAGCTTGCGCAGCGAGGGCGTGCAGCTCTGGCTGTCCGAGGGCGCCGGGGAGGCCGCAGCGCTCGCCGACTGCGAGGGCCGCGCCTGGTCCGGCAGGGTGCTGCCGGGCACCGTCGACTGCGTGTAGCTCGGCACCGTGCCGCGGTTCGGCGTCGGCTCGAAGCGGACCCAGCCCACGCCCTCGAAGTACAGCTCGGGCCAGGCGTGCGCGTCCTTCAGGCCCTCCGTCACCGTCCCGTCCGCCTGGACCGTGCCCGGGGCGAAGCCCACCGCCACCCGGGCCGGTATGCCGAGGGTGCGGGCCATGGCGGCCATCGCGAAGGAGAAGTGCTCGCAGAAGCCCCGCTTGTCCTTGAGGAACTTGGCGATCGCGTCCGGGCCCTGGCCGACCTTGACGTCGGTGTCGTACTGGAAGCCGCCGTTGACCGCGAAGTAGTCCTGGAGCTTGACCGCTTCCTCGTAGTGGTTGCGGGCCCCCTTGGTGACCGTCCTGGCGGTCTTCGCGACCACCGACGGCACCGACTTCGGCACGTCGGTGTACTCGTGCAGCATGGCCTGCGACGGGTCCGGCGACGCGGCCAGCTGCTCCGCCGTCGGCTGCACGTCCAGGCTGTCGACCGTGTACGTCATGCCCCGCGTGGTCTGGCCGTGGTCACCGGACAGGGTCATCCCCACCGGCTCGTACCGCCAGCTGCCGTTGATCTTCACGCCGCTGGGCGGATAGGGCATCGGCAGCCAGTCCTGCGCGTACGAGTCCGCCGCCGCGATCCGGGTGGTGATCTGCGCGCGCTTGACGTCGGCGCCCAGCCCGGCGGGGGTGGGGAAGGTGTCCGGCACCGAGGTGACGTGGCGCTGGGCCGGCTTCCAGGTGGCGCCGTCGAACTCGTCCAGCGAGACGATCCGCAGATACATGTCGGACAGGTCGCTGCTGTTGGTGGCGAGGGTCAGGACCGTGCGGTCCTCGTCCACGTTCAGGCTGTTCTGGAGCGACACCAGCAGGTCGACCGAGGAGGCCCCGCCGCCGATGCCGGTGCCCGAGCCCACGCCGTTGCCGGCGGTGCCCAGCAGACCGCCGCCCATGGTCGGCAGGGCCAGCGGCACGATCAGGGCCATGCCCAGGGCGGCCATGCCGATCCGCCGCCCGGTGCGCACCGGGGCGACCACACCGGGCGCCAGGTCGCCCGGCGCCCGCGGCGCACCGCCGAAGACCCGGCCCCACTGCGCGAGCCGGTCCCTGCCCTCGGCCAGCAGCAGCATCAGATAGCCCGACGCCGCGACGACGAACCACAGCCAGTCCGCGTGCCCGTGCGACAGCGCCGCGCCGACCGCGTAGAGCGCGAGCAGCGGCAGGCCCGCGGGGGCCGCGCTGCGGAACGTCACCGCGAGGGTGTCCACGGCGAGGCCGATCACCAGCACCCCGCCGACCAGCATCAGCCGGATGCCGTCGGACAGCGGCGCGGGGATGGCGTACCTGCCGACGTCGGTCGAGCCCTGCTGGAGCAGGTCGCCGAAGTGCCGGAAGGCGTCGGGGCCGGGCACCAGCCCCACCACCGCGTACTCCCGGGCGAAGACCAGGGTCAGCAGGACCAGCGTGACGAGGATCTGGACGCCCACGGTCAGCGCCCGCCCCAGCGGCACCCGCCGGGCCGCCGCCCCGGTGCCCGACTGGATCGCCACCAGGAACGCGGCCTGGATCAGCCAGGTCGCCGGGGAGACCAGCGGCAGCAGCGCGCAGGCCACCATCAGTGTGGCCGCCGCCGCGCACAGCGTGAGCCGTGCCCGTCCGCTCATGACCCGCCCTCCCCGTTCATGCCCCGTCCTCCCCGCCCGTGCCGCTCGCGCCGCCTGGTCCGCCCGCCGTGGCCAGGCCCGCGCGCTCGTGGTCGGCCTGGCGCCACAGGTCCTCCAGCGAGGCGCCGCGCCCCACGCTCAGCACGGTCCAGCCGGCCTCGTGCAGCATCCGCAGCCGTTCCTCGTACCCGTTCATCGTTTCGGGCACCTCGTTCGGTTCACGCGTCCAGGCGTCGCCGTCCAGCAGGAAGGCGACCGCGCCCCCGCTGCGCTGCCGCATCTTCGCCGCCACAGCCGCCTGCTCCTCGTCGAGGTCGCCGAAGAAGGCCACCAGCAGCCCCTCGTTCCCGCCGCGCAGCACGTCGTACGCCCGGGACAGGCCGGTCCCGTCGGAGTGGTCGATCACGGCGAGGGTGTCCAGCATCAGCCCGGCCGCGTCCGCGGAGCCCTGGCTCGCGGCCGCGAAGCCGTCGGCGCCCTCGCCCGGCACCGCGCTGCCGGTGTCCGTCAGCAGCCGCACCGAGAAGCCCCGCTCCAGCATGTGCACCAGCACCGACGCGGTGCCCGAGACCGCCCACTCGAAGGCGGAGTCGGGGCCCGCGCCCTGGTAGGCCGGGCGCCGGGTGTCCAGCAGGACCGTGCAGCGGGCGCGCTGCGGCTGCTCCTCCCGGCGCACCATCAGCTCGCCGTAGCGCGCGGTGGAGCGCCAGTGGACGCGGCGCAGATCGTCGCCGTGGCGGTAGCCGCGCGGGATCACGTCGTCCTCGCCGGCCAGGGCCAGCGAGCGCTGCCGCCCGTCGCCGTAGCCCTTCGCCTCGCCGCCGAACCGGACCGGGGAGAGCGGCTCCACGCGCGGGATCACGGTGAGGGTGTCGAAGGTGGAGAAGGAGCGGGTCAGCTCGCACATCCCGAACGGGTCGGTCAGGCGCAGCTGCAGCGGGCCCAGCGGATAGCGGCCGCGCAGATCGGAGCGGACCCGGTAGGAGACCTCGCGGCGGCCGCCCGGCTCCACCCGGTCCAGCACGAAGCGGGGGCGCGGCCCGAGGACGTAGGGCACCCGGTCCTGGAGCATCAGCAGGCCGGTCGCGAGCCGGGAGACGTTGTCCATCCGCAGGTGCACCCGGGCCTCGCTGCCGGCCGGCACCCGCGAGGGGGACAGCCGGCGGCTGCCCGCGACCCGGTAGCGGGTGCGGTAGAGGACCGTCGCGCACAGCAGCGGCAGCGCGGCGAGCAGCAGTCCGACCCGCAGGAGGTCGGGCTGGGGGATGACGTACGAGCAGATCACGGCGGCGCCGCCCGCGGCGAGGAAGGAGCGGCCCCGGGTGGTCAGTCCGGCCAGGGCGGTCTGGAAGCCGCCCTTCTCCCCGCGGCCGGTGTCGGCCTGGCCCGGCCCCGGGGTGGTCATCACCGACTCCGCGGCGGCTGCTGGCCGTACGCGCCCCGGCCGAGCCCGCCGAGGCCGCCCTGCTGGGGCGCGGTGGGCACCGGGGTGCGCTGGAGGATCTCCTGGACGACCTGTTCGGCCGTCCGCCGGTTGAGCTGGGCCTGCGCGGTCGGCAGCAGCCGGTGCGCCAGCACCATCACGGCGAGGGCCTGGACGTCGTCCGGCAGTGCGTAGTCCCGGCCGGCGAGCGCGGCGGCCGCCTTCGAGGCGCGCAGCAGATGCAGCGTGGCGCGCGGCGAGGCCCCGAGTCTCAGGTCCGGATGGGTGCGGGTGGCGGCGACCAGGTCGACCGCGTACCGCCGGACCGGTTCGGCGACGTGGACGCCGCGGACCGCCTCGATCAGCTTCATGATCTCGTGCGCGTGCGCCACCGGCTGGAGGTCCTCCAGGGGGGAGACGCCGCCGTGCACGTCGAGCATCTGCAGCTCGGCCTCGACGCTCGGGTAGCCGACCGAGACGCGGGCCATGAAGCGGTCGCGCTGGGCCTCGGGCAGCGGGTAGGTGCCCTCCATCTCGACCGGGTTCTGCGTGGCCACGACCATGAAGGGGCTGGGCAGTTCGTAGGTCTGCCCGTCGATGGTGACCTGGCGCTCCTCCATCGACTCCAGCAGCGCGGACTGGGTCTTGGGCGAGGCGCGGTTGATCTCGTCGCCGATCACGATCTGGGCGAAGATCGCGCCCGGCTTGAACTCGAAGTCACGGCGCTGCTGGTCCCAGATGGACACGCCGGTGATGTCCGAGGGGAGCAGGTCCGGGGTGAACTGGATGCGCCGCACCGAGCAGTCGATGGAGCGCGCGAGCGCCTTGGCGAGCATCGTCTTGCCGACGCCGGGCACGTCCTCGATGAGCAGGTGCCCCTCGGCGAGCAGCACGGTCAGGGCGAGCTGTACGACCTCGGGTTTCCCCTCGATCACCCCCTCCACCGAACCGCGGACCCGCTCGACGGTCGCGGTCAGGTCTTCCCCCACCCGGCCGTACTCCCGGGCGGTGGCGCCACCCCGGCTCGCTGGATCGTCATAGGTCGACACCCGGCCCTCCTCGGCCCGCTCAATCCGGGCCGACGCTCTGCGATGCGGACCGGCCCACCCCGAAACACGGACACCACGCGAGAAGAGTTCCCGCGTGGCCCCACCCCAGCATTCTTGTGGCCGTTACCGGTTCGTGTCATCCGCCTGTGGACAAGTGGCTGCGGTATGTCGGGTCTTACGGCCTTTTGTGCATGTGAACGGCGTGCGATGCGCGGGTTGTATGCGCGCGCCCCGGGGTTCGTGTGAGCGTTCCCCGGGGCTTTCGCGCGGGCGCGCCGCCGGATCAGGCGGGGTCGACCTCGGTGATCAGGCCGGTCTTCACGTCGAAGACGAAGCCGCGGACGTCGTCGGTGTGCAGCAGGAAGGGCGAGGTGCGGACGCGCTGCATCGACTGCCGCACGTCCTGGTCGACGTCCTTGAAGGACTCCACCGCCCACGACGGACGCTGCCCGACCTCCATCTCCAGGTCGTGCCGGAAGTCCTCGGTGATGGCCTGCATGCCGCAGCCGGTGTGGTGGATGAGGACCACGCTGCGGGTGCCGAGCGCGCGCTGGCTGATGGTCAGGGAGCGGATGACGTCGTCGGTGACCACGCCGCCCGCGTTGCGGATCGTGTGGCAGTCGCCCAGCCGCAGGCCGAGCGCGGCGTGCAGGTCGAGCCGGGCGTCCATGCACGCCACGACGGCGACGCGCTGGACGGGCCGGGCGTCCATGCCGGGGTCGGTGAAGCTGGCGGCGTACGCCCGGTTGGCCTCCACGAGGCGGTCCGTCACCGTGCCGCCTTCGGTTATGGCGCCTTCGGGTCCGAGGGGAACTGCTGCGGAAGTCGTCATAGCCAAGACGGTACTGGTCGCATGTGATCCGGTCCTGCTGTGGGTCGGGACAAAGAACGCCATTGTCACTTGTTGTGAGTTACCCCACACGGAGGGCCAGGTGCATCCGAACGGGTGAATCGCGGCGGATCGAGAGGTCCCCGGAGACGGTCCACGCGACGCGCAGGCCGGTTGATTGACCGTGCGTCACCGTGGACTAAAGTGACGCGAAGCGGGAGGCGAGGGCCTCCCCACTGGACTGATTTCCCCGGAGGCCCCGGCCGCCCTCCGCGTTTTCGCGGGTCTCCCCACGTGCGCGGCGCGTACGTACGGCTCGGCCTCCTCCCGCTCCCGGCCGGCCGACGCCTCGGGCGCCGGCCGACATCCCCTTCACCGGGAGAGGGCGGGGACCCGGCGGTGCGTGTGCGCCCCGCCGGACCTGAGAGGGCCTCTTGAGCGAGAGTCGACATGTCCCGGTGATGCTCCAGCGATGCCTGGACATGCTGGCGCCCGCCCTGCGCGAGCCGGGAGCGGTGGTCGTCGACTGCACCCTCGGGCTCGGCGGACACAGCGAGGCCCTGCTGACGCAGTTCCCCGAGGCGCGGCTCGTCGCCCTCGACCGGGACAAGGAGGCGCTCAGACTGTCCGGCGAGCGGCTCGCGCCGTTCGGCGAGCGGGCCGCCCTCGTGCACGCCGTCTACGACGAACTCCCCGACGTGCTGGAGCGGCTGGGCATCCCGAAGGTCCAGGGCGTCCTGTTCGACCTCGGCGTCTCCTCCATGCAGCTCGACGAGGCCGACCGCGGGTTCGCCTACGCGCAGGACGCCCCCCTCGACATGCGCATGGACCAGACGACCGGCATCAGCGCCGCCGAGGTGCTCAACACCTACCCGCCCGGCGAACTCGTCCGCATCCTGCGGGCGTACGGCGAGGAGAAGCAGGCCAAGCGGATCGTGGCGGCCGTCGTGCGCGAGCGCGAGAAGGAGCCGTTCAGCAACAGCGCGCGGCTCGTCGAGCTGATCCGGGACGCGCTGCCGCAGGCGGCCAAGCGCACCGGCGGCAACCCCGCGAAGCGCACCTTCCAGGCCCTGCGCATCGAGGTCAACGGCGAACTCTCGGTCCTGGAGCGGGCGATCCCGGCCGCGGTGAAGGCGCTCGCCGTGGGCGGCCGGATCGCCGTGCTGTCGTACCACTCGCTGGAGGACCGGCTGGTCAAGCAGGTGTTCGCGGCCGGGGCCGCCACCACCGCGCCGCCCGGACTGCCCGTCGTGCCGGAGCGCTACCAGCCCCGGCTCAAGCTGCTCACGCGCGGTGCCGAACTTCCCACCGAGGAAGAGGTCGCCGAGAACCGGCGCGCCGCACCGGCGCGGCTGCGCGGCGCCGAGCGCATCAGGGAGGACGTGGAGTGAGGGGCGCACGGGGTCCCGGGCGTACGGGCCGGCCCGATCCACCGGGTCCGGGACGGGCGAGGTGCCCCGGCCGGACCGGCGACGCTGCTCCAGGGGAGGGTGCGTGAACAGGAAACCCGAGCTGAGGGGGCGGGCCGCCCGCCTCGCGCGGCTCCTGCCGGCCGGTTCCGGCGGCGCCGCCCGCACCCCGTTCGTGCTTCTCGTCGTCCTGCTCCTCGGCGGCGGGCTCATCGGCCTGCTGGTGCTGAACTCCGCGCTCAGTGAGGGCTCGTTCAAGCTCGACGACCTCCAGAAGGACACCAAGAGCCTCACCGACGAGGAGCAGGCGCTCCAGCGGGACATCGACTCCTACTCCGCGCCCGACGCCCTCCAGCGCCGCGCCCGTGAACTCGGCATGGTGCCCGGCGGCGACCCCGCCTTCCTCGACCCCGACGGCACCGTGAAGGGCGTCCCCAGCCCCGCCTCCGCCGACCAGAGCGCGGCCCGCGGCCCCCTGGTCCTGGCCCCCGAGGCGCTGCCCACCGGCGCGCCGTCCGCCGCACCGGCGAACCGGGCGTCCCTCCCCACGGGCCCCGCGTCCGTCCCCGCGAGCCCGGTGGCCTCGCCGTCCGCGGGCACGGCCACGGCCGTGCCCGCCACGCCCTCGACCCCCGGCAGGTGACGGAAGTGTCCGACAGGCAAGCACCGCGTCGCCGTGTGCCCGGCCCGGCGAAGCCTTCCCGGGCCGCGCAGGCGCGTCGGCAGGCCGGGCCGGGAGCGCGGCCCGTGCGCCGCCCCGGCGGGCCCCGGCCCCCGGCGCCGAAGATCATCCGGCTCGGCAGCCCCCGCCCCCGCCTGAGGATGGTCGGCCTCGCGCTCACCCTCGTGCTGTCCGTCTTCGTCGTACGGCTGCTCCAGGTGCAGGCGGTCGACGCGAGCGCGTACGCGGCGCGGGCCGACCAGAACCGCTACGTCGTGCACACCCTGGCCGCCGAGCGCGGCGGGATCACCGACCGCAACGGCGTCGCGCTCGCCATCAGCGTGGACGCCGACGACATCACCGCCGACCCCACGATGTTCACGCGTAAACAGCTCGGCGTGGACGACGGGCCCGAGCAGGCCGCCGCGCTGCTCGCGCCGATCCTCGGCCAGGAGCAGTCGGCGCTGGTCAAGAAGCTCCGCACCAAGAACACCCGGTATGTGCTGCTGGCCCGCCGGCAGACCCCGCAGACCTGGAAGCAGATCAAGGACCTGAAGTCCGCCCTCGCGGACAAGGCCGCCACCGACAAGGGCACCGCCAACGTCCTCGCCGGCGTCTTCTCCGACCCCAGCAGCAAGCGCGTGTACCCCAACGGCGACCTCGCCGCCGGGATACTGGGCTGGGTCAACGCCGAGGGCAAGGGCGGCGGCGGCATCGAGCAGCAGCTGAACTCGGAGCTGTCCGGCAAGGACGGCAAGATCCGCTACGCCCAGTCCGGCGGCCGGGAGGTGCCGACGGCGGGCTCCACCGAGACCCCGGCCGTGGCCGGCTCGGACATCGAGCTGACCATCGACCGCGACATCCAGTGGGCCGCGCAGAACGCCATCTCCGAGCAGGTGAAGAAGTCCGGCGCGGACCGCGGCTACGTCGTCGTGCAGGACACGCAGACCGGGCAGATCCTCGCCATGGCCAACTCGCCGGGCTTCGACCCCAACGACCTCTCCCAGGCGGACGCCACCGCCATGGGCAACGCGGCCCTCCAGGACGCCTACGAACCCGGCTCCACGGCCAAGGTGATGTCCATGGCCGCCGTACTGGAGGAGAACGCCGCCACCCCGCTCACGCACGTCGTGGTGCCCAACCGGCTGCACCGCGGGGACCGCCTCTTCCAGGACGACGTGGACCACGGCACCTGGTACCTGACCCTCAACGGGGTGCTCGCGAAGTCCAGCAACATCGGCACCATCCTGGCCACCGGGCAGCTCGGCAAGACGCAGGCCCAGGCGGACAAGGTGCTCTACTCCTACCTGCGCAAGTTCGGCATCGGCAGCTACACCGGGCTCGGCTTCCCCGGCGAGACCAAGGGCATCCTCGCCCCGGCGGACAAGTGGTCCACCTCGCAGCAGTACACGATCCCCTTCGGCCAGGGCATGTCGCTCAACGCCGTGCAGGCGGCGTCCGTGTACTCGACCATCGCCAACGGCGGCGTGCGCGTCGAGCCCACCCTGGTGCGCGGCACCAAGGACGCGGACGGGCGCTACACCGAGGCGGCGACCCCCAAGAAGACCAGGGTGGTCAGCACGAAGACGGCGAAGGAACTCGCCCAGATGCTGGAGTCGGTGGTGGACGACGAGCAGGGCACCGGCATCAAGGCGCGCATCCCGGGGTACCGGGTGGCGGGGAAGACCGGCACCGCCAACCGAGTGGATCCGGCCACCGGCAAGTACCACGGCTACACCTCGTCGTTCGCCGGGTTCGCCCCCGCGGACAAGCCCCGGATCACCGTCTACTGCGCGATCCAGAACGCCACCAAGGGCAGCTACTTCGGCGGCCAGATCTGCGGACCCGTCTACAAGCAGGTCATGGAGTTCGCGCTGAAGACGCTCCAGATCGCGCCGACGGGCGCCAAGGCCGCGAACCTCCCCGTCAGCTACAAGCCCTAGACCCGCCGCGGCCACGAGCCTCGGACCCACCGCGGCCACAAGCCCTGGACCCACCGCCCGTACTCACCTCCCGTACCGACCGCTCCCGCTCTCGGCCCCCGGCCGGAACCCGACCCGCCCACCACGACCCCACCCCGTCCCTGATCAGCGCGACCAGCCAGGAACGCTCCGTGACGATGCCACCGCCCGATCCCGGGAACCACACCCCACCCGCGCCCTCGCTTCGCCCCGAAGCGGGTGCGCCCGGTACGCTCACCGCCGTGCCACACGCTGATCAGTCCCAAACCACCCAGAAGGGCGCTTCCGTGACATATCCGGGGCCGCCACGACCGGTTCAGGTCTCCGCCACACCCCTCGCGGAGCTCGCCGATCAGCTGGGTGCCGCCACGCCGGAGAGCGCCGCCGAGGTCACGGGCATCACCCATGACTCGCGGGCCGTGCGCCCAGGCGACCTGTACGCCGCCCTGCCCGGCGCCCGCGCCCACGGCGCCGACTTCGTCACCCAGGCCGCGAGCCTGGGCGCGGTCGCCGTGCTGACGGACCCGGCCGGCGCCCGGCGCGCCGCCGCCGCGGGCCTGCCGGCACTGGTCGTGGACGATCCGCGGGCGCGGATGGGAGAACTGGCGGCCACGGTCTACGGCCACCCCGGCCACGGCCTGCTCCAGATCGGCATCACCGGCACCTCCGGCAAGACCACCACGGCCTACCTGGTCGAGGGCGGCCTGCGCACGGCCCGCTCCACCGGGCTCATCGGCACGGTGGAGACGCGGATCGGCGACGAGCGCATCAAGTCCGAGCGCACCACTCCCGAGGCCACCGACCTCCAGGCCCTGTTCGCCGTCATGCGCGAACGCGGCGTCGAGGCGGTCGCCATGGAGGTGTCCAGCCACGCCCTCGTGCTCGGCCGGGTCGACGGCTGCGTCTTCGACGTCGCGGTCTTCAACAACCTGAGCCCGGAGCACATGGAGTTCCACTCCGACATGGAGGACTACTTCCGGGCCAAGGCGCAGCTGTTCACCGCCAGACGCAGCAGACTCGGCGTGGTCAACTACGACGACGAGTACGGCCGCCGGCTCACCAAGGAGTCGGAGGTCCCGGTGGTGACCTTCTCCGCCGAGGGCGACCCGGACGCCGACTGGCGCGCCGAGGACGTCCGGATCGGGCCCATGGACTCGGAGTTCACCGTCGTGGGCCCGGACGCCGTGCGGGTGCGGGCCAGGTCGCCGCTGCCCGGCCCGTTCAACGTGGCGAACACCCTCGCCGCGATCGTCGCGCTGGCCGCCGCCGGACTCGACCCGCAGGCCGCGGCCGACGGGGTCGCCGCGGTGCCGGGCGTGCCGGGCCGCCTCGAGCGGGTCGACGCCGGGCAGCCGTATCTCGCCGTCGTTGACTACGCCCACAAGACCGACGCCGTCGAATCGGTGCTGCGCGCGCTGCGCAAGGTCACCGAGGGGCGGCTGCACGTCGTGCTCGGCTGCGGCGGCGACCGCGACCGGACCAAGCGCGCGCCGATGGGCGCCGCCGTCGCCCGGCTCGCCGACACCGCCGTACTGACCTCCGACAACCCCCGCTCCGAGGACCCCCTCGCGATCCTCGCCACCATGCTCGAGGGCGCGGCGTCCGTACCGGTGCACGAGCGCGGCGAGGTCCTCCTGTTCGAGGACCGGGCCGCGGCCGTCGCCGCCGCGGTCGGCCGCGCGCGGCCCGGGGACACCGTGCTGGTCGCGGGCAAGGGCCACGAGCAGGGCCAGGACATCGCCGGGGTGGTCCGTCCCTTCGACGACCGCCTGGTGCTTCGCGAAGCTATCCAGCAGACCCAGGGATGAACTTGTGATCGCCCTTTCTCTCGCCGAGATCGCAGCAGTCGTCGGCGGGCAGACGTACGACATACCGGATCCGTCCGTCGAGGTGACCGGACCCGTCGTCCGGGACTCCCGTGAGGCGGTGCCCGGCAGCCTCTTCGTCGCGTTCGCGGGTGAACGCGTCGACGGACACGACTTCGCCGCGGCCGTGGTCGAGGCCGGCGCCGTGGCCGTCCTCGGGTCCCGGCCGACCGGCGTGCCGTCGATCGTCGTCGACGACGTGCAGAGCGCCCTCGGCGCCCTCGCCCGCCATGTCGTACGACGGCTCGGCGCGACCCTCGTGGCCCTCACCGGCTCCGCGGGCAAGACCAGCACCAAGGACCTCATCGCGCAGGTCCTGCGGTCCAAGGCGCCGACGGTGTTCACGCCGGGCTCGCTCAACAACGAGATCGGGCTGCCGCTGACCGCGCTCAGCGCCACCGAGGAGACGCAGTTCCTCGTGCTGGAGATGGGCGCCCGCGGCATCGGCCACATCCGCTACCTCACCGGTCTGACGCCGCCGAAGGTCGGCCTGGTGCTGAACGTCGGCACCGCCCACATCGGCGAGTTCGGCGGCCGCGAGCAGATCGCGCAGGCGAAGGGCGAACTCGTCGAGGCGCTGCCCGAGGACGGCGCCGCGATCCTCAACGCCGACGACCCGCTCGTCCGGGCCATGGCCTCCCGCACGAAGGCGAAGGTGCTCCTTTTCGGAGAGAGCGACGAAGCGGACGTTCGCGCCGAGAACGTGCGACTCACGGACAGCGGACAGCCCTCCTTCAGGCTTCACACACCCTCCGGTGCAAGCGATGTGACCATGCGCCTGTACGGTGAGCACCACGTGTCGAACGCGCTCGCCGCGGCCGCCGTCGCTCATGAGCTGGGCATGTCCGCGGAAGAGATCGCCACCGCGCTCTCCGAGGCGGGCTCCCTCTCCCGCTGGCGTATGGAGGTCACCGAGCGCCCGGACGGCGTGACCATCGTCAACGACGCCTACAACGCCAATCCCGAGTCCATGCGAGCCGCCCTGCGCGCGCTCGCGGCCATGGGCAAGGGGCGGCGGACCTGGGCGGTGCTCGGCAAGATGGCCGAGCTCGGGGACGAGGCGCTCGCCGAGCACGACGCGGTCGGACGGCTCGCCGTCCGGCTCAATGTCGGCAAGCTCGTCGCGGTCGGGGGCAGGGAAGCGTCCTGGCTGCAACTGGGCGCATATAACGAGGGTTCGTGGGGTGAGGAGTCGGTGCACGTGTCCGACGCACAGGCGGCGGTCGACCTGTTGCGCAGCGAATTGCGCCCAGGGGACGTCGTGCTCGTGAAGGCGTCCCGTTCGGTCGGTCTGGAGAGCGTTGCCCAGGCGCTGCTCGAGACCGGTGCCGAGGGTGAGGTCGCTGCCCGATGATGAAGCAGATCCTGTTCGCAGGAGTCATTGGTCTGTTCCTGACCCTGATCGGCACCCCGCTGCTGATCAAGCTGCTGGCCCGCAAGGGTTACGGCCAGTACATCCGGGACGACGGCCCGCGCGAGCACGCCAGCAAGCGCGGTACGCCGACCATGGGCGGCATCGCCTTCATCCTGGCGACCGTCGCGGCCTACTTCCTGTCGAAGGTGATCACCGGTTACGCCCCGACCTACTCGGGCCTGCTGGTGCTCGGCCTCATGGTGGGCATGGGCATGGTCGGCTTCCTCGACGACTACATCAAGATCGTCAAGCGGCGCTCGCTCGGTCTGCGGGCCAAGGCGAAGATGGCCGGCCAGCTGATCGTCGGCATCGGCTTCGCGGTGCTCGCGCTCCAGTTCCAGGACTCCCGCGGCAACACACCGGCGTCCACGAAGCTGTCGTTCATCACGGACTTCGGCTGGACCATCGGTCCGGTGCTGTTCGTGGTCTGGGCGCTGTTCATGATTCTCGCGATGTCGAACGGCGTGAACCTCACCGACGGCCTGGACGGTCTCGCCACCGGCGCCTCCGTGCTGGTCTTCGGCGCCTACACGTTCATCGGTGTCTGGCAGTTCCAGGAGTCCTGCGCCAACGCGACGACCCTGACCAACCCCAACGCCTGCTACGAGGTGCGCGATCCGCTGGACCTCGCGGTCATCGCCTCGGCGCTGATGGGCGCCTGTCTCGGCTTCCTGTGGTGGAACACCTCGCCCGCCAAGATCTTCATGGGCGACACCGGTTCGCTGGCGCTCGGCGGTGTCCTCGCCGGCCTCGCGATCTGCTCCCGGACGGAGCTGCTGATAGCGCTCCTCGGCGGTCTGTTCGTCCTCATCACCATGTCGGTGGTCATCCAGGTCGGCTCCTTCCGGCTCACCGGGAAGCGCGTCTTCCGGATGGCCCCGCTCCAGCACCACTTCGAACTCAAGGGCTGGTCCGAGGTACTTGTGGTGGTCCGCTTCTGGATCATCCAGGGCATCTGCGTGATTGTCGGACTGGGCCTCTTCTACGCGGGATGGGCAGCCGAGAAGTGACCGACTGGCAGGGCAAGAACGTCACCGTCGCCGGGCTCGGCGTCTCCGGCATCCCGGCGGCCAAGGTGCTGCGCGGACTCGGCGCGGTCGTCACGGTCGTCAACGACGGCGACGACGAGCGCTCCCGCGCGCAGGCCGCCGAACTGGAGGCGCTGGGCGTCACCGTGCGCCTCGGCGACGGGGCGACCCTGCCCGCCGGCACCGAACTGATCGTCACCGCGCCCGGCTGGAAGCCGGACAAGCCGCTGTTCGCCGCGGCCGCCGAGGCCGGCGTGCCGGTCTGGGGCGACGTGGAGCTGGCCTGGCGGCTGCGCGGCCCGGACGCCGCGCCCTGGCTCGCCGTCACCGGCACCAACGGCAAGACCACCACGGTCCAGATGCTCGCCTCGATCCTGAAGGCCGCGGGCCTGCGCACCGCCGCCGTCGGCAACATCGGCGTCTCCGTCCTCGACGCCGTGCTCGGCGAGGAGACGTACGACGTGCTCGCCGTGGAGCTGTCGAGCTACCAGCTGCACTGGGCGCCCTCCGTGCGCGCCCACTCCGGTGCCGTGCTCAACCTGGCGCCCGACCATCTCGACTGGCACGGCTCGATGGAGGCGTACGCCGCCGACAAGGGCCGGATCTACGAGGGCAACCGGGTCGCCTGCGTCTACAACGTGGCCGACAAGCTCACCGAGGACCTGGTGCGCGAGGCCGACGTCGAGGAGGGCTGCCGCGCCGTCGGCTTCACCCTCGGCGCCCCCGGCCCCTCCCAACTCGGCGTCGTGGAAGGCATCCTGGTCGACCGGGCGTTCGTCGAGAACCGGCAGCGCAACGCGCAGGAACTCGCCGAGGTCTCCGACGTCGTCCCGGCCGCCCCGCACAACATCGCCAACGCCCTTGCGGCGGCGGCCCTCGCGCGCGCCTACGGGGTGCCCGCCGCGGCCGTACGCGACGGTCTGCGGGCCTTCACGCCGGACGCGCACCGCATCGCGCACGTCGCCGACGTGGACGGCGTGTCGTACGTCGACGACTCCAAGGCCACCAACACCCATGCCGCGGAAGCCTCGTTGGCGGCATATGAGTCGATCGTATGGATTGCGGGCGGCCTGGCGAAGGGCGCCACCTTCGACGAAATCGTCGCCAAGTCCGCGCCGCGGCTGCGGGGTGCCGTCCTGATCGGCGCCGACCGCGCGCTGATCCGCGAGGCCCTGGCGCGACACGCGCCGGAAGTACCCGTGGTCGACCTCGAGCGGACCGACACTGGGGCGATGCTCCAGGCTGTCCAGGAGGCGCGGCGGCTCGCTCGGCCGGGCGACACGGTACTGCTCGCCCCGGCCTGCGCCTCGATGGACATGTTCACCAACTACAACAAGCGCGGTGACGCGTTCGCGGAGGCGGTCCGCGAACTCGGCGCGGGCGCCTGACGGCTGGTCCCGGCCACTTCGGGTGCCGCGGGACCCCTTGGAGGGACGCGTGACTCCTGAGTGGCTCGGGTTCGGTCGGCCGGCGCGAGGAGCCGGTGATGTCCAGTAGCCGTACCGGCCGACCTCCCGCGCAGCGGAGCGCCGGGCGGCCCGCCGCCGCCCGCACCGTGCGCGACAACCCGGTGGCCCGGCTCTACACGCGGGCGCACCGGGCGTGGGACCGGCCGCTGACGGCGTACTACCTGATCCTGGGCGGCAGTCTGCTCATCACCGTGCTCGGCCTGGTGATGGTCTACTCGGCCTCGCAGATCACCGCTCTCCAGATGTCGCTGCCCGGATCGTTCTTCTTCCGCAAGCAGTTCACGGCCGCGGCGATCGGCGGCGTGCTGCTGCTCGCCGCCTCCCGGATGCCGGTCAAGCTGCACCGGGCGCTGGCCTACCCGATCCTCGCGGGCGCCGTCTTCATGATGGCCCTGGTGCAGGTGCCCGGGATCGGCATGGCGGTCAACGGCAACCAGAACTGGATCTCGCTCGGCGGCTCGTTCCAGATCCAGCCCAGCGAGTTCGGCAAGCTGGCGCTCGTGCTGTGGGCCGCCGACCTGCTCGCCCGCAAGCAGGACAAGAAGCTGCTGAGCCAGTGGAAGCACATGCTGGTGCCGCTGGTGCCGGTCGCCTTCCTGCTGCTCGGGCTGATCATGCTGGGCGGCGACATGGGCACCGCGATCATCCTCACGGCGATCCTGTTCGGCCTGCTGTGGCTGGCGGGCGCGCCGACCCGGCTGTTCGTCGGCGTGCTGGCGATCGCGGCCGCCATCGGCGCGATCCTCATCAAGACCAGCCCCAACCGGATGGGCCGGCTCGCCTGCATCGGCGCCACCGAGATGAAGCCGAACGGCGACTGCTGGCAGGCCGTGCACGGCATTTACGCCCTCGCCTCGGGCGGCCTGTTCGGCTCCGGACTCGGGGCGAGTGTGGAGAAATGGGGCCAACTGCCCGAAGCCCACACCGACTTCATCTTCGCCGTCACCGGTGAGGAACTGGGTCTCGCGGGCACACTGTCGGTGCTCGCCCTGTTCGCGGCTCTAGGCTATGCGGGTATCCGCGTGGCCGGACGTACGGAGGACCCCTTCGTCAGGTATGCCGCGGGAGGTGTGACCACCTGGATCACCACGCAGGCGGTGATCAACATCGGTGCGGTGCTCGGGCTGCTGCCGATCGCCGGCGTCCCCCTCCCGCTGTTCTCCTACGGGGGGTCCGCCCTGCTGCCGACCATGTTCGCCATCGGGTTGCTGATCGCCTTCGCGCGCGACGAGCCCGCTGCGCGGGCGGCGCTTGCGATGCGGCAACCTCGCTTTGGTAGAAAGCGGGGGGCCGGTGGTTCCGTTTCCCCTCGGAGCCCCCGGAGATGGAACACGATGCGACGGCGCGCCCCCGCGGCACGCCCGTCCGGAGAGCGGTGAATTTCGGTGCATGTCGTACTCGCTGGTGGGGGGACCGCCGGCCACATCGAGCCCGCGCTCGCCCTCGCGGACGCCCTGCGCAGGCAGGACCCGACCGTCGGTATCACGGCTCTGGGCACGGAACGCGGCCTGGAGACCAAGCTCGTCCCGCAGCGCGGGTACGAGCTCGCGCTGATCCCCGCCGTGCCGCTGCCGCGCAAGCCCACCCCCGAACTGATCACGGTCCCGGGCCGGCTGCGCGGCACGATCAAGGCGACGGAGCAGATCCTGGAGCGCACCAAGGCCGACGCCGTCGTCGGCTTCGGCGGCTATGTGGCGCTGCCCGCCTACCTCGCCGCCAAGCGCCTGGGCGTGCCGATCGTCATCCACGAGGCCAACGCCCGGCCCGGCCTCGCCAACAAGATCGGCTCGCGGTACGCCGCCCAGGTCGCCGTCTCCACGCCCGACAGCAAGCTGCGCGACGCCCGCTACATCGGCATCCCGCTGCGCCGCACCATCGCCACCCTGGACCGCGCCGCGGTGCGCCCCGAGGCCCGCGCGATGTTCGGCCTGGACCCCAACCTGCCCACGCTGCTCGTCTCGGGCGGCTCGCAGGGCGCCCGCCGCCTCAACGAGGTCGTCCAGCAGGTCGCGCCCTACCTCCAGCAGGCCGGAATCCAGATCCTGCACGCGGTCGGCCCCAAGAACGAATTGCCGCATGTGCAGCAGATGCCGGGAATGCCCCCCTATATCCCGGTAAGTTACGTGGACCGGATGGATCTTGCGTACGCCGCGGCCGACATGATGCTCTGCCGCGCGGGCGCCATGACCGTCGCCGAACTCTCCGCCGTCGGGCTGCCGGCCGCCTATGTCCCGCTGCCCATCGGCAACGGCGAACAGCGGCTGAACGCCCAGCCGGTGGTCAAGGCCGGCGGCGGGCTGCTGGTCGACGACGCGGAACTCACCCCGGAGTGGGTGCAGCAGAACGTGCTGCCCGTGCTCGCCGACCCGCACCGGCTGTACGAGATGTCCCGCGCCGCCGCCGAGTTCGGCCGCCGGGACGCCGACGAGCTGCTCGTCGGCATGGTGTACGAGGCGATCGCCGCCCGGCGCCACTAGGCACAGGTGAGAGAGGCAGGGGAGCGTGGCCGGACCGACCACCGCCGAGCGCGGTGACCGCCAGCAGGAGTCGTCCGGCCCGCCCCTCGTCCGGCGGCTGAGGCGGCTGCGGCTTCGTGTGATCATCATCTTCGCGATCGCACTCGTCCTCCTCGGCGCGGGCACCGCCTGGCTGTTGTACGGCTCTCCGTGGCTGCGGGTGGACCGGGTGTCCGTCTCCGGCACCCGGGTGCTGACCCCGGCCGAGGTGCGGGCGGCCGCCGCCGTTCCGGTCGGGAAACCGTTGGTCTCCGTCGACACGGAGGCGATCGCGGCCCGACTTCGCCAGAAATTGCCCCGAATTGACACCGTCGAGGTGGAGCGCTCCTGGCCGCACGGGATCGCCCTGAAAGTCACCGAGCGCACCCCGGTGCTGCTCATCGCGAAGAATGGCGCATTTGTCGAAGTCGACCGCCAGGGCGTCCGGTTCGCGACGGTTTCGCAGCGTCCGAAGGCTGTCGCGATGCTGCAATTGTCGCTTTCCAAGCCGGGTTCGTCGGCCGCGAGCCTGCGGCGCTTCGGCGAGGACCGGCTGGTGCGCGAGGCGGTCGCGGTCGCACGACGCCTGCCGCCCGCCGTCGCGCGCGTCACCAGAACCGTCAAGGTCCGTTCCTACGACGACATCTCGCTCGCGCTGACCGGCGGCCGCACGGTCTCCTGGGGCAGCGGCGAGAAGGGCCGCGCGAAGGCCCGCACCCTCACCGCCCTGATGAAAGCGGCGCCGGACGCGCGGCACTTCGACGTCAGCGTCCCCACCGCGCCCGCGTCATCGGGGAGTTGACGCACGTCAGCGCAGGTCAGCACCCTGGCTGGGCAGCGACATGCCTGATCACATAGGGTGAAAAGAAAAACGGGAGGTTCGGCGTGTTCGTTGAACGCGCGCCACTTGTCGACTTAGTGTCCTGTTCAGAGACTTCAAGGAACGGACACACTGGTAACCCTAAACTTCAACTTTAGGGTTCGGGTCGGCACTCGGACCGTCCCATTCGGCATCAGTCGTCGGAACGCGGAGACCACCGCGGGACGGCGACACGTAACTCGAGGCGAGAGGCCTTCGACGTGGCAGCACCGCAGAACTACCTCGCAGTCATCAAAGTCATCGGTGTCGGCGGCGGTGGTGTCAATGCCATCAACCGGATGATCGAGGTCGGTCTCAAGGGCGTCGAGTTCATCGCCATCAACACCGACGCGCAGGCGCTGTTGATGAGCGACGCGGACGTCAAGCTCGACGTCGGCCGTGAACTGACCCGCGGACTCGGCGCCGGCGCCAACCCGGCCGTCGGCCGCAAGGCGGCCGAGGACCACCGCGAGGAGATCGAGGAGGTCCTCAAGGGGGCCGACATGGTCTTCGTGACGGCCGGCGAAGGCGGCGGCACCGGCACCGGCGGCGCGCCCGTCGTGGCCAACATCGCCCGCTCCCTGGGCGCCCTGACCATCGGCGTGGTGACGCGCCCGTTCACCTTCGAGGGGCGGCGCCGGGCCAACCAGGCGGAGGACGGCATCGCCGAGCTCCGCGAAGAGGTCGACACCCTCATCGTCATCCCCAACGACCGCCTGCTGTCCATCTCGGACCGCCAGGTCTCGGTGCTCGACGCCTTCAAGTCGGCCGACCAGGTGCTGCTCTCCGGTGTCCAGGGCATCACCGACCTCATCACCACGCCCGGTCTGATCAACCTCGACTTCGCCGATGTGAAGTCGGTGATGTCCGAGGCCGGTTCGGCGCTCATGGGCATCGGCTCGGCCCGCGGCGACGACCGCGCGGTGGCCGCGGCCGAGATGGCGATCTCCTCGCCGCTGCTCGAGGCGTCCATCGACGGCGCCCGCGGCGTCCTGCTGTCCATCTCCGGCGGCTCCGACCTCGGCCTGTTCGAGATCAACGAGGCCGCCCAGCTGGTGAGCGAGGCCGCCCACCCCGAGGCCAACATCATCTTCGGCGCGGTGATCGACGACGCCCTCGGCGACGAGGTCCGCGTGACCGTCATCGCGGCCGGCTTCGACGGCGGCCAGCCGCCCGCCCGCCGGGACACCGTCCTCGGCTCCTCCTCGGCCCCCACGCGCCGCGAGGAGCCCGCTCCGGCCCGCCAGCCGGAGAGCCGCCCCTCCTTCGGCTCGCTGGGCAGCGTGACGCCCAAGGAGGACCCGCAGCCCGCTCCCGAGCCGGTCGCCGACCTGCCGGTCGCGCCGCCGGTCCCGCCGTCGCGCGCCTACACCGACAGCGCGGCCGAGGAACTGGACGTACCGGACTTCCTGAAGTGATAGGACGGCGCGACACCGCGGACGGCGCGCACTTCGCCTTCACCGACAGGTGGGGCGGGGTGAGCGCCGTTCCGTACGAGGAGCTCAACCTCGGCGGGGCCGTCGGCGACGACCCGGCGGCCGTGGTGACCAACCGCGAGCTGGCCGCGAAGGCCCTCGGGCTCGACCCGGCGCAGGTGGTCTGGATGAACCAGGTGCACGGCGCGGACGTCGCCGTGGTCGACGCCCCCTGGGGCGGGCGGCCGGTGCCGGAGGTCGACGCGATCGTCACCGCCCGGCGCGGACTCGCGCTCGCCGTGCTCACCGCCGACTGCACGCCGGTCCTGCTGGCCGACCCGGTCGCCGGGATCGCGGCGGCGGCCCACGCGGGGCGGCCGGGCATGGTCGCCGGAGTGGTCCCCGCCGCCGTACGCGCGATGATGGAACTGGGCGCCGAGCCGTCCCGGATCGTCGCCCGCACCGGGCCCGCCGTGTGCGGCCGGTGCTACGAGGTGCCGGAGGCGATGCGCGCGGAGGTCTCCGCCGTGGAGCCGGCGGCGCACGCCGAGACCAGCTGGGGCACCCCGGCGGTCGACGTGAGCGCCGGAGTGCACGCGCAGCTCGCCGCGCTCGGGGTGTGCGACCGGGAGCAGTCGCCGGTGTGCACTCGGGAGTCGGCTGATCACTTCTCGTACCGCCGCGACCGCACCACGGGGCGGCTCGCGAGCTATGTCTGGCTGGACTGATGGGACATGACGGACCGTAGGGACGAACTCGCCGCAAATCTGGCGAAGGTGGAGGAGCGCATCACCGCCGCCTGTGTCGCCGCAGGGCGCAAGCGGGAGGAAGTGACCCTGATCGTGGTCACCAAGACCTATCCGGCGAGCGATGTGCGGATCCTGTCGGGGCTCGGCGTCCGCCATGTCGCGGAGAACCGGGACCAGGACGCGGCGCCCAAAGCGGCCGAATGCGCGGATCTGCCGCTTTCCTGGCACTTCGTCGGGCAGTTGCAGACCAACAAGGTCCGTTCCGTGGTCGGTTATGCCGATGTGGTGCAGTCCGTGGACCGTGCCCGGCTGGTGACCGCCTTGTCCCGGGAGGCGGAGCGGGCCGGCCGCGAGGTGGGGTGCCTGATCCAGGTCGCGCTGGACGCGGCCTCCGGCGACCGGGGCGAGCGGGGCGGCGTCGCCCCCGACGGAATCGAAGAGTTGGCCGACCTCGTCGCCGGATCGGCGGGACTGCGACTCGCCGGGCTGATGACCGTCGCGCCGCTGGCGGGGGAGTACGCCGGGCGTCAACGGGCGGCCTTCGAGCGGCTGATGGATTTGTCGACCTACCTGCGCAGGAGTCATCCGGCTGCGAACATGGTGTCGGCAGGGATGAGTGCGGATCTCGAAGAGGCCGTGGCCGCCGGAGCGACACATGTACGCGTCGGCACCGCGGTACTCGGAGTCCGCCCCAGGCTCGGGTAACGTCGCCAAGAAGTCGGACCACAGCAGAAAATATGGTCAATTCCGCCGAAAGGCGGGGCTAACGACCACGTGGATCGCGGGCACTTGACGGTCGTCAGCCGATCCACCACAGAGCGGAGGACTCAGAGCATGGCCGGCGCGATGCGCAAGATGGCGGTCTACCTCGGCCTCGTGGAGGACGATGGGTACGACGGCCGGGGGTTCGACCCCGATGACGACTTCGAGCCCGAACTGGACCCGGAGCCCGAGCGGGACCATCGGCGGCACGAGCCGCCCCACCAGTCCCACGGAGCACACCAGTCGCAAAGGGACGAAGAGGTACGAATCGTGCAGCCGCCCGCCCAGCGCGAGCCGGTCGCCCGCTCTGCTTCGCTCGTCGCGGAATCGAGTCGTCCCGCGCGCATCGCGCCCGTGGCGTCCATCACACAAGAACGTCAGTCCCTGGAGAAGAACGCACCGGTGATCATGCCCAAGGTCGTGTCGGAACGAGAGCCGTACCGGATCACCACACTCCACCCCCGGACCTACAACGAGGCCCGTACCATCGGGGAACACTTCCGTGAGGGCACTCCGGTGATCATGAATCTCACGGAGATGGACGACACGGACGCGAAGCGACTTGTCGACTTTGCGGCTGGTCTGGTGTTCGGTCTGCACGGCAGCATCGAGCGGGTGACGCAGAAGGTGTTCCTGTTGTCGCCTGCTAACGTCGATGTCACGGCGGAGGACAAGGCCCGCATCGCAGAGGGCGGGTTCTTCAACCAGAGCTGAAGACGTAGGAACCGGAAACGGACGAGGGCTGGGGAGAGGGAAGCACAGGCATGAGCGTGTTCCTGGATGTGATCTACATCGCGCTGATGTGCTTCCTCATCGTGCTCATCTTCCGGTTGGTCATGGACTATGTCTTCCAGTTCGCCCGCTCGTGGCAACCCGGCAAGGCGATGGTGGTGGTTCTGGAGGCCACTTACACTGTCACTGATCCACCGCTCAAGCTTCTGCGGCGGTTCATCCCGCCGTTGCGTCTCGGGGGCGTGGCGCTCGACCTGTCCTTCTTCGTACTGATGATCATCGTCTACATCCTGATCTCGGTCGTGAGCCGGCTGTGAGCGATGTGACCTACCGTCTTGCCGAATGCCGACGACTACGTTGAGGTGAAGAGATGCCGTTGACCCCCGAGGACGTGCGGAACAAGCAGTTCACGACCGTCCGCCTCCGAGAAGGCTATGACGAGGACGAGGTCGATGCCTTCCTCGACGAGGTCGAAGCCGAGCTGACCCGCTTGCTGCGCGAGAACGAGGACCTTCGCGCCAAGCTGGCCGCCGCGACGCGTGCTGCTGCCCAGAACCAGCAGAACATGCGCAAGCCTCCGGAGCAGGACCAGCCTCAGGGCGGCATGCGTGGACCCGGCGGCCCCGTGCCCGCCGGCATATCTGGCCCGCCGCAGCAGATGGGTGGGCCCATGGGCGGCCCGCCGCAGCTGCCGAGCGGTGCCCCGCAGCTTCCCGCCGGTCCCGGCGGCCAGGGCCCGCAGGGTCCCGGTCCGATGGGTCAGGGTCCGATGGGTCAGGGCCAGGGCCCCATGGGTCAGGGTCCGATGGGCCAGGGCCCCATGGGTCAGGGTCCGATGGGCCAGGGCCCGATGGGTCAGGGCCCCATGGGCGGCCAGCCCCCGATGCAGCAGCAGATGGGCGGCCCCATGGGTGGTCCCATGGGCGGTCCGATGGGTGGCCCCATGGGCGGTCCCATGGGTGGCCCCGGTCCGATGGGCCAGGGTCCCGGTGGCGACAGCGCCGCTCGTGTGCTCTCGCTGGCCCAGCAGACCGCCGACCAGGCGATCGCCGAGGCCCGCTCCGAGGCCAACAAGATCGTCGGCGAGGCCCGCAGCCGCGCCGAGGGTCTCGAGCGTGACGCCCGTGCCAAGGCCGACGCCCTGGAGCGGGACGCGCAGGAGAAGCACCGCGTCGCGATGGGCTCCCTGGAGTCCGCCCGCGCCACGCTGGAGCGCAAGGTCGAGGACCTGCGCGGCTTCGAGCGCGAGTACCGCACGCGCCTGAAGTCGTACCTCGAGTCCCAGCTGCGTCAGCTGGAGACCCAGGCCGACGACTCGCTGGCCCCGCCGCGCAGCCCCGCGGCGCCCTCGCTGCCGCCGTCCCCGGCGCCTTCGATGGCCCCGGCCGGCGCGACCGCCCCGTCCTACGGCGGCAACCCGGCGATGGGTGGTGGCCCCGGCCCAGTCGGCCCGTCCTTCGGCGGCCAGCAGCAGATGTCCCCGGCGATGACCCAGCCGATGGCGCCGGTCCGCCCGCAGGGCCCCGGCCCGATGGGTCAGGCCCCCTCGCCGATGCGTGGGTTCCTGATCGACGAGGACGACAACTAAGGGCCGCCGGCCCGGTAACACTGCGTAGGCGTCGGCAGCCTGCACCACGGGCGGGGCCCCGGACTTCGGTCCGGGGCCCCGCCCGTTCGCCGTGCGGCGGGCTCGACGGGGTTGCTGCGCGAGGCTCGGCCCCGGCCGACGGGGTGTGCGGGAGCGTGGCGACTTTTGCGCAGTTCCCCGCGCCCCTCGAAGGGTGGGCTGGACTGCTCGTGTGGGTGCGGGTGCGTGGTGGCTTGTCGCGCAGTTCCCCGCGCCCCTGGGGGAGCGCGGCCGGCGGGGTCGGCAGGTGCGGCTCTGTGGCCTCAGCGTCACCCCCTCAGGGGCGCGGGGAACTGCGCGATCGGCCACGATGTGCCCGCGCTGGGGCAGTGTGCCCGGCCCTGTCCGAGGCGTGCGCAGCGTCGGTGCGGGCGGTCCCCTCAGGGGCGCGGGGAACTGCGCGACGAGCCACGACGGACCCGCACAGGTCGACCGCCCGTGGCAAGCGAAGGGCCGGGCCCGCCCCCCGGAGGGAGCGAGCCCGGCCCTTGCTGCGAACTGCCAGAGGCACTACGCGCTACGCCTTGCGCAGGCGGAACACCAGCGACAACCCCTCGTCCGTGAACGCGGCGCCGTACGACCCGTCCGCCTCCCCCTGCGCGAAGTCCGTCGCGAGGACCTCGTCCGCGATCAGCCCCGCGTGCTCGGTGAGCGCCGCGACGACCGCCACGTCCGTCGAGGTCCAGCGCAGCGCGATCCGGTCCGCCACGTCGAGGCCGCTGTTCTTGCGGGCCTCCTGGATCAGCCGGATCGCGTCACGGGCCAGACCGGCCTGCCGCAGCTCCTCGGTGATCTCCAGGTCCAGCGCGACCGTCGCGCCCGCGTCGGACGCCACCGACCAGCCCTCGCGCGGCGTCTCCGTGATGATCACCTCGTCCGGGGCCAGGGTCACCGTCTCCCCGTCGACCTCGACCGACGCCGTGCCCTCGCGCAGGGCGAGGGAGAGCGCGGCCGCGTCGGCGGCGGCGACGGCCTTGGCCACGTCCTGCACCCGCTTGCCGAACCGCTTGCCCAGCGCGCGGAAGTTGGCCTTGGCCGTGGTGTCCACCAGCGAGCCGCCGACCTCGGAGAGCGAGGCGAGGGAGCTGACGTTCAGCTCCTCCGTGATCTGCGCGTGCAGCTCGCGGTCGAGGCCGTCGAAGCCCGCCGCGGCCACCAGCGCGCGCGACAGCGGCTGGCGGGTCTTGACGCCCGACTCCGCGCGCGTGGCGCGGCCCAGCTCCACCAGGCGCCGTACGAGCACCATCTGGCGCGACAGCTCCGGGTCGATCGCGGACAGGTCCGCCTCCGGCCAGGACGCCAGGTGCACGGACTCCGGGGCGTGCGGGGAGACCGGCACGATCAGGTCCTGCCAGACCCGCTCGGTGATGAACGGGGTCAGCGGCGCCATCAGCTTGGTGACGGTCTCCACGACCTCGTGCAGGGTGCGCAGCGCGGCCTTGTCGCCCTGCCAGAACCGGCGCCGCGAGCGGCGCACGTACCAGTTGGACAGGTCGTCGACGAACGCCGAGAGCAGCTTGCCGGCGCGCTGGGTGTCGTACGCCTCCAGAGACTGCGTCACCTGGTCGGTGAGCGCGTGGAGTTCGGACAGCAGCCAGCGGTCGATCAGCGGCCGGTCGGCCGGGGCCGGGTCCGCCGCACTGGGCGCCCAGTTCGACGTGCGGGCGTACAGCGCCTGGAAGGCGACCGTGTTCCAGTACGTCAGCAGCGTCTTGCGCACGACCTCCTGGATGGTGCCGTGGCCGACGCGCCGCGCCGCCCAGGGCGAGCCGCCCGCCGCCATGAACCACCGCACCGCGTCCGCCCCGTGCTGGTCCATCAGCGGGATCGGCTGGAGGATGTTGCCCAGGTGCTTGGACATCTTGCGGCCGTCCTCGGCCAGGATGTGGCCGAGGCACACGACGTTCTCGTACGAGGACTTGTCGAAGACCAGCGTGCCGACGGCCATCAGCGTGTAGAACCAGCCGCGGGTCTGGTCGATCGCCTCGGAGATGAACTGCGCCGGGTAACGGCTCTCGAACAGCTCCTTGTTCTTGTACGGGTAGCCCCACTGCGCGAACGGCATCGAACCCGAGTCGTACCAGGCGTCGATGACCTCGGGCACGCGCGTGGCGGTGGCCGAGCAGTCGGGGCAGGCGAAGGTGACGTCGTCGATGAACGGCCGGTGCGGGTCGAGCGCGGACTGGTCCGTGCCGGTCAGCTCGGTGAGTTCGGCGCGGGAGCCGACGCAGGTGAGGTGGCCCTCCTCGCAGCGCCAGATGGGCAGCGGGGTGCCCCAGTAGCGGTTGCGGGACAGCGCCCAGTCGATGTTGTTGTTGAGCCAGTCGCCGTACCGGCCGTGCTTGACCGTGTCCGGGAACCAGTTGGTCTTCTCGTTCTCCTCGAGGAGACGGTCCTTGACGGCCGTGGTGCGGATGTACCAGGACGGCTGCGCGTAGTAGAGCAGCGCGGTGTGGCAGCGCCAGCAGTGCGGGTAACTGTGCTCGTACGGCAGGTGCTTGAAGAGCAGGCCGCGCTCGGCGAGGTCCTCGGTGAGGCGTTCGTCCGCCTTCTTGAAGAAGACGCCGCCTACCAGCGGGACGTCCTCCTCGAACGTGCCGTCGGGACGCACCGGGTTGACCACCGGCAGGCCGTAGGCGCGGCAGACCTTGAGGTCGTCCTCGCCGAAGGCGGGGGACTGGTGGACGAGACCGGTGCCGTCCTCGGTGGTGACGTACTCGGCGTTGACGACGTAGTGCGCGGGCTCGGGGAACTCGACCAGCTCGAAGGGGCGCTGGTACGTCCAGCGTTCCATCTCGGCGCCGGTGAAGGACTCCCCGGTGGTCTCCCAGCCCTCGCCGAGCGCCTTTTCGACCAGCGGCTCGGCGACGACGAGCTTCTCCTCGCCGTTCGTGGCGACGACGTAGGTCACCTCGGGGTGCGCGGCGACCGCCGTGTTGGACACCAGGGTCCACGGGGTCGTCGTCCACACCACGAGCGAGGCCTGGCCCGCCAGCGGGCCGGAGGTGAGCGGGAAGCGGACGTAGACGGACGGGTCGACGACCGTCTCGTAGCCCTGCGCGAGCTCGTGGTCCGACAGTCCGGTGCCGCAGCGCGGGCACCAGGGCGCGACGCGGTGGTCCTGGACCAGCAGCCCCTTGTTGAAGATCTCCTTCAGCGACCACCACACGGACTCGATGTACTCGGGGTCCATGGTCACGTAGGCGTCGTCGAGGTCGACCCAGTAGCCCATGCGGGTCGTCAGCTCGGAGAAGGCGTCGGTGTGGCGCAGCACGGACGCGCGGCAGCGCTCGTTGAACTCGGCGATGCCGTACGCCTCGATGTCCTGCTTGCCGCTGAAGCCGAGCTCCTTCTCGACCGCGAGCTCGACCGGGAGGCCGTGGCAGTCCCAGCCGGCCTTGCGGCCCACGTGGTAGCCGCGCATGGTGCGGAAGCGGGGGAAGACGTCCTTGAAGACGCGGGCCTCGATGTGGTGGGCGCCGGGCATGCCGTTCGCGGTGGGCGGGCCCTCGTAGAAGACCCACTCGGGGCGTCCCTCGGACTGCTCCAGGCTCTTGGCGAAGATCTTCTGCTCGCGCCAGAAGTCGAGCACCGCGTGCTCGAGCGCGGGCAGGTCGACCTGGGCGGGCACCTGGCGGTACGTCGGCGTTGTCATCAGCGAGCTTCCTCCGGCGGACTTGCTGCCTTCCGTCCGGAGGGACGAGAGGGCCGGCCTGTTGCCTGCCTCCGCGCCGCTTTGGGCGCGCTCCCGCGGTACCACCCTCCTTGGCCCCCCGATGCGCCCGTGCGCGCCGGTGGGCCCCCTCATTGGGGTCGCGATGCCGGTTCTACGGCCCCGGCTCGTGGCGGGGCTTTCCTCCGGCGGCTCCGGGGTGATCTTCGCGTCGCGCTCGCCTCCGGGCTCCCACCGTCCCCGGATCGCTCTGGGCTGCGTACGCCGCTACTCGTCCCCATCCACGCTTTTCGCTCCGCCCAGTGTACGGCGCGGTGCCGACGGCGGCCGACCGGTTTTCGGGTCCCCGGGAAGCGGGTCCGCGAGGGGGGTGTGATGACCCTATTGGGCGGGTACGGGTGTTCGGATCCCGGGACGCCCGGCTTCGCGGATTACCCCGCGGCCTGCTGGGCACAACGCCTTGAGATCGGCCGCGCCGCACGCGCGAGGCGGACGGTCGGGGCGGCGTGCCCCGTTGCCGCGGGACTCAAGTCGATTTATCGTCCCAGCACGATTCGCGAGCAAGATCACAATATGTGAAGGGGCCGCGGCCATGGTGGCGAAGAAGACCGCCGCACAGCAGTCGGCGAAGAAGACCACCGCGGCGAAGAAGGCCACCGCGGCACGCAGGAGCGCCGCGGCGAAGGAGGCCGCCGCGGCGGACCCGGCCGCCCCGGCGGACACGGAGCCGGCCGCGAAGAAGACGACCAGGAAGGCCGCCTCGGGGAAGGCTGCCTCGGGAAAGGCCGCCACGGCCAAGACCAGCACGTCCAGGAAAGCGGGCGCGGCGCGGGCCGCGGAGCAGACGGGAGCCACGACAGTGGTTGCGAAGAAGATCCCTGGCACGGCCACGGCGGCCAAGAGCGGCGTCCCCAAGGCACGGATCTCCGCGGCGGTCGAGCCCGGCGACCTCGCGGTCCGCCCGGGGGAGGAGCCCTGGAGCCCCGAGGAGGTCGAGGAGGCGCGCACGGAGCTGCTCTCCGAGGGCGAGCGGCTGCGCGCCGAGATCGCGGCCTCGGAGGCGTCCGTGGCGGGCCTGATGCGGGACTCGGGCGACGGCGCCGGCGACGACGAGGCCGACACCGGGACCAAGAACATCACCCGCGAGCACGAGCTGGCGCTCGCCGCCAACGCGCGCGAGATGCTGCTCCAGACCGAGCGCGCCCTGGAGCGGCTGGACGCGGGCACCTACGGCCTCTGCGAGAACTGCGGGAACCCCATCGGCAAGGCCCGGATGCAGGCCTTCCCCAGGGCGACACTCTGCGTGGAGTGCAAGCAGAAGCAGGAGCGGCGCTACTGAGCGGCGGGAGCGGCGCCACCGGGGAACGGGAGCCGGGCCACTGAGGAGGTGGGCCCGCGAGGGCGTGCCGTACCCTCGTCCTCAGTCAGGCACCTAGGTTGAGGGACTCACGTGGCAGAGGCGGAGCGCATCATCGGTACGCCGGACATCCCGGACGACAGCGGCGAGCAGGCGGCCACGCCCGGGACGCCCGGTGTGTCCGGCCTGTCCGGCGCCCCCGGGGCGGACGAGCGGGCCGCCGACCAGGCCGCCGAGCGGCCCCGGGGCGGGCGGCGGATCGCCGTGCTGTTCGCGGTCGCCGCGTTCGCGTACGCCCTCGACCTGATCAGCAAGCTGCTGGTGGTCGCGAAGCTGGAGCACCACGCGCCGATCAAGCTGGCCGGCGACTGGCTGGAGCTCAACGCCATCCGCAACCCCGGCGCCGCCTTCGGCTTCGGCGCCGCGTTCACGGTGATCTTCACGGTGATCGCCGCGGCGGTGATCGTGGTCATCATCCGCCTCGCCCGCAAGCTCTACAGCCTGCCCTGGGCGATCGCCCTCGGTCTGCTGCTCGGCGGCGCGATCGGCAACCTCACCGACCGGATCTTCCGCTCGCCGGGCATCCTGGAGGGCCAGGTCGTCGACTTCATCGCGCCCAAGGGCTTCGCGGTGTTCAACCTGGCCGACTCGGCGATCGTCTGCGGCGGCATCCTGATCGTGCTGCTCTCCTTCCGCGGGCTGGACCCGGACGGGACCGTCCACAAGGACTGACGCCCTCCCGACAGCCCGGTCCGCGGGGACCGTGGACCGGGCTGTCGGTGGGGTCCGGCATACTCGACGGGTGAGCACGCTTCCCGAGATCCGCACCCTGCCCGTGCCCGACGGCCTGGAGGGCGAGCGCGTCGACGCCGCCATCTCCCGGATGTTCGGCTTCTCCCGCACGAAGGCGGCCGAGCTGGCCGCGGCCGGCAAGGTCCAGGTCGACGGCGCGGTGGTCGGCAAGTCCGAGCGGGTGAGCGGCGGCGCCTGGCTCGAGGTCGAGATGCCGCAGGCGCCCGCCCCGGTGCAGATCGTCGCCGAGCCCGTCGAGGGCATGGAGATCGTGCACGACGACGACGACGTGGTCGTGATCGTCAAGCCGGTCGGCGTCGCCGCGCACCCGAGCCCCGGCTGGACCGGCCCCACCGTGATCGGCGGCCTGGCCGCCGCCGGGTACCGCATCTCCACCTCCGGCGCCGCCGAGCGCCAGGGCATCGTGCACCGCCTCGACGTGGGCACCTCCGGCCTCATGGTGGTCGCCAAGTCGGAGCGCGCGTACACCTCGCTCAAGCGCCAGTTCAAGGAGCGCACGGTCGACAAGCGCTACCACACGCTCGTCCAGGGCCACCCCGACCCGACCAGCGGCACCATCGACGCCCCCATCGGCCGCCACCCGCAGCACGACTACAAGTGGGCGGTCACCGCCGAGGGCAAACCCAGCGTCACGCACTACGACCTCATCGAGGCGTTCCGCGCGGCCTCGCTGCTCGACGTGAAGCTGGAGACCGGCCGCACCCACCAGATCCGCGTGCACATGGCCGCCCACCGCCACCCCTGCGTCGGCGACCTGACCTACGGTGCCGACCCGACCCTCGCCAAGCGGCTGCGCCTGACCCGCCAGTGGCTGCACGCGGTCCGCCTCGGCTTCGAGCACCCCGGCGACGGCACCTGGGCCGAGTTCGAGAGCGACTACCCCGAGGACCTTCAGCAGGCCCTTGAGCAGGTCCGCGAGGAGACGTGGGCATGAGCGCCGCATACACGGTCCGCGTCGCCGAGGACCCCGCCGACCTCGAAGCGTGCTTCGCGCTGCGCAAGGAGGTCTTCGTCGGCGAGCAGGGCGTCCCCGAGGACATCGAGTACGACGCCTACGACGCCGTGGCGGTGCACGTGCTGGCGATCACCGGCGACGGCGTGCCCCTGGGCACGGGCCGCCTGCTGCACGGCGAGCGGGCCGCGGAGAAGACCGGCGGGGACCTCACCCTCGGCTCGCTCGGCCGGCTGGCCGTGGCGCAGCGCTCCCGCGGGCTCGGCGTCGGCGTCGCCCTGGTGCGCGCCATCGAGGACGCGGCCCGCGCGCGCGGTCTCGCCGCGGTCGACCTGCACGCCCAGACCCACGCCCTGGGGTTCTACGAGCGCCTCGGGTACGAGCCCTACGGCGCCGAGTACGAGGAGGCGGGCATCCCGCACCAGGGGATGCGGCGCGCGCTGTAGCCGACCGCGGGAGCGGGCCGCGGGCAGGGCCGCCGTGGCAGGCTTGGGCTCTGCCGTGCGACCGTCGAACTCCCCGGAGCGCTGACCGTGGATCAGTTGGCCCTGCTGTTCGTGCTGCTCGTCGGGGCCCTGGTGAGCGTTCCGGTGGGGGACCGGTTCGGGCTGCCCTCACCGGTGCTGATGACCCTGTTCGGGATCGTCCTCGCGGTGCTGGACTTCGTCCCCAACGTGGACATCCCGCCCGAGCTGATCCTGCCCGCCCTGCTGCCGCCGCTGCTCTACGCGGCGGTCCGGCGCACCTCCTGGCGGCAGTTCGCGGCCAACCGGCGGCCGATCTTCCTGCTCGCCGTGGCGCTGGTCTTCGTCACCACGGTGTGCGTCGCCTTCGTCGCCAACAAGATCGTGCCCGGGATGCCGGTGGCCGCGGCCGTGGCGCTGGGCGCGCTCGTCGCCCCGCCCGACCCGGTCGCCGCGACGGCCGTCGCGGGGCAGCTGGGGCTGCCGCGCCGGCTGATCTCGATCCTGGAGGGCGAGGGCCTGTTCAACGACGTGACGGCCATCGTGCTCTACCACGTGGCGATCGCCGCGGTCGTCAGCGGAACGTTCCACACGGGCCAGGCCGCCCTCGACCTCGTGCTGTCCGCCGTGGTCGCGGTCGCCGTCGGGCTCGGGCTCGGCTGGGGCGCCAACAAGCTGCTCGACGTGCTCGGGGACGCCACCCTCCAGATCGGGCTGACCCTGCTGGTGCCGTACGTCTCCTACGTGATCGCGGAGGAGCTGCACGGGTCCGGGGTGCTCGCCGTGCTCACCACCGCGCTGTTCCTCGCCGAGTACGCCCTCGACGCCGACGACGTCATGACCCGGCTGGCCGGGCACACCTTCTGGGACATCGTCGACACGCTCGTCACCGGCGTCGCTTTCGGTCTGATCGGCCTGGAGCTGCACAACGCGCTCAGGACGGCGTCCGGCCGCTGGGGCGAGCTGCTCGGCTGGGCCGCCGCGATCCTCGGCGTGGTGGTCCTCGTACGGCTGCTGTGGCTGCTGCCCGCGACCTGGCTGACCAAGCGGCTGCACGCCAAGCGCGACTACGACGAGGACATCCCGACCAGCTGGCGGGAGACCGTCGTCATGTGGTGGTCGGGGATGCGCGGGGTGGCGTCGGTGGCGCTGGCGCTCGCGATCCCGCTGTCGACGGACGCCGGGAAGCCCTTCCCCGACCGGGACGAGATCGTCTTCATCGCGTTCGGCGTGATCCTCGGCACGCTGGTGCTCCAGGGGCTGACCCTGCCGTGGCTGGTGCGCCGGCTCGGGGTGCAGGCGGACACCGTCCGGGAGAAGGAGTTCGAGCGGGAGCTCGCGGTACGGGCGGCGAAGGCCGCGAAGCGCCGGCTGCGGGAGATCGAGGCGGTGGAGGAGCTGCCGGACGAGCTGTCCGAGCGGATGCTGCGGCAGGCGCTCGACATCGGCGTGCGGATCTCTCCCGAGCTGGGGGACGAGGAACGGCGGGAGGTACGGCGCCGGGTGAAGCGGGTGCGGCGGATCCAGGCGGAGCTGCTGAGCGCGGCGCGGCACGAGGTGCTCGCGGCGCGCAGCGAACCGGGGGCCGATCCGGAGATCGTGGACCGGGTGCTGCGGCATCTGGACGTGCGGAGCCTTCGGTGAGGTGCCGGGCCCGGCCCGGCCGGGAGCTTGTGGGCCTGTGCGGGTGCGTCGCGGCTTGTCGCGCAGTTCCCCGCGCCCCTTTGGGGCGTGCCTGCCCGCGGGGGGTCGGTGGGTGCGTACGCTCGGTTCATGGCTCGTAACGTGGTGGTCAGTGGTGGGGGTACGGGGATCGGGCTCGCCGCGGCGCGGCTCTTCGCTGCCGACGGCGACCGTGTGCTGCTGCTCGGGCGGCGGGCACAGGTGCTGGAGAAGGCCGGGGTGCCGGACGCGCTCACGTATGCCGCCGACCTCGCCGAGCCGGCCGCCGTACGGGGCGTCGCCGCGTTCGTGAAGGACGAGCTCGGCACCGTGGACGTCCTGGTGCACTGCGCGGGCGGCAACGGGGGGCTGGAGCCCGCCGCGGCGGGCGACGACCCGCTGGACGCCGTCGCGCACGACTGGACCGTGAACTTCCGCGGCAACACGCTCACCGCCGCGCTGCTCACCGAGGCGCTGGCCGCCCGGCTCGCCGAGCCGGGCGGCCGGGTGCTGTTCCTCAGCTCCATCGCCGCGTTCCGCGGCTCGGGCACCGGGGCGTACGCAGCGTCCAAGGCCGCCCTGCACCCGTACGCCCACGATCTGGCCCGCCGGCTCGGCCCGCGCGGGATCACGGTGAACGTGGTCGCGCCCGGCTATGTGCAGGACACCGAGTTCTTCGGCGGCCCGGTCGCCGAGGAGCGGCGGGCGAGGCTGGTCGCCGAGACCGCGACCGGCCGGGCCGGCGAGCCCGGCGACGTCGCCGCCACCCTGCACTGGCTCGCCTCGCCCGGCGCCGCCCACATCACGTCCCAGATCGTCCAGGTCAACGGCGGCGCCGAGCGGGGCCACTAGGGCGTGTTGCGACAGGCCCCGGGACCGCGGGCTCAGCCGCGGCCCGTGCGGGGCGGCAGGCCGTTGCGGGACAGTCGGTCGGCGGCCAGTTGCGGGGTGGCCGGCGGCGGCACCGCTGCGGAGGTGGAGACCCGCGGCAGCGCGTACGGGTGCTCCTCGACCAGCCAGCGGATCATCCGCTCGCGGACCGTGACCCGGACCGTCCAGATGTCGTCGGCGTCCTTGGCCGTCACCAGGGCGCGCACCTGGAGGGTGTTGGGCGTGGTGTCGGTCACCGCGATGCCGTAGTCGCGCCCGTCCCAGGCCGGGCACTGGCGCAGGATGTCGCGGAGCTTGTCCCGCATCGCTTCCACGGGCGCGGTGTGGTCGAGGTGCCAGTAGACGATGCCGGTCATCTGCGGGGTGCCGCGCGACCAGTTCTCGAACGGCTTCGAGGTGAAGTACGACACCGGCATGGTGATCCGGCGGTCGTCCCAGGTCCGCACGGTGAGGAAGGTCAGCGTGATCTCGTCGACCGTGCCCCACTCGCCGTCCACCACCACCGTGTCGCCGAGCCGCACCATGTCGCCGAAGGCGATCTGGAGGCCTGCGAACAGGTTGCTGAGGGTGGACTGGGCGGCGACACCGGCGACGATGCCGAGCACGCCGGCCGAGGCCAGCAGCGAGGCACCGGCGGCCCGCATCGCGGGGAACGTCAGCAGCATCGAGGCGACGGCCACGACGCCGACGATCGCCGACACCACGCGCATGATCAGCGACACCTGGGTGCGTACCCGGCGGACCTTGGCGGGGTCGCGCTGGGCGCGGGACTGCGCGTAGCGGGCGTACGACGACTCGACGACGGCGCCGGTGATCCGGATCACCAGCCAGGCCGCCGCGCCGATCAGCACCAGCGTCAGGGCGCGGCCGATGCCGACCCGGTGTTCCTCCAGCAGTTCGGCCTGGTCGTAGGAGCCTCTGAGCAGGGCGGCGCAGATGACCAGTTGGTAGGGGACGCGGCCGCGCCGCAGCAGCCCCCACAGAGGGGTGTCGCTGCGGCGTTCGTCGGCCTTGCGCAACAGAAAGTCGGTGGCCCAGCCGATCACCAGAGTGAGGACGACTGAGCCGCCGACCACGATCAGCGGGCGGAGCACGTTCTCCATGCCTTCGAACCTAACCGGCCCACCGGTGCCTTGAACATGTGTGTTCGAGGCCGCGCCGGGTAGCCGCGCGCGAGCGCCGTTCGGGCGTTGTCGTACCCGGCTGGCACCATGGCCCCATGAACATCATGCTCTTTCACTCGGCGTACGGGCTGCGGCCCGCGGTCCGTGACGCGGCGGACCGGCTGCGCGCCGCGGGTCACGAGGTGTGGACCCCGGACCTGTTCGACGGGCGCACCTTCGAGACGGTCGAGGAGGGCATGGCCTGCCGCGAGGAGATCGGCAAGGACGAGCTGCTGAAGAGAGCCGTGCTGGCCGCGGCGCCGTACTCGGAGCGCGGCCTGGTGTACGCGGGCCTCTCGCTCGGCGCCTCGCTGGCGCAGACGCTGGCCCTCGGCGACGAGCGGGCGCGCGGGCTGCTGCTCCTGCACGGCACCTCGGACCTCGCGCCGAACGTCACGGTGGACGAGCTCCCGGTCCAGCTGCACGTGGCCGAACCCGACCCGTTCGAGACGGACGACTGGCTGAGCGCCTGGTATCTCCAGATGCGCCGCGCCGGCGCCGACGTGGAGGTGTACCGCTACGCGGGAGCGGGTCACGTGTACACCGACCCCGAACTCCCGGACTGGGACGCGGAGGCGGCCGAGGCCACCTGGCGGGTGGCGCTCGGCTTCCTCGACACGCTCTAGCCGGTCAGGGCACTACACCGGGTCGTACGTCCGCTCGACCTTCTGCGTGCCGCTGCGCGTGCGGTACGACCGCTCCCAGGCGGAGGTCGCGGTGGCGGACGTGCGGTCGGACAGGACGTAGTAGTCCATCTGCGCGCGGTCGGCGGTGATGTCCAGCACGCCGTAGCCGTGCCGGTCGGTGTCGACCCAGTGGACGTGCCGGTTGGCGGCCTCGATGAGCGGGGCGGCGAGCGCGGAGACCGTGCCCTCGGGGACCTTGACGATGTCGTCGAGGTTGTCGGAGGTGACCGAGGTGATGACGAACTCGGTCGCCGCGGAGGCCGACAGCGGGTAGGTGCCCGCGTCCACCGGCACGTCGTTGGCCCACGACATGTGGATGTCGCCGGTCAGGAAGACGGTGTTGCCGATGGCGTTGGACCGCAGATGGCCGAGGAGTTCGCGGCGGTCGTCGGTGTAGCCGTCCCACTGGTCGGTGTTGACGCCGATGCCGTCCTGGGGCAGCCCGAGCAGTTTGGCGAGCGGCTTGAACAGGTCGGCGGTGAGGGAGCCGACGACGAACGGGGCGATCATCACGGAGTTGCCGACCAGCCGCCAGGTGGTGTCGGACGCCTTCAGCCCGGCCTTCAGCCAGTCGAGCTGGGCGCGACCGGTGATGGTGCGGTCCGGGTCGTCGACCGAGCCGCTGGCGGAGGAGGCCTGCTGCGAGCGGAAGGACCGCAGGTCGAGCAGCGACAGGTCGGCGAGCTTGCCGAAGCGCAGGCGGCGGTAGGTGGTGCCGGCGAGGGCGGGGCGGACCGGCATCCACTCGAAGTAGGCCTGCTTGGCGGCGGCCTGACGGTCCGTCCAGGCGCCCTCGGCGCCCTCGGTGTGGTTGACGGCGCCGCCCGACCAGGCGTTGTCGGCGAACTCGTGGTCGTCCCAGATCGCGATGACCGGGGCCTTCAGGTGCAGGGCCTGGAGGTCGGGGTCGGTCTTGTACTTGCCGTGCCGGGTGCGGTAGTCGGCGAGCGTGATGATCTCGTTGGCGGGCGCGTGCGGGCGTACGACGGTGCCCCGGGCCGCGTACTCGCCGGACTTGTACTCGTAGATGTAGTCGCCGAGATGCAGCCACGCGTCCAGGTCGCTGCGGGCCGCGAGATGGCGGTAGGCGGCGAAGTAGCCGGCCTCCCAGTTGGCGCAGGTGGCCACGCCGAAGCGCAGGCCGGTGACGGTCGCGTCCGCCGCCGGCGCGGTGCGGGTGCGCGCCACCGGGGAGTCGGTGCCGCCGGCGGAGAAGCGGAACCAGTAGTCGGTGGCCGGCTCCAGGCCGCGTATGTCGGCCTTGACGGTGTGGTCGGAGGCGGCCGTGGCGGTGAGGGAGCCCTTGGCGACGACGGTCGTCAGCGCCTTGTCCTTCGCGACGATCCAGCTCACCTCGGTGTCGGGGCCGAGCCCCGAGCCCGGGGCGGCCTCGGCGGTGGGGGTCACCCGGGTCCACAGCAGGATGCCGTCGGGCAGCGGGTCGCCGGAGGCGACACCGTGCAGGAAGGCGGGGGCCTGCGCGTCGGCGCGGGCCGGCAGGGCGGCGGCGAGCGGCACGCCCAGGACAGCGGTCGCCGCCGCGGCCTTGACGACCGTACGGCGGCGAGGAGAAAGGGAGTTGACGACCTCGGAGGGTCTGTGTCGACTGGTCACGAACGACCAGGTTACTGATCGGTATGAACAACGGCGGGCGAACTCGTGAAAGTCCGCCCGCCGTTCCGTGTCCACCCTGTGGAAACCGGCCGTCTCAGCCCTTGAGCGCGAAGGTGATCAGCCTTCGGGCAGGGCCGCGGTCAGCCCTTGAGCGCCGCGCCCACCACGGAGTTGAAGTCCGCCACCGTCATCGGCGGGTTGCCGTCGGAGGTGGTGAGCATCTTGCCGTTCATGACGAAGCTCGGGGTGCCCGTCACGCCGTCCTTGTTGGTGTCGAAGGTCTTCGACATGGCGAGCGCCCAGGCGTCGTAGGTGCCCTTCTTCACGGCGTTCTGGAACGCGGTGTTGTTCTTCAGCGCGGGGACGGTGTTCGCGACCTTGATCAGGTAGTTGTCGTCCTTGAACTTGTCGTCCGTCTCCTCGGGGTGCCACTTCTTCGAGTAGAGGGCGTACTTGTACTGGATGAACGCGTCGTCGCTCACGTTGAGCGCGGCACCCATGGCGCTCATCGCGTTCTTCGAGCCCTCGCCGTTGGAGCCGATCTTGCCCTTGCCGAGCGAGTCACCGTCGATGAACGTGCCGCCGGTGTACTGGATCTTGTACTTGCCGTCGGAGAGGTCCTTCTCGACGGTCTTGCCGACGGTCTCCTCGAACTGGGCGCAGATCGGGCAGCGCGGGTCCTCGTAGACCTTCAGGGTCTTCTTGGCGCTGTCCTTGCCGATGACGACCGTGGTGCCGTTGGTGCCGGTGGTGTGGGCGGGCGCGACGACCTTCGCGTCCTTCAGGCCCTCCCAGTAGCTGGGCTTGTTGGCCTGCACGACGGCGTAGCCGATACCGCCGGCGGCGGCCAGCACGGCCACGACCGAGGCGGCCACGACGACCTGCCGCTTGACCTTGGCCCGCTTGGCCTGCTTCTCCCGCTCCAGGCGCAGCCGCTCGCGCGCCGCGTTCTTGGCCTGCTGGCTGTTCCGCTTGCTCATGGTGGTGTTCTCCAAGGGGGACGCGCACCTGTGGTGCGCGGAAAAAGGGGTGGGGACTGCCGGTGCTCGGGATGCCGTCAGGCGGCGGCCGGGCAGGGCGGTCCGCGCCGTCCCAGGGAGTGCGCGAGGAGCAGGTCCCGGACGGTGGCGGTACGGCGGACCGGGCGGGCCGGGCGGCGCAGGGCCGGGGCGGGCCGCACCGTGACCGCGGCGACGGCCACCAGCAGCGGCCGGAACGTCGTCGCGGTCACCGCGCGCAGCAGCTGGTCCAGCGCCCGCTCGCCCCGGTGCAGCCAGGCGGCGGCGAGCAGGCCGACCCCGATGTGCGCGCCGAGCAGCAGCCAGGCGGTCGCCGGGTCGGCGTGCGCGAGCAGCGTCGCGAGCCGGTCGGGGTCGGTGCCCGCGACCCGGGCCAGCGGGGTGGCGACGGGGGCGCCGTGGGCGCACAGCACGTCGAAGCCGACGGAGCGCAGCGGGCCCGCGACGGGGCCGCCCGCGCGGCCGTAGCAGACCTGCTGGCCGGTGGTGAAGACGGTGTCGGCGGCGAGCTCGAGCGGGATCAGCAGCGCGGCGATCCGGCCGAAGCCGCGCTCGCGCCCGGCCAGCGTGTAGGCCGGCAGGAACACGGCGGCCGCGACCGCGGCCACCGTGCTCACCGGCAGCGGGACCCGTGACAGCAGGACGTGCGACGCGGTGCTGAGCGTCACGACCACAGCCGTGAACAGCGCCGCGCGTACGGCTCTGATCGGGGTCCCGGATATGTCCATGGCGGGGAGAGTCTGTCACGCGCTCCTGTAGGGGATCCCTAAAGGGTCCCTGTGAGCGGCCGGGTGGTTACAGACCCGGAATCCTTCCGTTGCGGAACAGGTCGACGAAGGTCTGGTGGTCGGCCCGCGCGCGGGCGCCGTAGGCGTGCGCGAAGTCGACCAGCAGGGGCGCGAAGCCCTCCTCGTCGGCCGCGATCGCCGCGTCGATGGCGCGCTCGGTGGAGAACGGCACCAGCGACTCGCCGGACTGGTCGTCGGCCGCCGCGTGCATGGTCGCGGTGGAGCGGCCCAGGTCCGCGACGACCGCCGCGATCTCCTCCGGGTCGTCGATGTCGTCCCAGTCCAGGTCCACGGCGTACGGCGAGACCTCGGCGACGAGCTGACCGGTGCCGCTCAGCTCGGTCCAGCCGAGCCACGGGTCGGCGTGCGCCTGGAGGGCGCGCTGGGAGATCACCGTGCGGTGGCCCTCGTGCAGGAAGTAGCCCCGGATCTGCGGGTCGGTGATGTGGCGCGAGACGGCCGGGGTCTGGGCCTGCTTGATGTAGATCACGACGTCGTTCTCCAGGGCGTCGCTGGAGCCCTCCAGGAGGATGTTGTACGACGGCAGGCCGGCCGAGCCGATGCCGATGCCGCGGCGGCCGACGACGTCCTTCACGCGGTAGGAGTCCGGGCGGGTCAGCGAGGTCTCGGGCAGCGTCTCCAGGTAGCCGTCGAAGGCCGCGAGCACCTTGTAGCGGGTGGCGGCGTCCAGCTCGATCGCGCCGCCGCCGGAGGCGAAGCGGCGCTCGAAGTCGCGGATCTCCGTCATGGAGTCGAGCAGCTCGAAGCGGGTCAGCGAGCGGGCCGCGCGCAGCGCGCCCAGCAGCGGGCCCTCCGCGGTGTCCAGGGTGAAGGGCGGCACCTCGTCGCTCTTGGCGCCCGTGGCCAGCGCGTGGATGCGCTCGCGGTACGCCGACGCGTACACCGTGACCAGCTCGCTGATCTGCGCGTCGCTGAGCGCCTTGGCGTACCCCACGAGGGCCATGGAGGCGGCGAAGCGCTTGAGGTCCCAGGTGAAGGGGCCGACGTACGCCTCGTCGAAGTCGTTCACGTTGAACACCAGGCGGCCGTTGGAGTCCATGTACGTGCCGAAGTTCTCGGCGTGCAGGTCGCCGTGGATCCACACGCGCGAGGTGCGCTCGTCCAGGAACGGGCCGCCCCGCTTCTCCGCGTCCAGGTCGTGGTAGAAGAGGCAGGCCGTGCCCCGGTAGAAGGCGAAGGCCGAGGCCGCCATCTTGCGGAACTTCACGCGGAACGCGGCCGGGTCGGCGGCGAGCAGCTCGCCGAAGGCGGTGTCGAAGACGCCGAGGATCTCCTCGCCGCGCTGCTCTTCGTTGAGCTGGGGTGCCGACATCGCTGGGTGCCTCCTGGTGCGTGGAACGGGACGGGCCCGCACGGTCTTGTGCGACGGCTTCCTCGCCGTCTCAACGGGCGGGGGGCCGCCGGAGTGCCCGCGGCCGCCGAGGGCGGAAAACCCGCGGGAGCGCCCGCGGGCCCCTGGACGAAGGTACGCAAGCGAGCCCGTCGCGTGTCAGTCCTCCGGCGAGTGTCAGTGCCGGGGCATAGACTTCGACGCTGTCCCCCAGACCTGACGCCGGAGGCAGAAACCGTGTCGAAGACGCCCTTCACGCACCTGCACGTCCACACCCAGTACTCGCTGCTGGACGGTGCCGCGCGGCTGAAGGACATGTTCAACGCGTGCAACGAGATGGGCATGACCCATATCGCGATGTCCGACCACGGCAACCTCCACGGGGCGTACGACTTCTTCCACACGGCCAAGAAGGCGGGGGTCACGCCGATCATCGGGATCGAGGCGTACGTCGCCCCCGAGTCGCGGCGCAACAAGCGCAAGATCCAGTGGGGCCAGCCGCACCAGAAGCGCGACGACGTCTCCGGCTCCGGCGGCTACACGCACAAGACGATCTGGGCGGCGAACGCGACGGGCCTGCACAACCTCTTCAAGCTCTCCTCGGACGCGTACGCCGAGGGCTGGCTCCAGAAGTGGCCCCGGATGGACAAGGAGACGATCTCCCAGTGGTCCGAGGGGCTGATCGCCTCCACCGGCTGCCCCTCCGGCGAGCTCCAGACCCGGCTGCGCCTCGGCCAGTTCGACGAGGCCCTGAAGGCCGCCGCCGACTACCAGGACATCTTCGGCAGGGACCGCTACTTCCTGGAGCTGATGGACCACGGCATCGAGATCGAGCACCGGGTCCGCGACGGCCTCCTGGAGATCGGCAAGAAGCTCGGCATCCCCCCGCTGGTCACCAACGACTCGCACTACACGTACGCGCACGAGGCGACCGCCCACGACGCCCTGCTGTGCATCCAGACCGGCAAGAACCTCTCCGACCCCGACCGCTTCAAGTTCGACGGCACCGGCTACTACCTGAAGTCCACGGACGAGATGTACGCCGTCGACTCCTCGGACGCCTGGCAGGAGGGCTGCCGCAACACGCTCCTGGTCGCCGAGCAGGTCGACACCACCGGCATGTTCGTCGAGAAGAACCTCATGCCGAAGTTCGACATCCCCGACGGCTACACGGAGATCACCTGGTTCAAGGAGGAGGTCCGCCGCGGCATGGAGCGCCGCTTCCCCGGCGGCATCCCCGACGACCGCCAGCGGCAGGTCGAGTACGAGATGGACGTCATCATCAAGATGGGGTTCCCGGGGTACTTCCTCGTCGTCGCCGACTTCATCATGTGGGCCAAGAACCAGGGCATCGCGGTGGGCCCCGGCCGTGGTTCCGCGGCCGGTTCGATCGTCGCCTACGCCATGGGCATCACCGACCTCGACCCGATCCCGCACGGCCTGATCTTCGAGCGGTTCCTCAACCCCGAGCGCATCTCGATGCCCGACGTCGACATCGACTTCGACGAGCGCAGGCGCGTCGAGGTGATCCGCTACGTGACGGAGAAGTACGGCTCCGACAAGGTCGCCATGATCGGCACCTACGGCAAGATCAAGGCCAAGAACGCGATCAAGGACTCCGCGCGCGTGCTGGGCTACCCGTACGCGATGGGCGACCGTCTCACCAAGGCGATGCCCGCCGACGTCCTCGGCAAGGGCATCGACCTCAACGGCATCACCGACCCGACCCACCCGCGCTACAGCGAGGCGGGCGAGATCCGGGGGATGTACGAGAACGAGCCGGACGTGAAGAAGGTCATCGACACCGCCAAGGGCGTCGAGGGCCTGGTCCGGCAGATGGGCGTGCACGCGGCCGGCGTGATCATGTCCAGCGAGCCGATCGTCGACCACGCCCCGATCTGGGTGCGGCACACCGACGGCGTGACCATCACGCAGTGGGACTACCCGCAGTGCGAGTCGCTCGGCCTGCTGAAGATGGACTTCCTCGGCCTGCGCAACCTGACGATCATGGACGACGCCGTCAAGATGGTGAAGTCCAACAAGGGCATCGACCTCGACCTGCTGGCGCTGCCGCTGGACGACCCGAAGACCTTCGAACTGCTCCAGCGCGGCGACACCCTCGGCGTCTTCCAGTTCGACGGCGGCCCCATGCGTTCGCTGCTGCGTCTGATGAAGCCCGACAACTTCGAGGACATCTCCGCCGTCTCCGCGCTCTACCGTCCGGGCCCGATGGGCATGGACTCGCACACCAACTACGCGCTGCGCAAGAACAAGCTCCAGGAGATCACCCCGATCCACAAGGAGCTGGAGGCGCCGCTCGAAGAGGTCCTCGCGGTCACCTACGGCCTGATCGTCTACCAGGAGCAGGTGCAGAAGGCCGCGCAGATCATCGCCGGCTACTCGCTCGGCGAGGCCGACATCCTGCGCCGCGTCATGGGCAAGAAGAAGCCCGACGAACTGGCCAAGAACTTCACCATCTTCCAGGCCGGCGCCCAGAAGAACGGCTACAGCGACGAGGCCATCCAGGCCCTGTGGGACGTGCTGGTCCCGTTCGCCGGCTACGCGTTCAACAAGGCGCACTCGGCCGCGTACGGCCTGGTGTCGTACTGGACCGCGTACCTGAAGGCGAACCACCCCGCCGAGTACATGGCCGGTCTGCTGACCTCCGTCAAGGACGACAAGGACAAGTCGGCCGTCTACCTCAACGAGTGCCGCCGCATGGGCATCAAGGTGCTCCCGCCGAACGTCAACGAGTCGGTGCACAACTTCGCCGCACAGGGCGACGACGTGATCCTCTTCGGCCTGGAGGCCGTGCGCAACGTCGGCACGAACGTGGTCGAGTCGATCATCAGGAGCCGCAAGGCCAAGGGCAAGTACGGCTCCTTCCCCGACTACCTCGACAAGGTCGAGGCGATCGCCTGCAACAAGCGCACCACCGAATCGCTGATCAAGGCCGGCGCCTTCGACACCCTGGGCCACACCCGCAAGGGCCTCACCGCGCACTTCGAGCCGATGATCGACAACGTGGTCGCGGTCAAGCGCAAGGAGGCCGAGGGCCAGTTCGACCTCTTCGGCGGCATGGGCGAGGAGGAGACCAGCGAGCCCGGCTTCGGACTCGACGTGCAGTTCACCGACGACGAGTGGGACAAGACGTATCTGCTCGCCCAGGAGCGGGAGATGCTCGGTCTCTACGTCTCCGACCACCCGCTGTTCGGCCTGGAGCACGTGCTGTCCGACAAGGCGGACGCGGGCATCGCCCAGCTCACCGGCGGCGAGCACGCGGACGGCGCGATCGTCACCATCGGCGGCATCATCTCCGGCCTCCAGCGCAAGATGACCAAGCAGGGCAACGCCTGGGCGATCGCCACCGTCGAGGATCTCGCAGGCTCCATCGAGTGCATGTTCTTCCCGGCGACGTACCAGCTCATCTCGACCCAACTCGTCGAGGACGCCGTGGTGTTCGTCAAGGGCCGGCTCGACAAGCGGGAGGACGTGCCGCGGCTCGTCGCGATGGAGCTGATGGTTCCGGACCTGTCCAACGCGGGCACCAACGCGCCCGTGGTGCTCACCATCCCGGCCACCCGTGTCACCCCGCCCATGGTCAGCCGCCTCGGCGAGATCCTCACCCATCACAAGGGCGACAGCGAGGTCCGCATCAGGCTCCAGGGCCCGACGAAGACCACGGTGCTGCGCCTGGACCGGCACCGGGTGAAGCCGGACCCGGCGCTCTTCGGCGACCTGAAGGTGCTGCTCGGCCCGTCCTGCCTGGCGGGTTAGCGGCCCACGCGGGACATGAACAAGGGGTGCACCCGATGCGGGGTGCACCCCTGTTGCCGTGCGTGGGGCTCAACGCCCCGTCATCAGTTGTGGCCGAAGCGCTTCTGCTGCTTACGGGCAACATCCGCCGGGCTGCCCTGGATCCGCGAGTCGGGAGAGCTGTGCGCCTCCATCGCGGTCTGCTGCGCCTGCTCCGAGAACTTCTCGGCCTGCGAAGCGCGGTTCTGAGGGCCGGCCTGCTTGCGGTTCTTGTTCTTGGCCATGGTGATCTGCCTCCTGTGGGGGATCTAGGGGCCAGGGCCGCGTTCAGATTCACATAGGCCGACAAAGAACGCATTTCGGATAATTACCGTGTGTGACACGCTGGTCGGAGAGTCTGCCCGGCAAACGCCACGCCGAAGATCGAGTTCGGGCCGTTAACCTCCGCGTGGTCGGGCAGACTCGAAGGAAGCCTGAAGCAAACCTCCCGGAAAGAGGGTGGATCGCGTGGACCGCTGCATCGTCCTGGTGGACGCCGGGTATCTGCTGGGGGCCGCCGCCAGTCTCCTCGCCGGGGAGCCCTCCCGCTCCCGCATCACCGTCGACCACACCGCCCTGATCCAGGGCCTGCGCGAACAGGCCGAGTCCGACACGGAACGGCCCCTGCTGCGCATCTACTGGTTCGACGGCGCCCCCGACCGCGTCCCGCAGCCCGAGCACCGCAGGCTGCGCGTGATGCCCCGGGTCACCGTCCGGCTCGGCGCGCTGACCCGCAGCGACGGGCGCTGGGCGCAGAAGGGCGTGGACGCCGCCATGCACGCCGAGCTCACCGAGCTGGCCCGCAACCGCGCCTGCTCCGACATCGTGCTCGTCACCGGCGACGGCGATCTGCTGCCCGGCATGATGGCCGCCAAGGAGCACGGCGTCGCCGTCCACCTGTGGGCCGTGCAGGCCGCCGACGGCGACTACAACCAGTCCGAGGACCTGGTTGCCGAGGCCGACGAGCGGCGCGTCCTCGACCGGACCTGGATCACCAAGGCGGTCCGGGCCAAGGAACAGGGCGGGATCTGCCCGCCGCCGCACGCGCCCCGGCCGGAGATCGCCGCGATCCTCTCGGCGCCGCTGCCCGACTCCGCGCTGCCGCCCGCCGTCGAACGGCCCGCCGAGCCCGCCGAGCACCGCCCCGCGGCCCTCGCCGAGCACGCCGGGCAGGAGCGTGGGTCCGCCGCCAAGGGCGTGCCCACGCCGAAGGACCTCGCCGCGCTGCGCGCCCCCGGGGCCGCCCAGCAGGCCCCGCACCCCACCACGGCCACGCTGCGCTGGTCCTCCGACAAGGGGTGGGTGGACCGGCCGGGCACCGCCGCCGAGACGCCGGAGGCGGCCTCCATGCCGACCCTCGCCCAGCTGACCACGGCCGAGCAGCGCTGGGCCGACCGGGAGGAGGACATCACCACGGTCGGCGGCGACCCCTACGAGGTGGGGCAGGTCTTCGCCCGGCGCTGGATGGCCCGCCTCGGCGACCAGGTCCATCTCCAGCGGCTGTCCGGCATGTACCCGCGGGTTCCGCACCGCGTGGACGGCGAGCTGTTGCGGTACGCGGCCCGGTTCGGTCTGCTGGCCCACAAGGACGACCAGATCGACGAGAACGACCGCTATGCGATTCGGGCGGGGTTCTGGCGGGAGATCGACGCGCGCACGGCCACGGAACACGCCCCGGCGGCCGACCACCCCTGAGCTCCGCTCGGGGCTCCCTTCCCCTCACCCGCTGCCCGGTGGGGGCCTTTCGCGCAGTTCCCCGCGCCCCTTTTCTCCGGTCCGTGCTCCTCCGCGGGTCCGTGGGGGCCGGCCGCGCAGTTCCCCGCGCCCCTGAAGGGGCGCCTCGGCATCCGTGCCCCGAAAGGGGCGCGGGGAACTGCGCGAACGGGCACGACGGAGCCGCAGTGGACCACCACGCCCGCCCACCCAGGGGCGCGGGGAACTGCGCG